>DAIOEK010000011.1:0-64688 GCA_036746315.1 Anaerolineaceae bacterium | reverse complement strand
TATCGTATTGACCCACCGCAATCGTGGCGGCAAAGAGAGCCGTAACGGCGCCGATCACCGCCACCACGGTACCCGCGGCGGGGTGGAGGGCGAACAGCGGAGAAGAACGCGCCACCAGGTAGACACCGGCGGTCACTATGGTCGCCGCATGGATGAGGGCGGAGACCGGTGTGGGACCCGCCATGGCATCCGGCAGCCAGACGAACAGCGGCACCTGGGCTGATTTACCGGTCACCGCCAGGAGCAGGAATAAATTCAACGCCAGCAGCAGCCAGGGCGCGGCATCCACGCCGCCGGCGCGGGCGGCGGAAAACACATCCGTAAAATTCAGGCTGCCGAAAATGGTAAAGATCAGGAACATGGCGGAAATAAAACCGAAATCACCCACCCGGTTGGTGAGGAAAGCCTTCTTGGCGGCAATGGCATTGCCATCACCGTTCTTCCCCTTTTCGAACCAGAAGCCGATCAACAGGTAGGAACACAAACCCACGCCCTCCCAACCGACAAAGGTCATCAGGTAGCTCTCGGCGCTGACCAGGATCATCATCATTACGATGAACAGGTTGAGGAAGATGAAGAAACGGCTGTAGCGGGATGGGTCGCCCTGAATACGGACATCCTCGTGCATGTAGCCGATGGAGTAAACGTGAATGAGGGTACCGACGCCCGAGACGACCAACATCATGGTCACCGAGAGCGTATCCACGCGGAAAGCCCAATTGATGGAAAGCTTGCCGATATTGATCCATTCGGCAAAAGGCACCACCACCGCTTCGGGATGCTGATTGAGCGAGACCAGCAGCAGGCTGGCGACGATGAAAGAAGCGCCGGACGCCAGGCTGGCAAGCACCCCGTACACTTTTTCCGTTGCCCGGTTGGTCAGAATGAGGTTGAGGATCAAACCGATCAGGGGAAAGAAAACGACCCAGGGCACCAGGTTGAAATATGTTCCGGAAGGAAGGCTGGATAATTCCATAAGCGCTTTTCCCCTATTCCTTTAATTTATTCATTTCGTCGACATCGATGTTGTGGCGGTTGCGGAAAATAACCACAATCAACGCCAGACCCACCGCCACTTCCGCGGCGGCGACCACCATGACAAAGAAGACGAATATCTGCCCGTTGAGCATGTTGTAGTAGCGGGCAAAAGAGACGAATGCCAGGTTGGCGGCATTGAACATCAGCTCGAGCGACATGAACATGACGATCGGATTCCTGCGGCTGACCACACCCAGGGTGCCAAGGGAGAACATGATGGCGGATAATGCCAGGTAATAATTCAGGGGAACCATGTTAGTTCACCTCCCCGCCGGTACCCGGCTGCTCTATTTTTTTCTTTTCGACCTTGGTCAACACAATGGCGCCGATGACAGCCACCAGCAGGATGAACGAGGTCACCTCAAAAGGAAGGATGTATTGATCAAAAAGGACGGCGCCAATCGCCTGGGCGGTGGCGGTATCCTGTTCGGGGGTGGCGATCATGATGGTGGAGGGATTCTTGATAAAAATCATGAAGGCTGCCTCCGCCAGCACGACGAGGGTGACCAACCCGCCGATCACGCGGGTGAAGCCCACCGGTTCGCCGGGCTTGCCTTTGGAGCTGCCCAGCATCATGATGACGAACAGGAAGAGGACCATGATGGCGCCGGCATAGACGGTGAGCTGAGCCATGGCGATAAACGGCGCGCCCAACACGAAATAGAGAAAGGCGACCGACGAGAAATTCAAGACCAGAAAGAGGGCAGAATAGACCGCATTGCGGCTGAGAAGCATGCCCAGGGCGGTGAGGACGGTAATACCAGCGATGGTAAAGAAAATCATAACAGGTGGTGTAAGCTCCGGCATACTCCCTCCTAATCCGTGGGGTTCTTCATTTCAGGCACCGAGCGGGTGTACTTTCCGGGCGGCGTTTTCTGCGGGGTGGGTTTGGCGGGCGGCTGCACCGGCTCGATCAGCATTTCCTTGGTGTAGATGGCAGATTGGCGGTCATAGAAGGAAAGCTCGTAGTTATCCTCCAGCACGATTGCCTCGGTGGGGCAGGCATCTTCACAGAAGCCGCAGAAGATGCAGCGCAGCATGTTGATCTCATAGGTGCTGGCGTAACGCTCGCCGGGAGAGAAGCGCTGGTCGTCGGTCTGTTCGGATGATTCAACGAAGATGGCATCCGCCGGACAGGCGGCGGCGCAGAGCGAGCAGCCAATACATTTTTCCAGACCGTTGTCGTAGCGCTTGAGCACGTGACGTCCACGGAAGCGCTGCCGCACGGGACGTTTTTCTTCAGGATACTGAACCGTGACCGGCTTGGTCCACGCAGAACGGAAGGTCTGCCACAAGCCGCGGAAGATTTCGAAGATACCTTTAAACATGGGTTATTTGCCTCCAAAAATCACGACCCCGAATGCAGTCAAAACCACATTCAGCAACGCCAGCGGGAAGAGGATCTTCCAGCCGAACGCCATCAGGCGGTCGTAACGGATGCGGGGCAGGGTGGCACGGATCCAGATCAACCCGTAGAGCAGGATCACCACCTTGGCAATCAGGTAGATGGGTCCCAGCCAGGGAAGCTGCTCCACGAACGGTCCGTAGTACCCGCCCAGGAAGAGGGTGGCGCCAATGGTGGAAACAGCGATCATCTTGATGTATTCCGCCATAAAGAAGAGGGCGAATTTCATCCCCGAATATTCGGTGTGGTAACCGGCGGTCAGTTCCTGCTCCGCCTCGGGCATATCGAAGGGGGCGCGGTTGACCTCCGCTATGGTGGCGATCATGAAGATGATCGCTCCCAGCGGCTGAAGCACGATAAAGGGGATATTCTGCTGCGCCAACACGATATCGCGCAGGCTCATCGAACCGGTGATGAGGATGGGTCCGACGAAGGATAAACCCAACGCCAGCTCATAACTGATCATCTGCGAGGTGGCGCGCAGCCCGCCCAGCGTGGCATATTTATTGTTGGAAGACCAACCCGCCAGGGTGATGCCGTACACCGAGATCGAGGTGACCGACATGATGTAGAGCACGGCGACATTGATATCCGCCAGGTAGAGCTTGATGGTGCGCCCGAAGAGGACGATCTCATTCCCCCAAGGCACCACGCCGGTGATAATCAACGCCGGGATCACGGTAATGATGGGCGCGGCGATGAAGATCAACTTATCGGCATTGGCGGGGATCAATTCCTCCTTGAAGATCAGCTTGACGCCATCCGCAACCGGCTGGAGAGATGCGAGAGGACCCGCGCGATTGGGTCCCCAGCGGACCTGCATACGGGCGAGCACCTTGCGTTCATAAAGGGTGGTGTATGCAAACCCCGCGGTGCAAAACAGCAGGATCGCAACTGCCTTCAATACCCATTCGATAATCATGCCAGCATCCATATATTTCACCCTTTAAGTTATTTTGCCATCCCCACCGAACAGGGCTCGATACAGGGCAAGCCCATGCTGCGGGGGATCAAAACCAAACCAACGGGAATTGTCTCATCCAGGCGGATCTGCACCTGGCAGGCTTTGCCCTTCAGGTTGATGCGCGCCAGCTGGGTGAGCGACCATTGGTTCTTCTCCGCGGTTTGCGGGTGGACAATGATAAACGGCTCGGGCAGACGTTTTTGCAATACGGCGGACGGGACGACAGTCTGACCGCGGTCGTAGCAAATGGTCACCGGATAGCCCATCAGTCCATCCGTTGATGCGGCAGGCGCGGGTTCGGGCATTTCAGGAATATCATAGTGCGCACCCGTTTCCGCCAGTGTTTTCAACTTTACGCCCAGTCCCTGGTTGTTATCGTAGGCGGTGCCGCCATAATACACGTCCTGCCTGCCGATGATGGGATACTGCTGCTGCACGCGGCTGAGCGCCTGATAATTCAAGCCGGCAAAAGCGGCGGAGTGGGCAGCCAGCGCCAGGAATACCTGCGAAGCGGCGGGAACATCCAGGTTCATGCGGGCAACCTTTTGATGCACCTGGGCGGCGATGGCATAATCGGCACGCGTTCCTTCCAGCGGATCGACCACCGGGAAGAAGCGCTGCACCCGGCGCTCGCCACTGGTAAAGGAGCCCTCGCGTTCGGTAAATGCCTGCGCCGGGAGCACGACATCCGCCAGCCGGGCAGTTT
Source organism: Anaerolineaceae bacterium (assembly GCA_036746315.1). Taxonomy (GTDB): domain Bacteria; phylum Chloroflexota; class Anaerolineae; order Anaerolineales; family Anaerolineaceae; genus DAIOEK01. The sequence continues at coordinate 60,575 of DAIOEK010000011.1, read as the reverse complement.
CGGAAAGGGTCAATTCCTGGACGACCACGAAGTTACCCTGCCCGAGGGCGCGGCGGCAATCCGGGCAATCGCCAGCCGGATCGGCCGCGGCGATATAAATGACGCCGGTGTGCTGCAGGATGTCATCCACCTGTTCCACAGGGCGGAAACCGATATCCCAGGCGCCCTGATCGTTGGCATGCTGCCATACGGCGACCAATCCGCTGTTGGGTTTTCCGGCATGGGCGGTGCGGGTGAGCAGCCCGGCAGCCGCGGTGGACAGCCGGCGGGAAGCGTTCAGCCCTGTGCCATCCGAACCGTAAAAGACCACCAACTGGTTCGCTTCGGCGATCATGCGGTTCAAATCATCCGCTTCGGGGGCGTCGGGGAAAAGCGATTGGACCGCTTCGGCTTCCTTCCCATAGGGATAGCGGATGGTGAAATCGGCAAATTTATCCAAGCGGGTGTCGCGGGCATTTGCCACCACCAGACGGGCACCACGCTTGACCGCGGACTTAACCCGCAGCCACCAGACGGGGGCTTCCTCATGGAGATCACTGGCAACCACGACAATCGCATCGCCCTTGCCCAGGTTGCCCAGGTTGGCTGCGGAGCCCAGCCCCACGGTGGAGACCAAGTCGCCGCCTGCCATGGTGCCATACAAAACGGTCTTGCCATGCACCGTATCCGCCAGCTCTTTGAGGGCATACAGATCTTCATTGGAGAGCCTGCCGCCAGCCAGCACGGTGAAGTTGAATGCATAGGCGCGGATCTTTTCGCTGACCAGTTCGAGCGCCTCCTCCCAGCTGGCAGGCTGCAATTCGCCATCGCGGCGAATAAGCGGCGTGGTCAGTCGTTTGGGGTTCTCGGTAAAGTGATAGGCAAAGCGTCCCTTATCGCAAATCCACAGTTCGTTAACCGCCTCGTTCTGGCGAGGCATGGCGCGTTTGATGACCACTCTGCCGCCGGATTTGGCTTCGCGGCGGGTATTGAAGGTCAGGTTGCAGCCCACCGGACAGTGGGTGCAGATGGACGCGGCAGCCTTGAGTTCCCAGGGGCGGGCGCCAAAGCGGAAATCTGCCGTGGTGAGCGCACCCACCGGGCAGATATCGGTGGTATTGCCGGAGAAGATCGAATCAAAGCCTGGCTCGGAGTTGGTTATGATCTCGAGCGCGCGCCCGCGCTGGTAGAAACCAATCACCGGGTCATCCGCCAGTTCATCCTGGAAGCGCACGCAGCGTCCACACTGAATGCAGCGCTCGCGATCCAGATAGATCAGATCTCCGAGGGGAACATGCTTTTCGGCATGCTTTTTATCATCGTACAGGTAACGGCTTTCGCCCGGTCCATAGCCGAGGGTCAGGTTTTGCAGGGGACATTCACCGCCCTTGTCACAGATGGGACAATCGAGTGGGTGTGAGGTGAGCAGGAATTCCAGCACGTCCTTGCGGGCGGATTTGACCTTGTCGCTCATCCCGATCACCGCCATGCCTTCCGAGACGGGGGTGGTGCAGGCTGTTTCCAGTTTGGGACCGAACTGCAATTTGGGCTTGCCGTCCTCATCCAAAACCGCCTGACCGGTTGTCCGATCGATCATGGGGCGCCCGATCTCGACCAGGCACATGCGGCACATCCCCACCGGCTCCATCTTGGGATGGTAGCAAAAAACGGGGATATCGATGCCGATCTTCTTTGCTGCATCCACCACCAGGGTTCCCGCAGGCACTGTGACAGTATTACCATCAATGGTCAGCGTGACATCTTTGGACATAATCATCTCCCTGTTGGAGCGGCAAAATCTTGAGGGAATTTTTCAAGGGCTGAAAGTACCGCCATAATCGAGAATTCTCCGAGGGCGCAAAGGCATTTGTTTTGCATCTGCAGGGCGACCGCCTGAAGCAGCTGCACTTCCTCTGCGGAACGATTTTTATTGTTGATACGCTCGGTCAGGTGGTTCATCCAATAGGTACCTTCGCGGCAGGGGGTGCATTTGCCGCAGGATTCATGCTTGAAGAATTCCACCGTCTTGCGGATAAGCCAATCCATGGATACGCTGTCATCCACAATGATGACCGAGGCGGAGCCCAATTGCGCGCCCAGCCTGGGCACGGATTCATAATCCATGGGGGTGTCGAGCGCTTCGTCATTCGCCAGGATGAGGCTGGAAGAAGCGCCAGCCGGCATGATGGCTTTGATCTTTCTGCCGCCGGGAATTCCGCCGCCGTGGGTATAGATCAGCTCGCGGAAGGTGGCACCCAGCGGAAGCTCATAATTACCGGGGTTGTTGACGTGTCCGGAGAGGGAGAATATCTTCACCCCAGGGCTTTTTTCGGTGCCAATGGAGCGGAACCAGGCGGTGCCATTATTGAGAATGGAGGGCAGATTTGCCAGAGTCTCCACGTTGTTGATCACGGTCGGGCGGGCATACAGCCCCTCCACCGCCGGGAAGGGCGGGCGCAGACGGGGCTGGCCCATCTTGCCTTCGATAGATTCCAGCAGGGCGGTCTCTTCACCGCAGATGTAGGCGCCCGCACCCAGATGGGTATGCAGACGCAGGGCGTAATCGGTGCCGAACAGTTTTTCGCCGAGCAGACCTTCCGCTTCCAACTGGCGGATGCAGTCATCCAAAGAAGCCGCCACCTGCCAGAATTCACCACGCAGATAAACATACGAGGTGTTGGCCTGTACGGCATAGGAAGCGATTGCCAGACCTTCCAGAAACTGGAAGGGATTACTTTCCAGAATTTCACGATCTTTGAAGGTGCCGGGTTCGGATTCGTCGGCGTTGGCGACCACGTAATGGGGGAAGATGTTCCCCGGCAGGAAGGACCATTTGACCCCGGTGGGAAAACCGGCGCCGCCCCTGCCGCGCAAGCCGGAGGCTTTCACCTCTTCCAACACCTGCGCAGGCTGCATGGTGGTGACGATCTTCTTGAAGGCGGAAAAGCCGCCGTTCTTCAGGTAGACCTTCAACTGGTGGATATCCGGGATATCACGGTGCCTCAGGAGGATGTGCTCAGCCATTAGCGGCGCTCCTTTCCACGCAGTTCGTCCACCAGTGCAAGCGCGGTCTGCACGGTCTGGTTTTCATGATAGGTGATGCCATCCCTGTCCTGCACCTGGAACATGGGCGCCCGATGACAGGCAGCCAGGCATTTCACCTCTTCCACGGTGATCAAACCATCGGATGTAGTCTCGCCGGGCTTGATTTGCAGAGCCTTGCAAAGCTCCTGCAGGAACTCATCAGCGCCGCGCAGGGCACAGGGAAGATCGGTGCAGATCTGGAAGCGATATTTTCCTTCGGGATGATCGTGATAGAGGGTGTAAAAACCGACCACGGTTGCCACTTCGGTGGGGGTGATGCCCACAATCTCGGCGATATCCACGACCGCCTGTTTGTTGACATAGCCCCTTTCGGTCTGGGCAAGGTGGAGCAGCGGCATCACTGCCGACTGTTTCTTTTCCGGCGGATATTTCGCCAGGATGCTTTCGATCTCTGTTGCGTATCGGGCGGCAAATTCGTTCATCGGTCTGTATCTCCCAACACGATATCGATGCTGCCGATAATCCCCACCAGGTCAGCCACGAAGTGACCCCTGGAGAGCAGCGGCATGATCTGAAGATTGGCAAAGGAGGGTGTTTTGAAATGTACCCGGTAGGGCTTGGGGCTGCCATCGGACTCGAGGTAACAACCCAGCTCACCGCGCGGAGATTCGGCCATGGCGTAAACCGAACCCACCGGCGGAGTAAAGCCTTCCGTCCAGAGCTTGAAGTGATGGATGAGGGCTTCCATGCTGGTACCGATCTCGGCGCGCGGCGGGGGAACATACTTGCGGTTGTTGGAAAGCACCGGACCCAGCGGCAGCCTGTCGAGTGCCTGTTCGACGATCTTGATCGATTCACGCATCTCACGCACGCGGACCTTGTAACGGGCATTGATATCCCCGCCGGTCTCGGTCGGGACATCAAAGTCATACTGTTCGTACCCCATGTAGGGATGCAGCTTGCGCAGATCGAACGCCATTCCCGACCCGCGCAATACCGGACCGGTGACGCCCCAGCGGATACATTCCTCCGCGGTGATCTTGCCGATGCCAATCGTCCGCTCGATGAAAAGCGGGTTGTTGGTCAACAGGCTTTCATATTCATCGATCCGTTTGGGCAGGATTTTGATGAAATTGCGCACGGTCTGTTCGAATTCCACCGGCACATCGCGCCACAATCCGCCGGGGCGGATGTAGGTGGTCATCATGCGCTGTCCGCTGACCAGCTCGAAGATATCCATAATCATTTCGCGTTCGCGCATGGCATAGAGAAAGACCGACATCGCCGCCAAATCCAGCGCGGATGTGCCCAGCCAGAGCAGGTGGCTGGCAATGCGCTGCAACTCGGTGAGGATCACACGCACCCCCTGCGCCCGCGGTGGTACATCCAGATCGCAGAGCTTTTCCACCGCCATGCAGTAGACCAGGTTGTTGCCGATGGTGTTCATGTAATCCAGCCGGTCGGTCATCACCTCCGCCTTCTGGTAGGTCTTTCCCTCCATGTTCTTTTCCACACCGGTGTGGAGGAAACCGATATCGGGAACACAATTCTGGACGATCTCGCCATCCAATTCCAGCACCAGGCGCAAAACGCCATGCGTGGAAGGATGCTGGGGACCCATGTTGAGCACCATCGTCTCGCCGTGCAAAGCACGTTCAGAGAAGAGGTGATCCATACCGCCCATATCAATTTGCTGTTGATCTGTCATCTCTCTTCCCTATTCCCTGGGTGCAGGTTTCTTCACGCTGATCTTGTCAAAGTTGAAGGTAAACTGAACCTCTTCGTAGCCGAGAGGATAATCCTTGCGCTGGGGATGCCCCTGCCAATCCTGAGGCATGAGAATACGGCGCGGATCGCTGTGTCCTTCGAAGCGGATGCCGAACATATCCCAAATTTCGCGCTCATGCCAGTTGGCGTTGGGGAACACCTTCTCCAGCGTGGGGAGGACGGGGGCATTTCCGGCGAGCGGCGTGCGCAGGATGATGGTTTTATGCAGGCTGAATGAATAGATATGCGCAACCACGTGGAAGCGCGGTGTCTGCTGCGGCCAGTAATCGACGGCTGTGACGCCTTCCAGGCTATTGAAGCCAAATTCATCCCGCAAAGCGGTGACAGCATCGATCCAATTCTCGGGTTGAACCAGTAAGGTCATTTCATCGCGAAATTCGCTCATTTGCGCATTGAAGCGACGCTGCAATGCGTTTACTGCCGGCTGATAGGATTCATGCATAGATTTTTATCCTTATCCTATTTCCAAGTATCAATTTTTTCTTTGCGCACTTTTTCGTGCAGGGTGATGATGCCATGAATCAATCCCTCGGGGCGCGGAGGACAACCGGCGATATACACATCCACCGGAACTACTTCATCCACACCCTGCATGATGGCATAATTGTTGAACACCCCGCCGCAGGCGGCGCAGTCGCCCATCGCAATCACCCACTTGGGGTCGGGCATCTGATCATACAGGTTGCGCAGCACAGGCGCCATCTTGCGGCTGACCCTGCCCGCCACGATCATCAGATCAGACTGGCGCGGGCTGGGGCGCATCAATTCCATGCCGAAGCGGCTCAGGTCATACGCCGCCGACTGGGCTGCCATCATTTCAATGGCGCAGCACGCCAGACCGAACAACATGGGCCACATGGAATTGGTCCGCGACCAGTTCACCGCCTGTTCCAGGGTGGTGGTCACAATACCCAAATTACCAGCTTTTTGCTCTATTCCCATTCCAAGGCTCCCTTTTTCCAGGCATAGACATAGCCAACCAGGAGAATACCAATAAAGACGATCATTTCGATCAAACCGAAAAGACCGAGTTTTTTAAACACGACCGCCCACGGCAGAAAGAAAACCACTTCGACATCAAACAGGATGAACAAGACCGCCACCAGGTAGTAGCGGACAGACATCCGGCGGGTGCCCGGACCATAAGGGGTCATACCAGATTCATACGGGGCGCCTTTACGCTTCGTGGGTCGATGGGGGCCAAAAATATGTCCCAATATCACCACTAAAACAGCCAAACCGGACGCCAGCGCTACGAGAATTAATAGGGGCAGGTATTCAAGCAGCATAGTGGTTCCTTTGCATAAAGTTAATGGATTATTTTTATTATACACAGAGACCATCTTTTCGACAAATTCTATAATATAAGGCTGATTTAGCGCCGTACAACTTTCCACCCTCCGGCACGTATGGAAGGCGTGAGAGACAGGGCGGAAGGTGTATTCAAACCGCAGTGGATCGAGTATGCCGGGATCACACTCTGGGCAGCCGCATTCCATTCATATGCGGGGTTCTGGCAGCCATCCGTTTCATCAACCGCAAGCCTTTCCTGGCACCCCTTGCAACCGGCATTGGCTCGATCCTGACCCTGTTCTACTTCACCTTCGGTCAACCGCCGATTACAATCCGCGTGCTGCTGGATGCCGTGTTGATCTCCGCCACCCTATGTCTCCACCGCCGCAGCCCGCGAAAATAGCAACCTTCATTTCAAAATTCCGTATATAAAGTGAAAATGAAATGGAGAATAGAATGGAAACGATGACAGTTGAAACCCGGAAGAACCCCGGTTGCCTGGTGCAAATATTATGGTTCGCCTTCATCGGTATCTGGCTGGGACAGATATGGATGGTCGTGAGCTGGATTTTGATGGTGACTATCGTCGGCATCCCACTCGCGGTAGTCATGCTGAACAAACTGCCCTGGATCATGGCGCTGCGCACCGAGCCGGTAAGGCTACAGGTGACGCATTATGAAAACGGCAGCGTATCCCAGCGCGAGGTGGGAAAACCGCAGATCAACTTTCTGCTGCGCGCGATCTACTTTCTGCTGGTGGGCTGGTGGCTGAGCGCCATCTGGATGGAAGCCGCCTACCTGCTGTGCCTTTCGGTAATCGGGCTGCCGATCGGCTTCTGGATGTTCGACCTGGTGCCCGCCATTGTCAGCTTGAAGCGGTAACTTCTCCTCCTTTTGATAACGCCACGGTGAAAACACCGTGGCGTTTAACTTTTACAAGGCGCCGGTCGGGACACCCAGACGCCCGGAACCAGAGAGCGGCCCAGCCTCCACATTGAAACCCTGCACTTTGACATGCAGGGTTTTTTCTTGCCTGTGAATCAAATTCTGGCTATACTGAAAATAACTTCCAAATCAGGAGATAAAAATGCAGCATACAGTTAAAGACTGGATGGTAGATTTACTGGTTTTTGTTGACCCCGATGCGAGCGTACTCGATGCGATCCGCATGATGCGCCGCCGGTACACAAACAGTATCCTGGTAAGCAAGAGCGCAGATCATCCTGAATACGGCATCCTGACCTCCACCGATATCTGCGACAAGATCATCGCCGAACAGCGCAATCCGGCGCATACAAAAGTGAAAGAAATCGATCATTCACCGATCATGACCATTCGTGAAGACAAATCCCTGATCGATTGTGTAAAGCTGATGAAGGAAAAGAACATTCACCACATCCCGGTGGTGGATGTAAATAACCAACTGGTCGGCTTCATCTCGGCGACCGACTTCATGGTTGCGGCAGAAATGCTGGCAAAATAAGATCTGTCATCGACGAACCCCCGGATGCGAATTTTCCGGGGGTCTTTTTAATTAAACGGGCGCAGTATCTCTGTATAATATCTCTAATTATTTACTTATTAGAGGTGAAGAGATGTCCCATCCCCAGATCATTCACGATGAAACACCCATCCGGTTATTCAAATCCGACTTTCTCGAATTCTTTACCCATATCAGCCCCATTACCGTGACCGTCATCTGGCTGCCAATTGCAGTGATCCTCCTGTTGTGGCCCATCCTGAACGGAGGCAACCCGGGCTGGTACGCTGCCGGCGCCTTCCTGGTGGGGTTATTCGTGTGGACGCTGGCGGAATATACCCTGCACCGTTTCGTTTTCCACTTCCCGCCCAAAACACCGCGAATGGAGCGGATCACCTTTTTGTTCCACGGCGTGCATCACGCCCAACCGCAATGCAAAACCCGCCTGGTGATGCCGCCGGTGGTGAGCATTCCGCTGGCGCTGCTGTTCTATGCCCTGTTTGCCTGGCTGGTGGGCAGCGTATTCGCCGCACCGCTGTGGGTCAATCCGATCATGTCAGGCTTCCTGATCGGCTACCTGATCTACGACCTCACCCACTACGCCACCCATCACTGGCCGATGCGGTCAGGGTACGCCAAGTACATCAAGCGCTACCACATGCAGCACCACTACAAGACCCCCAATGCGCGCTTCGGGGTCAGCTCGCCGGCGTGGGACTACGTGTTCAAGACGATGCCGGAAGCATAAGCCCAAAGCGCAGTTCCATCCAGCAGATATACCGCGCATGGTGCAGCCATAATTGCGGCTGCACCTTTTATATCGCCCCCAACGAGCAGGCATGGCAGGCGTTTTTCAACTGATAACTTGCACATTACATTGGAATAGCCGGCGCTCATGCTACAATAAAAAAATGCCACGCAAGAGACCACTCAACGTTGAAATCAATCTTGACCAGGTTTTACGCGCCCAGGGCGGGGACCCGGAAATACTCAAGGCACGCAAGCCACAACTGGTCGACACCGCCCGGAGAGCAGTTCAACTGGCGATACCGCTGCTCGACCCGCAATTCGTCTTTGAAGAATACCTGGTGACCGGGGTTTCACACTCCCGGGTTTTGTTAAACGGACCATCCGACCTAGTGGGGGAAGGGGTCGCGGGTGTGCTGGCACAATCACAGGATATCACGGCTGTCGTGGCGACCATTGGCGGCGGCATCGAACAGATCAGCAGTGAATACTATGAAAAAGATCCGGTGCTGTCGCTGGCATTGGATGCCTGCGGCACGGTGGCGGTGGAACAACTGGTGGTCGAAATCTGCCGCAAGATGGAAGAAGATCACCTGATGGGCGGCAGATATACATCGATCCCCTATTCGCCCGGGCTGGATGGCTGGGATGTCGCCAGCGGTCAGAAACAGATTTTTGCACTGGTAGATGCGGTCAGCATCGGGGTCAGGCTGACGGACGAGTTTATGATGCTGCCCCAAAAAACCAGTTCCTTCGCGATCGGTCTGAGCAGAAAACCATTTGAAAAATCCTCCACGTGCGATTACTGCCAGATGAGAAGCACCTGCCGGTACCGGGAACACCGATGATGAGCAGCACCCCCAAAATAATGCAGATCGAGTTCCAGCCCACCGGCAACCGCATTGCGGTCGAAGCGGGCAGCAGCATTCTGGATGCTGCCCGAAAAGCCGGTGTGGAAATTCTGGCAACATGCGGCGGGAACGGAACCTGTCACGCCTGCCGCATTCTGTTGATCCACGGTCCGGCGACACCTCCCAGTGCGGAGGAAGCCGGGTATTTCAGTGCGGAGGAAATCCGCAAGGGGTACCGCCTGGCATGCCAGACCATCCCCACCGAAGACTGCATTATTGAAATTCCCTCCAGTTCGCTCAGCACCCTGCAAAGGTTGCAGGTGGAAGGCGACGACCGGCGGGTCGAACTGGACCCGGCAGTTCAGATCGCCGTGCTCCCGATGGAGCAGGCAGCGCCGTTGCTGACGGAGCGGATGGAAAAAGAAGGCGCAGTGCCCCCCGGCGGAAAGCAAGTCAAGCTGGTGAAAAGGGGTGAACAGATCCTTGCCACACTGCCCGAAAACCGCCGCATCTACGGGCTGGCGGTGGACATCGGCAGCACCAAACTGGCGGGTTACCTGGTGGACTTGGAAACCGGCAAAACGGCGGCACGCTGCGGCGCTGCGAATCCACAGATACCTTTTGGTGAAGATGTGGTTGCCAGAATTAGCTACGCGAATAAATCGGTGCAAAACGCACTGCAACTGCACACCGTGCTCATGGCAAAAATCCAGGAGATGGCAGCCACCCTGTGCGGGGAGAGCAGTGCGCAGACGGAACAGGTCGTGGACGTGGTGCTGGTGGGCAACACCGTGATGCAGCACCTGGCGGTCAACCGCCCGGTGCGTTCCCTGGGTGAAGCACCCTACCGCCCCGACCAACTGGAAGAAGAGGAAATCCCCGCCCCCAACCTGGGGTTGGCGGTCAATCCACATGCCAGGGTGTACCTGGCGCCCAATATCGCCGGTTACGTGGGGGGAGATCATGTGGCGATGTGCCTCGCCAGCGGCTGCCATCCGCCCGCAGAGGATATGCTCGCGCTGGACATCGGCACCAACACCGAGATATCGCTGTGCGCGCAGGGGAAAAGCTATAGCTGTTCCTGCGCCTCGGGTCCTGCGTTCGAAGGAGCGCGCATCCAAATGGGCATGCGGGCGGCATCCGGCGCGATCGAAAAAGTGGAACTGGTGAAGGGGAAGGTGCTGATCAGCACCATTGACGACGCCCCGCCGATCGGCATCTGCGGCTCGGGCATACTGGATGCCATCGCCGTAATGCTGGCGGACGGCGCCATCGACGAACGGGGGGTACTGCAAAGGGATCATCCGCGCTTGGTGACATGCGATGCACTGACCGGCTACCAACTGGCATCAGCGGAGCAGAGCGGCACGGGCAAACCGATCCTAGTCACCCGCAAAGACGTGCACGAAATCCAACTGGCAAAGGCAGCCATCCGCACCGGCTGCGAAATTTTGCTGCGCGAAGCGGGCTACGACGCAGACCGGCTGCGACAGTTCATCGTTGCCGGGGCTTTCGGCACTTATCTGGATATCGAGAGCGCCGCTGCCATCGGGATGTTCCCCACGCTGCGTCAAGATGTCTATGCGCAGGTTGGCAACGCCGCCGGAGCAGGCGCCAGACAGATGCTGCGCTCGGTCAGGGCGCGCGACGTGGCAAAGAAAATAGCGCGAAGTTCGCAATATATCGAGCTGACCACCTATCCAGGCTTTATGGATCTCTACCTGGAGAATCTGCAATTCAATCGTTCCAATTCGGGAAAATAACTACTTCCAGATCATCCAGATCACCGTACTGACGGCAAGCCCCAGTGCCACACCACCGGTCACCTCGAGCGGTGTATGCCCCAGCACTTCCTTGAGGGCTTTTTCGTTGAGCGGATGCCCCTGCAACAGTTCATTGACCAGCGTATTGATCTTGCGCGCCTGCATGCCCGCCTGGCGGCGCGCTCCGGTGGCATCATAGACCACGATCATGGTAATGCCCACCGCCAACCCGAACAGCGGCTCATCGAAGCCATAGAACAAGCCGACCGCCAGTGTGGCAGCCGTCATCAGGGCGGAATGAGAGCTGGGCATACCGCCAGCCGTGAAAAACAACCCCCAGTTGATCTGACGATGTTTCAAATAATCAAAGGGAACCTTGAGCCCCTGGGCAAGCAGCCAGCCGGTGAGGCAACAGATCAAAACAGGATTGCCGATCAATTCCTTAAACAAACTCATTCCTCCAGTAGCGGTTCAACCGTGGAAACGCCACCCGACGAGAGATCCTTGATTTTCAGCTCCGCTTCATCCAGCAATTGGTTGCAGCGGTTCGCCAGTTTTTGTCCCTGTTCGTAACGTTGCAACATCTCTTCCAGCGGTAAATTGCTCTCTTCGAGCTGCGCGGTGATCTGCGTCAATTCGCCGAGAGCCTCTTCATACGTCATCTGTTCGATATTCTTCTCTGCCTGTTTCATCTGTCATCCTGTCTAGATGCGGCAATCACCGGGAAGCTGCCATCCTGGACGCGAACATCCAGGCGCGCATCCGGCTCCACCTGACGAATACTCCGGATAATCTGCCCGCTGTGCGGCTCCATTACCAGCGCGTAACCACGCTCCAACACCGCCAGCGGATTAACCGCCTGCAGCCGGGCAAGGATGCCCCGTACCGCCTGCTGCTCCCTTTCCAGGGCATGGCTGACGGAAGCAGCCAGCCGGAAGGATAAATGATCCAACTGCAACCTGCCTGCGGTCAGCCGGCTGCGAGGGGACACCTTTTCCAGGCGGAAGCGGTGCAGATTCACCTCTTGCCGGGCAGCCTGCAATACTTCGCGGCAGGAAGTCTGGCAGCGCAGCAGATAGCCCGCGGTGATGCCGCGCAGGTCGTCCTGATGGGGGGTCGCCACTTCCGCGGCGGCGGTTGGGGTGGGAGCGCGCACATCGGCGGCAAAATCGCAGAGGGTAAAATCGGTCTCATGACCGATGCCCGTCACCACGGGAACAGGAGATGCCGCAACCGCCCTGACCACATCTTCGTCATTGAAGCACCAAAGATCCTCGATGGAGCCGCCACCCCGGGCAAGGATGAGCACATCCACCTGCGGACGGTCAGCGAGAACCGACCGGATAGCAGCCAGAATAGCGGGCGGCGCATCCAAACCCTGCACCAGGGTGGGGGCGAAGATGACTTCCGCCAGAGGAAAGCGGCGCTGAATGGTGGTGAGAATGTCACGGATGGCCGCCCCGCTGGGGGAAGTGACCACCCCGATGCGTGCAGGGATGGGGGGAAGTGGGCGTTTGCGCTCTGCGGCAAACAGACCTTCCGCTTCCAGCTTCGACTTCAGCCGTAAAAACTCGAGGTATAAATCGCCTTCTCCGGCAACATTGACCGCATCGGCAATCAACTGGTACTGTCCCGAAGCCTCGTAAACGGTAATGGCACCGTGCACTTCCACCTGCTGTCCATCCGCCAGGTTCAAACGCAGGCGCGAAACCTGGGTGCGCCAGATGACACAGCGCAGCTGCGCGCCGGCATCCTTGAGACTGAAATAGATATGTCCGGAGGACGGGCGCGACAGGTTCGAGATCTCCCCACGCACCCAGCAATCCTGCAGCCAGACATCGTTCTCCAACCAGTCCTTGAGATGGCGGGTGAGCGAGGAGACCGTCCAGTATTTGTTCAGGTTGGAATCATCCAACGGCAGGTTTATCTGCATAGCTCAAGGATACCCGCCGGTTTTCAGTGTGTCAATGATGGCGACGGGATTGATCCTTTCGCAGGCGGAGACATTACCACGGGGCATGATGCATTTAACGGAGATTTTTTCCGGCGATTCTCTGGTTGCCGAATCACTCTTGTAACACTATAATGAACACACCATGGAGCATATGTTTACACCCTGGCGGCGGGAATACGTGGAGAGCAGCAAGAAAAGCGGTTGTGTGTTTTGCCACGCTTTGGAAGCCGAAGATTCAGAATCCCTGATCGTCATCCGCGGAGAAAAAGCGTTCGTCATCCTCAACCGCTATCCCTATACCAACGGGCATCTGATGGTGGTACCGTATCAGCATGCCTCTTCCCTCGAAGAGCTGGACGCCGAGACGCGCTGTGAAATGATGGAACTGCTGACCAAATCACTGGTGGTGCTGGGAGAGGTATATCATCCGCAGGGGTTCAACCTGGGGGGCAACATCGGACAGGCGGCGGGCGCCGGGGTGGCAGATCATATTCACCTGCACGTGCTTCCCCGCTGGACGGGCGACACCAACTTCATGACCGCAGTCGGCAGTACACGCATTCTGCCGGAGACGGTGGAAGAATCCTGGCAGCGCATCTGCAAGGCATGGAAATAACCCCTCTTTCGAGATCAGCTTAATAATTCTTCCAGAATTTTTCGGGCAAGGGCAGCATCGGCTTTGCCCTGCATTTTCTTCATCACCTGCCCCACAAACCAGCCGATCAGACCGACCTTGCCGGACTTGTAGGAAGCGGTCTCCTGCGGGCTGGCGGCGATGATCTCTTCACAGACCTTGCGAATCGCCGCATCGTCGCTGACTTTTGCCAGACCTTCTTCGGCTACCAGCTTTTCGGGATCCTTGCCGGTGGTTTGCACCCTGTCGAGCAGGGATTTGCCGGTATTGGTGTTGATGGTGTTGGCATCCACCAAGCAGATTATCTTTGCCAGATATTGCGGGGTGAGTTTGAGATCAGCGGGAGAAACGCCGGATTCGTTGATCATACGCAGCACATCATTCATCAGCCAATTGGATACCCGCTTGGGATCGCCAGCATAGGCTTTGACCGCCGCTTCAAAGTAATCGGACAATGCACGCTCGGAAGTCAACAGATCTGCATCATACTCGGGCAATTCATATTGCCGGATAAACCGCGCCCGCCGTTCGAGCGGCAATTCGGGGAAGTTGGTGAGGATCTGCCCGCGCCAGGCATCATCCATGTGCAGCGGCAACAGGTCAGGTTCGCGGAAGTAGCGATAATCCGCTTCGGTTTCCTTGGAGCGCATCTTCTTGAGCGTGCCGGAATCCTCATCCCATTCCAGAGTCCAGGCGTGGATGCGATGTCCCGCCTCCACTTCGCGGATCTGGCGCTCCACTTCCTTTTCGATGGCATCCTTGACCGCATCGATGGAGTTGACATTCTTGATCTCGGTCTTGGGGTTCAGGATCGTCTCTCCCTTGAGGCGGATAGAGACATTGGCATCACAACGCAGGTGGGCTTTTTCCATATCCGCTTCGGAGATACCCAGCCAGCGCAGCAACTGGCGCAAACGGATGAGATACTGGGCTGCTTCCTCCGGTCCGCGCAGATCAGGCTCGGTGACCATCTCGATCAACGGCACACCGCAGCGGTTGAAATCCACCCAACGTTCGGAGCCCTGGTTTTTGGTCTTGCCGGCATCCTCTTCGATGTGCAGCTTGTGGATGCGCACCCGGCGCAGGCTGCCATCCGGCAGGGGCAGATCGATATATCCGCCCATCGCAAGGGACCGGTCGAACTGGGATATCTGGTAGCCCTTGGGCAGATCGGGGTAGAAGTAATTCTTGCGGTCGAAGAAGGATACCAGCGGAATTTCGGCGTGCATCGCCTTTGCCAACAATACGGCTTTTTCCACCACAGCTTCGTTCAAGACCGGCAGCACCCCGGGCAGCCCACAGCAGACGGGGCAGATATTGGTATTGGGCGGTTCATTCCAGCTATCCGCCTTGCAGGAACAAAAGATCTTGGTGGCAGTGTTCAGCTGAATGTGCGTCTCCAGCCCGATGACGGTTTCATATTCTGGCATAGGTTACTCCGAAGGACAGGAAAATTCCTGAAATTTGATGGCAATGGGTACCTTTCATGATAGCCACCTGGCAATCAGGGGATAGCGGTACGCACTTCCCTTCAGCACCCTGGCAAAAGCAAGCAGACCATAGACTTGAAAGCCTGCCAGCACCAGCAAACAAACCAGCAGCGCGAACAGAATGACCAGGGCAACAGCCATCACCTGCAGCGGTTCTGCGCCGCCGATGCCCTGTCCGGGCTGCTCCAACCACAGGTAGAACAGCAGGGGGAAGAGAAATGAAGCCACACCCCCCACCACAGACATCCCGACCCAAAAGACGCTCTGCAACCCCTGCCAGAGCAAAGCCGCGGCGGCTTCTTTTTGCAGGCGAAGGCTCCTGCTTTTTTCCATCACCCCCACCACCAACGGCACCAACATGCCGCTGATAACCAGGATGACATTCAGATGGCACAGCGCCGCCATAATCCGCTCAGCGGGGTCGCCAAATGCAACCCCGTCGGATGGGGAAACAAGCCGGCAGAGCTGCGTTTCCAGCCAACCGCCGATGAGCGGATAACGGAAATCCCTACCCAACAGGCTGGCTACCACGCCGGCAAGCCCCAGCACGGTGAAGGCGATGGCAAGCACCAACAGGAGAACGGCAGCGACAATCCAGAGGGTAAAATCGGCGGAGGAAGTCAACTCCGCTGCCAGCGTGACTTTCAGCAACGGGATGCTGAACGGAACGAGGACGATAAGCACAACCAGGCAGACGACCACATACACGAAGATGCTGATCACCTGGTATGCCAGCGCCTGCAGGGTTTGAAACGCAGTGTAGGATGATTCCCGGCGGCGGATGGACCAGATGATGGCTGGAATGAACCCGCCGTATCCCCAGAGCAGAATGCCCGCATGCGCCAGTGCGGCAAGAACGCGGTCATTACGGGGAGTGGCACTATCAGCAGGTGAGTTCACAGGCTTTCCATCCCCATCACCCGGCAGTGGACGTACGGCTGGCAATCCATTTGATGAAGAGACGAACACCGTTACCGTTGCTCATCGCAACACCTGCGGTTTGACTTTGCGCCAGGCTTCATCCGTGGTGGCCAGCTCATACACCCTGCCGATACGCAGCAGGGCGCTCTCGGTGTAATCGGCGCCCAACAGCTGAATGCCCAGCGGCAACCCTGCGGCGCTCAATCCGGCAGGCAGGGATACACCGGGTACACCGGCATGGTTGGCAGGAACGGTGAGTTGATCGGCATACTGCATCAGCACCGAGTCGCCATAGACCGCATCCATTTTGAATGCCGGGGTGGGAGTGGTGGGTGTGAGCAGGGCATCGAGGCGATATTTCCCCTGCGGGTCGAACACATCCTCGAAATCCCTGCGGATCAGGGAGCGGATCTTCAGTGCCTGATTGTAATATTGTTCGCTATATTGCGCGGCGCTGACATACATGCCCATCAGAATACGCAATTTGGGCTGCAACCCAAAACCTTCGGCGCGGCTCATGCGATACAACGCGCTCAATTCGTCGGGTTGGGCAGCCGTGCGGTAACCGTATTTGACCCCGTCAAAACGGTGCAGGTTGGAAGCCGCCTCCACCCGGGAGATGACAAAATAAGCCGGGATGCCGTAGCGGGTATGCGGCATGGGCACATCTTCAATGATCTCGGCGCCCATCGCTTTCAAGATATCCGCCGCCCGGTAAACCGGGGCGGATATCTCATCGGGGAGCGGCTGCACTACCAGTTCACCGGTTTCAGGATCGGGGTAGGTGATCTGGAAGTAATCGGGCGAAAGACCAATGCGCAGCCCTTTGACACCTTTTTCCAGCTCAGCCAGATAATCTGGCACGGGCAGGGTGACGCTGGTGCTGTCGTGCGCATCCCGGCCGGCAATCACCTGCAACATCAATGCCGCATCCGGGATATCGCGCGAAACCGGACCGGGGCAATCCAGGGAGGAGGCAAAGGCGATCAATCCGTAACGGGAAACCCGTCCATAGGTGGGTTTGAAGCCCACCACGCCGCAGAAAGCGGCTGGCTGGCGGATCGAACCGGCGGTATCGGTGCCCAATGAGAGAGCACCTTCACCGGCGGCAACCGCAGCAGTACTCCCACCGGATGAACCACCCGGAACGGTGGAAGGATCCCACGGATTGCGGGTGGACGGCTGGAAGGCGGATGATTCCGTGGATGAGCCAAAAGTGAATTCATCCAGGTTGACCTTGCCGAGCATGACACCGCCTGCATTTTCAATCCGTTCCACCGGCGTGGCAGTATAGGGCGCCTGGAAATTCGCCAAAATTTTCGAGGCTGCCGTGGAAGGCGTACCCTTCACGCAGAAGATGTCCTTCACGGTGTAAGGCACCCCTGCCAGCAAACCGGCATCCTCACCCTTCCGCACACGCTCATCCACCGCCTGTGCCTGCAACAAAGCCCGCTCTGAATCGCTATAGATAAAGGCATGGACTTTTTGCCTGTCTTCGGCAGTGATCTCACCCGGTTCCAGACTGCCTGACCTGCCATCCACGGCAGCCATGCGCTCCAGGCAGCTTTCCAATACTTCCACGGCAGATGCCTTGCGCGTTTTCACCAGGCGGGAGATTTCCAATGCAGAAAGGTCACATAGTTCCATAGGGTTTCACCAGATTACAGAATGAAAGGGTGAGCAGAACTTTCTTCACGCTCACCCTGATTAATCCACGATCCGCCAATCACTCCAAACGGGTGTGCGGAATTTCGGGTACAACGAAATAACGTTCCTCGGTCTGCGGAGCCTGTTTCAGGATCTCTTCCGCATCGGGGTATGGCTGCCACTCATCCCTGCGCAGGGCGGCAGAAACTTCGCGCAGGAACGGCACACCATGCCGCGCCGGCGGCACATCCTCATCCACTGGGATGGATTGCAGTTCGTGAATCGACTTCAGTTGCAAATTCAACTGCCGGTGCAGATATGCCGCTTCCTCGGGACCCAATTCCAGGGCAGCCAGGTGGACAAGGTGTTGAAAGGTTTCCAGGGTAAGTTCGTCAGTCATAGAATATGCTTGTTTATGTGGTGGGCGTTGATGTAGGCGTGCGGGTCGGCGTCGGTTCGACCACCGTGATGGACCCTGGCTCGACATCGTACAACCCGGCAAGATCTTGCACCCGAGCTGTCAATGCAACCGTACCAGCAGACCCCGTCACCGTTCCGGTAAGGGTGCCATCTGCATTACACATCAACCAGCTGGGTGCAGCAACACAGGAAAATGCCAACGAATCCCCGCTATCCGGGTCGTTTGCTCTGACCAGCCCGCTGTATTCCGAACCGACCACAGCAGTAGGCAGGGTCATGTAGGTAATCGAAGGAGCTTCATTTACATTGGTAACATAGATCAGGAAGCGCTCTTCGACGAACAGACCGTACGAATCGGTCGATCTGACCCGAATTGAGAGCGTGGGTGTACTTTCATAGTTGAAGGAAGTCTGCGACTTCAATACACCAGCCGTGGTTAAAGTGAAGTAACCATTGTTCGTATCGCCCGTGCCGGAGACCAGCTTATAGGTATAGGGAGCAGAGCCATCCGTGGTGCTCATGGAACCGATGGTCGCCCCTGCCGGAGTGTTTTCGACGATCGTATCACTGCTCAAGGTGATGGCTGTGGGCCAGCTCATTCCGGAACCGACCAACACATAAACCGTCGCAGAATCGACCGATCCCGGTTCATCGGTCATCTTATATACAAACGTATCCAACCCGGTAAATCCGGCATCCGGTTTGTATTTGACATCCGTGTTGGATACCTTTTCGATCGTACCGTGCTTGGGATACTTCAGGAAAGTGGCAATGCGGATCGGCAGATCGGGGAAGTGATAATCGTTGGCGATCACGTCAATAGTCACCGAAGAGGGAGCGACACCCACATCAGCATAATCATCGACGGCAGCAAATTCAGGCAATCCACCTGGTGTTTTGGTGGGCTTGGGGGTCGGCGTCTTGGTAGGCTTGGTGGTTTTGGTAGCAGTAGCCGACTTTGCCGTGCCATTAATAATAATGATCACCCCAGATTTCGTACTTGTGCGGGTGGCGGTGAGAGTGGTCGTTTGCGTTGTGGTCGGCGTTTCGGTCATTGCCGTTTCAGGCGTCTCGGTCGGGAAGGCAGCCACCGTTGTTGTAAAGGTCTTGGTGGCAGTGGGGGCAGCCGTGGTTGGCATGGAAGTCTTGGTCCAGGTGGGAGGGAAAAATACCAGCGGCGTTTCGGTGGCGGTTGGCAGCGCCAACGTCGGCGGCAGGCTGATGGGACGCATGCCGGCAGGCAAAACCTGGTTCGGCATCAGGAAGATCACCCCAAAGATGACCGCCAAAACCACCGTACCGGTAATAAACAAGATCGTCAGGATATTCCAAATAGATGCTTTCATCTCATCAGCCCTTTGTTAAATTAATACAGCCTCTCACCCCGAGATTAATGACAGTATATACCATAATCAAAGCCTGTCAAGAACACCCCAGGGCGGGGGCATCCTGTTTTTATTGGATTTACGATGGTTTTTGCCTATCCCCCGACTTTCCAAAGCGGGAAGGGATGAAAAAATTGTTCCTTTGTAGAATAAATAAATTTGGATGCGATTGCCCTGAAGAACACCCGTTTTCGTCACAATTCCTATACCAGAGGTTGAAAAAGCTCCAATGTCTGTATATGATAGGTTTTGAGAGGCATTTCCATGTTAGAATCGCGGGCTTATGAGCACAAATCCAATTAGTGTAATCATTCCTGCTTTTAATGAATCGACCCGTATTGCGACGGTTTTATCCCTGCTGCGGGAAATTCCCTACATCCGGGAAATCCTGGTGGTCAATGACGGATCGTCCGATCGCACTGCGGATGTCGTGACGGCATGCCAGACAGAGGACCCCAGAATTCACCTGATTTCAAACGCAGAGAATTTGGGCAAGGGACAATCCGTGTTGCTGGCACTGCAACAGGCAACGGCACCTTACATCCTGATGCTGGACGCAGACCTGCACGGTCTGGAAGCCAGACATATCGATTACCTGTGCCAGCCGGTCATTCGGGGAAACCTGGATATGACCGTGGGGCAATTCAAGCAGGGTCACTGGGCATCGGACTTCTCGCACTGGATCACCCCCTGGCTTTCCGGGCAGCGCTGCATCCGCCGCGATCTGTTCATGCGGCTGAACTTTGAAGCTTCAGCCGGTTACGGGATCGAGACGGTGTTATCCGTTGCTTCGCGGCAGGAGAAATGGCGCTCACGGTATATTCCCCTGTTCGGCGTCAGCCACCCGCCCAGCGAAATCCACCGGGGGTCAGTGCGGGGGATATTCAACCGCATCAAGATGTACCTGCAAATTCTGCGCGCGTGGTATATCGCTACGATGGCGCTGCACGCCCACCGTTCCCGGCAACGGCTGCGCTGACGCGCTCCACTCAAGAGTCGTAGCCCATTTCGGCCAGCATCTGTACGGCAGGTGCAAAATCTTCATGGTATTTCAGCGCCAGGCGAAGGTCTTTTTCCGCCCCCACGGTGTCGCCCAACGCCAGTTCCGCCCGCGCCCGCCAGTAGTAGCTTTCTTCGAGCATCGGTTCGGACATGGCATCCAGGGTGGTGGTAGCCAGCGTGATCACATCCCAATACCTGCCGGTATGGTAATAAGCATAATACGGTCCGGTTTGATACCATAACGCCCGATAGGGACGGTCATCTTCGGGAATATCGGGGTAGATGGCGAATGCTTCATCATACATCTGCGCGGCCGTAGCGTAGTCCTGTAAAGCCACCAGGTTGGTGCCACGGTTGAAATAGGCAAAGAACTGGTCACGTCCGCTCAACCCCAGCACTTCGTTGGCAGCCTTGAGCGCGGCATATTCGTAATTCGCCGTTTCATCCTGCTGGTCGCCCAACAGGTCGAAGACCTGCTGCTCCTTCTCCGCCGGGTAAACAACCAGGTAGATGTAATTGAATCCCCGCCAATCCCGCTCCAGATCGTCATACGAGAATTCAGCATCGGGACCGCTCAAGGAATCCTGCCCGATCAGAACACTCCTGGCGTCATCATAACCATTGAATACCATGTAATGCCCCATCCAGCCAGTGGAGCCCGGTCCATATTCACCGTGGAGCACTTCGCTCTTCTCGATCAGGACGGGGAAACCGTTGGCGATGAACTTCTTGAGCACAGACAGGTCACCGCCGACTCTGACAACTGCTTTCAACCCGGCGACTTCTTTGGTAAACGCCTGCATTTCGTAAGGCATGACGTTCTTATCCTTGCTGTAGGGTTTCAGCCAGTTCCCGATATTGAGGATGTAGTCTTCATATCCCCAATACGAGAGCGCCATGGACAGGTTTGCCGGGGCGCAATAATTCCACATGCCGCGCTGGGATTGGAAGGTGATACCTTCCAGTTTTACCTGCCCGGGCAGCGGGGTGGGGGTGATGGTGGGCGTCATAGTGGGTACCGGCGTGGATGGTGTGGGGGTCAGGGTCGCCGTCGGGGCGAGTGCCGTCATGGTTTGCCTGACGATCGCGGCGACTTCCTGTTCCTGAGGCGCAAAAACGACCTTTTCGGGAGGATTAAGCGCATATTTGATCTGCGCCCGGGTTTCATCGAATTTGATCAAAACCCTTTCGCGCAGTGATGGCACAAGAAAGACGACCGCCGACAGCACGAGTACCATTCCGATGGCTCCGGCGAAAAATTGTTTCAACCTGATTTTCATGCGGCTATTATACTACCCGGCAAAATTCAGTTTACTGACGTCCCTTTTCAGGTCCGGGCAATTGCATCTTATTTTCTATTAGATTTACAATAGTTTTAGTCCATCCCCCGACCCCTTCCCGGTTCGGAAGGGATGCTGCTTTTCAGGTATACTATCCGCATGGAATTGATCACCCCCCGATTAAAGATTAGAGAATTCCGCGCAGACGACCTGGAAGCGCTGCTGGAAATGGACATGAGCCCACTGGTGCAGCAGTACGAACCGGGAGAATTGACGGAAGCAGACATCCGCTACAGGCTGGAAGGTGCCCTGGAATGGGCAGCTGAGAATCCCAGGAAAATCTACAAGCTGGTCATCACGGTACCACCGGAAGACCGCCTGTGCGGACGGTTGACCCTCAAGTTCAACCCGGCGGGAGACGATGAATGGATGATCGGCTGGTCACTACATCCGGCACACTGGGGAAACGGATACGCCACCGAGGGCGCACGAGCTGCCCTGAGGTATGCCTTCCGCCAGTTGAACGCACACCGCGTGACGGCTTACTGCCATGCAGATAACGCCGCCTCCAGGCGGGTGATGGACAGGCTCGGCATGCAGTGCGAGGGACGGCTGCGCGAACGGATTCTGCTGCACGGACGCCGGTATGATGAACTGGTCTACGGCATCCTGGCGGGCGAGTTCCAGGCGGAGCAGCGATAGGCTGCCCCGGCTGATGATACATTCGCATGAAATGAGCAACCGGCGGTCCTTATAGGGACCACCGGTTCGTTTCTTTTAGACACTCTTGAATTCACCTTCAACGACATCGTCGCCGCCGGACTGACCGCCATCAGAAGGCGGGGGCGTTCCTTCGCCCGGCTGCTGGTGCATTTCACCCAGCGCCTGCTGCAAATCGTTCACAGTCTGTTTGATGGCTTGCGGATCATCGCGCTGCATGGTCTCTTTGACGGTGTTGACCAGCCCTTCCAGCCGGGATTTGTCCGCCTGATCGAGCTTGCCGCCCAGGTCACGAATGGTTTTCTCGGTCTGGTACACGGCACTGTCCGCCATGTTCCGGGTCTCGATCAATTCCTTGCGGCGCTGATCCTCGGCGCGGTTGGAGTTTGCCTGCTCCACCATGCGGTCGATATCCTTCTTATCCAGGTTGGTGCTGGCAGTGATGGTCACCTTCTGCTCCTTGCCGGTTGCCTTATCCCTGGCGGTGACATTCAAAATGCCGTTGGCGTCGATATCGAAGGTCACCTCGACCTGCGGCATACCGCGCGGAGCGGTGGGAATGCCATCCAGGCGGAAGCGCCCCAGGGTCATGTTGTCGGCTGCCATCGGACGCTCGCCCTGCAAGACGTGGATATCCACGGCGGTCTGGTTGTCTTCCGCGGTGGAGAAGACCTCCGACTTGCGCACCGGGATGGTGGTGTTGCGCTCGATGAGCGGGGTCATCACCCCACCCAGCGTCTCCAGACCCAGGGTAAGCGGGGTCACATCCAGCAACAGAACATCCTTCACCTGTCCGCCCAACACACCGCCCTGAATGGCGGCTCCGACGGAGACCACCTCATCGGGGTTGACACCCTTGTTAGGGTCCTTGTTCACCAGTGAACGGACCAGGTCTTGAACCATCGGCATACGTGTGGAACCACCCACCAGAACGACTTCGTCGATATCGGCTGCCTTGATGCCGGCATCCTTGATGGCACTCTCGAAAGGCTTTCGGCAGCGATCCAGCAGTTCACCGGTCATGTGCTCGAATTGCGCACGGGTGAGTTTGAGCTGCAAGTGCTTGGGACCGTTGGCATCCGCCGTGATATAGGGCAGATTGATCTCCGTCTCCAACAGCGTGGAGAGCTCGATCTTGGCTTTTTCGGACGCCTCGCGCAGTCGCTGCAACGCCTGACGATCCTGGCGAAGATCAATGCCATGATCTTTTTTGAATTCATCGGCTGCCCAGTGGACGATCACCTCGTCCCAGTCATCACCGCCCAGGTGGGTATCGCCGTTGGTGGCTTTCACTTCCACCACGCCCTCGCCCACATCCAGAATGGACACATCGAACGTACCGCCCCCCAGGTCGAACACCAGGATGCGCTCGTTGGTTTTCTTATCCAGACCGTAAGCGAGAGCGGATGCGGTAGGTTCGTTGATGATGCGCAGCACCTCCAACCCGGCGATCTTGCCGGCATCCTTGGTTGCCTGGCGCTGGCTGTCATTGAAGTAGGCCGGCACGGTGATCACCGCCTGGGTAACAGGCTCGCCCAGATATGCCTCGGCATCCGCCTTGAGCTTGCCGAGGATCATGGCTGAGATCTCCTGCGGGGTGTATTCCTTGCCGTTGACGGGGATCTTGACGCGCACATCGCCCTGCGCACCCTTTACAATGCTGTAGGGCACCATCTTGCGTTCCGCATCCACTTCGTCGAAGCGTCTGCCCATGAAGCGCTTGATGGAATAAATGGTATTTTCGGGGTTGACAACCGCCTGGCGTTTTGCCTGCTGTCCAACCAGTCTTTCGTTATTCCTGGTAAAGGCAACCACCGATGGCAATAAGCGGGAACCTTCGGCGGTGGAAATCACCACCGGGTTACCGGCTTCCATTACAGAAACAACACTGTTGGTAGTGCCCAGATCAATTCCGACTATTTTTGACATAGGATCATCTCCTCAAACCTTAATTTCAGTTTCAGGATAAGCCTTCATTGCAAGAATTCCATTAACGATTGGTTGGAAGAATATATGAGCGCGAGCAGAGCAGTAAAAATTGGGACTTGCATTAAGTAATAAAATTATATATAACTATATTATATATAAACGGAGGCAAAACATGGCTGAAATCCAACAGGTACGTAAAGGGAGCACCCCACTCCTCATCCTGGGCATCCTCAACGAAGGTCCGCGGCACGGCTACGCCATCATGCGCGAGCTGGAAGAGCGCAGCCAGGGATACTTCACCATGACCGCGGCGCTGCTTTACCCGACCCTGCACGAAATGGAGCAGGAAAAACTGGTGGAAGCGGAATGGGTGGAATCACCGGGTCAACGCCGGAAAAAGATCTATTCCATCACCCAACACGGGCAACAGCGGCTTGCCAAAGGGCAACAGGAATGGAGGCAGTTCGTTACCGAATTAATGCCTTTTCTGAAGTTTCAACCCACACCGGGGGGAACACGATGAACATAAGCAAATATATGCAACAGTACTCCGAGTCGATCAAAGGCATCAACAGAGAGGAAAAATCCGAGTTACTGGAGGAGATTTCCGCCCATATCGCCGAAGGGGAAAACGACCCGGCATTGGGTGCAGACAGCACCCGGCGGCAGGAACGCCTGGCGCATGAGATGGGTGATCCGCAGGAATTGGGACGGCAGATGAAACGGGTGCATCGTTCCATGGCATGGGTGGAATACCTGCTGATCGTATTTCCACAACTGCTGCTGCCCGGCATCGTCGGAATATTGATGCTGCTGCTCTACCCGAGAAATTTGGCTTACACGCCCGCCATGGATTATTTCTCTTCCCGGCTGCTTATCTGGATCCATATTGCATTATGCGCCGCCGCATACCCCATTTACCGGCGGCATGCACAGCCTACGGCGTTGTTGTACCTTTTACCCGCCACCCTGGGGACGATCCTGCGTTCTTATATGCTGGATCGTTATTCCAGCGAGGCAGCCGAATTACAAAGCATAGCCAGCCAGCCCGCTGAAAACATTTTCCGGGTGGTGGCGCTGGCAGCCATCCTCGCCCTGATCTGGTATGTTTTACGAAAGGTCGCAGACCCGCTCTGGACCGCCATCGTCTCAACCAGCCTGCTGGGAATTATCGGGGGGTTGCTCCTGATGTACACCATCTACTTCAGCGGGGGAACTTATGAATATCCGTTTGAGACATTGCGGGGCTGGAGCGTTGTGCTGCAAATTTCCATCGTCCTCTGGCCATTGATCTTCCTGTTCACCAAACGCAGGGCATATCGCTGGTGCGCCCTGCTTATTCAAGCCATCCCGTTTTCGATCTATAACATCGCCATTGCGGGCACACACACTTTATTGATCTTCACCCGGCTGCTGCCGGTGATCACCGTTCTGGTATTCTTTTTGGCTGAAGAAATTGTGAAGAGGCGCAATCTGCGGATGGTAAACCAATAGGGTCACATCCCCAGCACCGCCTCGGCTGCCAGCCAGAGCATCCGCTCGCGGATATCCACCCGGGAGATCCAGTCACGGGCATCCCAACCGGATTCAGCCACCGAGTCGCCGCCATACAGTATCTGGGCAAACTCCACCCCACGGAAAGCAGCAACGGCGCAGAAAGCGGATGTCTCCATTTCCACCGTGCGGCAGCCCTGCTTCAGGCGCAGGCTGGTGAGCGCGCGGGTCTCACGATAGATGGCGTCGGTCGTCCAGGTGACGACATCGTCATAGGGAGCGTGGTGATCCTGCAACGTGCGGTGAACCGCATGCAGGGCTTTTTCGGTGGGGGCAGCCTGCCATTCGGGCGGCTGGTAGGCGTAAGAAGTGCCCTCATCGCGAAGTGCGCCTACCGGCACCAGCAAATGTCCCACCGGGATGGACTTATCGAGCACACCACAGCCACCACAAGCGATGAACTGCGTGCAGCCGCGGGCTATCATTTCATCCATAAAGGCGGCAGCCAGCGGTGCGCCCACGCCCGGATGCACCAGCATCCAGGTTCCCTGCCCGCCATTCACCTGGTAGATGGGGTTGTCGCCCATCTCCGATTTCAACCGGTCAACCTGCCTTGCCAGCCCGCGCTGGACAAAATTATGGATCACTTCATTAAAGAAACAAAAGACCACCCGGGGGGAGTAATCCCGCCGGCGAATGATGCGGGATGGTTCGATGATCGCTTCGGGAGCGGGGTCAAAATCCAGAATGGGGTATTTTTTAGCATGCAGAGGAATGTTATCGGTCATTGAAACGATCACCTTGTTTACTGTTGCAGGCACCCAATAAACCAACTCCGCCAGGCAGGCGGGGTTGGAATTTTACAAACCTGGACAGCAGGTGCACTACCGGTGATACCTGCATACGGGTACTTAGAACAGGTGGAAGACGAACTTGCCTGCCAGCACCAGAATCATCAGCAGGATCAGCAGCAAGAGGATGATCACCGTCAACGGACTGGTTTTTCGCCTGCGGCGGCGCGGACGCGCTGCCAGGCTCTCGGTGGACTGCAGCCGCAGTTCCTCGATCGGTTCGAGTGGCGGCGCAGGCGGGATGGCGTCATCCGGCGGGGCGAAGCCAAAATCTTCGAGCATCATGGCTTTTTCGCCCGAAGAGGCAGCTGCCGGCTGGGTCACGGCATGGGATAGCTGCTCGTCCCGGGTAATCGGAGGGGTAAACTGCCGGGTACTTTCCTCCGCCAGGGGCATGGATTCGTATTCAAACGGTTTGTCGATCGGTCGCGATGCTTCGCGGGCGGCAGATTCAGCCTTCTTGAGCGGTGTAGTGGGTTCCTTGTTCTCGGGGTCACGCTCGCCCAATGCCGCGGTCAGGTCGCTGTAACGAAATGCCGAACCATTGGCATCCGTCTGCGCCTCTTCGATCACCGGCGGTTCCTCCACCGGAGGGGACACCTCGAAGCCGAGGGCAGACAGCCCCCTGCGGGCGGCAGCACTGTATGGATTGATCTGATGTACGCGCTGCAAACAGTAAATTTTCTTCCCCCGATCCACGACGCAGGCAGACATCCACAACCACGCCTGCTCGTTATCCGGATCGTTCTTAATTACTTCCGAAAGGATTTTTGCCCCTTCGGCAAGATTCCCCTGTTTGATCAAAGCAATCGCCTGTTCGGTTTCCATACCAGTCATGGATACCCTCCTTACATACGTTATTCACCCTGTTAGCTGTGCATGTTACGTACCAGGCGGGCAATTTTTTCAGTCGATCCACTCGATTTCCGGCACAGCGGCGAAGCGCGTGCGCATCACCTCCCAAGCCTGCGGATTATCATCCACGAGGATAAAGCTGCGGTCCAATTCAACGCAGGCGGCACCGGTGGTGCCCGACCCGGCAAAGAAATCGAGCACGGTATCCCCGGGGTTGCTGCAGGTGTTGATGATGCGGCGCAGGATGCCGAGCGGTTTCTGGGTGGGATAACCGGTCTTTTCCCTGCTGTTGGTGGGGACGATGGTATGCCACCAGGTATCGGTGGGCAGCTTGCCGCGGGCGGCTTTTTCCCTGCCGACCAGGCCGGGCGCCATGTAGGGAATGCGGTCGAGCGCTTCGAGATTGAAGGTATACGAAGCGGGATTGCAGGCATACCAGAGAATGTTATCGTGCTTGGGAGGGAATTTGCGGCGGGTGCGACCGCCATAATCATACGCCCAGATGATCTCGTTCAGAAAGCTGTCCCTGCCAAAGATGGAATCCAGCAAAATCTTGCAGTAATGTACTTCGCGGTAATCGATGTGAAAGAAGAGACTGCCGGAGGGGGTGAGCAGGCGGTGCGCCTGTACCAGCCGCGGCTCCAAAAACGCCAGGTAATCGTCGAACCAATCCAGATAGCGGCGCGAACCGAGCTTGATGGTCTCATACCGGCGCCCGGCAAAGCCGGTGCGGTCGCCATTCTGGTTGGAAACGGTGTGGATCTGGGTGCGTGCCTGCACCTTACCGGTGTTGAACGGCGGATCGATGTAGATCAAATCGATGGATCCGGATGGCAGCGATTCCAGAATGGGCAGGTTATCTCCCAGATAGATACGTCCCGTCATGGACTAATTTTAACATAGCCGCCGCACAATCCCCGTACTTCTGCAGGAAGCTTTACTCAAAATACCGACCATTTTTATCCGCGTTTTACTGCACCGAAACCGAAGAAATTTACAATAAAAACATGTCGAACCTTGTTACAAACTCAATATCGGTATCCGCCGCGCAGGATGGTACCTACTCCCCTGCCACGTTATATCAAACCTCCGACAGCGGCGCGGATTTCAAACTGCTGCTTACCAGCATGCTGCTGGAACAATTGGGGAATCCGCTGACCGGCGAATCCTCCTCCAGCACCGACCTCTCTTCAATCATTTCGCTTTTGATGGGCACACTGGGCGGTTCAACCAGCCTGCAGGATCTGCTGGGCAGCTTCGTGAACCCGGTGGAAGACCTCACCCAGGCAGCCAGGCTGCAGATCAACCAGTTCGATGCCGAGACGCAGATCGGCGGGGATGGGATCAATTCCAACTGCGGTCCCACTTCACTGGTGATGGCGCTGCGCGGGTTGGGGCTGACCCTGCCCGGCGAGGCATCACTGGATAAAAGCGGGGAAGTGATCGAACTTGCCCGGCGGACGATGGTGAATGACAGCAGCCGCGACGGCGTCACCGCCAGCGGCAAGCGATCCGAACAGGAACAGAACTACTTTACCGATTTCGATGACCTCATGCGGGGGGCCCGGGCAGCCGGCGCCAGCGCACGGATGATCGGAGAAAATGCCTCTTCGATCCTCACCGCGCTAAAGAGCGGCGCCAGGGTGGTGGTGAGCGGCACTTTTGTGGGCAAAGCCAACCTGCCCTGGACGGGCGACCGCGGTTCCGATAACCACAGCGCACCGGGGAATGCCACCCAGCACATCGTCACGGTGAGCGGTTACAACCAACAGACCGGCAAATTCATCGTCAACGACCCGGCACGCCGCACACCCATCGAAGTGAGCGGCGAACAGCTCGAAAACTTCATGGCCGGAAACGCCGGGGCAATGGCAGTCCAGCGCGGATAGGCTACTGCCGGGCAGTCAATTTATACACACCGCCGTTTAAATCCAGCAAGTAAACTTCACCTGCTTCATCCTCTCCGAAGGCAGCCATTTTGAAGCCGGTCTGGAAGAGCACCTGCGTCTGCCAGCCGCCGTCTGCCGCGGGGATCAGACCCCACAGCGTACCGCTGCAATAGTCGCCAAACAGGTAGATGCCGCGATAGCCGGGGATATCCTCTCCGCGGTACACCACCCCGCCGGTGATGGAGCAGCCGGCATCATGGCTGTATTCATGGATGGGGTCGGTCAGCAGTGCATCGGTGGGGATGTCGCGATAAGGATGCGCCCCCTCGCGGATATTCCAGCCATAATTGAGCGGCGCTCCGCTGAAACCCTCCGGAAGGTAATCGATCTCCTCCCACCGGTTTTGTCCCACATCGGCAATAAATAGGTCGCCGGTGAGCCGGTCGAAGGTGAAACGCCAGGGGTTGCGCAGACCCAGGGCATAGATTTCCGGCGCACCACCACCGCCGGCAAAAGGATTATCCGCGGGGATGGCATATGGTTGTTGGGCATCAACATCTATGCGCAGCAATTTGCCCAGCAGGGAATCGGGCGACTGGGCGTAGCCGTTGGGGTCGCCCTGACCGCCGCCATCGCCCAGACCGATCCACAGGTAACCATCCGGACCGAATTGAAGCTGCCCGCCGTTATGATTGGCGGCAGGCTGATCGACCCGCAGCAAGATCAGCTCGCTGGAAGCATCCCCCGCCGGGCGGAAGCCGCTTTCACCGGCGGGCGCCGTAAAACGGGCAATGACCGTATCGCCGGAATAATCCGTGTAGTTCACATAGAAATAGCCGTTGCGGCTGAATTGCGGATGGAAGGCGATCCCCAGCAGACCCTGCTCATTGGCGGCGCTGCCAACCCGGTCGCGTAAATCCAGAAAAGGCTCCGCCAACAGCTGACCATCCTGCAGCACGCGGATCACGCCCACCTGCTGGAGAATGAACAACCTGCCGGAGCCATCACCGGCGTTGACGATATCCACCGGACGGATCACACCGCCAACCAC
The DNA here is from genome assembly GCA_036746315.1 of Anaerolineaceae bacterium. GTDB lineage: Bacteria > Chloroflexota > Anaerolineae > Anaerolineales > Anaerolineaceae > DAIOEK01. Next base: position 30,107 of record DAIOEK010000011.1, on the reverse strand, counting down.
CCGTTCCCAGGCAGCCACATCCGCTTCGGGGAAGGCGGCCGGGATGGCGGTCGGCTCATCCGTGGGGGTGGGGAGGGCGGTTGCGGTCGGTTCAGGCGCCGACGTATCGGCAGCGGTGGGCGTACTGGAGGGGACCGGGGTAGCGGGCATCCTGGACGGTGTGGGCGAGGGAACGGATGGAGTGCACGCAGCAGACAACAAAGCCAGCACAAGCAGGCTGAAGAATAGGGATTTTCTGTTCATAAGAACAGTGTAATAAACTGGGGCGGCGCGGTCTCCCCGGTGTAGAACCTGCCGGATCAGGGGGCGGTCAGCGGAACGATCGGCAGATCACCATATTTATAAATCACCCATTTCTTGAACCCCTCCCCCTGCGGCGCCATGAAGTAAACTTCCGCACCGTTCACCCGGACATCTGAACTTGCCCGAATTGCGAGCTCATGTTGCATGGCTGCGCCCGGCATCCCCCTGGTATACGGTTCAGGGTCCTCACCGCAAAGAAAAGTCATGTCGTGCGCGCCGACAGTCTCGGTGATCTTCAGCATCATCAAAGAATTTTCACAGGTGCCGGTTATCTCAGCGGAATATGCGGGATACGCAGTTCCGATGCAATCGGGCGACTCGAGCATCACCTGCCATTGCGAATCGTCGCCGGAACCGGTAACCCGGCCGGATTTATCCACAACGAGATCAATATTCGCCGTTACCTGGAAGGTGTAAGTAGCTTCCTGCACGACCGTCGAATAATTGTGGGTTGCCTGAAGGATGAATGGTCCGCCGGTGATGCAGTCGTAGTCCAAGTAGTCTGCATCCGCCTGCTTCGGTTCCTGCTGGTTGGCAGCCAGACTATCGGATGGCGTCGGCTCTGTTCTTTCTTCTCCGCCCCCCGGCAGATGGATGGGAATATCCGGCAGCAGACCGCAGGATGCAACCAGCAACAGGGAAACGAACAAAACTACAAGCAACAGAATGTTTTTCATACAAACCTCCCCTATCCGCGTTTGTATGCAGCGATCACGGTAATGTAATTCTCCCCCCCCATCCATCGCAGATGACCTGATTCGATTATACCCATGCAAATAGCAGAGGCAATACTATTATCTCTTCATCCCCTTCAGGATTTGTTCAGGCGGGCATGGGCGGCAAATCCTACACACCGCAAATGATGCAACGATCACCCGGAGGAGCGCTCCCTCAACGTATTTTTCAATATTGTCATCCATGCTGATATCTTTTCCACCTGGGGTATAAAAAATGGGCTTCGCAACAGAAGCGAAGCCCATGACACGAACCGGTTTTTGTTAACTTTTCTTTTCGATCTTCGCCCAGGTATCCTTTAAAGTTGCGGATAGGTTGAATACCGGCCTGCCGGGCTGCGAATCTGGATCCACAGTGAAGAAGCCCTTGCGCTCGAACTGGTAATGCGTACCGGCAGCGGCATCCGCCAGACCGGGCTCCACCTTGCAATGGGCAAGCACCTGCAGCGAATTGGGATTGACGTAATCCAGGAAGGTTTTGCCTTCCTCCATTTTGTTGGGATTCTCGATGGTAAAGAGGCGCTCGTACATGCGCACTTCGGCATCCACCGCATGCGCGGCAGACACCCAATGGATGGTGCCCTGTACCTTGCGACCGTCAGGGGCATAGCCGCCGCGGGTCTGCGGATCGTAGGTGCAATAGATCTCTTCGATCTCGCCGGTTTGCGGATTGCGCTTGAAGTCGTTGCACTTGATGATGTAGCCATAGCGCAGCCGCACCTCCCGGCCGGGCGCCAGGCGGAAATACTTGGGCGGCGGTTCATCGCGGAAGTCGTCGCGGTCGATATACAGCTCGCGGGTCAGCGGCAGCCGGCGCGTACCGGCGGAGGGGTCTTCAGGGTTGTTGACCGCCTCCAGTTCCTCCACCTGATCTTCGGGGTAGTTGGTCAAAACCACCTTCACCGGGTCCAGCACGCCCATCACGCGCAGGGCGATCTTGTTGAGGTCTTCCCGGACGTTGTACTCCAGCAGGGCAAATTCGATCAGGTTCTCGTTCTTGGCGACGCCGATCTGATCAATGAAATTGCGCACCGCGCGCGAGGTGTAGCCTTTGCGGCGCATTCCGCACAGGGTGGGCATGCGCGGATCATCCCAGCCGCCGACCATTTTGGTATCCACCAACTGCTTGAGGTAGCGCTTGCTGAGGATGGTGTAGGTCATGTTCAGGCGGGCAAACTCGATCTGGCGGGTGGGGAAGATGCCCAACTGTTCGATGAACCAGTTGTACAGCGGGCGATGATCTTCATACGCCAGGTCGCAGAGGGAGTGGGTTACGCGCTCCAGCGAATCGGACTGCCCGTGCGCGAAATCATACATGGGATAGATGCACCATTTGTCGCCGGTGCGATGATGGTGGGAATGGATGATGCGGTACATCACCGGGTCGCGCAGGTTGATGTTGCTGGCTGCCATGTCGATTTTGGCGCGCAGCACGCAGGCGCCTTCGGCAAATTCGCCGCTGCGCATGCGTTCGAACAGGTCGAGGTTTTCCGCCACCGTGCGATTGCGGAAGGGGCTTTCCTTTCCAGGCTCGGTGAGGGTGCCGCGGTGTTCGCGGATCTGATCGGGAGAGAGATCATCCACATAGGCTTTGCCCATATTGATGAGCTTGAGTGCATACTGGTAGAGGGTCTCGAAGTAGTCGGAGGCATAGTATTCGCGGTCTTCCCAATCGAAGCCCAGCCAGTGAATGTCTTCCTTGATGGCATCCACGTATTCCACATCTTCCTTGACCGGATTGGTGTCGTCGAAACGCAGGTTGCATTTACCGCCAAAGGCTTCGGCCATGCCGAAATCGATGCACAGCGCCTTGGCGTGTCCGATGTGGAGATAGCCATTAGGCTCGGGCGGGAAGCGGGTTTGCACCGCCTGGAACCTTCCGGAACGAAGGTCCTCTTCGATGGCATCGCGAATGAAATTACTTGGTGCAGGTACTGGCTCATTAGACATGGCAACCTCCTCGATAACGAATAAAGCACCCGGTTTTTTAGATAGGGTGCTTTATCACAGGCTGGGGGCAAAGGATTCGAACCTCTATAGACAGATCCAGAGTCTGTAGTCCTCCCATTGGACGAGCCCCCAAAATTGAACCCTCCCATTTTATCACTACAAAAGATGACTGTAAAGATTGGAAAATCGACTGAAAATTTCGTTGAAACTTAATCCCATTTTTGTCGTATACTATATGCGCTGGCGGGCGGGGCAACTATCGTTCGGGCTTTAAGCCCAATCGTATTCGAATTCTCATTTTTTGGTACATCATCTATGTTTGGCTCAATACGTCGTATTTATCATGAATTGCCGGATAAATTCTGGACCCTGGTTGGCGCCAGTTTTATCGACCGGCTGGGTGGAGCGTTAATCTTCCCCTTCTTCGCTCTGTATATCACCCAGCGTTTTGGCGTGGGGATGACCGAAGTCGGTACGCTGCTGTTGTTCTTTTCCATCTCTTCCCTGATCGGCGGAGGGATTGGCGGCGCGCTGGCTGACAAGTACGGTCGAAAAGCGCTTATCATTTTTTCGCTGGTCATGTCCGCCGCATCCACCGTGCTGATGGGGCTGGTGGACGACCTGCATGTGTTCTACGTGGTAGCCATTCTGGTGGGCATTCTGGCGGATACCGGCGGACCGGCGCACCAGGCAATGGTGGCAGACCTGCTGCCGGAGGAAAAGCGCAGCACCGGTTTTGCCGTTCTGCGCGTTTCCGCCAACCTGGCAGTGACCATCGGTCCGATGATCGGCGGGCTGCTGGCAGGCATCAACTATCTCTATCTGTTCATCATTGATGCCATCCTGAGCACCATCACCGCCATTCTGGTTTACTTTCTGCTGCCGGAGACCAAACCCGAGACGGTTATGGATGCGCACCGGGAAAATGAACCGAGCCTGCTGGAAACGATCAAGGGCTATGGCATTGTCTTCAAAGACAGAATCTATGTTGCTTTCATCCTTATCTCGTCGCTGATGGTGCTGGTGTATGCACAAATGAACAGTACGCTGTCGGTCTTCCTGCGCGATTACCGCGCCACTCCGCCGCAGTACTTCGGCTACATCCTTTCGATGAATGCCTTCATGGTGGTGGTGATGCAGTTCTGGATCTCCAGGAAGCTGGATGCAAAGCGGCCCTTCATGGTGATGGCAGCCGGAACCATTTTGTATGCCATCGGCTTTGCCATGTATGGCTTTACCTATAAATTCTGGCTGTTCCTGGTGGCAATGTTCATCATTACCATCGGTGAGATGATGACCGTGCCCACTTCACAGGCGCTGGTAGCCAGTTTCGCCCCCAGCGACATGCGCGGAAGGTACATGGCGACCTACGGGTTGTGCTGGATCATCCCCTCCGCCGTGGGTCCGCTGCTGGCTGGGCTGGTGATGGATAATCTCGACCCGAACTGGATCTGGTGGGGCAGCGGCATTCTGGCGATCATCGCAGCACTGGGATTTTACTGGATGCACGGGAAAACCGTGGACAAACTGGTGGTCAGCATTGTGGATGAGACAGCCCAGTAAATACGAAGAGACCGGTCGAAATTTCGACCGGTCCTTTATTTCTGCAAAGAATCACGCTGCTGGTGGATGTCGCGCAGAAAGCGGGGGGCATTGAGACCTCTTTCCAGCAAATAGCTCAAATAGTATTGCAGCAGATCATCCATTTCGCGCTGCACCAACTGGTTGGGATGCGCCTTGCGCGCATCGGCATAACTGCTGCGCAGCAGGTGGCGCAGGTAACGCAGCGCTTCCAGCGTTACCGGGCGCGCCCCGGCAACCTGATGCCCGCAGCGCGGGCAGACCACGCCACCCAGCGCCGCCGAAAAGTACTGGTCTTCGGGTTGGATCTCCTTGCGGCAGACGACGCACTGGAACAATTCCGGGCGAAAGCCGACGGCATTGAGCAGTCCCAGTTCGTAGTATTGCACCGCCAGAGACGGCTCTTCGCCGCTGTTCAGCCGCTTGAGCGTATCGACCAGCAGGTTGAACAGCGCCTGGTTCTCCTCCGCCTCGAAGGTGAAGCGATCCAGCAGTTCATTGGCGATTGACGCCTGGGCGATCAGCTCCAGGTGGTCGTGGATATCCTGAAACGGCAGCATGGTCTCCGCCTGGGTGATGATCGGCAGATCGTGGGTGCGGCTCAACTGCAGGGTGGAAAGGGTGAACGGCTGCAAATGCCCGGCTTTGCGGCTTTTGATCTTGCGCACGCCGCGGGCGATGGCGCGCAGTTTTCCATATTCACGGGTGTAAAGCACCAGCACGCGGTCCGCCTCCCCCGTGTTCGAATGGCGGAGTACAACCGCTGTCACCCGAAACGATCGCGGAAGGTCACTCATGTGCGGACTCGTTAGATCAGGTCTTGGGGGGTAAAGGCGCCCGGCAGCAATTCGGCAACGGTTAACTCGCGGGTGACCCTGCCATCCGCATCGGCAATCAACACGATCATCTCCAGGTTGAATTCCGCCATCACCTGACGGCAGGCGCCGCAGGGCATACCGGCATTCTCGGTGACCACGGCTATTGCCGCGAAGGATTTTACGCCATCGGTAACCGCCCGGAAGATCGCAGTCTGCTCGGCGCAGTTGGTGAGGGGCAGCACGGCATTTTCCACATTGACACCGGTATAGATGCGACCGTCGGTGGTGAGCAGGGCTGCGCCGACCGCATAATGGGAATATGGACAGTAGGCGTTATTGCGAACCTCCACCGCCTGGCGGACCAGCTCATCCTTCTGCGCTTTTGTCAGCATCCGTTCTCTCCGCTTCACTATTCTGAATATCCAGTCGATGCGCGCGAACCTTGCGAATGCGCCTGCCGGTGACATTTTCCACGATCAGTTCGATATCATCCACCAGAACGCGCTCCCCCCCGCTTGGGACTTTGCCGATCTCTCCATACATGAAGCCGCCCAGTGTGTCAGCCATATCCTTGCTGAGCTGGGTTCCCATCACTTCATTGAAATCATCCAGGTCGATGCTGCCCTGAAAAAGGTATTCATCCTCGCTGATCTTTTGGAAGGGCAGTTCCTCCGACTGGTCGTATTCATCCTGAATTTCGCCGATGATCTCTTCGAGCAGGTCTTCGAGGGTCACCAACCCGGCTACACCGCCGTATTCATCCACCACAATCGCCATGTGCACCCGCTTGGTCTGCATTTCGGTAAGCAGTTCATCCAGCTTTTTGGCTTCGGGGACGAAATACGCCGGACGCAATATCTGGCGCAGGTCGGCGATCTGCTTGTTGTTGCTCTGATGGCGCAGCAGGTCTTTGGCGTAGAGCAGACCGATAATGTTGTCGACCGTTTCTTCGTAGATGGGAATACGCGAATGACCGGATTGCACAAATGCGTTCAGGGCTTCATCCACAGTGGTATCCACATCCAAGGCACGGATGTCGATGCGCGGCACCATGATCTCACGGGCAAGTGTGTCGCCAAATTGGAAGATGGAGTAGATCATCTGGCGCTCTTCTTTTTCCAGCGCGCCATCGGTCTGTCCCTGCTGCACCCAGGTCTTCAATTCATCATCGGTCGGAGCGGTGATCTGCCCCAGGCTGCTTTCCGTCTGCCCCATCAGGCGGATGGCAATGCCTGATACCGGCGAGAGGATTTTATCCAGCAGGGAAGCCAGCGGGCTGATACGTAAAGCCCACACTTCCGGCGATTTCAAAACGATGCCATCCACCCAGGATTCGAGCGCAAACAACACCAGGGCGGTCAGGATCAGTATCCCTGCGGTATACAACCCACGATAGGGGTCGGTGGCGCTCAGCCAGCCATGCGAATCGATGGTATAGAAGACAAAAAGGACAAAGAGGAAGAGCAACAACAGGTGAGCCAGGCGCAAACTGACGCGAATGCGCGGACGTTCGATCCGGCTGATGGTATCATCCACCGCTTTTTCGCGTTCTGTTCGTAAATTCAGCAGGCGCGGCAGATGGGCGTTCACCATGCTGCTGCGCATTACGGTCAGCATCAGATCCAGAAGGAGAAATACAATCAATAAGGTTACGTTCAGCTCGGTTTCCATCACCCTTTTTTCTTGATCGGTCGCGCCGGTACGCCAATGACGACTTCACCATTTTCGACGTCATGCGTCACCACCGCCCCCGCGCCGGTCTTTGCCTTGTCGCCGATGCGCAGCGGGGCGACAAGCATGGTATCACTGCCGATAAACACATCCGAACCGATCTCGGTGGGATTCTTGTTCTCGCCATCGAAATTACAGGTAATGGTACCCGCGCCAATGTTCACATTCTGCCCGATCTTGGCATTGCCGATGTAGGAGAAATGCCCCATCTTGGTACCCTGTCCCAGATAGGAATCTTTGACTTCGCCAAAGTTACCCATGTGGACGTGCGAAGCCAGGTGGGCGCCCTTTCGCAAATGACAGAAGGGACCCATTTCCACATCGTTCTCCACGATGGCGTACTCCAGGATGGAATAGAACACCGTGCTGCGGTGACCGACCACGCTATCCTGGATCATGGTGTTGGGACCGATCTGGCAGTACTCCCCCACCCAGGCACGTCCCTTGAGGTAAGTGTTGGGCCAGATGGTGGTATCCTTGCCGACCAATACCTCGGGTTCGATATAAGTGCTGGTAGGGTCGATGATGGTCACACCTTCCGACATCCATTTTTCATTGATGCGGTTGCGCAGCAGGGCAGTTGCTTCTGCCATATGGAGGCGGGTATTGATGCCGATCGCCTCACTCGGCTCGGATACCGAGATGGCTTTCACCTTTTTGCGTTGATCACGGGCAATGGCAACCACATCGGTGAGGTAATACTCACCCTTGGACGAGGTCTTGATCTCTTTCAATGCCTGCCACAACCAGGCTGCCTGGAAGCAGTATGCGCCCACGTTATATTCACGGATCGCCAGCTCTTCGAGCGTGGCATCCGCCTCTTCGACGATGGCGCTGACGGAATTATCCACGCCGCGAATGATCCTGCCGAAACCGCGCGAATCTTCGCCCATCACTGTCAACAACGACATGGGACCCTGGTTGCTCATTTGCACTTGCAATAATGCTGATAACGTCTCTTTACGCAGGAGGGGCATATCGGCACTGATCACCAGCACCAGACCATCAAACCCACCCAGCGCACCTTCCGCCTGCCGCACAGCATGCCCGGTACCAAGCTGCTGCTTCTGCTCCACATAATCCACTGAATCAGCCAGCGCTTCCTTCACCTGGGCAGCACCATGACCAACCACCACAATCGGTTTACGATTGGTGATCGCTTTTGCGGCTTCCATGCTGTAAAAGACGAGGGGCTTACCCAGCAGCGTGTGCAATACCTTCGGCAGACGAGATTTCATCCGGGTTCCCTGCCCGGCTGCCAGGATAATCGCTACTGTATCCATATCTTTCTCCTGCTGAAACGAATGTTGTGAACCAACTTCATTTTAACACAACAAACCAAGACCAAACCAGTCTTAGTTTGCATGGATTTTTTTTGCATTGTTTTCCGGTTGCAGGCTGGCAGGCTGGGGCACCTGGATTCGAACCAAGATCCACAGATCCAAAGTCTGGTGTGCTGCCATTGCACCATGCCCCAGTGTGATGGGATTGTAACATAGCTTGTTTATTTCTTCCAAGCCAGTTTTTCGCTCACCTGTTTCCCGTTTCCAATTCAGTGACCCGGGGTGGAGAAATAGAAAAGGCAGTGTAATTCCAATAAAAAAGAGACTCGATCGCCCTGTTTGGTTCCCGCTTGCGTTTGGTTGCAAAAAACATTGATGATATAATTTTTGTGTCGTGGATGCAAAAAGGGTCGTGATTATCGATGACGAAATGGTGCTTGGGCAGCTGCTTCAGGCTGCTTTTGCCACGTTAAGCGGGCATATCGAGGTTAAGGTGGTACCCAATGCCGAAGAGGCTGCCCGCGAAGTGGGAAAGAAGGAAATCCATCTCATCGTCAGCGATGTAAAACTGCCGGGCATGTCGGGCCTGGTCTTTACGGAACAGACCAAGAAAAAGGCTCCCCAGATCAAAATCATCCTGGTGTCGGGATTGAACGACCCACAACTGGCGGAAAAAGCCGCCGCGGCAGGCGCCGACTCATTCTTCCCCAAGCCGGTGGAAATGCGCGACTTTCTGGATACATCCTCGCGGCTGCTGGGGTTGATCCCGCAAACGCCCAGCATGTCCATCCGCCAGGTGGTCGATCTGCGCACCGACCTGTTTGGCGATGTGCTGATCGGTCTGCGACAGGACCTGGCTGCCTTTGCTGTGCTGCTCATCGACGAGCGGGGCAAAGTGCTTGCCTCCGCCGGCGACCCGACCGACGAAACCCTGAACGACAAGGTGATCCCTTATCTGCTTTCGGCAGCCAACGCCATCCAGCGCATCCACGCCACGTTGCAGACCGAGACGCCCGAAAGCGTAATCTCGGTCAAGGGCAGCCAATACGACCTGGTGGTTTCGCCCGTGCCGGGGTACCTGTTGATGGTCTTCCTGAAACACGCCAAAACAAATGTACGCCTGGCGGTGGCGTTCGATGCCATCACCAACGCGCTGTCAGAATTGCAGCAAAAAATCAACGAGATCGACCAGGATTATCCGCTCACCACGCACCCCGAGGTGGAGCAGGCAATATCCAAGACCGGACCGCTGACCCTGCCGGAACCGATCCAGGTGGTGGACAACCGGCAAACCGAGGAGACGGAAACCACCTCCAAAGACTTCGACAGCCTGTTCACTACGGTGGTGAAGAAGAAGATCAAGAACGAGGATGTGGATACCTTCTGGGATAAAGCAACCGCCAAGCCTTCGTTCAGCGATTCAAAAGAACCTGGTTTGCTCTCTTTCGATGAAGCAAACCAGTTGGGATTAACACCTCGCGAAGACAAACCTTCGAAGACTTAGAAACCTTCCAGAAGCGATAAATCAGCCAGTTTTGCAGGCAGTGCGGCAATCCGCTGCAACATGCCCAATCTGTTTGCACGTACTTTTGGATTCTCATCCATCACCATGACCTTGTCGAAGAAGGCATTGATCACCGGGATGGCGGGCTCGAAAGCCGCCTTGAATTCGGCAAAGCCGGCATAAGGCTGCTGCTTTTCCAGGTCCTGCAGCGACGCCAGCAGATCCTTTTCCGCAGGGTCGGCCAGCAGGGAAGCATCCACCGTGAAGCTTTCCTTCTGATCGCGGGAAATACGCACGCAGCGGGCGTATGCCTGCAGGAAGGTGGGCCAGCTCTCTTCGGTCACCATGCCCGAAAGCGCCTTGACGGTACGGAAAGCCCCGGCGGGGTTGTTTGCCCGCGCAGCCAGCACCGCATCCACCACATCGTAACGATAACCCTGGTCGAGCAGGTAGCTGCGCTGGCGCCCCACAATGAATTCCAGGCAGGCTTTCTGCGATTCAGGGGTGGCGGCAACAGGCAGGGTTTGCGCCGCCAGTTCCACCCCGCGGGCGAGATCGAAATCGATATCCCATTCCATCAGCGCCAGCACCAACCCGAGCGCAGCGCGGCGCTGGGCAAACGGATCCTTGGTACCGGTGGGCGCCAATCCAGCGGCAAAGAGCGCCGCCAGACTATCCAGCCGGTCAGCCAGCCCCACCGCCAGCCCGGCTTTGGAAGCGGGCACGACATCGCCGGCATAACGGGGCAGGTAATGTTCGAATATTGCCGCGGCAACCTGCGGGGTTTCACCGGATTTCAGGGCATAGTACCTGCCCATCATCCCCTGCAGGGAGGTCATTTCCACCACCATGTGGGTGACCAGGTCTGCCTTGCACAATGCGGCGGTACGCAGGGCAGTCGCCCTGTCGGCATCCGACAGCCCGAGCAAACCGGTGAGATGCCCGGAGAGAGTCTCGATGCGTCTGGTCTTTGCCAGCATCGACCCCAGTTTGATCTGGAAGGTCAGCGTATCCAGACGGGGGAGGAAATCAGCCAGCTTCTTCTGCAAGTCTTCCTGAATAAAGAATGCCGCATCCGCGAAGCGGGCGCGAATCACCTGGGCGTTGCCGTCGGCAACGATCTCCTGGAATTGGTCATCGCCATTGCGCACCAGCACAAAATAAGGCAGCAGGTCATCCCCTTTTTGCATGGGGAAATAACGCTGATGTTTCTTCATCACCGAAATGAGCACTTCCTTGGGCAGCGCCAGATGCTGGCGCTCGAACTCGCCGCGCAGCGGCGTGGGCGCCTCCACCAGGTTGTTGACTTCATCCAGCAGGTCTTCAGGGATGACCGGATCGGCGCCGCTCTGTTCCAGGATGGCAAGCACCTGGTCGCGAATGATCTGTTTACGCCGGACATGATCCAGCACAATACCCTGTTTTTGCAGCGCGGCAAAATAATCTGCGGGGGTGTTCACCGGAATCACCGCCGGAGCGAGGAAGCGCAAGCCACGGGTGGTTTTTTGCGAAGGCGTATCGGCATAGCTGAAGGGGATCAACTGTTCGCCATACAGCGCCAGGAACCAGCGGATGGGGCGCGAGAAGGCTGCCTTGCTGCTGTTCCAGCGCATGGTTTTGTCAAACTTGATCTTGGCGATCAATTTGGGCAGTTCCACAGACAGGATCTCCAGCGCCGCCCTGCCCTTTTCGTGCACCACCGCCGCCGCATAACTGCCGCCATCCATTTCGCGGACCTCGAGTGCCTGCGGGGCGATCCCCTTGCTGCGGGCAAAACCCTCCCCTGCGGGGGTCAGTTTGCCGTTCGCATCGAATGCGCGATTGGCAGGCGGACCTTTCACCACCACCTCACGGTCTGCCTGGCGGGATTGCAGCTCAGAAGTATAGGCAACCAGGCGGCGCGGTGTACCCCACACCTGCAAGCCGGCATATTCCAACCGTTGTTCATCCAGCAAAGCGGAAACCAGCGCCCGCATCTGCTCGACGGCGCTATCCAGATCGGCAACCGGCAGCTCTTCGGTGCCGATCTCGAACAGGAAAGGCTGCGGGGTTTCCGCAACCGGGATGGATTTCACATCTACACCGGTCACCGCGGCAGCCGGGTGGCTTTCCTCCAGCCAGGGGAATTCCTGTTGCTGGCGCTGGGCGACATACATATCCGCCGTACGGCGGGCAAGATCGCGCATTTTGCCAAAGAAAGCCTGCCGTTCGGTAACGCCAATCGCGCCGCGTGTATCCAGAATATTAAAGGTATGCGAACATTTCAAAATGTAATCGTGCGCGGGCAGCACCAGACCGGCATCCAGCGCCGCTGCGGCTTCCGCCTCGAAGAGATTGTACATCTGGCGCAGGCGGTCAACATCCGCCAGTTCGAAATAGTATTTGGAATGTTCGTATTCAGCCATCAGGTTGACATCGCCGGCTGTGCGGGCGGGACTCCAGCGGATATCGCGAAAACTGCGCACCTTTTGCAGCGCCATGGCAATACGGTCCAGCCCGTAAGTGATCTCCACCGACACCGGCTCGAGCACCTGTCCGCCCGCCTGCTGGAAGTAAGTGAACTGGGTGATCTCCTGTCCATCCAGCCACACTTCCCAGCCCAGCCCCCATGCACCCAGCGCGGGGCTTTCCCAGTTGTCTTCCACAAAGCGGATATCGTGCTGCTGCGGATCGATGCCAATCGCCTGGAGCGAATCCAGGTAGACTTCCTGCGGGTTGCCCGGATCGGGCTTGAGGATCACCTGAAATTGATAATGCTGCTGCAAGCGGTTGGGGTTCTCGCCGTAGCGACCATCATCCGGGCGAACGGAAGGTTCCACGTATGCCACATTCCAGGGTTCCGGACCCAGAACCCGCAGGAAGGTAGCCGGGTTCATGGTACCTGCTCCCACCTGGGTGTAATATGGCTGCCAGATCAGGCAACCCTGCTTTGCCCAGAATTCCTGGAGCTTCATAATAATGGTCTGGAAATCATTGGTTTGCGACATTTTTTCTCCGCCTCGGATGGAATACTCAAGATTATACCAAAGCGGCAGCCGCATTTAGCGGTTTGCCGCAAAACCGAAAGGAAAATAAACACCAGCCGGATACAGCGCAACTCCATGGGATTCACTATAATGGAAGATATCACACACTCGGAGAATGAAATGAACAAAGCCAAAGCTTTGATTACGGGAGCATCCTCGGGGATCGGGGCAGAGTTCGCCCGTCAACTGGCTGCCAAAGGATACGACCTGATCCTGGTCGCCCGCCGCAGGGAACGCCTGGAGCACCTGGCGGCAGAGATCCAGTCCAAACGCAGGGCCGCCATCGACATCCAGCCGGTGGATCTTTCCATCCTCAGCGAAATCCAGAAACTGGAGCGATTGATCGGCGAAACCGAGGACCTCGAAGTTCTGGTCAACAACGCCGGCTTTGGAATCCCCGGCACATTCCTGGATACGGACGTGGACGCGATCATGACCATGGTCAGGGTGCACGTGGAAGCCTCCGTCCGCCTGACCCATGCTGCCCTCCCCGCGATGATCGCACGCGACACGGGTTTTATCATCCAGGTTTCCTCGATCAGTTCGTTCAACGCCGCCACCGGCAGCCCCGCCTATGCCGCCACCAAAGCCTACTTAAACGCCTTTACCGATGGGCTTGCCACCCAACTTTTCGACACCAACATCAAGGCCCAGGCGCTTTGCCCGGGTTTCACCCGCACCGAATTCCATGATTCCCCCGAATACCAGAAAATGCACATCCAGGACCGGCTGCCGGCATTTTTCTGGATGGATGCCGAAGACGTGGTGCGGCTGTCGCTGCAAGCCTTACAGCACGGCAGCGGCATTTACGTGCCCGGATTTGGAAACAAGTTGCTGGCTTTTCTGGGAACGTCAGGGCTGACCAGGCTGGCAATCCGCCTGTACCAGGCGATATTCCACCGCGCCACGATCAGCTCCTGAAACAAACTATCCGAAACGACCTTCCACGTAGTCCTGGGTGCGCCTGTCTTGAGGCTTGGTAAAGATATCCTTACCCGGAGCCGTCTCCACCAACTCTCCCTGCAGGAAGAAGGCGGCGAAATCCGCCACCCTCGATGCCTGCTGCACCGAATGCGGCGCCAGAATAATGGTGTAGCGCTTCTTCAGGTGCTGGAGGGAATCTTCAATCTTCCCCGTGGAGATCGGGTCCAGACCGCTGGTGGGCTCATCCAACAAGATCACCCTGGGGTCGAGCGCCAGCACCCGCGCCAGGCACAAACGCTGCTGCTGACCGCCGGACAGGGCAAAGCCACTGGAATCCAGACGGTCATGCACCTCATCCCACAAGACGGCATCCTTGAGCGTCTGCTCCACCACATGGTCGAGGAAGGCTTTGTCCTTGACCCCGGCGACCGCCAACCCATATGTGATGTTCTCGCGGATAGACATGGGCAGCGGAACGGGACGGGCGAACACCATCCCCACCCTGCGGCGCAGTTCCACGAGATTGGTTTTGGGCGAGAAGACATCGATGCCATCCACCGTGATCGAGCCGGTGATGCTGGCAACATCCGCCAGGTCGTTGAGGCGGTTCAACGCCCGCAGCAGGGTGGATTTTCCCCCGCCCGCCGGACCGAAGATGATGGTAATCTGGTTGGCGGGAATCGACAGGGTCACATCGCGCAGGCTTTCGGTGCCGTCAGAATATTGCAGTGAGAAATGCTCGATCTCGATGATGCCGTTCATCTTTTCACCACTGCCTTTTTGCCCGGGCGCGCGAGCGGATCACCGAGGCAATGATGTTCATACCCAGCACAAACACCAGCAAAACCAGCGCGGTACCGTATTGGATCTCGACCGGCATGCCGGGCACCTGGGTGGAGATCACGAACAGGTGGTAGGGCAGTGCCATGGTGGCATCCAGGGAGGAATGCGGCAGCTGCGGCAAAAAGAAGGTTGCCCCGGTGAACAGGATGGGCGCGGTCTCGCCCGCCGCCCGTTCCAGCCCGAGGATGACCCCGGTGAGGATACCCGGCAGCGATTGCGGCAGCACGATGCGGCGCACCGTCTGCCAGCGGGTGGCGCCCAGCGAGGTGCTGACCACCCGAAAGCTGTTGGGCACCGCGCGCAACGCCTCTTCGCTGGTGCTGATAATGACCGGCAGGGTCATGATCGAAAGGGTCAGGCTGGCCGCCAGGATGCTGGTGCCCAGCTTGAGAGAGATGACAAAAATACCCAGACCAAACAATCCGTACACCACCGAAGGAATGCCCGCCAGGTTCTGGATGGCGATGCGGATGATGCGCGTCCAGCGATTTTCGCTGGCGTATTCCGCCAGATAAATGGCCGCCCCGATACCCAGCGGCACGGAAAAGAGCGCCGTGCCCAGGGTGAGGTAGAAGGTGCCAACGATGGCAGGCAAAATACCGCCCGCGCGCATCCCATCCGAAGGCATTTGGGTCAGGAAGGTCCAGTTGATCGCCGGCGCGCCCTGGATGACAATATAGATCACCACCGCGATGATGGGAATGACGGTAAGAATGGTCATCACCGTCATCGCGCCAAATCCCAGGCGTTCTGCCAGGCGCTTTGCCAGCGGCGAGTTCTGCGCCCGGTTCACGAGAGGATCCTTTCAGAGCGTTTGGGCTGTCGGAAGACGATGGCGGATGCCGTTACATTGACTGCCAGCGAGATTAGGAACAGGATGATCCCGATCAGAAAGAGCACATGGTAATGGGTGGACCCGGTTGCCACTTCGCCCATTTCGGATGCCACCGTGGCGGTCATGGTGCGAACCGGGGCGAAAAGGGAGTTCCATTTAATGGGCAGCACAGGGGCGTTCCCGGTGACCATCATCACCGTCATGGTTTCGCCGATCGCCCGTCCGATCCCCAGGATTACCGCGGTCAGAACGCCGGATTTGGCTGCCGGCAGGGTGACCCCCCAGATGGTCTGCCAGCGGGTGGCGCCCACCGCCAGGGCAGCCTCGCGATAGGAGCGCGGAACCGTGTTGAGCGCGTCCTCCGCCACCGAAACAATGGTCGGCAGGGCGATGCCGCCCAGCAGCAACGCACCGGTAAAAGCCGTCAGACCGGTGGGCAAGCCCAGGAAACGGCGCAGGAAGGGCGAGACCACCAGAATACCCAGGAAGCCCAGCATAACCGAAGGCAACCCTGCCAGCAATTCGACCAGCGGCTTGAGGATTTCCTTCAACCATTGCGGTGCAATCTCGGAAATATAGATCGCAGTACCCACCCCGAAGGGGATGGCTACCAGGGCGGCACCGATGGTAACCAGCAGCGTGCCCAGCAGCAGGGGCAGAATGCCGAAATAATCCTCAATCGGATACCAGCGAATCCCCGCCAGGCTCGAGAGCGGGGCTTCGAATAATGCCGGGACGCCTTCACTGAGCAGAAAATACAGGATGAGGATAACGAACAGAATGGAGGAGTATCCCGACACCTGGATGCCCCGTGTAATCAGCTTCTCGCTGAGCGACACCTGGCTTCTCATGGCTGCCCGTCCTCCGCCTGGTAGGGCACAAAGCCCAGGTCGGATACGATCTGCTGCGCTTCGGAAGAATATATCCATTCGAGGTATTCTTTGATCACACCCTGCGGTTCGCCGCTGGTGTACATGTACAAATCACGGGCAATGGGATAACTGCCGTCATTGACGCTCTCGGCGGAGGGCAACACGTATGCCTGCCCCTGCGCGGCTGCAACCGCGAGGGTCTTTACCTCCGGCACTACGTAACCCAAACCGTCATAGCCAATGGCATTGGGATTGTCGCTCACCTCGGCGGTGATCCCTTCCGAGGAGGGCAGCAGCAGGGTATCCGTGCTGAAAAGCGTCGTGTTATCCTCCTCGCCCAGGCGCAGCACCGTCTCCAGAAAGTAAACATGGGTGCCGGAATTCGTCTCGCGGGAGAGGCGCACAATCGGACGGTCTTCGCCGCCCACCTCCGACCAATTGTTGATCTTGCCGCTGTAGATGTCGCTGAGCTGCTGCAGGGTCAACTCGGACACGGGATTCTCGGGATTAACGATCACGGCGATGGCATCCCGGGCGACCACATGCTCCACGGGGACGATGTTCTTTGCGAGGGCGTTCTCCACCTCCTCGGTCGTGATCACCCGCGAAGCATTGGCAATGGATACCGTACCATTAATCAACGCGGCGATGCCCGTCCCGCTGCCGCCGCCTGAAACAGAAATGCGCGTTTCGGGATAAGCAGCCTGGTAAGTCTCTGCCCAGGAAAGGGCAAGGTTGACCATGGTGTCGGAACCTTTATTCTCGATGTAATTGGCGGAGGCGGAAGAATCTTCAGCAGCCTGACTCGTACAGGCGGCGAGTAAAAACAATGGAATGATCGCTGCGAGCAGGAAGTTTTTTAAAGACATTTGTTTTTATTATACTAAAGAATACCCCGCCTTTCAGCCAAAGGATTTCAACCTACACAATCGGACAAAAACATGACCCATTCCAGAGGGCAGATGCACCCGGAATGGGTCGATTGGACAAAGTTAATGGATCCCGTTTCTGCCCGCGGCTATTCTTCTTTCCGGAACGACTGCAAAACCTGGATCCTGTTGGAGACCTCGTGAGATTGTTTTTCCAACTGCTCGAAATATGACTGGGCTTCGGATGTGTTGCCGTGATTCTTTGCCGCCACGAATTGCTTCAACAAATCATGGAACTTCTGATGGGGCGCTCCCAGATCCTGGAATTGTTTGAGCGATCCATACTCATGCTGTCCCAATCCATAATACCAACGCCCCAGGGAACATTCCAAGTGGGATGGTGTTTCCGATTCCGCGATCTTCTCCACATCCTCCAGGATGCGCCGGGCGCGGGCAACCCAATTTTTATGCGCCTGGATGAATACGGCACATTCCTTTGCAAGGTTTTGCGTATCGTTATCCTGCGTTTTGAATTGGGCGACAATTTCATTTAATTGCTGCGCCAGCGTGGACAGTTCCTGTGCAGAAGCGGATACCTCTTCCACCTGGGCGGTCATTTCCTCGGCAGAAGCGGAAACTTCCTCCACCGCGGCGGAGTTCTCTTCAGATACGGATGCAATCCCTTCGATCGCCTGCGTCACCTCGGAGGAAGAAGCTGCCATTTCCTCGGTAGCCGCTGTATTTTCCTCCACGACGGCAGACACGGAATCGACTGCGCCGACCAGTTCATTGGCGGAGGCTGACATCTGCTCTGCGGCTGCGGCAGCTTGTTCTGCCTGTTCGTTTACCGCTTCTGACGCTTTTAAAATCTCTTCCAGGGCATCGCCGGCCTGGTTGGCAAATTCCACGCCACTTTCCACTTCCCGGGCGCCATTCGCCATGGCGGTCACCGCTTCCGAGACGGTACCCTGGATGCCCCTGATCAACCCGCCGATTTCCTTGGTGGCGCTGGATGAGCGTTCGGCAAGTTTTCGCACTTCATCGGCAACAACTGCAAACCCCTTTCCGGCTTCGCCCGCCCGTGCCGCCTCGATGGCGGCATTCAATGCCAGCAGGTTGGTTTGCGAGGCGATATCATCAATGGTGGTCACAATATCGCCAATCTGATCGGAGCGGCTGCCCATTTCCTGAACTTTTTCAGCGGAGATACCCACCGCTTCCTTGATGGAGCGCATTCCCTGCAGGGTTTTTTCCACGGTTTTGGAACCCCTGCGCGCCGCATCCGCGGCATTGGCGGAATCATGCACCACCGCCTGGGCGTTGCCCGCCACCTGATCGATTGCAGAAGAAAGCTGCCCGGTAATGGTGGATGCCTTGGCGGCAGCCGTTGCCTGTTCCTGGGCGCCGCGTGCAACACCATCGATAGCGCGAGCCATTTCATCCACCGAAGAGGCGGTTTTATTAACCCCTTCCGTCTGCTGGGTGGTACCTTTTGCCACCTGCTGTATGGTGGTGGCGATCTGGCTGGTCGCCTGTCCTGCCTGGTTGGCGGCGCTCGCCAGTTCATCGGAGGCCTCGCTGACCTGACCCGCCATTTCGCCGACAGTCTTGACCGTATTCAATAGATTGGATGTCATCCGCAGGAAGGCGCTGCCCAGTTGATCCTGTTGGGACTTGGGCTTAAATTCGGCGGTCAAGTCATTATTGGCGATGGTATCCGCCACATGCGACATATCCGTCAGATAATCTTCCGTAGCCGCAAGCGCGGTCAGGGCTTCCCCCATCTCATCTTTTCGCGCCAACAATATTTTCTTGGTTTTCTCATCCGTATCGTGGCTGATAATCCCCAGTTGCAGTTTTTTCAACGCATTGGTCATAATCTGCAGCGGTTTATTGATGCTTTTGGTGATGGTAAATGCCGTGACAATCGAAAACAGAATGCCGATCAACACGGTGGCCAGGATCGCGATCCATCCATTACGAAAAGTGATTTCATTCTCCGCCTTGATGCGTTCAGCTTCCTGTGTGTTCACCGCCAAGAGATTATCAATTGCTGTGTCGACACTCGTGCTGGCGTTCGCCACAGCACCGCCATTCAGCAGCATCGCCAGGGCACCGTTCTCGTTCCCGGCATCCACCAACTGGATAAATCCATGGACCTGATTTATATACTCCTGGTAGGCAGCATCGAACCCAGCCACACTATCCACCTCGGATTGAACCAGATCGGTTGCCTTATATTTCGCCATCGCTTCATTGATGAGAGCATCTGATTGCTGCATCTCGGAATATGTATCCAGCCGCTCATCTGCCACAAGCAGATACCTGTACGAATCACCTCGGGTCCGATACACCTCAGCCTGGACGATGCCCAGTTCTTCCGCAGGCAACAGGTGGTTGAAATACATGTTTTCCATCCCCAAGTCTGACGAACGCGTAGAAGTGACCCCGATCACACCGATCACGATCATCAAAACAATTACAATGGCAAATCCGCCAAAAAGTTTTACAGCTGTTTTTACATTGTCGATCATGTTCGGACCTTCCTTGCTACCCGGTTAGTTGATTCGATACCTGCCTCACCATTTGCCCGGTACACGGCAAATGCCATCCTCCGGCAGTTTACTTTTGGCAAGACACTGCGGGGATAATTTACCGGCAGGTAAAAAGCAGGTAATATCATCTTACGGATATCTTGAGTACCGAAAATAAAGACCGGCAAAATATCATATAAATTTTTTATTAAGCTTTTCCCGGTACTTCACCGGAATTTCGGCTCAACCCTATTGATCACCATCCACATTTCATAAAAAATAAAAGCCGGCAAAAGTATCTTTGCCGGCTCTGTTGTATTGTAAACCGCAGTTACAGCTTGAATTGTGTCACCACCTGGCGCAGCGTTTCCGCCAGCGCCGCCAGTTCCTGTGCGGAAGCGGATACTTCTTCCACCTGGGCGGTCATCTCTTCAGCCGAGGCGGAGACTTCCTCCACCGCAGCGGAGTTCTCTTCGGAAACAGAGGCGATGCTTTCGATCGCCTGGGTGACCTCGGAGGAAGAAGCCGCCATCTGCTCTGTGGAGGCGGTGTTCTCTTCCACCACCGCAGAGACGGTATCCACCGCACCGATCAACTCATTGGCGGAGGCGGCCATCTGATCAGCCGCAGCAGCAGCCTGGACCGCCTGGGTGTTGACCGCCTCGGCTGCGCGAAGAATCTCATCCAAAACCGAACCGGCTTGATTCGCCAGATCAACCCCGGATTCCACTTCATGTGCGCCATTCTTCATCGCCTGCACGGCTTCGGTCACCGTGGTTTGAATGCTTTTGATCAAATCGCCGATCTCACGGGTTGCCACCGCAGACCGTTCCGCCAGTTTACGAACCTCATCCGCCACCACGGCAAAGCCCTTGCCGGCTTCACCCGCCCGCGCCGCTTCAATGGCGGCGTTCAACGCCAGCAGGTTGGTCTGTGAGGCAATATCTTCAATAGTGGTGACAATATCGCCAATCTGGCTGGAGCGGCTGCCCATTTCCTGGACTTTTTCGGCGGAGACTCCCACCGCTTTCTTGATCGAATCCATGCCCTTCAGCGTTTGTGAAACCGTGTCGGCGCCCTTGCGCGCAGCTTCGGCAGCCACGGTGGAATCGCGCACCACTGCCTGCGCATTTCCGGCAACCTGGTCGATGGCGGTGGAAAGCTGCCCGGTAATTTCAGAAGCCTTCGAAGTTGCAAACGCCTGTTCCTGCGCACCGCGCGCAACACCATCGATCGCACGCGCCATCTCCTCCACTGAGGATGCCGTCCGTGAAACGGCTTCGGACTGCTGGCTGGTGCCCTTGGCTACCTGCTGGATGGTGGCAGCGATCTGGCTGGTCGCCTGCCCCGCCTGGTTGGCGGTTGCCGCCAACTGCCCGGAGGATTCCGTCACCTGATTGGCGCTGTTCATCACCTGGTTTACCGTTTCGCGCAGTCCGGCGATCATGGTGACGAATGTATTGCCGAGTACATCCGTTTCACCCTTGGGTTCCACCTCCACCGAAAGATCACGGTTGGCAATTGCGGTTGCCTTCTCAGACATCTCCTTGAAATAACCCACCAATCCTTCGAACGCACGGCTGATTTCACCCACCTCATCCTGAAGTGCGGAAATGGATGCAATCTTTTTCGGGTCGAGCCCGGTTACATTGGCATCCCCGGCCGAAAGGAGCTTGGCGCCTTTGGTAATGACCTTGATCGGGCTGGCAATGGCGCCCGCCACAAAGTAAAGCCCCACCACGGAGAGAACCAGAATCACCACCCCCAGGATGATCATGAACCACATGGAGCGGACGGCGGATGCCACGGTCTCGCTGACCGGAAGCATCATGTGCACCGCCCACGGCTTTGGATATCCGCCGATATACATGGGCATATTCACCAAAAGATCTCCCTCATCTTCTTTGATCAGTGTTTTGCCGGCTTGAATGATTTCAAGATCTTCTTCATAATCTTCGTGCATGGCACTGATGGGTTGGGAGATCATCTCGGGGTGACCGGTCGATGCCGCCACGATCCCGGAATTACTGAAGATGTTGATGCTCGCCTTGGGATTATATTCAACGGCTTTTTCAGCATATTCCTGCAAGAAATCCAGGGTCATATCCACACCGGCAACCCCGTAGAACTTTCCGTTGACCACAATGGGCGCCATGAAAGATGTCATCAGAACCTGCTTGTCGCCAATCGGATAATAATAAGGATCGGTGACCACTTCCTGCAGGGTCTGCTTGGGGATCGTGTAATACTGATACGCAGTTTCATCTTCCGCCATGCGCGGCAGGAAGGTGAGCGCCACCTTGTCGCCATCCCGATACCAGTAGGGCGAAAAATGACCGGTGGCGTCGGTGTTGCTGGTATTGGCAAAAACGCTGTCAGACCCGTCGAAGGCATCCGGTTCCCACTCAGTGGAGACCCCGAAGAACTGCGGATTCTGCGCCAACACACCCTTCAATAATGTCGTTACCTCGGCGCGGCTCATGTGTTGGCTGCTGGAAACCTGTGAGGCAAGCATCTGCGCCATGGTGCGGGCGGCATCCAATGGCGTTTCCATTTCCATATCGATTTGATTAGCCCGCGCGTTGGCTTCAGAGGTAAGCGCATCTTTCGCATTCTGGATGCTGTTCGCCCGTGAAGTGATCGCGCTGTATCCGGTAATGACCGCCAAGGCAATGAAAAGACAGACAGCCACCCACAATAATATTCTTACCTGTATTGAACGGATTTTAAACACATGTGCCTCCCACAAAATAAATGACCCCGCGGTTGAATAATCACCCCACGGTATCTGTGTATAGCTTACCCTGATCAAAAGATAACGGTGTAAAGGGTGAGTGATTTTCAGGTAAATTCCGGATTAATTAATCCGCAAATCCGGATTGCCCGCAACCGCCGCATCGGCCAAACGTATATATCCATGACGGGCAGGCATCAACCGTGCAACTGTATTGCAAAACAGAAATGCTCAGATGATTGTCTTTGTGGCTTGCTTTATATATAATAATGTTACCTGGAGGGTGGCATGGAAAAAACAGTAAAAATCTTGATCGAAAAGCACCCGGATGGTTTTATCGCCTATCCGCTGGGTTTGAAGGGGGTTGTGATTGGGTGTGGAGAATCAGAAAAAGATGCCCTCTCTGATGTTCGGTCGGCGATTCTCTTTCATGTGGAAACATTCGGACCCGAAGTCTTTGGCACCGGTCCGTTGATCATGGATGCCATGCTGGCTGAAGCGGACATTAACGTATGAGCAGCAACATTCCCGAAGTGGCGCCCAAAGAGCGCGTGGTCAAGGCACTCGAAGAGCTGGGATATCGCATCGTGCGGCAGGGAACGCACATCGCCTTCAGCTATTACACCGCCAGCGGCGTGCAATTCCCGCTGACCATCCCCGATCAGATCGCCTACAACGCCTCCACGCTGCGAGCCATCCTCAACCGGGCGGGCATCTCCAAACAGGATTTTATGACCGCCTACGCCAAGGCGTAGATCACATCCATCCGCTGAAATACCGGGCTTCCCCTTCGGGGAAGCTTTTTTGTTACTTCTGACAGGTTGAAGATCACCGGCATCCTTTGTTGAATATAATAGAACACATATTCTATGAATGATCTTGAATCCCCAACCCCACCTGAAGAGACCCAGCCGCGCAAGCGCGGCGCCCCGCGGGGCAACCTGAATGCGCTCAAGCACGGCTTTTACAGCGAGCGCTTCCGCACCGGCGAGCTGGATGCGCTGTTGCAAATTCCGCAGGGTACCATCGACAATGAAATCACCATTCTGAGGGTGATCACCCGCCGGACGGTCGAAAAAATGGAAGAAGGCGCTTCCGCCGAAGAGATCCTGGGACTTTACAATATCATCGGCATGATGTGCATGCGCATCTCGACCCTGATGCGCACCGAAAAGCTGCTGGATTTCGGGCGGGAAATGACCACACACAAGGAAGAGATCGGCGAACATGCCGAGTTCATCATCCAGACGATTGCCGGAAACAAGTGGCTGTTCCCCAACGCAGGTAATGAAGGCACGGAAAACGATGCCGCATCAGCCTGACCTGGATGCCTTCCTGCGCTGCGCCCTCTCCGGTCCGGCTGCCTTTGCGCGGCTCAACAGCCGGGTGATTTTGCGCCCCTACCAGGAGCAGGCGGCCCGGGCAATCGCCGATTCGGTACTGCAGCGGCGCGGATTGAGCCTGGTGGTGATGTTCCCCCGGCAGAGCGGAAAGAATGAGCTGCAGGCAAACCTCGAAACCTGGCTGCTGACGCTGTTCGCCAATTACAACCTGGATATCATCAAGATCAGCCCCACCTGGAAGCCGCAAAGCCTGAACGCCATGCACCGCCTGGAACGCCTGCTGAGAAACGGCAGCATCACCAGACCATTGTGGAAAAAGGAAAGCGGCTACATTTACAAGCTCGGCAGGGCGCGCATCAGCTTTTTTTCCGGCGAACCTCAGGCGCACATCGTCGGCGCCACCGCATCGCTGCTGCTGGAGGTGGATGAAGCCCAGGATGTGAATCTGGCAAAGTACGACAAGGAGATCGCCCCCATGGCCGCCAGTACCAACGCCACCCGAGTATTCTGGGGAACGGCGTGGACCAGCCAGACGCTGCTGGCACGTGAACTGCGGGCAGCCCAAAAGCTGGAAGAGCAGGATGGCTTGCGGCGGGTATTCCGCATCGACGGGGACGAAGTTGCCCGCATCGTCCCCGCTTACGATGCCTTCCTGCGCGAGCAGGTACAGCGTATGGGCAGGCAGCACCCCATGGTGCGCACGCAGTTCTTCTCCGAAGAGATCAACGGCGACGCCGGCATGTTCTCCGGTGAGCGGCAGGCGCTGATGCGCGGAGACCATCCGCGCCAGGCTGAACCGCTGCCCGGCAGAATCTACGCCTTTCTGGTGGATGTGGGCGGGGAGGAGCAGACGGCACCGACCGGCGGCGTGGAATCCACTGCGGCGCGCGAGCACGATGCCACCGCCCTGACCATCGTGGAGGTGGACATCACCACCCTGCAGGACGACCATCTGAAAGCACCCACCTACCGGGTGGTGCAGCGCCGGCGCTGGTGCGGCAGCGGGCAGCCCGCGCTGTACGAGCAGATCGGCGAATTGGCAAGGCAGTGGAGACCGCGGCAGATCATCATCGATGCCACCGGAATCGGCGCCGGGCTGGCGGGCTTTCTGGGCAAGAGCTTTCCATCCAGAGCCAGGCCTTTTCTCTTTACCGCCGCCAGCAAGAGCCGCCTGGGTTGGGATTTCCTGGCAGTGGTGGATACCGGACGCTTTCAAGACCATGCCCCCGATCCGGCGGATGGCGAACAGCCGGTCTTCTGGCGCGAGGTGCAGCACTGCCAGATGCAGGTGCAGGCGGGCGCGGCAAAGACGATGCGCTGGGGCGTTCCCGAAGGATGCAGCGACCCACAGAGCGGAGAGAAAGTGCACGACGACCTGCTGATCTCGGCGGCGATGTGTGCCCTGCTGGACGGGATGCGCTGGAGCGGCGTTTCCGCCGGGGGGTTCATCCAGGCAGCCGACCCGCTGGATTCGATCCACAGGCGTTATTAAACAAACCGGCCGGAACGAACGTTCCAGCCGGTTTTGTAAAGGAGGGGTTTACATCTCGCGTTTGAAGATCCTTCCGGGCTGCCAGGGCGTACCCAATGCCGGCAGCAGCCAGCGGTCCAGTCCAATCCAGCCGGCGGTCTTCCACGCCAGGATCAGGAAAATGGCGATCACGAACAATAACGGGTTGGTGCTGGCGGTACCCGCCATCATGAAGTTCCAGTTCATAAAACCGCCGAAGAAGGCGGCAATGCCGGTGAACATGCCCAACACCAGGGCGGCGCCGATCAACAGCTCGCCCGCCATCACCAGCTTGGCGAACCAGGTGTAGGCGCCGGCATCCAACAGCGACTGGAGGAAGTTACGGTACCAGTCGAAGGCAATTGCCGGACGGGCGGGCGCATCGGGGATAAGTACCGCACGCTCCCAGAAGGCTTTGAGGGATTCGCCGGAGATCCAGGCGGGGTTTTGCAGCTTGCCCAACCCGGAACTCAGCCAGGTGTAGCCCAGGTAAAGCCGCACGATCAACCAGATCCAGGCCCAGCGTACGTTGCCGAACAACGATTGCGCGAACGGCGGATCCAGCAAAACAAGGGACGGTTTGACAGCCGTATTTGTGCTCATAATCTCTCCTCAAGGAATGAATAGGATAATATTTATCTTATTTATAATAATTATACTCCGATTTGTCCGATTAACAAGTGAGATTCTTCCATGTTCATTTCGCGCGATCGCTCCGTTCCCTGGCCAAGCCTGCCACGGCTGGCAGCATGGTAGGCAATTTATGTATCCAATTTCATACATTATGTATAAAATACTTGACATTATGTAAATAATAGATTACTATATGTCCATCAAACATAACGTATTTACGCAAGGAGTGTAACAAAATGTCTTATCAGGAAAAACGAACATTGGCAACCATGACCAGCGGCATCCTCGTTCTGGCTGCCTATTGCATCTACGCCTTCGGCGGCAGCGGCGCCGAAGCCCTCGCCGCCAACGACCTGCGCACCCGGGCGATCACCATGCTGGCATTCATCGGCGTGGGCGTGGTCGCCACTATCATCATCCAGATCGTCTTCCACACCTTCTTCTCCGCCGCCATCGCCATTCGCGAGCGGAACTGCGAAGAGGACGAAGTGGAAAAACAAATCAAGATCGAGATGGTCGAAGACGAGCGCGACAAGCTGATCGAGTTGAAATCCTCCAAAGTCGGTTTCATCTTCGCCGGATCCGGCTTCTTCCTCGGTCTGGTCGCCCTGGCGCTGAACTTTCCCGCCATCGTCATGTTGGATATCCTGTTCATCAGCTTCAACGTGGCAACGCTCATCGAAGGGATCACCACCATCATCTACTACCGCCGGGGAGCAGCCTATGCCTAAAAAGATGCTCGTCACCAACAATATCCGCAAACTGCGTTTTTTCGCCGGCGAAATGACGCAGATGGAGCTGGCGGAAAAAGCCGGCGTCTCACGCCAAACCATCATGGCAATCGAAGCCGGCAAGTACTCGCCCACGCTCGAACTGGCATTCCGCATCGCCGACGCGTTCGGGGTGCAGATCACAGAAGTATTCGACTACGAAGTCATTGGAGAAAAGAAAGAATGAAGACCCTGCAACACACCGGCGGGATATCCGCCATCCTCGCTGCGGCGACCTACCTGTTTGCCCTTGGTTTGGCTTCCACCCTGCTGGCGCCCATGGCCGACCTGTCTCTCGGTTTTAGCGAATACATGACCTTTCTGACCGCAAACCAAACCCTCATTTTCATCTGGCACTTTACCATGTACATCATCAATGGTATCTGCCTGGTATTCCTTGCGCTGTCGTTATATGACCGTCTGAAAGACGGTGCGCCCGCGCTCGTACAAGCCGCAACCATATTTGGATTTCTATGGATCGCGCTGGTCTTTGCCAGCGGTTTGATCACCAACTACGGCACTGTGGCGCTGGTGAATCTGTACCCCCGGGATCCATCCCGCGCGGAATCGCTCAAACTGGCGCTGGAGACCATCACCCTCGGCATCGACAGTTCCGACAAACTGCTCGGCTGTCTGTGGGTCGGTCTCTCCAGCCTGGCTGCCCTGAAAACCCGCAGCCTACCGAAAGCGGCTGCCATCCTGGGGATGCTGATCAGCGTGATGGGCTTGATCGGGGCTGCCATCCCGGCGCTGATCGCCATCAGCTATGCCTTCGGGGTGGGTGTCATCTTCTGGTGGCTGTGGGTGGGCATCGCCTTGCTGCGTGTCCCTGCCGCGGCATCCCTTCCGCTGGTGAGGACTACCCAATCGGTATAGAATTCTGCGCCTGAGCCACGCGCTGCACGAGTCCGCCCCGAAGATTATTTTCGGGGCGGAATTGTGTTATCATCCCTCCCAGCGCAGAAAGGCGTGAACATCATGGAAAACAACACACAAAAAATGCCGGTCATGATCTTCGATTATGGATGCGTGCTGCTCGACTGGAATCCGCATTACCTGTTCCGCCACTTCCTCGGCGAGGACCCGCAGGCGACGCTGGACTTCATCCGGGAGACCGATTTTTTCGCCTGGAATGTCGAGAACGACCGCGGCATGCCCTTTGCCGAGAACGCCGCCCGGCTGATTGCGCGCTTCCCGCAATATGAAGCGCTGATCTGGGCGTACCACGAGCGCTTCTCCGAAACCGTGGGCGGCGCCATCCAACCCACCGTGGATATCCTCTATGAGCTGAAGGCTGCCGGTCATCCCATCTGGGGGCTGAGCAACTGGCCGGCGGATAAGTTCGCCGAGATCCGTCCGCGCTTTCCCTTCTTCAGCGATTTCGACGGGATGGTGATCTCGGGCGAGGTGGGGCTGGTCAAGCCCGAAAAGCCGATCTTCGATTACCTGCTGGCGCAGGCGGGGCGCCCCGCAGCGGATTGCCTGTTCATCGACGATAACCCGCCCAACATCACCGCCGCTCGTGGATTCGGCTTCCAGACCATCCGCTTCACCTCCGCGGATGATCTTCGGGAGGAATTGAATGCATTGGGGATACTCAGTTAATAGCCATAGCAATTACTTTAGCTGACTGGTTTTCCATGGATGTCATTTACAAACAATTCCTGCCTTCGCTGGCAGGCTTTTTATGCGAGTAATTCATAAGACAATTCTCTGTCATGCTGCCTGCCCTGGCCAAGCCCGCCAGGGAGCGTAGCGAAAAATCTCTACACAGATTACTGGTACAGCAGACCCGCATAGAGATTCTTCGCCCTTTCAGGGCTCAGAATGACATGGCATGGTAAATGGCATAGAAGGCGACGGTCAGCTCAAAATGGAGATGTAGTCTGTCATTCTGCCTGCCCTGGCGGGCTAGGCCAGGGAGTGAAGCGAAGAATCTCTACTCAGATTAATAGCACAACAGACTTACCTAGAGATTCTTCGCCCTTCCAGGGCTCAGAATGACAATTAATACTAATTTTTAATATGAGAAACAATAAAATAATTACTTGATAGACTTACCCAATTAGCATTAAACATCCCCTTCCAAACCCCAGTCTGCTGCCAGATCAGCCCAGGTTGGATTCTCTCCCTCAATCAGTGCCACCTTTTTCTTCCTGACCCAACCCATAATTTCTTTTTCCCGGGCAATGGCATCCGTTATATACTGAAATTCCTCGTAATACACAAGGCGATTGACGTTGTACTTGTCGGAAAATCCCGGCAGGATATGGTTTTTATGCTCATACATTCTTCTTTCCAGGTCATTCGTCACCCCTGTGTATAAAACTCTGGACAGGCTGGAGAGGATATATACATAGTAGGTGTGATTTTTTGTCATATTGGCTCAATCATCCCCAAACAGGAAGGGGACAAAGGGGATGGGCAAACCTCGAATCCTTATTCCTCAAACCTCATCCGCATCTACCACCGGCTTCGCCTCCCGCAGCGTCTTCCACAACCTCACCCCGCCGTACCCCATCAGCAGACAACCAACCGCGCCGTTGAGCACACCGATCAGCGCCACCGGTACACCCGAGCGGATGAGCGAGAACAGCACCACCGCGCCGCCCATGAAGAGCAGCGTCGCCATGCCGGTGCCCAGCCCGAAGCGGAAAAGCTGTGCGCGCGTATAGCCGTACTCGAGCGCCTTGGCGGCGAACAGCCCGGTGAAAAAGACGATCGTCAGCGGGCTCGAGATGGTCAGCCCGAACACCGCCGCAAAACTGGCGAAGCGGCTGCCCGTCCCTGCGGATGCCGCCGCGACGGATGCTCCGCCCAGCGCGCCTTTGAGCAGCCAGCCCCCAAAACCAATCAGCACCAGCGCGCTGACCACGCCGAAGATGCGTTTGATTTTGGGCTGCTCCAGCAGCTTGCCGATGCCGAGGATCGCCAGCGTGATGTAGATGTAATCCGCCGTCGTGGCGCCCAGCACCCCGGCGAAGCCATCCCACACCGAGCGCTGCAGCACCAGGTTGAGGATGAAGAAGAATACCGGTCCGATGGCGAATTGCAAGGTCAGCCCGGTGAGCAATCCGTTGCGCAGTTCTTTCATGGGGATATTTTATATGAGAATGGGATTTTCGCCTGTTTCCAACACATGGTTATCCGGCGTGTTGGCTTGCCCTGGCTGGCAAGTAAAAAGGGTCTTCTGCGAAAACCGCCATCTGTCATTCTGAGGGCTTCTTTGCGGCCCGATCGCGCAGCACCCTCTTGGAGGGAGAATCTCTGCGGGATATCATTGCTCAACAGACTTTCTTAGAGATTCTTC
>DAIOEK010000010.1:0-65453 GCA_036746315.1 Anaerolineaceae bacterium | reverse complement strand
TATGATATTCGAGCCCCTTCGCACTCACAAGAGTACCTGGAGAAGGTACTTTTTTTATTGGTTCTTGGATATCCCTTTTGATTGGTTAGGGTACCCAGAAGGGTATGATATTCGAGCCCCTTCGCACTCACAAGAGTACCTGGAGAAGGTACTTTTTTATTTGACAAAAAATCTCACATCCGGTTTCGGTTGCCCTGCGGCACAAGCTATGCTGTAATAGAGATAGATGGGCATGCTCAAAACTATACCCAGGGGGAGACGAACAACATGAAGCCGAAGCAGAGCGCAGCCAGACTATCCACCGAACAAACAACCAACCCCAAAAGCAGATCATCCCAAAGACTCAACACAGGAATATCCCGGTTGCGTTGGCTGGCAGCGACCGGTATTGCCGTTTTAGCCTTGCTGACCCTTGGCAGTTGCAGTTTGCCATCCATTGCCAAGCCGACGCCCACGGTAAAAATCATCTACATCACCCAGACGCCTGAAGTGATTGTGATCACCAACACGCCCGATATAACGAAAACCATGGCGATGACGCAAATTGCCAAAGCGCTTACCACGCTGACGCCCATCGTAAAAGAGGAATCCTGCGATCAATTGATCCGGGAAGAAACACCGCAATTTGCCAACTCGGAATGTGAGTATTTCGGCTTTCGAAAAGCCTGGACCACCAGATCGGAGCGCAGCGAGGTGTACAATGCGCGCTCCGATGTAAAGAACGGTGTGCTGGAATTAAATGTCGAGGTGGCTGCCGCTCCGCCGGGATATACCGGCGGTTATTACGGCGATATCGAGTATCAGACCGCCACCCGCTTTAACACACAACAATTCTTTGTGAGCGCCTTGCTGAACATCCCCAAGAGCGATTACTACAGTGCATCCGGTCTTTCCTTTGGCGATGATGATCAAAAGTACTTTTACCTGCTCGACCCGATGAACCAGAATTATAACATTCTGAAATATGATCAGCAAAACGGTTATTGGGTGGAGGTAAGCGGCTGGAGATATTCAGATCAGATTGTAAAAAACGGACCGAATCACATTGCGATTTTGTTCACCGATGGAATCGCCGCCCTGTATGCGAACGGCAGTATCATTCGCGAGGAGCCGCTTCCATCACAGATCAGCGATGGATATATAGGTCTGTCCTCCTACGTGCCTTATGGTAGGACCTCGAACATGGTATACGACGATCTGCTGTTAATGTATCCCTGAGAGTTGCTTTTTATTTCCCGGTTCGAATAGCCCGGTGGAATCAAAAAAGGGACATGCCCGCCACGAAAGGCATGTCCCCTTGTTCAACGGGCATTCCGCTCATTTACGACGGAATGCACCTGCCAACAGGAACAAGCCAAGGATCACCAGCGCCACCGGCCAGATCTTATCCACATAGGCAATTTTGCCAAAAACCGAACCAAAAATGCTGAACAGCACCAGGCTGGTACAGATGTTCCACAGTCCGCCGATCATTGCACCCGTTTTCCGCTTGAAAACACCAAACAAGATCAGCCCCACGCCCACGAAGCCGGGGATCAGTGCCCAAGCGTAAGCCCAGCTATCCCAATCGCCGGTGAGATTCTGGTAATATAGCAGCCCGCCAATCCCTGCGATGATGGTGCCGGGGATGAACATCGCCGGCTTGAGCGCGAAAATTCCCGCCAGATAAAACAGAATCCCCAGGCCGATGATCTGCAATGGCCAGGTGGTTGGTCCGTAGGCAATGGCTTTTACCAGCGGAGAAACGGCGATTGCCAGGTACCATATTCCCACACCAATTAACAATATCGCAGTCGATACTCTTCCTTTGTTCATTTAAACCCATCCTGTGATTGAATCGTTTACTTCATTAATATAATACGTAAAGAAAATAGCCAGGTTGTATATCCGCACCCACCAGCTTTGGATATAGAACGAATCCCCATACAACGATATGAAGAATTTAAGTATATATCCAAATCCATCCCCTTTCACGGGACGCAAACGCAGGATCAGGTCATTTTCAGATTGCCCGCAGCGTGTTACAATATCAATATGATAACGTTGTCTTAATCAGCTGTGGACAACAGGAAGTCATTGAGGAGGAAACATGGAAAAATTACTGGCTACAATTCACCAGGCGGTATTGGAGGGTGATGCCCCAAGCGTGAAAGAGAACGTCCAGGCGGCGGTGGACGCCGGAATGGATGCGGGAAACATCCTCAACGATTGTCTGATCCCGGCGATGAACGAGGTGGGGCGCCTGTTCGAGGAAGGGGAATATTACATCCCCGAAATGCTCATTTCCGCCAAGGCAATGAAAGCCGGGCTGGCGATCCTGCAGCCGCTGCTGATGAAATCCAACGTGCAGGCAAAAGGCCGGATCATCATCGGAACCGTGCAGGGCGATCTGCATGACATAGGCAAGAACCTGGTGGCGATTATGCTGGAAGGCGCCGGCTTCGAAGTGATCGACCTGGGCGCAGATGTTTCCCCCGACAAGTTTGTGGAAGCCGTCCGTGAAAAACAACCCGACATCATCGCCATGTCAGCGCTGCTGACGACCACCATGCCGCGCATGAAAGACACCATCGAAGTGCTCAACCAATCCGGTGTGCGCCAGAAGGTCAAAATTATGATCGGCGGCGCGCCGGTGAATGCCAGCTATGCCGAAAAGATCGGTGCAGACGGCTATTCCGAAGATGCCAGCCGGGCAGTTACACTGGCAAAATCCCTGATGGGCTGACCGACCTCAAAACAACCAGCGCCATGCTTTTGCATGGCGTTTTCATTATTCAGGACAATCCACCCGGATTCGATGCGGGTTTGATATAATCCAGCCCATTACCCATGACTGATACAGCCATCCCCACCCCTGCTTATTCGAAAAGATCCAGATTCCTGGCGGGATTCAAGGCTGTCATTCCGCTGATTATCGGGGCGTTCCCGCTGGGCATCATCTACGGCGCGCTGGCAATCAAAGGCGCCATCTCCGCCGCCGCAGCCCAGAGCATGTCCGCCATTCTGTTTGCCGGATCAGCGCAGTTCATGATCGCACAGATGGCGGCTGCCAGCGTTCCGGCGATTGTGATGATCCTGGCGATCGCGGTGGTCAATTTACGGCATGCACTTTACAGTGCCACCATCGCGTCCCACGTGCAGCGCCTCTCCGCCGGATGGAAAGCGCTCATCGCTTTTCTGCTGACGGATGAAGCCTTCGTGGTGGCGATATCCAATTTCGAACAGGAAGAGGACGCCCCCCACAAAGCCTGGTACTTTTTGGGTGCCGGTCTGGGGATGTGGGTCTTCTGGCAGATCAGTACATTCGTGGGGGTATCCCTGGGAGAGGTCATTCCCCCGTCGCTTCCCCTCGATTTTGCCCTTCCTTTAACATTCATAGCCATGGCGGTTCCGCTGCTGAAAGACCGGGCGAGTATTGGCGCCGCACTCACAGCCGGGATCATGGCAGTGATCTTTTTTTCGCTTCCTTATAAATTAAGCATCCTGGCCGCGGCGTTCATCGGCATCTTGGTGGGCATTCTGCTGGAGAAAAAAGCATGACGATCTGGATAGTCATTCTCGTCTGCGCGCTGATCACCTTTCTGACCCGCCTGTCGTTTATCGCCATTTTCGGGCAGCGCAAGATCCCCGGCTGGCTGCAAGGGGCGCTGCGTTACGTTCCGCCGTCCGTGTTGTCCGTCATTGCGGTACAGGAGATCCTCTTCAAGGACAGCCAGTTATACATCAGTATTTCGAACACCCGCCTGCTGGCAGGCATCCTGGCGGCTCTGGTCGCCTGGCGAACCCGCAACGCGCTGATCACCATCCTGGTTGGGATGGCGGCGTTATTACTGCTTCAATATTTCCTCGGATGATCGGCTGGTCAATCTCCGCCGTGTTCCAATATCCGCATCCAGAAATTCACATACAGAAAATAAAATCCATGCCATAATCGTATCTGGAGGCAGGGGCGGTCTCCATTGCCGCATATCCATTCTGAACAAAGCGAGGAATTTCGATGAACCATCCCGAGGCAACCGCACAGGCATTATCCATTTTACGCAACGGCGATACGTTCCAGTGGTATGTGCTGCCATTGTTTGCGCTGGTTTTGTATGTCTATTTCAATGAAATCGCCGCCAAAAATTGGAAAGGTGTGGCAGCCGGTCTGGCGCTTTACATGGTGCACTGGTTCTATGAGATCCTGAACGCACTCATTCAGCATTTTTCCGGGCATGCGTTGTGGACCGTACCCACCGGAACCGCCTGGCTGCTGCTGGTGGGTGTGGGAGTGGAACTCAGCCTGATGTTTTCCATCGCAGGATTGGTGATGAGCAAACTTCTGCCCGCCGACCCGAAGGCAAAGATTCTGGGGGTCAACAACCGCCTGCTTTTCGCATTGGGCAATGCGGCATTCGCCGGTTTTCTCGAGATCTTTCTGGCGCAGACACCCGCTTTTGTGTGGGTATATCCCTGGTGGGGCGCCATCCCGGTCACCATCACGGTATACATCCCCTTCTTTCTGGCGGCTTTCTACTGCTACGACTGGAAACCTGCCATACAAAAAAGATTTATCGGCGGATTGTTCGCGGTCAACGCGTTGATGCTGATCGTGTTCGCCGGCATCCTCCACTGGATATAGCTCCCATCCGTTCTCTACAGGATTGATACCCCTTCCCGCGAGGGGTATTTTCTTTAAATCCGCCTCTTTCGTGCGAATTTACATGAATCGATGGTTTTTTAAGGAATTAGTACTTGACTCTGCTCTCAGCTTTTCCTATAATGAAAGTGCTTTCATAAAAGAAGTTACAGAATTTGATACCTAATGTCAAGTCCTAACCCCACCATTTATGATGTAGCAAAAGCAGCTGGCGTAAGTATTGCCACGGTATCCCGCGTATTAAATTACCCCCTCAAAGTAAACGCAACCACCCGCGCCGCAGTAATGCAAGCGATCGATGCGCTGGGATACATTCCCAAAGCGGAATCCCGTGCACGGGCATTGATGGAAACACGCCGGATCGGCGTCATTATCCCCTTCTTCACCGTTCCATCCTTCGTGCAAAGATTGCGTGGGATCGCCGCCGTATTGAATAAAAATGACTATGAAATGGTCATTTACCCGGTCGATTCACGCTCCCGTGAAAAGAGTTATCTCGAGACACTGCCCATCCGAAAGACCCTGGATGGCTTGATCATCGTCTCGCAGGTATTTGATGAAAGCGTATCTCACCGGCTCATTGAAAATCGAATGGAAGCAGTCTTGATCGAATTCTTTGAGCAGAATTTTTCCACGCTGGAAATTGACGATGCGACCGGCGGTTACATGGCAGCCAATTACCTGATCAACAAGGGGCACAGGCGGCTGGCTTTCATCGGCGGAAAGGAACATCCCGAATTCGGCGTCGACCCCATTGTCAAGCGCATGCAGGGATTCCAGAAAGCAGTTAAGGAAGCCGGCTTGCAAGTTCATGAGGATCATACCTATGAGTACGTTTATGACCCCGGTCAGATGCTGCGCAACTGGATCGCGCAGGATAGCAACCCCCTGGCAATTTTTGCTGCAACCGACCTGCAAGCCATCGCATTGATTCGCGAAGCCCGTGTCATGGGGTTAAAAGTCCCCGAAGACCTAGCAATCATCGGATTTGACAACATCGATATGGCAGAATACTTCGGACTGACAACGGTACACCAACCGCTGGATGAATCGGGGAAAATTGCCGCCAACTTATTAATCTCCCGCTTGATGGATCCGTCACAATCCATACAACATATACAGCTCCCGCTGAAGATCATCGAAAGGGAGACAGCTTGATATTTAGCCCGAAAAAGGGAGGAGGTGATTAAGGAATAGTTTTTTTGTCAGAAAGTTGTATGATGTAACTATCGGCATAAACCAAATTTGGAGGATGATATGAAATCGTTGTGGAAGTTAACTGCAATTGTTCTGCTGGCAGCCATGGTATTGGTCGCCTGCGCCCCTGCAGCTACTGCCGAGCCCGCCGCACCTGCTGAACCCGTTGCGACGGAGGCACCGGTTGCCACAGAGGCACCTGCCGCGCCTGCAGAACCCGCCATGCCCGAAGCCCTGCCCCAGGGACAGGAACTGGCAAATGCCTATGCTGGCATGTACAAGGGTACGGTTGTTACCATGAGCGGTCCCTTCACCGATGCTGATGCCGTGATTTTCGAAGAATCCATCAAGAGCTTCGAAGAGAAAACCGGTATCGACATTCAATATGAAGGCTCCAAGGAATTCGAAGCCACCATCAATATTCGTCTGGATGGCGGCGACCGCCCCGACATCGTCGACTTCCCTCAGCCCGGTCTGCTGGCAATTTCCGTTGCCAAGGGCTACGCCATTGATATGAACACCCTGATCAACCCCGCCTGGTTGGAACAGAACTACTCGCAGGCGTGGCGTAATCTGGCTACCATGGATGGTCCCAACGGCCCCATCGCAGCCGGTGTTTGGGCTCGCGCCAATGGCAAGTCCTTCGTGTTCTATCCCAAGAAAGCCTTTGATGAGGCCGGTTACACCGTCCCCACCACCTGGGATGAAATGATGGCTCTCACCGCACAGATCGCAGCTGATGGCGATACCCCGTGGTGCATCGGTATTGAATCCGGCGCAGCCACCGGTTGGACCATGACCGACTGGATCGAAGATGTACTGCTCCGCGTTACCACGCCCGAGAACTACGACAAATGGGTAAAGGGCGAATTGAAATTTGATTCACCCGAAGTCAACGAAGCCCTCGACTACATTGACGCCATTTGGTTCAACGACGCCTACGTTTATGGCGGACGCGCTGCCATCCCGACCATTTCGTTCGGTGATGCACCCCTGCCCATGTTCGACAATCCGCCCAAGTGCTGGTTCAACCGCCAGGGTAACTTTGTTACCTCCTTCTTCCCCAAGGAAGCAGTTGCCGGTGTGGATTATGACTTCTTCTATCTGCCCCCCATCAAGGAAGAATATGGCAAACCCGTGCTCGGCGCTGGTGATATCTATGCCGTGTACAATGACCGCCCCGAAGTACGCGCCGTCATTCAGTACTTCTCCACTGGTGAATCCCTCAAGGTTTGGGTGGAACAGGGTGGAGCAATCCTGACACACAACGATGCCGACCTGGATTGGTACAAAGATCCGGTAACCCGCGGTGTTGCTGAGACCATCCGCAATGCCACGACCTTCCGCTTCGATGGTTCCGACCTCATGCCCGGTGCTGTTGGTGCTGGTACCTTCTGGAAATACATGACCGATTACGTCAGCGGCTCCATCGATCGCAAGACCGCTCTTGATCAGATCGATGCCTCCTGGCCAACCCAGTAATTTTTGAAAGGGGTCGCGACCATCCCGACCCCAATATAAGAATAGTGAAGAGCAGGATGGTGTACACCATCTTGCTCTTCCCATACTAAAGGAGGTGTTTATGATGCAAACCCAGGACACCCAATCGGGCAAAACCGGCTTTTTAGGATGGTTCAGTACCGCAATTGGTCAGATACTGATCTCTCTGTTTGTCCCTGTGCTGACATTTATCGTGTTATGGCAGGGATATATGTTTTTAAGCAAGTCGCAGGCTCCGCAAATTGTTCTGGTGGTGGTCGCCATCATCTGGGGAGTGGGCGGAGTCGCTCTTTTGTACGTTGTTGCCAACTGGCTGGTCAACAAACTGCCCGTAAAATGGGCAAAACTATTACAGCCTTTTGTTTTCGTAGGTCCGGCCGTTGTGATCATGGGATGGTTCCTGGCGGTTCCGGTGCTACGTACACTGATTGCCAGTTTTAAAGACGCCCTCGGCAAGAATTGGGTGGGACTTAACAATTACATCTTTGCTTTTACCGACGTCCGCATGCTCGAGACTTTCCGCAACAACCTGCTCTGGTTGATCCTGGGAACTTCGTTCAGCGTGGGGGTCGGCTTGTTGATTGCCGTCCTGGCAGATCGTACCAAGTGGGAAGTGGTATATAAATCCATCATTTTCACACCCATGGCGATCTCATTCGTCGGCGCCGGTGTGATCTGGAAGTTCATTTACACCTATAAGGGGGAAGGCGTCGGCATTCAGGAAATTGGATTGCTAAATGCGATTGTTCTGGCGCTCGGAGGCACTTCTCAGCCCTGGTTGAGCCTTCCGCCGTGGAATAATCTTTTCCTTATCATCATTATGGTCTGGCTGCAAACCGGGTACGCGATGGTGGTTTTATCTTCCGCCATCAAAGGCGTGCCTGCCGAACTGCTGGAAGCAGCCAGAATCGACGGGGCAACCGAGATCAAGGCTTTCTTTAATGTGACCGTCCCCTACATCAAAGGAACGCTGATCACGGTGGTCACCACAATCGTGATCTTCAGCCTGAAAACATTCGATGTGGTGCGCGTGATGACCGGCGGCAATAACGGCACCAACGTGATTGCCAACGAGTTTTACCTGCAAAGCTTCACTTATAACCATAGCGGACGCGCAGCAGCGATCGCGATTGTATTGTTGATTGCCGTATTGCCCATCATTATCAACAACCTGCGTGAGTTCAACCGAGGAAGGAAGGGATTCTAATATGGCAAAGAGTTATAAATCCCAACGCCGGTCTTCACAAATTCTCACAAACGGCATTCTGATCTTGATCTGCCTGGTATGGCTGGTGCCTATTTTCGGTGTGCTCATTACCTCTTTCCGCCAGTCGAGCGACATCTTTCGCTCCGGATGGTGGACCGTTTTCCCGCACAAGGCGGATATTGACGTCGGCACCATCAAGCTCGATGCTTCGGTGGACGTCGATGGTCCCATTACCGTGGAAGGGGTGACAGCCACATTCGAAGAATGGCGTCAGGGCATCAAACTGCCCGACGGCCGTACGGTGACCTGGTACGGTAACAAAAGAACCCGCACGTTGACCGTCAGTGAACGGCAGTGGGTCGGCTTCTCCACCAACCTGACGCTGCAAAACTATAAAGACGTGATCACCGGCAAGACCATCACCTTCAAGGATGGCGCCGGCAATACCATCACCCGCCAGGGGAACAACCTGGGTAGCGCCTTCCTGAATTCACTGGCGGTAGCAATTCCCGGCACCATCATCCCCATCCTGATCGCCGCTTTTGCTGCGTTCGGTTTTGCCTGGTTGGATTTTCCCGGGCGCAATATTCTATTCACCATCATCGTTGCCTTGCTGGTGGTACCGCTGCAAATCGCGCTCGTCCCGATTCTGCAAGATTACGTGAAGCTGGGTCTGAACGGAACATTCCTGGGTATCTGGCTGGCGCATACCGGTTTCGGTCTGCCGCTGGCGACCTACCTGCTGTTCAACTATATCAGTTCCCTCTCCCGTGAATTACTGGAAGCCGCCTTCATCGATGGGGCATCGAACTTCACCATCTTCACCCAGATGATCCTGCCGCTTTCCGTACCCGCGCTTGCATCCTTTGCCATCTTCCAGTTCCTCTGGCTGTGGAACGACTACCTGGTGGCGCTCATCTTTTTGGGCGAGAAGAACCGCGTGGTCACTTACGCACTGGCATCCATCGTCGGAGAAAAAGGTCAAGACTGGCACTTAATGACCTCTGCGGCTTTTGTGAGCATGGTGCTTCCGCTGCTGGTGTTCCTGCTCTTACAACGTTACTTCGTCCGTGGTATGCTTGCCGGATCGGTCAAGGGATAAATATAGAGGAGCTATGCCACAAAGCAACACCTGGTATAAACGGGCGATCATCTATGAATTGAACACCCGAAGCTTTTACGACGCAAACGGCGATGGAATTGGAGATCTGGCGGGCGTAACAGCCCGCCTTGATTACCTCAAAGACCTGGGCGTGGATTTGATCTGGCTGCTGCCCATCACCCAATCGCCGATGCGGGATGGCGGATATGACGTCAGCAACATGTTGGATGTCAACCCGGATTTTGGCACGCTGGATGACTTCCGCACACTGATGAAGGCAGCCCATCAAAGGGAGCTCAAGCTGATGGTGGAGTTGATCCCCAACCACACCTCGGATCAGCATCCGTGGTTCCAGGCTTCCCGCGATCCCAGCCACCCCGAACACGAGAAATACAAGGATTACTACGTCTGGAGCAAGACCGACGAAAAATATAAGGATGCCAGGATCATCTTCGTGGATTATGAAAAATCCAACTGGACCTATGATCCGCTGCGAAAAGAATACTACTGGCATCGTTTCTTCCATCACCAACCGGATTTGAACTACGACAACCCCGAAGTGCAGAAGGCAATGATGCGGGTGGTGCAATTCTGGATCGATCAGGGTGCGGATGCCATCCGCGTGGATGCACCACCCTACCTGTTCGAACGGGAAGGAACCAGTTGCGAAAACCTGCCCGAATCGCATGCGTATTACAAGCGCCTGCGCGCCTTTGTGGAGGCATATTCGCCCGGCATCATGCTGTTGGCGGAAGCCAATCAATGGCCGGAGGATACCCGTGAGTACTTCGGGGATGGCGACGAATTCCACATGAACTTCCACTTTCCGCTGATGCCCAGACTCTACATGGCATTGGCAAAAGCCGACCGCACACCCATCGAAGAGATCCTCGCGCGCACGCCCGACCTGCCGCCGAACTGCCAGTGGGGCATCTTCCTGCGCTGCCATGATGAGCTGACCCTCGAAATGGTCACCCCGCAGGAACGCCAGTTCATGTGGGATTATTACGCTCCCCAACCGCGCATGCGCCTGAACATGGGCATCCGCCGCCGGCTGGCGCCGCTGCTGGAGAACGACCAGCGGAAGATCCGCCTGCTGCATGCCATTCTGCTCGCCTTTATCGGCTCGCCCGTGCTTTATTATGGAGACGAGATCGGCATGGGCGACAACATCGATCTCGAAGACCGCGACGGCGTACGCACCCCCATGCAATGGAATGACAGCCCCAACGCCGGTTTTTCCACCGCTCCGGCGGAAAAAATCCAGGTGCCGGTGATCAGCGATGCGGTGTATGGCTACGCCGGGGTCAACGTGGTGCAGGCAAAAGCGGATCCCGCTTCGCTGTATTACTGGCTGAAAAGGACCATCGCCTTGCGTAAACAGCATCCGGTCTTTGGAGAGGGCGCCTTCCGCATGTGCGCTCCCGACAACAGGGCGGTGATGGCATGGATTCGCGAAAGCGCCGGCGAGAAAATTCTCTGCGCCGTCAATTTCTCACCCGAACAGCAAACCCTACCCTGGAAAGGGATCATCGGAGACGCTCCCATCCTGGAGGTGCTGCTTTCCAGCACGGAAAGCAAAGAGACACCCTCCGCACAGCCTGCGCTTGTCCTGGAAGGATACGGGTATCGCTGGATCAAGATCGGCAAGGTTTAGACCGGGAAGATATTTCCCGACAATACGTTCTATGGATCTTCAATTCGAAGCAGAATTTACACTCCAAAGACTCCTGCCCCGCGTGCGCGGGAAATATGAAGCCGTCATCGAGCAAAATCCCGGCGCCTGGCAGGTGTTCCAACAACGTCTGGAACGCTACTTCCCCCAGCTCTTCGCCACCCTGTACCCGGTTTACGGCGCGGTATACGATACCATTTACCATCTGGAAGAGCTGCTCGATGCCCTGGCAGAGAGCTGGCTGAATCGTCCGCCGGAATTACAGAGCCTGGATCGGGAACGGGAAGCCAACCCGGACTGGTTCCAATCCGAAAAGATGATGGGGGCGGTATGTTACGTGGATCTGTTCGCCGGTGATCTGAGCGGACTGCAAAAGAAAATCCCCTACCTGAAAGAGCTGGGTATCAACTACCTGCATTTGATGCCGCTGTTTGAATGTCCCCGAGGCGAAAACGACGGGGGATATGCCATCAGCAGTTACCGCAAGGTGCGCCCCGATCTGGGCACCACCAGCCAGTTGATGGCTCTGGCAACCGAATTACAGCACAACGGGATCAACCTGGTGCTGGATTTTGTGTTCAATCATACTTCGGATGAACATGAATGGGCGCTGAAAGCCAAAAAAGGTGACCCGGTCTATGAAAAGTATTACTGGATCTATCCCGACCGCACCTTCCCCGATCAGTATGAAAAGCATTTGCGCGAAATATTCCCCGATGAGCACCCCGGTGCTTTCACCTTCTTCAAGGATATGCGCAAGTGGGTATGGACCACCTTCCACTCATACCAGTGGGACTTGAACTATCAGAACCCGGCGGTATTCGTCAGCATGGCACGGGAAATGCTGGCGCTGGCGAATATGGGCGTGGATGCGCTACGGCTGGATGCCGTGGCGTTTATTTGGAAGCGCATGGGCACCGGCTGCGAGAACCTGCCCGAAGCGCATCTGCTCATTCGGGCATTCAATCTGGTGGCGCGCATTGCTGCTCCGGGGATGATCTTCAAGTCGGAAGCCATCGTCCACCCAGATGACGTGATCAAATACATTTCGCCCGCCGAGTGCCAGATCTCTTATAACCCGCTGCTCATGGCGTTGTTATGGGAAAGCCTGGCAACGCGGCAGGTGAAATTGCTGAAATATTCCATGCAAAAACGCCTTGCCATCCCGGATGGCTGCTCGTGGGTCAATTACGTCCGTTGCCATGATGATATCGGCTGGACATTTTCGGATGACGATGCCGGCGAGCTGTGGATCAACGGCTACGACCACCGCCAGTTCCTCAATGAGTTCTACCGCGGAAGGTTCTCGGGCAGTTTTGCCAGGGGCTTGCCGTTTCAGGAGAATCCCAAGACCGGCGACTGCCGCATTTCAGGCACCTGCGCCTCCCTGGCGGGGTTGGAGAAAGCGCTCGCCGAAGAAACGCAAAACGAAGTCGGGCTGGCGATCAAACGCATTCTGCTGATCCACGGCATCATCCTGACCATGGGCGGAATTCCGCTGCTCTACCTGGGAGACGAACTGGGGCAGCTCAATGATTACAGCTACCGAAAGGACCGCGGCAAAGCGGATGACAGCCGCTGGGTTCACCGCCCTCCGTTCGATGACAGGAAGGCAGTCAGGCGCACGCAGCCGGGCTCCGTTGAGCAGCAAATCTTCGATGGTTTGCTGGCATTGATCCGCGTTCGAAAAGACAATCCGGTTTTCGCAGACCTGAACACCCGCGTGCTGGATATTCCAAATGAGCACGTGCTGGTTTACGCCCGCCGCGCCCAAACGGATAGCCTGTTTTTGCTTGCCAATTTTTCCGAAGCACCGCAGAATATTCCGCTCGTGGATCTGGGATTGCGA
This sequence comes from Anaerolineaceae bacterium, assembly GCA_036746315.1. Lineage (GTDB taxonomy): Bacteria > Chloroflexota > Anaerolineae > Anaerolineales > Anaerolineaceae > DAIOEK01. The sequence goes on along the minus strand of DAIOEK010000010.1, from coordinate 52,284 downwards.
AAAGGCACCCGGCTGGTCAACCTCCAAACCGGCGCGGTAATCAGCGGCCGGGAGGTGCCCCTGACGCCTTACGAGTTTGCAATATTGCGCAGAAAACAGACCCATTAAGCTTTCACTTTGATAGCTATGCGATTGACTTCATCTTGCTGCATGCTAGAATAGGTTTACTCAAGCATGCAGTTTGGGCTTGGTTTGTCTTGCCGGCTCCCTGTCGCTGAATTTCAAACCGATCATCGGGGGAAGTGAGGTTGTATGAATAAACACAAACTGATCCAACATCTATGGCGAGTTGCCATCATTGCCGTGTTCCTGGTCAATGCAGCTTTTATCACCGTTGAGGATGTCGCCGCCAGCGGATCGTGTAAAGATTACCACACGGTGCAATACGGAGACACCCTGTATAAGATTAGCGTGTGGTATGGCGCCTATTGGCCGGATATTGCCTCCGCCAACGGGATCGGGTATCCGTACACCATTTACGCGGGGCAGAAGCTTTGCATTCCCTATGGCTCCTCGTCAGGCAGTTCTTCCACATCCGGCAGCTCCAGCAGTACCGGGGGGATTGGTCTCACGGTGACCTCGGTCAAGGCGAACAACTTTGTAACCGTGGTGGCAACCAACCTGCCCAAAAAGGAAAACTTTGAGGTAAGGATCGGCAAGTGCAACAGCGCCACATCCGCTTACCTGGAGAATTTGAAAACCGACGGCTCTTCAGGCACATTCACCCGGAAGTACAGCATCCCCGGAAAGTACAAGAATGTAAAATGCCTGACCGTTTATATGGAAAGCGTCAAGTCGTCGAAGGAAGCTTACGCTTCGTTCGACAATGTCACGAATTATGCGGTCTCGCCGGTACCTGAAACCGCCATGTATTTCAAGGTGGTCGATGTTGAGAAGAACACTTCCGTCACCATCAAGGTCTACAACCTGATCAAAGGCAAGAAATACAAGGTTTACCTGGGACCGCAGGGCAGCGGCGCTCCGGCGGGTTATGCGGTCGATTCGTTTGTCGCCAGCAGTTCCACCAAGTCGGTGGTGCTCACCTATACCATCGCGAAAAAATATAAGGACCGCACCGCGTTCGATTTACGGGTGGAGGGGATGACCACCCCCGCCTCCATGATCCTTACCATCAAAAACCAAAATTATTAAAACCCGATCTGTTCAAAAAAAGAGGGCGTTGCCCTCTTTTTTTATTTGCAATTGATCAATTGATTTTCAGTGGCAGTACAGGTAAACCAAAAACCGTCGAAATCCACCAGCACCTGAACGCTGTCGTTGATATCCTGATACGATTTCATCGCAAGGTGGAATGGGCGCTCCAGCATGCCTTGCTGGTCACGCAAGCCCGAAATGCCCAACTGGCTGGCTTCACGCGGGCGCTGAAATGCATCCGTATTTTCTTTTGCCACTTCGATCGCATCAGCCACGACTGCCAGCGGGAGGCGGATGGGACGATTATAGAAATCATCCACCGAGAAGCCGATTGCGGCAAACAATGCCAGCCAAACCACCATGCTGGCAATGGCAGAGCCGATATACATGCCGCTGTACATTTGCTCGAGCGCTAAAAAGAACAGAAAGCTGGCTATCGCGCAAATTACAACCGCGATGATGATGCCCAGGATCAGGCGAGTCTCGTGCAATGCCGGCACCGGATAAGATATTTCACCCTCCAACAGCGGATTGAGCCGGGTGAAAACCCGCTCCGAGATCTGGAAGGGAAAATACGCCGCCAGATATGCCATGCCCACCCCCCAAACCAGCCAGCTCAGAAAAGTGGCGAACCCTGTATTTACCCGGGCGCCGATGTAGCCGCACAGCCCACCCAGCCCGACCGCTATGAAGGTGCCGGCAAGCAATTTGAACCAGGGAAAGATTGCCCGCGCCTGTATCAATATAACGGCATCCATCCCCCAGGCTGCCAGGGAAAAAACCAAACCCGCCAGGCAACCCATCAACCAGCCGGTACGCCAGAGCTTTACCGCATCAAAAGCCGAAATCTTGATTTTCATCGCCATAATTATACCAACTTCAATATTTTATACATCGGACATTCTGCCCTTGACAGGACATTCTGCCCTAGACAGGACATTCTGCTAATTTGTTCCATACTTTCAGCTTAAGGTACAATAACACTATCGCAACCAAGGAAGAAGGCAACATTGTTTGAAATTGTTTTTCTCGGCACATCCGCTTCAGCCCCCTCCATTCACAGGGGGCTTTCTGCCCAGATCGTTAAGCACAACGAACACCGTTTCCTGATCGACTGCGGAGAAGGCACCCAACGGCAGATACTCCAATCCGGGCTGGGTTTCAAGCACCTGGATAAAATTTTGATCACCCACAGCCACCTCGATCATATCCTGGGGCTTGCCGGACTGGTCTCCACCTATACCCGTTGGGAAGCGATCGAACAACTGGATATTTACGGCGGCAAAGCGGCGCTGGAACGGATCCACGATCTGCTCTATTCCGTCGTCCTGCGCAATGCCCAACCCGGCATGCAAATCCGCCTGAACGAAATCAACCCGGGCGTCATCTTTGAGGATGATGATTTCTCGGTAAGCGCCTTTCCGGTTCAGCACCGTGGCACGGACTGTTTCGGTTTCCGCTTCGATGAGAAAGGCAGGCAGCCGTTCCTCGCCGAAAAAGCCGAGGCGCTGGGTGTGCCTGCCGGTCCATTGCGGCGGGAGCTGGTCAACGGCAGGGAAGTTCACCTTGCCGATGGAAGGATCATCCAGCCAGCCGACGTGCTGGGCGAGTTCAGACCCGGAACACATCTGGTGCATGTGGGAGATGTGGGCAACACCGGCAGCCTGGTCGAATACGTCAAGGGGGCTGATGCCCTGGTCATCGAGGCGACCTATCTGGATGAAGAGGTCGACATGGCAAAGCAATTTGCCCATCTCACCGCCCGCCAGGCGGCTGAGTTGGCGCGCTCAGCCGGTGTAAAACAATTGTTCTTAACACACATCTCCCGGCGCTACCGGGAGAAGGATGTGTTTACAGAAGCGGAAGCCGTTTTCCCCAACGTCAGGGTTGCACGGGATTTCGATCATTTCATGATCACCCGCAGCGAAACGGAAGAGAACTAACGGGTTATTTTACGATACAACACCATCAATCCGGCCAACACCCCCAGCATCACCACGGCGGCGATGCTCAGTATCAATTTGACGTTGCCCGTCCAGATCGGGTTTTGCCAGCTCAAAGCCAGATAGATCACCAGCGAGATCACGCAAAGCACGCTCAGGAAGATCGCCATAAGAATGGTCGAAAGCACCGGTACGGGGGGTTGTTTTTGTGGTTCCATCTACTCACCTGGTAAACATCAATATCGCAATGATTGCCTGTCATACAGCCGCAGATTTCCATCTTTCCGGGAAAACCCTGGCGGAACCCGGGCAGAAGTCATTATAACGGAAATTGGCCCAACCAATTTGTCGATTTGTCCAATATTGCGGGACATTGCGCTTGACATTGAGACAATAACCCTTAAAATCAAGCACAATATGTTAAACATCAATCTGACCCCTCGTCATCATAAGCGTCCCGGCAGCCAAGCCCTCAAGGGCAGGTCTGTTTTGCTTATGTAGAGAATCAGAAAGATATTCCAGAGCAAAAAGGTCTTCCTTGAGAATTTCAAGGAAGATTTTTTATTTTCAAGCATTGGAGTAAACATCACGGAGGAGGCGCCTATGCATTTGGAAGGAATGAAACATTTTTTAACCGATCACTGAACAAACAATCATAAAAAATTCTAATTTTCTGGAGAGAAGAATGAAAACAAGCATCCTTAACAAAGTCGTTATTGTCCTGGTCCTTAGTACCATTATTCTGACCGGTTGCTCGGGTTTTGCAGGCAGCCAACCCACCAATACCCCCAGCGTTGTGCGTGTTGCAACAGACGCCACTTACCCTCCGTTCGAAACAGTCGACGAAACAACCAAGGGATTGGTCGGTTTTGATATTGATTTGATCAACGCGGTCGCAGAAGAAGCCGGGCTGCAAATCGAATTGGTCAACGTGGGTTTTGACCCGCTGCTGACGGGTATAGCCCAATGCCAGTACGATGCCGCCATCTCCGCCATCACCATTACCGAAGACCGCGCCAAACAGATGTCCTTCAGCAATTCATACATCAACGCGGGGCAGATCGTCACCATCAACAAAGCAACCACCGATATTCAGGGTCCCGACGACCTGGTGGGCAAGAAAATCGGTGTGCAATTGGGCACCACCGGCGCCATCGAAGCCGAAAAAATTGCAAATGCCGAAGTGAAGGCGTATGATACTGTCGACCTGGCATTCCAGGACCTGGTGAACAAACAAGTGGATGCGGTTGTCGCCGACTACCCCACCTCGCTGGCCTTCGTACAGGTCAATTCCAATGATATTGTGACCGTTGGCGATGTCTTCACCGACGAGAGCTACGGCATCGCGGTATGCAAAACCAACACCGATCTGCTGAACAAGATCAACGACGGTCTGGCGAAAGTCCAGGCGAAGGGCTTGATCCAGGAATTGGAACAGAAATGGCTTGCCGGTGATTAAAATCTGATACAGGCAAACAACAGGACCCGGCTGATGAGCCGGGTCCTTTATTTATCTGATTGAGAAGGGGTTATTCCACGCTGACAATTTGGATATCGAATGATCCGCCGGGGGCTTCCACCTTCACCGTTTCACCGGCGCGGTGACCGATCAACGCCTTGCCCAGCGGCGATTCATTGGATATCTTACCGTTGCGCGGGTCAGCTTCCGCTGCGCCAACGATCACATAATTTTCCGGCGCGCCGCCTGCTTCCACCACTTTTGTCTTGCTGCCCACCTGCACAGAATCGTGCTTTTCTTCATCCGTGATCACCCGCGCAGTCGCCAGTAAAATTTCCAGTTCCTTGATGCGCCCTTCCACGAAAGCCTGCTCGTTCTTGGCATCTTCGTATTCGGCGTTCTCAATGAGTTCACCGCCTTCCATGGCTTCATGCAACCGGTTGGCAATTTCCTGCCGGCGGACTGAGCGCAGATATTCCAATTCTTCTTGTAACTTTTCAAAGCCTTCTTGTGTCAGGAAAGTTATTGGCATTTTGTTTTACCCTGTAACGAACGTGGATACCCACCTAATGGCGCGTTTAGAACACAAACAGCGCCCCGAAGGGACGCCTTCGATAAACGCTGTTAGGTTATGTTACCACAAACTGTAGAAAATTACAATACCGGTTGGCGCAATTGAAAATCAGTCTTCATAAGGCGGCCAGTTGATCTTTAAATAGGGTGTGTAACCGTGTTTTTCAACCCCATACACCCTGCCGAAGGATGGCTGGTCGCAGCCGGGCTCATCGATCACCGTTGCCTGCGTCTGGTATACGCCCAGAGGGATAAAAATCAGCTTCCCCGACTGGCACACCCAGGTTTCCACAAGGTAGGGTTCCTGCTCGGAATCGTCCCCCGCCCGCAGCACAAGCGCATCCCAGGAAATGGTAACTTCATTCCCCTTCCGGTGGGCGGCAACGTACCCGAGTGCCCCGTAGAAAGGCGATCGGGGCAGTTTCAAAGTGTACGGGTCCACCGTCGGCACGGTTTGAATGTCGCCCTGGATATCCATAAACTTCATGTTCATCCAGCATGGATTGTTGCCGCCGATGGCGCGGATTTCGATATAACCCGTATCCGGCAAGAAGCCGATGATCTCCAGCCGGTTGCCACCCAACAGTCCATATTTATACAAATACGCCTTGGATGGGCCGTAAAAGCACATCACGTGTTCCTCATTAACCACACCGCGGATGACGGCATAGGTCGGCGTGATGGAGGGTGTGGATGTATGCGTTGCGGTGGGGGTGGAGGTGGGCGTAGGGGTGTGGGTTGATGTTGGCGTAACAGTGGGTGTATCCGTCGAAGTGCTGGTGCTGGTTGGCGTCGCGGTGGCAGTGGGCGTATTCGTGGACGTTGCCAGCAGTTCCGCCAGTTGTGCAGGGGCGGAGCAGGCAAACGAAACCAGCAACAGGCAGCAGATCAAAAAGAGAAATCCGGTTTTCCGGGACATATTACGGCCAGGGGATGGTGGCCGGTTCCGAGTAACCGTGCTTTTCCACCGTCAGAATTTCACCCTGCGAAGGTTCGCCGCAGCCCGGTTCGTCCTTCACGGTGTACGAAGTGGTGTATTGATCGGGAAAGGACACCGTCCACCACAGATAAGCCCCATCCTGGCAGACCCAGGCTTCGATGAAATAACCGCGGTCCTTATCCTTGGTCATCTTCATTTGGTTCCAGGTGATGGTCACCTTGTTGCCGTCCCGTTTGGCGCTGACGTTCTTCGGCGGACCGTACTGGTTGCTGCCGATGCTTTGCAAATTGGGTTCGGTATAGTAGACGGTGGTGACATCGCCGGAAACTTCCACCACCGAAGGGGATACCCAGCAGAAGTAATTCAGTTTATCGAACTTGATGTACAGCCAGTTGCTGTAACGGAAGCGTCCCCGCACTGTGCCCCGGTCACCGGCATACAGGTCGGCGGCATGCAGATATGCCTTGGAAGGTCCGTAACGGCAGTGCGCCTGTGTGTTTACCACCACTTCGGGGAACGCGAACGTGGCTGTGGGGGTAATGGTGGGCGTATCGGTCACCGTGGGAGTCGGCGTGACTGTGGGGGTTTGAGTTTCCGTGGGTGTGAGGGTGAAGGTCGGCGTAGGGGTAAAGGTGGGCGTGGCGGTATCCGTGGGCGTAGGGGTAAAAGTAGGCGTCCACATGGTTGCGGTCGCCGTCATCCGGCGCGCCTGAATCCGTTCCAGCGGCGCACAGGCGCCTGAAACGATCCATACCAGTAATAAAAGCAATGCCAATGTTGATTTACGCATGTACAACCACCTTATGCTAATTCTATCATCCCCGGGAAGGGAATCGCCGTATTCTGTGGAATACTGCAAAACCAGCGCCGCCACTGGCAAATGACGGCAAGGTTATTTTTCCATTCTTATGCGGTCATCGGCAATTTCCCAGATTTCTGTAGCGAAATGCCGGATGAAATAGCGGTCGTGCACCACCGTCAGGATGGTACCCTCGAAACCGGAAAGCGCCTGTTCGAACCGGTTGCGCGATGGGATATCCAGGTGATTCAACGGCTCATCCAGAATGAGGAAATTGCTGCCGTTGGCAGACAGACCGGCAAGCATCAGGCGGGCTCTTTCGCCAAATGACAGCCGGGAGACCGGCGTAAACACATCATCCCCGCTGAAGAGGAATTTATGCAAAAAGGTCCGGGCTGCCGTCTCGTTCATCGGCGCGATGGATTGCAGATAGCTCAATGCAGTGTCCTCGTCGCGGATGCTCTTTTGGTCCTGTTCCATGTAGCCCGGTTTCACCTGGGAGCCGAGGCGGATGCCGCCCGAGAGCGGCGGGAGATCGCCCAGGATGGTCTTGATCAGGCTGGTCTTGCCGCATCCGTTGGGACCGATCAGGCAGCAGCGCGCCCCATAGGATAACACGGCCCGGGTGGGTCGAATGAGCAGCCGCTCCGGGTAACCGATACTGGCATCTTCCAGTATCAGCACATCCCGCCCGGTCTGCTGCACGCCGTTGAAATCCAGCTTCATTTGCCACTGCGCACCCGGCTTTTCGATCTTTTCTTCGCTGAGGATCTTATCGATGCGTTCTTCAATCTGGGTCGCCCGTCCCACGGTGGCTTTCCCGCGGTTGGCAAAGAATCCTCTGGCGAACTTATCACCGCTGTCAGCCTTGCCGCCCACCCTGAATTTGGCAATATTGCGCAGGTGGGCGGCGGCAGCCTTCAATTGCCGGATTTCTTCCTGCTGGTCCTGGAAGGCAGTCCACTGGCGCTCCTGTTCCCTGGCTTTTTCATCCAAGTATTGCGAGTAATTCCCGGCATACATTCGGGTCTTTCCAGTCGCCGCATCCATCTCCAGGATCGCGGTGCAAACGCGGTCCAAAAAGACGCGGTCATGGGATACCAGCAGCAACCCGCCGCGGAAAGCCAGCAGCCAGTCTTCGAGCCATTGCAGCATCTGGATATCCAGATGGTTGGTCGGCTCATCCAGCATGAGCAGATCGGGCTGCAGCAACAACGTACCTGCCAGCACCAGGCGCGTCTTTTGCCCGCCGCTCAACTTCTCCACCGGAAAGTCCCAACCCAGTTGATCCAACCCCAGCCCATGCAGCACCTTGTGAATTTCCGCTTCCAGCGCAGCAGCAGCAGCGATCAATTTCAGCACCTGATCATACGCCGAGGCGATGGCATCATCCGCCGGATTGCGGCTCAACGCGAGGGTCAGGCGCTCCAATTCGGCATCCAGGTGCGGGGGAATATCCAGCCGGCGGTACACGAATTGCTGAATGGTCTCGGCATCATCGGGCTGATAACCCTGCGGCAGATATGCGCGCTTCAGGTTTTCCGGCTGAAACTGGAATGTGCCGGCATCCTGCTTTTCCTCCCCGTTCAGGATGCGCAGCAGGGTTGTTTTTCCGCAGCCGTTCGGTCCGACAAATCCAATTTTTTCGCCGGCGCGTACGGAAAAAGAAACGTCGCGGAATATTTGATTCAAATTATAGGATTTGGATAGTTTGTTAACAGAAAGCATCTTAACCTCTTAAAGAAATAAACCGGGGCAGTCTGCCGCCGGTTTATCGTAAATACAATAAAGACCAGGGAAATCCACCCGAAAAATACGCTTTATTTAGAGGTTAGTGCCCGTCATCGGTTGCTCCAGATTTGATCTGGTCTGATTATACCCTTTTTTGAGCAATCTTCCCAACAAAAAAGCTCTCCTACTCAAGGAAGGAGAGCTTTTTGTACTGCACAAAAAGGGTTACTCGGGTCTGGTCATGCCAGCCACGCTACCACCCAGATCTTTAATGCTGTCATAAAGGACCTGCATTACATACGTCGGGTTGTGGACGAATGCGCCGGGGTCTTTCATGGCGTACTGGAGGTTGTAACCGGCAAAGAGCAGGCGCGGTGACCATGCATTGAAGGAAATGGCGCCACCCTGATCATTCTTGTCCGGGTTACCGTCATTGTCGGCATCCAGATAGAAATACGGATAGGCATTTCCATCGTAGAGGATACCCGTACCCAGTTTATCCTTGGCATACGCCTGGATGGCTGCGTACAGTTTCTCTTTCATGGTTTCCACTTCGCCGTAAATGCCCTCGGTCACGTCGCCATCACCGTCATAATCCACCTGTTCCATGCGGATCTTTTCGGGATCATCGACCTGGTGGCATCCGGTGCAGGCAGCTACTTTGGGTTCCAGTTTATGAACGTCGTGGCAGCTGGAGCAGGTCTGGTAGCCTTCCACATGCATGAAGCGACCGGCATAGGTCTGGCCTTCGTATTCATACACGCCCTTGGCTTCGGTACCGAACAAAGTCGAACCGGCGGCAAAGTAGTGTACGTTGCGGAAGCGAACTTTATCCGATGCAGTATCGGGGTCCAAACCGGCAACGGATTTTGCCACGCTCACACTGGATTCACGACCCTGGTGGCACATCATGCACAGGTTGTTGGGATCGCCCTCGCCGAAGGTCAGCACAGCGCCACTCGGGAAGGTGACATTCGCAACTTCGTAAAGCGCCGGGAAAGCCTCAGCGTTATGGCAGGTGGTGCATGCAAAGCCATTGCTGGCCGGCATGGCGATGTTCGTGCCATTTTCAATGAACTGCGGAATTCCTTCCGCCTGGTGGCACTTGACACATGCAGCTTCGACTTTGCCTTCTTCATCCCAATGACGGAAGGCTTCGCTGTTGCCGGCAAAGTGTCCGCTGTCATCGCGATGCATCGCAGACATATCCACCGGGGTGGGCAGTACGGTGTTCAGATCTTCCATTGAATCGAAGAGCAGTTGAACGATGTACTTGTTGCCGTGTGCGAAAGCGCCGGGGTCTTTGATGGAGAGCTGATAGTTGTAAGCAGCTTCCAGCAGCCGCGGTGTCCAGGACTTGTAAGCATTAGCGTAAACAGCTTCCGCCTCATCCGTTACACCATCGGCATTGGTGTCGCCGAAGAAGTATGGGTATACGTCTTTGGTGTAGACAACCGGCGCCTTGGCGACATCCTTGGCATACGCCTGGATGGTGCCGTACAGGGCTGCCTGCATGCCCTCGATCTCGTAGAACATACCTTCCTGGGTATCGCCATCGCCGTCGTAATCCTGCAATGAAGAAGGTTCTCGAACGTTCTTGAGGTCTTCCACTGCCTTTACATCGGTATGGCAGTGAGAGCATTCATTCACTTTAACTTCCAGTGAATGGGATGAGTGGCAATCCACGCAGGTGGTGTAACCGGCTACGTGATCATTGCGTGAGTCGTAGGCTTTTCCTTCATACTGATATCCACCCATTACTTCACCGGCGTATACTGTTGCCGCGGCAGCATAGTAGTGGATATTGGTAAAGCCTAACTCTGTATTCACCGTATCAGGATCCTGACCTTCGACTGCCTGGTCGACCTGGACCTTGGATGCCATACCCTGGTGACAGGTCATACAAACAGCTTCTTTGCCCAATCCCGTGATCTCAACACCGGAGGGGAAGACCACCGTGGATAAACTCGCCGCAGCTTCGCTGTGGCAGTTTTCGCAGGCAATCACGGTGCCCACGGCGGCGGCATTGTCGACTTTCATCGCTTCGCTGCCATCCGCACCTACGTAATCTGCAAAGCCGGTGCCGCTATGGCACTTGGCACAGGTGGTGGGGATTTCCTGCGGGTTTTCTTCGTTCCAGTGGGTGAATGCGGGCGATTCTGCATCTGCGTGACCCGAAGCCTGCCAGTCCGCCATAAACGGAACGTTGGCTTCCTCTGCCGGAGCGGGCTGAGCAGGCGCTTCCGGACAGGGAGTAGCTTCAGGGCATGTAGGGGCTGGCTGACAGGCGGCAATAATAAATGCCAGCCCGATTACCAAACCAACTATGATTAATGTTTTCTTCATGGTTTGCATTCTCCTAGATTTGGTTAATCTCTTTCCTTCTCACCGAATAATTTGCGAATATACACCTCCTGATTTCAGGATACCTCTATTCACTTTAGGCTCAGTTTGATTATATAGTTCAGCACAGATTAAAACAATATTAATTGTGTGTGACATTTATCATAAACCGCCGAAATGGATATCATTTATGTGATATTTATGGTCTTATTTGGTCGTTATCAGCGGGGTATCTCTCACATGAATTTAATCTCCGTGTGGGAAAATTACGCTTGTAAGACCTTTATTGTCTGAATATTACGCCGATATTCGAATAAACCATTCCCGGACAGGAGAAGGACACCATGACCTCGCCCGAAGCTCCTCTTGCTGCCGCCAAGGCACCAGCAGGCTCAAAGTTGAAATTCATCATTGGCGGCTTGTTGATTCTCGCCGCGGTAATTTACCTCATCGTATCCTCCACCCAGGCTAACGCACAGTATTTTCTAACCATCGACGAACTTCACCAAAAATCCGCCGAGATGATGGGCAGGGAATTACGGGTATCCGGCGCCGTTCTCGGCGACACCATCAAGTACGATCCCCAGACCCTGGATCTGTCTTTTACCGTCGTCCACATCCCCGCGGATAACGACGAAATTGAAAAAATGGGCGGATTGGCGCTGGTGCTGCACAATGCCACCCAGGATCCGAACGCAGCGCAATTGAAGGTCGTTTATAACGGCCCGCGGCCCGATTTGCTTAAGAATGAAGCTCAGGCAATTATGACCGGCAAACTGGATGAGCAAGGGGTTTTCCACGCCGAAGAACTATTGCTCAAATGCCCCAGCCGGTACGAAGAAGCGCTGCCGGAACAGTCAGCATCCGTAACGAATTAACCACAATGGGTATTCCTTATATATAAGAACCGTCGTTGATATGGAATAAGCGTCACAGCTTATTCCATTTGCAGTTATACCTTACTGGTCATCATGGAGAATTTATGATCGTTCAACTTGGATATGGCATCCTCATTATCGCCCTGGCATTATCCCTCTATGCAGCAGTTGCCTCATTCTACGGCGGATTGAAGAAAAAGGCGAAATTAATCGAATCCGCCCGCCTGGCGATGCTGCTCATTTTTCCGCTGACGACGCTTGCCATTCTCGTCCTGCTTTACCTGATCGTTACCGGCGACTATTCCGTCTCTTACGTGTATTCCGTTTCCAGCAGCGCCATGCCGGTTTATTTGAAGCTGACCGCTCTGTGGGGTGGTCAGGCAGGCTCGCTGCTCTTCTGGGCATGGCTGATGTCGATCTTCGCTTTTGCCGTTTCCCTGCGCAATTGGAAGCGGGATCGTGAATTTTTGCCCTGGGTAACTTTCGTTCCCACCCTGACGCTGGCGTTCTTCCTCAGCATGGTCGTGTTTGTGGAAAACCCCTTCGTCCGCTTCTGGGCGGATAGCCTGGGGCAGATCCACGAGACCATGTTCCAGCCGCTGGGCGCGGACCTGGTGCTGCCACCCGATGGGCGCGGATTGAATCCCCTGCTGCGCCACCCGGGCATGGTATTCCATCCGCCGGCGCTGTACCTGGGATTTGTCTCCTTCGTCATCCCCTTCGCTTTTGCCGTGGCTGCCCTGGTCACCGGGCGCACCGATGACCGTTGGATCCGCCTCACCCGCAGGTGGACACTGGTGGCATGGCTGTTCCTTTCCATCGGGTTGGTGCTTGGCATGCGCTGGGCGTACGACGTGCTCGGATGGGGCGGCTACTGGGGCTGGGACCCGGTGGAGATCGCTGCGCTGATGCCCTGGCTGAGCGGCACCGCCCTGCTGCATTCGGTCATGATCCAGGAAAAGCGCGGCATGTTCAAACAATGGAACATGATCCTCACCATCCTCACCTACGACCTGGTGATCTACGGCACCTTCCTGACCCGTTCGGGAGTGCTTTCCTCCGTGCATGCCTTTGCACAGAGCGCGGTGGGGCCGTTATTCTTCGGCTTCATCTTCCTCACCCTGGCTGCCAGCGTGGGGCTGCTCATTTACCGCTGGAAGGATTTGAAATCGGAAGCCTCCCTGCATTCGATCTTTTCGCGCGAATCGCTCTTTCTGGTGAACAACCTGCTTTTCATGGGAATTCTGGTGGTGTGTTTCTGGGGGGTGAACTTCCCCCTGTTCTCCGAACTGGTCAGCGGGCAAAAGGTAACCGTCGGACCGCCCTTCTATGAGCGGGCGACCGGTCCGCTGTGGGCGGCATTGTTCTTGTTGATGGGCGTGGCGCCCCTCACCGGCTGGACGATCGCATCGGCAAAAAACCTGGCGAACACCCTCTGGAAGCCGCTGATCCTTTCCCTGATCGCCCCCATCGCCGCCCTCATTCTGAATGTACGCAGCATACCTGCGCTGCTTGGCTTCTGGTTGATCACGCTGGTCGTACTGGTCACCCTCTATGAATACGGACGCGGCGTCCATGCCCGCATGCGCTCCACCGGAGAGAACTTCCCGGTCAGTATCTGGAATCTCACCCGAAAGAATCGGCGCCGTTATGGCGGCTACATCATCCACATCGGTGTGGTCTTGATGGGCATCGGCATCATCGGCATCGAGCTTTTCCAGACGGAAACCCAGGGCACATTGACCCCGGGCGACCAGTTGAAGGTCGCCGGTTACACCGTCAGTTATCGTGAGCTGGCTGAATTCGACGCCCCCGACGGCAGGAATGTGGCGCGGGCGGTGCTGGATATTTCCAAAAACGGTCAGCCGATCGGGCAGTTGTATCCGCGGCGCGATTTTTTCTACGATGCACAGCAAACCATGACCATTCCCGGTGTCCGCAGTACCATGCTGGATGATCTATATGTGATCCTGGTGGATTGGCAGCCCATTTCGACCCGCATGGCAACCTTCAAGGTTTACAACAATCCTTTAGTCAACTGGCTGTGGACAGGCAGCCTGGTGTTGATCTTCGGCGCGTTGATTGCCGTTTGGCCGCGCCGGGAAGCATGAACCGGGGAACTACGGGAGAGTTTGACAATGACCAACAGATCAAAACCGGCTATCCATTTCCGATATTTCCTCACCTTGCTCGCGGTGATCTTTCTGGCTGCGGCGATCTTCCCGGCAGGTGTCTCCGCCCAGGAAGAAACGCCGGTAACCGATGATGAAGTCAACGCAGTAGCCAAGGAACTCTACTGCCCGGTATGTGAGAACACACCGCTCGATGTCTGCCCAACCACCGCCTGTGCCCAGTGGCGCGAGCTGATCCGTGAAAAGATCCACCAGGGGTGGACGCCGGAACAGGTGAAAGAATATTTTGTAGCGCAATACGGCGACCGGGTGCTGGCGGAACCTCCCCGTACCGGCATCAACTGGCTGGTATATATTCTGCCGCCATTGATGATCCTGGCGGGCGGCATTTATCTGGCTTTGTACATCCGGCGCATGAAGAAAAACCAGCCAGTCTCCGTGCAAGAGAAGAAAACATCCGCGGCAAACAATGCCCGGGATGAATACCTGGCTGCAATCGAAGCTGAAATCAAGAGGCGAGAGTCGTAACATGGAAAATGAAACCACACGAACCAGGCGAACCCTGCCGTTAACGGCGATCATCTTTGCCGTCATCCTGCTGGGCGGGTTTATGCTGTTCCTGTTCCTCGGGCTGCAACGCACCTACCAGGGACCCGTCACCGTGGGTCAGGAAGTTCAACCCTTTGAAATACAGACCTTCGAGGGCGAAACCATCAACACCGCCGACCTGAATGGAAAGGTGCAATTGATCAACTTCTGGGCTTCCTGGTGCAAACCCTGTGAAGCAGAAGCCGATTACCTGCAGCAAGCCTGGGAATATTATGAGCCCGGCGGTGAAGTGGTCTTTCTAGGCGTCGATTATGTGGATACGGAACCGGAAGCCAAAGCATCCCTGGCAAAATTCGGCATCACCTTCCCCAACGGACCCGACCTGCGCACCAAGATCTCGCAGGAATTCCGCATCCGCGGCGTCCCCGAGACCTATATCATCGATCAAAACGGAAAGCTGGTTTACATCCAAATCGGACCGTTCAGTTCGCTTCAAGCCATTCAAAAAATCATCGATCCATTGTTACAGGATTAATCAGGAGCAATATGGACCTTGGCGCATTATTGTTACTTATCGCGGTGCTGTTGATCACCGCAGCGATTGTTACCCGTCCCTTCCTTGCAGACCAACCCGGCCGGAGGAATAGCACCCCCGGCACAGCGGCAGGAATGCAGCCATTCGACCAGCAGGTTTCCACCCTGCTCGCGGAAAAGGAACATTTGCTCAATATCATCCAGGAATTGGATTTCGACCGCGACACGGGGAAGATTCCCCAGGACCTGTACCAGGCTAATCGCACAGAAATGCTGCAACAGGCTGCCGGTCTGCTGATGAAATTGGACGAACTGGGCTACAAGGAACCGGAAAAGAAATCCGCTGCCGCACACCCTGCCGGCAAAAGAGCGGAATATGACGACCTCGATGAATTGATAGCCCGCCGCAGACTCGCCAAAACATCCAAGGCGGAGGGCTTCTGCGCCAAATGCGGCAGCGCCATCCAGGCGACGGATCGCTTCTGCCCGAAATGCGGCAAAACCGTTGAGAGACAACCATGAAGAGAATCAGCCTGCTGCTCATCCCGATTGCCGGGGTTTTCCTCTCCGCCTGTGTTTCACTGGCACAGGATGTGACACCCCCTCCGGGCTACCAACCTCCCACCGCCATCGTCCCGCAGGAGACTGCGGAAGTTTACCCGCTCCTCCCCGCCGACCCGCAGAACGGAAAGCTGATCTACCAGCAGCATTGCGCCGACTGTCACGGCGCCGGTGGACGCGGCAACGGCGCCCAAACCGGCAGTCTCACCTCTTCACCGGATATCCTGGTCGACCCCGTTCAAATGCAGAATACTTCTCCGGCGCAGTTCTATCAGATCATCACCAACGGCGCCCCGCAAGACGAGATGCCTTCCTTCGAGACCATTCTGGATGACCGCGAACGCTGGGATGTGACCGCCTATTTATACATGCTCAGCAGCACCAATGACGAGTTGGCACTGGGGAAAGAGCTTTTCGATGGCGTTTGCAGCGAATGTCACGGCGCGCTGGGCAAGGGCGACGGTGTGAGTGCCAAAAGCCTCCCGCTGCAGCCGCCCGATTTCACCCATCAGAGCATCCTCTCGGTGCGCAGCAACCAGGATCTTTTCCAGATTGTGACCAACGGTTCTTCCGATGTCATGCCATCCTATGAAAAGATACTTACCGAAAAGGAACGCCTGTCGGTCATCAAGTACCTGCGCACGCTCTCCTTCGGCAATGTTGTCATTCCCACCCAAACAGCCACCCTGGAACAAACCCCGGTTCCGCAGACCACCGAGACAGCCCCAACCGCTGCCGCCGAAGTGGAGGCGGAGGTCACCGTGACGGCTGAAGTGACGGAAGTCGACATTTCGGGCAAGGTCATCAATGATTCCGGTACCGAACTGCCGGTTGATCTGACAGTAAATTTGCTGGTCTTTGATTCGATGGAAAACAGTCAGACCCTGCAAACAAAGGCGGCCGCCGATGGAAGTTTCTCCTTTGCGGATGTGCCGATGCAAACGGGGAGAATATTCATTACCTCCGCCACCTACCAGGGTCAGACGTTCAATTCCACGCCATCCTTCCATCCGCAGATGGCTGGTGAAGAAAGCGAAGAAGCAACACCTGAAAATATCGTGCTGGATATCCACGTTTCCGATTCGACCACCAGCATCGACAACCTGGTTGCCGACCGCCTGCATATCTTTTTGGATTTCTCACAGGACGGCATAGTGCAGGTCGTGGAGTTGTGGTTGATCTCGAATAACGGTGGAACTTCGGTGGCGCCCGCCGATGACCCGGCTCAGGCGCTGAAATTCCTCCTGCCCGAAGGGGCGACCAACCTGCAATTCCAGGATAGCGTCCTTGGTGAACGATACCTGCCGGTGGAAAATGGCTTTATGGATTCGGTAACCATTCCGCCCGGCCAATCCACGCACCAGGTGCTCTATGCCTACGATATACCCTACAATAAAAAAGCGCAGCTTTCCCTGCCTATTGCGCTGAACACCACTTCGGTCAGCGTGATGATCCCTGTGGAAGGCGTCAAGCTGAAGAGCGATCAGCTGCTGGATGGCGGTATTCGCGGCAGCCAGGAGATGACCTACCACGTCTTCACTGCATCCAACCTGAAAATCAACAGCACGCTGGATTTGATCATTTCCGGTCTGCCCAAATCCACTGCCGCCGGTTCTTCCTCCCTGCCCTTCAATCCAATACTGCTCGGCGCCGGTGTGCTGGTACTGGCGGTCACCGGAATCCTGTATTACTATTTCCGGCAGAAGGAAAGATCCAAACCCGAAGCCGTGGAAGGTGAACAAAGCGGGCAGGACCGGGATGCCATCATGGATGCCATTATTGCACTGGATGACCAGTATAAAAGCGGCAAGATCGGCGAAGATGTCTACCATCAGCGCCGCGGGGAATTGAAAGATCAACTGAGAAAACTGATGTGATTCACGTTCACCGGTTGGTTAAACGCTTTGGGGTCAAAACCGTCCTGAACAACCTGGATTTCCAGGCACAGGAGGGGGAATTTGTCGCCTTGATGGGCCCCAACGGAGCAGGCAAAACCACCCTGCTGCGCATCCTCTCATCGTTGATGAAGCCGACCTATGGATCGATCCAGATTGCCGGATACAGCCTGCCGGCGCAGAGCAGCCATGTACGCAGCCAGTTGGGCATCGTCTCGCACCTGCCGCTCCTGTACGGTGACCTGACCGCAGAGGAGAACTTACGTTTTTTCGGCAGGTTATACAACATCAGCGACAGCATCCGGCGCATCCGCGAAGTGCTAGAATTGATCGGTTTGTTCGAGCGCAAGGGGGACCTGGTACGCACCTTCTCGCGCGGCATGCAGCAGCGCCTTGCCATCGGCAGAGCCATCCTGCACGATCCGCGCGTGCTGCTGCTGGATGAACCCCATACCGGTCTGGATCAGGATGCCTGCGAGATGCTCGATCAACTGCTGAAAAGGATCGCCGTTCAGGGGCGGACGGTGGTGATGACCAGCCACGATCTCGCCCGCGTGCAAGACCTCGCCAGCCGCTTCGATGTGCTCACCCGCGGAAAGATCAGCGCATCCGCCACGGCGGAAGAAATTTCCCCCGATGGTCTGCTCAAATTCTACCGCGGCGCACTGGAGATGAACGGATGAAAGCAGGCAATGTGAAACCCTCCTTTCTCCAATCCGTTCTTGCCGTGCTGTGGAAAGACCTTACCGCCGAACTACGCAGCCGTGAGATATTCTCGGCAATGTTCGTTTTTGCGCTGCTGGTGGTGTTGATCTTCAATTTTGCCCTCGAACTGGAAGCCGGCACGCGCGCCGTGGTCGCATCCGGTGTGCTCTGGGCGACCTTCACCTTTGCCGGTACGCTGGGTTTGAACCGTTCGATGGCTGCGGAAAAAGACCGCGGTTGTTTGGATGGGCTGCTGCTGGCGCCGGTGGATAGAAGTGCAATTTATTTCGGCAAGATGCTCGGCAACCTGGTTTTTATGTTCATCGTTGAGCTGGTGGTGATTCCGCTGTTCAGCGTTCTCTACAATATCAACCTGATCCATCCCGGTCTGATCCTGGTCACCCTGCTGGGGTCGGTCGGCTATATTGCGGTTGGCACACTGCTGTCTGCCATGGCGGTTCAGGCGCGCACCCGCGACATTCTGCTGCCTATTTTGCTCTTCCCGGTGGTGATCCCCGTCGTGATCGCCGCGGTCAAAGCCTGCTCAGGTTATATCCAGGGTATTCCGCCGGGTGAGATCAGCCCCTGGTTGAATTTACTGGTTGTATACGACATCATTTTTCTCACTGCCGCCTGGATGATCTTCGACAAGGTGGTTGAAGAATAACCGAAAGGAAAACGATGCAAAAACCCATAGATAAACTCAAGATACTGGATGTTGTCTCCATCGTGCTGCTGGCGGCAGCCACCGCGATGGTCTTCTTTTATGCGCCGATGGAAAGAGTGATGGGGATGGTGCAAAAGGTCTTCTATTTTCACGTCTCCTCCGCCTGGGTGGGCATGCTTTCCTTCATTCTGGCTGCGGTTACGGGCGGCATCTATTTGAAGACGGCAAACATCAAATGGGATATTCTCAGCTTCGCCGCCGTGGAGATCGGCATTGTGTTCGCCCTGGTCGCCATTGCCACCGGTTCGATCTGGGCGCGCCCGATCTGGAATACCTGGTGGACGTGGGACCCGCGTTTGACCACCACCGCCATCATGACCCTGGTGTATGTAGCCTATCTCATGCTGCGGCAGGGTCTCGATGACCCCGAGAAAAGCGCCCGCTTTGGCGCCGTGTACACCATCATCGGCGCGTTGAGCGTACCGCTTACCTTTCTCTCGATTCGCATATTCCGCACCATCCATCCGGTTGTCATCGGCGCGCCCAGCGCCACCTCGGCAGCCTTCGAGATGGCGCCCAGAATGCTGCAAACTTTCCTCTTCAGCCTGTTGGTCTGGACGGTGGTCTTTATCACCCTGATCTGGCACCGGGTGCGGCTGGGAACGCTGGCACACGAAGTGGAACAGGCAAAAATGAACATGGAAGAGAATTAGGAGGAGCTATGGATGCACCTGCACAAACCGTAAATTATATGATCGCCGGGTATGTCGTCATCTTCGGGGCAGTCATCGGTTACGTGATCAGCCTGGCTGTCCGTTGGAAGAAGCTGTCGGAAGAAAAGAAGTATCTCGAAGAGAAGTAAAATCTCCCATTAATTCCGCCCCGGCTTTTGAACCGGGGCTTTTTTTCTGGGTAAAATTGGAACAGTGAGGAAAAAATGAAACGAGCTCTTTTACCGATCTCGATCCTGCTGGCAGCCATCGGTTTGGCGGCGTGTACACCACGAACCGCAGTTTTAGAACCGACCGCGGCGCCTGCCGCAACCGTGGCACCCGCACCGACCCATACATCAGCGCCAACCGAAACGCCTCCCCCCACCGTAACACCGCTTCCACCCACCCCGGAACCGACTTTAACCGCCACGGCTGCGCCGGCGCTGGTCATCCCGGCGGCGACCATCTGCCGCAAGACGCCATCGCAATATGGGTTGTTTGCGCACGGTATCTCCTCCAATGCAGATTTGGAGCTGCTCGGCAGGGATGCCACCGGCGAATGGTACCTGGTGATCAACCCCGGCAGTACCGGCGGCAAGACCTGTTGGATTGCGGCGATCAATGTGGAGTTGGTGGGAGACCCGGGGGCTGTACCATTTGCCAGCGCCGTTCAATAAAAAAAGAAAAGACTTCCAGAGAGGCAACATTGTCATCTCATTAGACTCTGGAAGTCTAGTCTTTCCAGCAGGAGGGAGAAGCTGGAACAAACCGGGAGGAGGTATTATCAATAATTAATCTTGATTACTTTAAGATCAGTATAGTACCCTACCGGGGTTTTGTTTAGTGATAAATTTCATGAACTTGTCGTTACAAGTGCATGAAATTCTTCCTTTCGTAATGCAGGAAACATCCGCGGTGATTAAGCGCCGTCATCTTCAGGGGGAGCTGTCTGCCCGAAATCCAACACCTCGCGGGTCTGGGTGTTCGGCAACTGTCCGCTGATGATCCCCAATTCTTCCATGCGGTCGATCAAACGCGCCGCGCGAGTATAACCTATGCGCATCCTGCGTTGCAGCATGGATATGGATGCCCGCCCTTCCCGCCGGACCAATTCGGTCACTTCGGTGAGCAGCGGATCTTCGTTGGGTTTGCTTCCGCCGCCATCCTGCCAGAAATCCACCTGGCGGAGCATGTTCGCCGGTGGAAGCGCTTCAGGTGCTTCTTCGCCTTCGCCGCTCTCTGCCTGGTCGATCACAATCCCATGCCAGTAATCCACCAGCCGCTGGATTTCGTTATCCGAGACGTACACACCCTGCAGCCGGACGGGTGCCGGAGCATCCGGCGCCTGGAAGAGCATGTCGCCATGCCCCAACAGTTGTTCGGCGCCAGGCTGATCGAGGATCACGCGGCTGTCGATCATCGTCGCCACCGAAAAGGCTACCCGTGCCGGGAAATTCGCCTTGATCAAACCGGTGATCACATCCGTGGAAGGACGCTGGGTCGCCACCACCAGATGCAAACCGGTGGCGCGCGCCATCTGTGCCAGGCGGGTGATGGCTGCCTGGGTCTCCGCCGGAGCCAGCATCATCAGGTCTGCCAGTTCGTCGATCACGATCACCAGCTTGGGCAGCTTCTTCTCTCCGCGCACCTGCATGCGGACGTTGAAATCCTCCAGGTTGCGCGCACCGGCCGCCGCAAACTTGTGATAGCGGGCGTCCATTTCGCGCATCATCCATTGCAGCGCACCGATCACGCGATCCGCTTCCACCACCACCGGGGCAAGCAGGTGCGGAATGCCGTTATAGTTGGTAAATTCCACCCGTTTGGGGTCCACCAGAATCAGGCGCAGGTCATCCGGCGTATTGTTGAGCAGCAAACAACTCAAAATGGCATTCACACACACCGATTTACCGGAACCGGTGGTGCCGGCGATCAGCAGATGCGGCATGGCTGCCAGGTCGGTCGCCAGCGGCACGCCGGAAACATCCTTGCCCAGGGCAATACGCAGGGAACCTTTGATGCGCTTGAAGGATGCACTTTCCACCACATCGCGCAGGCGCACCATGGCTTTATGATCGTTGGGCACTTCGATACCCACATAATTTCTGCCAGGCACCGGTGCTTGAATGCGGATGCGGGTGGCCGCCAGGGAAAGCGCAAGGTCATCCGCCAGGGAGACGATCTTGGAAACCCTGACGCGGGTATGGTTGCCGCTGCGATTTTCGACAAAATCGGGCTCCACGCCGAACATGGTCACCGAAGGACCACGCAGAATTTCCACCACGTGACCCGGAGCGCCAAAATCCGCCAGCGTCTCTTCGATCACGCCTGCCCGCTCCAGGTCCATTTTTTCATTCTCGATCTGCGGCGAACCTTTTTCCAGTATCTTTTCGGGTTCGGGCAGTTTCCAAACCGGGTCCGCTGCCGGCAGATCCTCCTGCGTCTCGACCGCTTCCAGCGCTGTTTCCGCCTCTTCGGCGGCGCCTTTCACCGTCACGATCGGGGTGAAGCCATCCATCACAGCTTCAGGCTCGACAATCTCGGTATGAACATCCTCATCCGCGGAGGTCATTTCCTTCAGAGAATCTTTCCATTCGGTAAAACCGCTGCGCAGCGTATCCATGAATCCGGCGCCCTGCGGCGCGGCGGCTTTCACCGCACCCTTCAAACCGCCGAATCCCTGCGCGATCTGCTGGAAGGACAGGTCGAACGAGAAGATCAGTGCGATCAAGAGCCAGGCGCACAGCACCAGAAAGGCGCCGATCTCGCCCAGCCCCGCCACCAACACCTGGAGGATCACGCCACCCAGAATGCCCCCGCCGCTGCCCTGTTCCGCCACCAGGTATGGCTCGGCAATGCCGCCGCCAAAATAATGAAAGAAGGTCAGCAGGTTGAGGTATAGCAAAACCAGCCCCGCCACCTGTTCCAACGGCAGGCGGGGGAGGCTGTCCACTTTTCGCAGGATCAAATAGACACCCGGGATCATCAGGGTAAAGGGGACCACCCAGACCCCCCAACCGGTGAACCAGCGCAGCAGCGCGGAGATCCACGCAGTCACGGTGGTTTCGGAGCCGGCGAAGAGGCTCATGGCGATGATCAAGCCCAACAAAAGCAGGAATACGCCCATCAGATCCATCTTCTTTTCCGAAGAGATGCCCCCACGGGTGGAGGCGGTCTTGGGTTTCCGGGTATTCCCGGAAGGCGTGTATACGCCGCGGAAGGTGGTTCCGCTTGACCTGTTGGAGCGTACGGAATTCTTGGTCGTTTTCAGTGGTGTTTTGGATTGTTTGGTATAAGTCTTTTTTGCTGCCATAAGCACCTGCCTGTCAACGGATAGTTTGCAGGAATCATGCCGAAAACTCAACCACAGATTGAATCAATCGCCGTATAATTAGAAAAAACCAATCGCGAAAACTATCCTGATGAAAATTACCCTTGCCACCTCTCAAATCAACACCCGTCTGGGTGACCCGCAATTCAACCTGGAAAAGCACCTCGATTATATCCAGCGGGCGCGCAATTCCGGCGCCGATCTGATCCAGTTCCCCGAGCTTTCCCTCACCGGGTACGTACTCCAGGACCTGGTCCCCGGGGTTGCCATGCGTCCCAACGCTTCCGACCCGATCTTCCGCCACCTGCTGGATGCCAGCCAGGAGATCGACATCATGGTCGGATTTGTGGATGAAGACCGGCGCAGCCGGTTTTACATCTCTTCGGCGTATCTATCCCGTGGAGAAGTGGTGCACGTACATCACAAGGTTTACCTGCCCACCTATGGTCTTTTCGATGAAGGGCGCTTTTTTGCCTGGGGAGACAGTATCCGCGCCTTTGACACCCGTTTTGGCAGGGTGGGTATGCTGGTTTGCGAGGATTTCTGGCACGCTTCACCGCCCTACCTGCTCTGGCTGGATGGCGCTGATCTGCTTTTGTTCTCCTCCGCCTCCCCCGGAAGAGGATTGACCAAATCGCCTCAGCTCGCCTCGGCGCACTGGGTGGAACATATCAACCAGGCATATGCCAGTCTGTTCACCACTTTTGTCAGCCACGTCAACCGGGTTGGCTTTGAAGACGGTCTGCACTTTTGGGGCGGCTCCACGGTATATGATCCCGATGGCGTTTTGCTTGCCCAGGCACCCTACGAGGAGGAAACCCTGCTGCTGGCGGAACTCGACCTGAGCCAGATCCACCGCACACGGGCGAGGCTGCCGTTGCTGCGGGATGAGCGCACCATGCTGGTAAGCCGTGAACTGAACCGGATTGCAGGAAAGGAAGAATAGCATGAACCAGATCGCCCGCAATCAGCCGGACCTTACCATTGAACCCAACCTCGCCAAGAGGATCCTGACCGGCTTCATCCGCAGTGAACTCCAGCGTGTGGGGTTTCACAAAGCGGTCATCGGACTTTCCGGCGGACTGGATTCAGCCGTTTCATGCTTTCTGGCTGCCGAGGCGCTGGGCGCTGAAAACGTCCTCGCCATTCGAATGCCTTACAAATCATCCTCCCAAGATTCGCTGGATCATGCGCAGCTGGTCATCGACCAGTTGGGCGTGCAGTCCCTCACCATTCCCATCACCGGCATGGCAGATGCGCTGATCGAGCAATTCCCCGGGATGGATTCGATGCGCCGGGGTAACATCATGGTGCGGTCAAGGATGATCACGCTCTACGACCAGTCTGCCGCATTCCAGGGATTGGTGATCGGTACCTCCAACAAGACCGAGATCCTGCTGGGATATTCCACCATATACGGCGATTCCGCCTGCGCGATCAACCCCCTGGGCGACCTGTATAAAACCCAGGTGCGCCAGCTGGCGCAGGCGCTCGATGTGCCCGCCCCCATCCGGGAAAAGGCGCCTTCGGCTGATCTGTGGTCGAACCAGACCGATGAAGGCGAACTCGGCTTTACCTATGCCGAAGTGGACCGCCTGCTTTACCTGCTGGTGGATGAACGCTACTCTCCGCAGGACTGCGTGGAAGCCGGTTTTTTAGAGCAGTTTGTGGATAAGGTGGTCGAGAAAGTCCGCCGCAGCCAGTACAAAAGAGTGATGCCGCCAATCGCCAAGGTCTCCAACCGTACCATCGGATACGATTTCCTCTACCTGAGGGATTGGGGCACTTAGCCCAATCTATGCACATACCGCCCGCGCTCAAACATCGCCCATACTTTCTGTACTGGGTCGGGTTTATGATCTCCGCCATCGGCTCGCAAATGCAGCTTTGGGCGATCTACTGGCACCTGAGAACCTTATCCGATCAGCCGTTGATCATCAGCGGCATCGGGCTTGCCCGTTTTCTGCCGGTGATCATACTCTCGCTGTTTGCCGGTGTGGTCGCAGACCATTTCAACCGCCGCAGGCTGGCAATCATCACCCAAACAGTGCTTATATTTATAGCCCTGGCGTTGGGCATCATGACCCAGTTGCAAAAGACCAACCTGGCAACTATTTACATCCTGGTCATCATCCAATCGATTGCCGTATCATTCGACCTGCCCGCCCGGCAGTCGTTGATTCCGTCATTGGTGCCGCGGGATGCCCTGCCCAGCGCCTACAGCATGAACTCCATCTCATCCAACGTGGGGTCGATCCTGGGTCCTGCCATCTGCGGGCTGGTGATCGCCTACCTCGGTTTGAAATGGGCATATTGGATCAATGCCTTTTCCTACCTGGCAGTCATCTTCGCTTTGTTCGCCATGGGACCAATACAAAGCCAGGTCGTAAAAACCAGGATGAAGCTCGATCAGACCCTGCTGGATATTCGTGAAGGCATCCGCTTCATCCGCAACTCACCCATCATTCTTTCCTCCATGCTGATGGATTTCGTGGCATCGTTCTTCTCATCCGCCAACACGTTGCTGCCGTTTATCGCCAGGGATGTTTTGAAGGTGGGCGCCATCGGATACGGCTGGTTATCCGCCGCCCAATCGATCGGCACAGTCAGCGTGGCGGTGATCGTCTCGCAAAAAAACAACCTGCGCAGGCAGGGTTACCTGCTCACCGGCGCCATCCTCATCTTTGGGGTGTCCACCATCGTATTCGGTCTATCGAAAGCCTTCTGGTTGACCATGGCGGCATTGATCCTGCTGGGCGCCGGAGATGGGCTGAACACGATCATCCGCAACACACTGCGGCAAATGCAAACGCCTGATTCGATGCGCGGCAGAATGCTGAGCATCAATATGATCTTCTTCAAGGGCGGTCCGCAGTTGGGCGAAGTGGAAAGCGGCATCGTTGCCCAGTTGTTCGGCGTGCCGGTCGCCATTATCTCTGGCGGCGTGGGATGTGTTCTCGCCGTGGCGCTGTTGATCCGTAAATTCCCGATGCTGCTGCACTATAACGGTGACGAACCCATGCTGGTGGAGCAGGCGGTGGATCAGAGCGTATTCCCCGCCGGCTCACCCTAGCCTGGGCTACGGCTCCGCCGCAGCCCACCCCTTGACCTGCCCCGGAAGATCGGGCAGCAGATACACGGAACAGTCTTCCAGACCGATCAGAACGGAACGATCCACGTAGTCGCCATTTTCGGTGTGCACCGTAATGATGACATATTTCCCGTCCGGGCTCCAGGCGCCCAACAGGGTGTTGAGGGTGGGCGTTTCGGCAATCACCCGTTCGTCACTGCCATCCACCCGCGCCAGCTTTACGGAAAAACTCGCCACGCCGAAATCCTTGCCGCGGTATAGGATCCACCCGCCATCCGGAGACACCAGCGGATAAGCTACTGTTTTCGCCAATCCGGTGGGGAACAGGTTGCCGACCTGCTGCTTTTCAATATCAACACGCTGCACCATCACACCCTGATCGGTCAGCCCCTGGGCAATGATCGATTTTCCATCCGGGTCGAAGCTCGAAAAATCCAGGTAGTCAGAGGTTCTGAAGATCATCTCCAGACCGCTGCCATCCGGGTGAACGCGGTAATACGTGCCGCCTACGCCGCGTTTGAACACGATCCATTCGCCATCCGGCGACCAGATCGGATTCCAATCCTCAGGGATGGTGCCGGGAACGACATCGGCGGAGCTTTTGCTGCTGTCGTAGACCACAATGCCCGGACCGTCGCTGCGAATATAGGCGATCATCTTCCCGTCCGGTGAAAGGGAACTCCAGCCGCCATAGTCGATCTCCCGGTGGTTGGAACCATCGATGTTGGCAAGGTAGATCAACGGCATCAACTGCCCGGCAATGGATTGCTCCACCAGCAGGGTTCCCTGCACGGCTTCGGGCAACCCGGCGGGGTGGTTCCAATCCAGCCCGCTCCAGATCGAATCGGTCAGGCAGATCTGTCCGCCACCCGGCAGGTTGGGTGTCTCCGGCACCGCGGCTGTATCCGGCGCCTGCCAGGTCAACGAGAGAGGCGCCGCAGTGGAGCGGGTGATGCCCATGATCGTCAGGCTGCGGATGCCGGTCGGTAATTTCCCGTAGCGGAAGCTGCTGACAACATTTGCCAGCGGATCGGAATTTTTCCCGGTGCTTCCTCCGCCGCCCCCGCCGCCTTCGCCTTCAGAGGTGGGGATATAGTTCTCCGCATCATAGACGCTGATGGAACGGATGGAAGGATCGGCAACGAAATACAGGTTCAAGTCGCTCATGCCATCCGACCGGGAGATCAACTCAGCCGATGTCAGCACCGCGGATTTTTGGTTGACGGTGAGTGGGATGTTGGGGTGATAAAGTTCACCCGCCGCCGGGGATGCGCCCAGGTCCAGTTGGAAGGCGGTATCCGCCCTTTCGTGGATCACGATATCCGTGAACTGAATGGATACCTCCCCGGAAAGCGCCCTGGAATTGGTCTGCACCGCCCAGTATGACCGATCCACTTCCGAAGTACCTTCCGGCTGATCGGGGCTGACCTGCTCATACGCGATCAACACATCTCCGCAGCGCAGGGCGGATGGATACGCTTCCACATAGGTGGTGTCGGGGCGTCCCTTCCAGGAGGTGTACCCCTCGAAGCGGTAACCGATCTCGGTTTCGTATACTTTCTCCAGCACGATCTCGATCCCGTCCATGCTGGCGGAGTGCCCGTCTGTGGCAACCTGCGGAATGGATGGCTGCGCCGCCGGGGTTGGCGTGGGCAGTTCGTAAACCGGCAGGGTGGTCAGGTCATCCGGGGCAGCCGCCAGCTTTACCGGAATTTGCCAGTCCTGCGGGGCGGCGCCTTCCGGCATGGTTTCGAGGCGGTGAATAAAGAGGGTAAAGGAATCCATCTCCGGCGGTAAACCGCTGAAGGTGATCCGCAAGCGGTAACCGGTTGCCCAGCCAGTGCCGGACCCTTCGACCTGGGTGAATACGCTGCCATCAGCCAGCAGGATGGCAGCCACGCCGCCGGTGGCGGCATCTTCGCCCTGCGAGTTGGCAGCCTCAAGGCTCAACCCCTCGGCTTTGTAGACCAGTATCAACCGGCTGCCGTCGAAGGCGGCATTTTCCACCGTGAGGGTGATGCCGTCACGGGTCTGCGTTACCGGCTCCGCCAGCAACCGCAGCCCGCTGCCCTCCTCCACCAATCCGATGCCCGGCAGATAGCCGAACAGACCGCGGAAGGCTGCCCATACCTTTTGCGGACCGATGACCAGCGTGGTGAGCAGCACCACTGCCAGAACTGCGATGACCGCCATCCAGACCGGACGAAGCGTAAAGTGAGCGAAAACCGCTTTCCGTTGTTCCCGCGGATGCAGTGCGGCGCGCAGATGTTTGACAAACGTATCGGCAGGCTCCGGGGTTTGCATGGCAGCCTGGATTTCATCCATGAATTTCGGGGAAGGCGTTTGCTCAGTCATGCTTCACCTCCGCCTGTTCCTGCAATCGCAGGATAATGCGGTAAATTTGTTTCTTGGCAGCCGATTCGCTCTTTTGCATCAGTTCACCGATCTCTCTGAAGGATAATTCCGCAACGAAACGCAGCCGAAGTAGTTCCTGTTCCTCTTCCGAGAGTGAGCCGATCAGTTCCTGCAGCTGCCTTTTCCGTTCGTGCGCCATCACCGTCTGCAGCGGATCATCCACCGTGGAGTGTGACCGCTCTTCATCCAGCTCCTGCTGGGGATGCTCGCGCCGGTAGAAATCCGTCAGCTTGTTGCGGGCAATGGTGATCAGCCAGCCGATGAAATTCCCGTGGTGCACATATCCGCCGAGCTTTTCCAGCGCGGAAAGGAAGGTTTGCGAGGTGATTTCTTCCGCATCCTGGTGGTTGCCAAGGCGGTGATAAAGATACTTGTAGATGCGCGCCACATGGCGGTCGTACAGCCAGTCGAAGGCGGCCGGGTCGCTGCGGCTGGCTTCGATCCAGCCGGCTTCTTCGGTATCAATTGATTCTGTACGCAGAGGTTTCATTAGCGGGTAATCTGTCATTGGAGCCCTTGGAATGGAATAGGTTGCATCCTTCACATTGGATATAACGCAATCCGATCCCAAAAGGGACGGGAATTCCCCGTTTCCAGTTCTAAGCGGCGCCGGTCATTTGCTCCCATTCGGCAAGCAAGCGGGAGAGCTCTTCTTCCACCTTCACATAATCGCTGCCGGCTTTGTGGATGGCTTCCGGGTCTCCCGTGGGCTGCGCCAGGATGTTGCCCAGACGCTGCAATTCTTCTTCGTGGTGGGTGATGCGGGCTTCCAGTTCCCGCAGCAGCTTCTCCCGTTTCCAGGCGGAGATGTTGCCTGAAGCCGGCTTTGCCGTTCTTTCCGCAGGCATAGCCGGCGCTTCAGCCGCCCGCCCGTTTTCCTGGCGGGCGATCTCCTGCGCCGCCAGATAGCTCTTGTATTCGCTGTAACTTCCGGCAAACACCGACAGCCTGCGGGAGTCCGGGTCCACCTCCCAGATCTGGGTGGCAAGCGAATCGATCAGGTAACGGTCATGGGAGACCAGCAGGATGGTGCCGCGGTAATCGCTCAGCACGTTCTGCAAAACTTCCTGCGAGGAAAGATCGAGGTGATTGGTGGGCTCGTCAAGCAGCAGCAGGTTCGCCGTAGAAAGGCTGAGCTTGGCCAGCGCCAGCCTGCCGCGTTCCCCGCCGGAGAGGACCGAAACCGGCTTGACCGCATCGTCCCCGGTGAAGAGGAACTTCGCCAGGTAGTCGCGCACCTCCCCCGGCAGCATGTTGGGCGCCACGCTGTCAATCTCTTCCATCAGCGTCTTCTCCTGGTGCAGCCCATCGTGCGCCTGTGAGAAGTAGCCGATCTGCAGCGATGCTCCCAGATCGACCTCCCCGGAATAGGGGGGGATCTGTTCGAGGATGGTCTTGAGGAAGGTGGTCTTGCCGGCCCCGTTTGGACCGATCACCGCCGCGCATTCGCCGCGCTTGAAGATCAGGTTGGGCACTTTGAACAGCGGCTTGCCTTCGTCTTGATAGCCAACCTGCAGAGCGTAGGTGCGCAGCACCAGGTCGCCCGATCTGCCCGAGCTGTTCAATGCCAGGTGGATCGACCGGCGCTGCCGCGGGCGCGAAATGCGGGTCTCTTCCAGCAGCCTTTCCAGGCGTTTCAGCCTGCCCTGCGCCTGGCGGGTATTTTGTCCTGCCATGTTGCGCCGGATATATTCCTCTTCTTTGGCAACAAATTCCTGCAAATCCTCGTATTCGCGCAGGTGCAGGCGGTATCGTTCTTCGCGCTGCTGGAGATAGGCGGAGTAGTTGCCGCGGAAGATCTCCAAGTCGGGCGATAATTCGTAAATATGGTCGGCTACCTGGTCGATGAAATAACGATCATGTGAAACAAAGAGGACGGCTCCCTGCCACTCTTTGAAGAATTTCTCCAGCCATTCCACCGCGGCAATGTCCAGGTGATTGGTAGGCTCATCCAGAAGCAACAAGTCGGGGCTGGAAAGCAACAGCCGGGCGAGCAGGGCGCGCGTACGCTGTCCGCCGGAAAGCTGCTGGAACGGACGGTGATAATCCTCGGGACCGAAACCCAGACCGGTCAGAACCATGCGGATGTGATTTTCAAAGGTGTACCCGCCCTGGTGGTCAAAATCCGCCTGAAGTTTGCCGTATTCTTCCAGAAGCGCTGCATCGCCGGGGTCCTTTGCCAGGGATTGCTCCATCCGGCTGAGGCGCGCCTGTTTGCTCACCAGGTCGGGATAAGAGCGCAGGCATTCATTCCACAGATTCCCCGCAGTATCCTCCAGCTGGGCTTCCTGCGGCAGGTAGCCGATTTTCAGGCTTTTCGCCCGCGATACGCTTCCCGCCGAAGGTTCTTCCTCGCCGATGAGCAGCCGCAGCAGGGTGGTCTTGCCGATGCCGTTGGGTCCAACCAGGGCAATGCGCGCCCGGTGCGGAATCCCAAAACTCACCCCGGAAAACAGATCCTGGTAACCAAAATTCTTGGCAAGGTTAACAGCAGACAGCAGCGGCATTTGGCAAAGTATAACATGGTAGAATCAAAGCATGAAAAAATGGCTGTTCTGGCTGGGAATCCTCATCAGCATTGTTCTTATGTATTTTGCACTGAGAAAATTGAATATCCTGGAAGCCTGGGAAGTGATAAAAACCGCCCGCTACGCATGGTTGATTCCGGGCGTTGCCGTGTATTTTGTGGCTGTGTGGGCGCGAGCATGGCGCTGGCACTACCTGCTGCGCCCCCTGAAGAAGATCAGCACCCGGTCGATGTTCCCCATCGTCACCATCGGCTACATGGGCAATAATATCTATCCCTACCGCGCCGGTGAAGTCTTGCGCGCGGCGATCCTGAAAAAGCGCGAAGGTGTGCCCATCAGCGCTTCACTGGCGACCATCCTGGTGGAGCGGGTATTCGATGGCGTGGTCATGCTCGCTTTTGTCTTCCTCAACCTCGGCGAACTGGCAAAGCTGACCGACGCATCCGGTTTCGTCGGCAACATCCGCAACCTGGCTTTGTATGGCGCCATCGTCTTCATCGCCGTCCTGGTCGTATTTCTGCTGGCTGCCATGTTCCCGCACCCAAGTCGACGGCTGGCGGATTGGTTCATCAACCGTTTCGTTCCTGTGAAAATCCGCGAGAAGGTCAGTGGATTAACCCACCGCTTTCTGGAGGGGCTCGAATCCCTGCGTTCTCCGCTGGATGCCGTGATGATCTTTTTCACCTCGGTAGTCATCTGGCTGCTGGAGACGATGAAATACTGGTTTGTGATGCACGCTTTCCCCTTCGAGGTGAGCTTCTTCGCGCTGATGTTAATGAATGGTATCGTCAACCTGGCGACCACCATCCCCTCCGCACCGGGGTACGTGGGCACATTCGATGCGCCGGGTATAGCGCTGCTGACCGCCTACAAGGTCCCCAATGCGCTGGCGGTCGGATATACGCTGGTACTGCATGTCGCCCTCTGGCTGCCCATCACGCTGCTGGGATTCTACTACTTCACCCGCGAGGGTCTCACCTGGGGCAAGGTGCCCGACACCCATGACCTGGATACAGGCACCTCGCAACCTGCCTAGAAGGAGCAAGCATGAATTCTAAACGCATCGCCATCGTTGGCGCCGGTATGGGCGGCATGGCTGCCGCATACGACCTGACAAAAGCCGGGCATCACGTCATCCTGTTCGAGGGCTCCAATACGGTGGGCGGACTTGCCGGCGGCTTCAAGGAACCTCACTGGTCCTGGTCGGTGGAAAAGTATTACCACCACTGGTTCCAGACCGATGCGCATATGCTGGGTTTGATGTCCGAATTGGGGCTGCGGGATAAAGTGCTCTTTCCCCGACCGGTGACGGTCATGTACCACAACGGAAAATTCTACCCGTTTGATTCCATCCCCGCCATGATCCTCTTCCCCGGTTTGGGATGGGGCATCCACAAAGTCCGCTTCGGGCTGGTGGGGTTGTTCCTTCGTCTCACCAAAAACTGGAAGGCGCTGGAAAAGTTCACCGTCGAAGAATGGATGCGCAAATGGACCGGCGATTTCGTCTACGCCCGCATGTGGAAGCCGATGGTCGAGGGCAAATTCGGCGAGAACTTTGCCCCGCAGGTCAACATGGCATGGATGTGGGCGCGGCTGCACAGCCGTACCACCCGCCTCGGCACTTACACGGGCGGCTTCCAGGCTTTCTGCGATGATTTCGCCGCCATCCTGAAAGATATGGGCGTGGAGATCCGCCTGAACACCCCCATCCGCCAGATCACCCCGCAAGACGGGCAATTGCAATTGCAGACCGATTCCGGCAGCGAGTTATTCGATCAATGCCTGGTCACCACCTCGCCGGGGCTGCTGGCTCAGATGGCGCCCGGACTGCCGCCCGCTTATTTGCAGGGATTGCTGCAACTGAAGAACCTGGGTGCCGTGGTGATGCTGCTCGCCCTCGATCAACCCCTCTCCCGCGAAGGTTATTACTGGTTCAACATTCCCAAAGCTGCCGGATTCCCCTTCCTGGCTATCGTGGAGCATACCAACTTCCTGCCCCCTGAACATTTCGGCGGTGACCACCTGGTTTATATCGGCGATTATCTTGAAACCGGTCACGAGAACTTCACCCTCACCGAAGATCAACTGCTCGATAAGTTCATACCCGGCATTCAACGCATCAATCCAAATTTTGAAAAAAGCTGGGTCAGGAAAATTTGGTTGAACCGCACCAGGTACGCCCAGCCGGTGCCGTTCGTGAACCATTCGCAGAACATCCCCGCCATCGAAACGCCCATCCCCGGATTGTACTTTGCCAGCATGAGCCAGGTATACCCGTGGGATCGCGGCACCAACTTTGCCGTGGAGATCGGGCGCAAAGCCGCCAGCTTGATGCGGGACAGGGCGTAAACCACCCCTGACTCCGATTCCAGATTCGGTACGTAAGGCATGCGCCGAACAGCCGGGGTGATTCCATTTGAGTCTAGAACATTTTTTCCGTTCGTATAGTTTTGCGATTGAAAATCGCCATTGCCCCCTATATATGGGGGTATCTGTCGCAAAAGACCCGTGAATACGGGAAAAATTACTCATCAGAAACTAACCTTAGATATGTAAAAAACTTGTTTTTATTAACTTTTAGAATCCTTAAAGATTCAAAATGTTTAAAGTTATCGTAGGTTATTTGCCTTGCCGGAGTCGGATCGTTCTGCTAGAATAAATTCAACCCTGCAACAGGGGAGCAGGATCTTCTTCCTTCATCCCCACAAGTTTTCCCGAAGTACTATAGTTTGTTGAAACACCTCTCAGGTTGAGCCAGGCGGTTCTGTTTACCTATCATTCTTCCACTTGCTCAACATGGATACCTCATACTACCTGGAGCAACTATGAACGCAGAACAGGCATGGCAGGCAACGCTAGGTCAACTTCAAATGGATATGTCCAAGGCAGCATATGATACGTGGGTAAAGAACTGCCGTTTGATCACTTTCGAACAGGACAAATTTACCATCGGCGTACCGAATGCCTATGCCCGTGACTGGCTCGAAACCCGTTTGACCACCACCATCAACCGCGTCCTGACCGGCATCATGAACCGGCCCCAATCCGTATCCTTCATCGTCAGCCAGAAGGAGCAGGAAAGCGTCGCTACTGAACAGGAAGAGCCGCTGCCCCATCTGCCGTCCGTATCCGTTCCCCCGGCAAATCATGGGCAGAAACTGAACTCCAAATACACTTTTGAGAATTACGTGGTCGGAGCCGGCAACCGGCTGGCGCACGCCGCCTCCATGGCGGTTGCCGACCAACCTGCCCGGGCGTACAATCCGCTTTTCCTTTACGGCGGTGTGGGATTGGGTAAGACCCACCTGCTGCAAGCGATTGGCAACCGCTGTCTGGCGAACGGATTGCAGGTGTGCTACGTCACTTCGGAAGAATTCACCAATGATCTGATCCAGGCCATCCGCACCCATACCACTGCGGAATTTCGCGAAAAATACCGGCTGAGCGACGTGCTGCTGATCGACGACATCCAGTTTATCGCCGGCAAGGAATCCACCCAGGAAGAGTTCTTTCACACCTTCAACTCGCTGCACAGCCAGGAGAAGCAGATCGTTCTATGCTCCGACCGGTCGCCCAAATCGCTGGTGACCCTCGAAGAGCGGCTGCGCTCCCGCTTCGAGTGGGGGTTGATCGCCGATATCCAACCGCCGGATCTGGAAACGAGGATCGCCATCCTCAAAGCCAAAGCCGACCGGCACGGCAAGAAAATCTCGGCAGACATCCTGGATATGATCGCCCGCAAGTTCCAGGCGAACATCCGCGAACTGGAAGGCGCCCTCAACCGGGTGATCGCTTTTTCAGACCTCAGCGGGCTGCCGGTCAATGCCTCCCTGGTCAATTCGGCGCTCGCAGACCTGATCCCCCACAGCTATCACGTGGAACCCAAACAGATCATCTCCACCGTTGCCAGTGTGTTCAAGGTGACCAGTGACAAAATGGTCAGCAAAGACCGCAGCGCCGTTATTGCCCTGCCCCGTCAGCTTGCCATGTACATCATGCGTGAAGATACCGGGCTGTCCCTGCCGCAGATCGGGCAGGAATTCGGCGGGCGCGATCATACCACTGTGATGTATGCCTGTGAAAAGATAAATGACCTCATCCACCGCGACGACCAGATCCGCAGGCAGGCTACGCGGGTGCGCGAAATGCTCTATGGCAGCTGCTGACCATTACCCATGGGTAAATCAAAACCGGAAGCCCGTTCGTGGCTTCCGGTCGTTTTTTTATACGGTGCCCTGTAGCTTTTCCAGGATCGCCCGGTAGTCGTGTACATTGGGCGGGTTCAAAGAAATAATGGTCTGAATCACCGCGATCGTCCCCGTGCGGTTGCCGGCATCCATCAGCAGGTCGCCCACCCGGTCGAATTCGCTCACCGCATCCTGAATTCTGCCCGCCTGGCGGTACAACTCCGCCAGCCGCTGGTGCAGTTCCAGGTAATCCGAGCGTTCCTGCAGCAGTTGTTCCAGGAAGGGGATCACCTGGCGTTGCTGCCCGGTGGTCTCCAGATAGGCGATGTAGCTGTCCAGTTCTGCCAGGGCGGTGTTGTCCTGTCCCAGCCGGAAGTTCAGGTCGATCAGGCTGGAGCGGGATTTGGCATCGCCCGGGTCGAGCGTGCGGATCTGCTCATAAGCCCGCATCGCCTGCTTCCAATCCAGTTTTTGCATGTCAATATCGGCAATCCGGGTGAGGATATCGATGGTCTGTATCTGATAGGTGCTGGACTGCTGGCTGAGCCGCAGGGCGATGGTCAGCGTCTTGCGCGCCATTTCCAGTTCGGTCAGGCGGTTATAGATTTCCGCCAGTTCGATGTATTCCTTCAGCGCATCGTTGATCGAACCTTGTGAAACCAGCTGATCGATCAGGCGGCTGCGGGCGGAAAGGTCCATGGGCGCCAGCGCCACCACGCGGCGCAGCAGGTTGGTCGATTGCGTAAATTCGCCGCGCGAACTGAAGGTGTTCGCCACCACGATGTACTTGTCCAATGCCTCCTGCACCAGCCCATCCTGCACCAGCATGTCAGCCATCTGAATATGCAGCGGAAGGTAATTGGGGGCGTATTGCAGGGCAAAGAAAGCCTCTTCCATGGCGGTGCGGTATTTGCCCCTGTTTGCCAGGGCGCGCACGGTCGACAGCGAGTCGATGATCTGATGGCTGCGCAATTCCAAAAAGATTTCCGCCAGCGGCAGGGGCGTGCTTCCTGCCGGCTGTTCGGGCAATTGTTCTCTGGCTTTACGCAGGTTTTCCCGCCAGTCAATTGATTGCAGCTGACTGCCAATGCTTTCGCATAATTTCTCACTGGCTGCGATATCCGCGGTCTTGCCCTGTTCCTCGATCAGCGGTTCATACAACTGGATCAGTTCATCCGCCTGGTCGCCGCCGGATACTTCGGAATCGGCATATTTCAACGCCTGTAAATACTCCACGCCCGCTTCAACCGGGCGGTTCAATTTCCGGTAAGCCATGCCCAGCATCAGATGGGCAGCCAGCGCGAAATCGGGATGTTTAATGGCATAGGTCAGGTATTTCACCGAGCTTTCGATCTGATCGCTTTGATAGCGCAGCAAACCCAGATCGAAAAAAGCCGCATTGTTGGTCAGACCGCTATCGATCGCCTTTTCCAGGTTTTCCGCTGCCAGCGCATCGTTCCCGTTGGTTTGGGCATCGATCGCCTGTCCCAGGAACATCATGATCTTGTTGCGTTCCACCTGTTCCAGAGAAAGCGTCCCGGTGCCGCGCATAATCGCCTGCAACCCGCGCCGGGCTACCTGCCCGCTCTGGGCTACCTCGTTCTGCTCAAAGAGCAGATCCGCCAGTTTCAAAAGCGATTTCTTTTTTGCCAGGGTGATCGGATCGCCCTTCTCTTCCGGCTTTCGCAGCGGCTCCGTCTTTTTGACCGGTTTGGGGGTGGTCAGCTTGTCCGTTTTCTTTACCAGCCCGCCGTCGGTCTCCAACGTGCCGGTCTGGAACTGGAACGGACCGGTGCCGCGCGGACGGATGGGCTTTGCCAGCGGTTTGCCGGTATGCAGTTGCTGCAGGGCTTCATCTGCGCGGGTATTGCCCGGCATCAGCTTCAGGGCATACTCCACCACCTGGGTGGCTTTTTCCACCACCCCACTTTGCTGCATCACTGCCGCCATCGAAAGGTATTCGTTCACCGCGTCGGATTTCCGCCCCGCCCGCTCGAAGACGGTTGCCAGGCGGGAATGCGCGCCCAGGTGATCGGGGTCGAGGCGTAAAATGCGGTTCCAGTTGTGGACCGCCTTCTCCATGTCGCGGGCTTTGAGGAACAGATCTGCCGCCTTGAGCGATGCCTGGATGCACTCCGGCAATTTGCCAAGTCTCTCGCAAACCTGGGCTATTTTTTCTGCGGTCAGGGGGTCTTCGGGGGAAATCTGGCTGGCTTTGGTATAGATCTTCAGCGCTTCCTGAAAATCCTTCAGTTCATACATCGCCATGCCCAGACTACTCAATGCAGTCGGGTGATTGGGAAACTCTTCAAGGGCCTGGTTATAATAACGCGCAGCCTGATCCCATTGCTGATCCCAGGCTGCCGAATGCCCTTTATTCATTGCTTCCTGAAATACATCCTGCCGTCCAGCCATGTGTCAACCTGATCCCGAAATAATCGTGTATGGTTTCCCTGTAGAAAAAATATAACACGGAAACAGGTTTTGCGCTACTTTTATCCGATTACCTGCATATTTCCCCAGTTTTGACCGACCCTGGCTTCCGTTTCCAAGGGAATGGACAACTGATAGGCGTTTTCCATCTCGTGTTGCACCAGTTTTACGGTGGCATCCAACTGCGCCTGCGGACATTCCAGCAGCAATTCGTCATGCACTTGAAGCAGCATCCTCGCCTCCAGATGGTTTGCCGCCAGTGCACCGGGGATGTGCAGCATGGCAAGTTTGATAATATCCGCCGCCGTGCCCTGGATGGGCGCGTTGATCGCCTCGCGCTCTTCACGCTGCTTGAGGTTGAAGTTCTTCTGCCCCGCCAGGTTGGGGAAGTAACGGCGCCTTCCCAGCAGCGTCTCCACATATCCCTTCTGTGCGGCCTCCTGACG
Organism: Anaerolineaceae bacterium; assembly: GCA_036746315.1. Taxonomy (GTDB): domain Bacteria; phylum Chloroflexota; class Anaerolineae; order Anaerolineales; family Anaerolineaceae; genus DAIOEK01. The sequence continues at coordinate 14,276 of DAIOEK010000010.1, read as the reverse complement.
AATGCCATCCAGGTATGCCTTGACCCCCGGAAAGCGGGCAAAATAGGCTTTGATGAAGTTCTCCGCTTCCGCCAGGGTGAAGTCGGTGGAACGGCTCAACCCGAGGGAACCCATCCCGTAGATCAAGCCGAAGTTGATCGCCTTGGCATTGCGGCGCTGCTCCTTTGTCACCTGGTCGAGCGGGGTGTTGAATACCGCCGCCGCGGTGGCGGCGTGGATATCCTGTCCGGCGCGGAAGGCATCCAGCATGGCTTCATCCTTTGCCATGTGGGCAACGATGCGCAGTTCGATCTGCGAATAATCCACCGAAAGCAGCACCTGCCCCCGGGAGGCGATAAAACCTTCCCGCACCCGCCTGCCCATCTCGGTGCGGATCGGGATGTTCTGCAGGTTGGGGTCCGAAGAAGCGATGCGTCCGGTGACCGAGCCGGTCTGGTTGTAGGAGGTATGGATGCGCCCGGTGGCGGGGTTGACCTGTTCGGGCAGCGCATCAATATACGTTGATTTAAGTTTGGCAAGCTCGCGGTATTCCAGGATCATCTCCACAATCGGGTGTTCCCCGCGCAGGGTATCCAGCACATCCGCCGAGGTGGAGTAGGTTCCCGCGGAAGTCTTTTTGCCGCGATCCGGCGGCGAAAGCCGCAGCGTTTCGAACAGCACCCGCGAAAGCTGCTGGGTGCTGTTCAGGTTGAACGGCATCCCCGCTTCCTTGTAAACCTGCATCTCCAGTTCCGCCAGGCGATCCTGCAATTCCGTTGCAAACCGCTTGAAGAACGGCACATCCACCAGAATACCGGCTTCCTCCATATCCGCCAATACGGGGATCAGCGGTGTCTCCACCTCCTGCAGCAGGCGGGTCGATCCGTACTTATCCAGGTCTGCCTCGAGCAGGGGTACCAGACGCAGCGTAACTTCCGCATCCGCAGCCGCGTAGGGCGCGGCATCATCCACGGGGACTTCATCCATCTGCCTCTGGGTCTTTCCCCTGCCGATCAGCTCGTCGATGTGGGTCATCTCCACCCCCAGCCGCACCCAGGCGAGGTTCTTCAACCCCAGGTTGCGCGAGGAAGGATTGATCAGCCATTCCGCCAGCATGGTATCCAGCGTAACCGGCTTCAGTAAAATGCCGTTGCGTTTCAGCATCAGCAGATCGTATTTGATATTGTGCCCGACCTTGGGGATGGATTCATCCTCCAGCACCGGTTTCAATGCTGCAATCGCCTCGGATTTCGCCAGCTGCAGACCCTGCCTGTGCCCCACCGGAATGTAGTATCCGGTGCCGGCTTCCGTGCTGAGGGATATCCCCACCAGCTCCGCGCGCATCGGATCGGTGGAAGTGGTTTCGGTATCCACCGAGATCCGCCGGGCGGATTTCAGATTGGCAAGCAGATCGGTCATCGCAGCGGTAGTGTTGACCACGACCGTCTTCAGTTCATATTTTTCGGAGGTGCCCAGCCGCTCGATCTCTTCGCCAAACAGGTTCAACTGTTGTACGGGCGCCTTCACCGGGATGGCCTGGGTGAGCTTCTGGAGGCGCGGCAGCAGTGTCCGGAACTCCATCACCCGGAAGAGGTTTTCCACCTGCTGCACATCGAATTCAGTGGTACGGGCTTTTTCCATCTCCAGTTGAATGGGGGCATCCACCCGGATGCGCGCCAATTCCTGGCTGGTGTAAGCCATGTCATGATCCTTTTCCAGTTTGGTGCGGACGCCGGTGCCGAGTTTATCCAAATTTGCATAAACGCCATCCAACGTATCATAGCTTTCCAGCAGCGATACCGCAGTTTTTTCGCCCACTCCCGCCACGCCGGGGATGTTATCCGATTTGTCACCCACCAGCGCCTTGTAATCCACCACCTGGTCGGGGCGAACCCCCAGATAGGATTTCACATCCACCGGTTCGTAGTCTTTGGCATCCGAGAGTTTGCTCCCTGCCAGGTTCACCACCACCCGGGTGGTCACCAGTTGCAGCAGATCGCGGTCTCCGGTGATGATCTTGACCGCCAGACCCTTTTCCTCCGCCTGGCGGGCGATCGTCCCCAGAATGTCATCCGCTTCGAAACCCTCCAGTTCCAGCCGCGGGATGTTGAAGCTGTCCACCAGCTGGCGGATGCGCTCCATCTGGGTGCGCAGATCGTCCGGCATTTTTGCGCGGGTGCCCTTGTAAGCCGGGAACAGGTCGTCGCGGAAGGTGCGCCCCGTATCGAATGCCACGGCGATATAGTCGGGCTTGTCCTGTTCGAGCAGGCGCATCAACACGCTGGCAAAGCCGTACACACCGGCGGTCGGCTCCCCCGAAGAGGTCACCCAGCGGTTGTCGGTTGATCCGGCAGGGTTAAGGGCAAAATAGGTGCGATACGCAAGACCGTGTCCGTCGATCAGATAGAGTACGGGGGGCATAATTTCTCCAAAACGATCAGGATAGCATGAGTCTATCACGCCCGCAGAAGCAGGGCAAGGAGGCGGGTAGGGTTTTCTATCCGCTCAGGATTGTTTGCGGACCGTCAGCAACACCAGCAGGATGCCGCTGAAAATGACCACTGCCGCCAGGTAAAAGGAGGGAGCGGGCACCTCGCCAAAGATCAGGTAACCCAAAACACCCGCGTAAATCGGCTGGGTCAGGTTGGTCACGCTGACCACCTGTCCGCGGAAGTAGCGCAGCGAATAGTTCAGAATGGTGTGGGCAAACACGGTGGGAATCAGCCCCAGCCCCAGTATCAGCAGCACGTTCAGCGTGGTATACGGTTTGATGGGATTGATGAAGAAGAGCGCAACCAGCAGGCAGATCAGCCCCGCCAGCCAGTAGATGGGCACCATGTACAGCCAGATGGTCAGCCGCTGACCGTTGCGTCTGCCCAGCGCCAGGTACACCGCGAATGCCAGCATCGAGACCAGGCACATCGCATCGCCGGGGATGTTCTGCGGAGACACCTGCAAGTTTGCCAGTGTCAGCATCACCACCCCGCTCAGCGTGATCAGCGTACCGATCACCTCCTGACGGTTGATCTTCTCTTTGAAAAACAACCAGACGAAGAACGGCATGGCAACCGGCGTGAGATTCGCCAGCAGGCTGGCATTTGCCACCACCGTCATGCGGGCGCCGATCACCCAGGTCATAAAATGTGCAGCCAGGGCAACTGCCGGGGCAAAGGTCCAACTGATCTCACGCCAGCCGTAACTTCCCGACCAGGTTTTCAGATCGCGGATGAAAAAGGGCGTGAGCACCACGGCGGCGATCAACAGGCGATAGCTGGCGACCAGCAGCGGATGCTCATCGCCCGCCTTGATCATGATCACCGCGGTTGCCCCCAGCATTACCCCGAAGACCAGCAGCAAAATGCGCAGAATGGTGGATAAATTGACCGGGCGGGCGGGTTTGTTTTGCATCCTCCCATTATATGCCCGGATGTCCCCGGCAGACAAAATCACCCCATCCAGGGCAATCTTACCCTACTTTTACAAGCCGCCCCCCTTTTGTCCAACTGTACTTATAATTAGCTTATATAGAAAGGGAGCATAAAGATGAGCGATTATGATGTGATAGTTTTAGGTGCCGGTCCTGGAGGGTACGTCAGCGCGATCAAGGCATCACAACTCGGTTTGAAAACCGCAATTATCGATAAACAATGGCTGGGCGGGGTTTGTTTGAATGTGGGGTGTATTCCATCCAAGGCATTGCTGAAAAACGCAGAGGTGGCACACACTCTGCGCGAACGCGGCAAGGATTTTGGATTTTCTTTTGACAATCTGGTTTTGGATTATTCCGCCGCCGTCAAGCGCAGCCGGCAGGTATCCGACCGGCTGACCAAGGGTGTTGGCTTCCTGATGAAGAAGAACAACATCGAGGTTTACATGGGCATGGCACGGTTGAAATCCAAAAATGAAGTGGAAGTGACCGCAGAGGATGGCGGCAAGCAGGTGCTGGGCACCAAAAACATCGTGATCGCCACCGGTTCATACGCCAGCGGCATACCCGGTGTGGAGCTGGATCAGGAGAAAGTGATCACCTACAAGGAAGCCATCCTGCAAACCAGCCTGCCAAAATCCGCCGTGATCATTGGTGCAGGCGCGCTCGGATTGGAATTTGCCACCATCTGGAACAGCTACGGTTCCGAGATCACCCTGGTCGAGATGATGCCGCGCATCGCGCCGCTGGAAGATGAAGAGGTCAGCGCCGAACTTGCCCGTGCGTATAAAAAGCGCGGCATGGAACTACTGGTGGATACCAAAGTCACCTCCATCAAGGCGGTGGCGGATGGCGCCGAGGTTACCGTGCAGACACCGGATGGGCAAAAAGTCCTCAAGGCAGACCAGGCGCTGGTGGCAATCGGTTTCAAGCCCAATACAGCCAACATCGGGCTGGAAGAAGCCGGGGTCAAACTCAGCCCGCGCGGCTTCGTGGAAGTGGACGACCGCATGGCAACCAACGTGCCGGGCATCTGGGCAATCGGCGATGTAACCGGAAAGCTGCTGCTCGCCCATGTGGCATCCACGCAGGGCATTCTGTGTGCAGAAGCCATTGCCGGCAAGCAAACCACCCCCATCGACTACACCATGGTGCCCCGCGCCACCTACAGCCACCCGCAGGTGGCCTCCTTCGGTTGGACGGAAGCGCAGGTCAAGGAAAAGGGCATCGATTACAAAGTGGGCAAATTCAACCTGATGGCGAACGGCAAGGCGCTGGGGCTGGGAGAAAATGCCGGCTTCTGCAAGCTGATCGTCGATGCCAAATATGGTGAGATCCTGGGCGCGCACATGATCGGTGCCGAAGTCTCCGAATTGCTGCCGGAATTGACCATCGCCCAGCGGATGGAACTGACCGCGGAAGAAATTGCCAACAACATCCACGCCCACCCCACGCTCAGCGAGATCGTCATGGAAGCCGCCCACGGCGCACTCGGGCAGCCGCTCCAAATGTAAAAGCTCAACCGGAGAACGACTTCAGATGGGACTATAATTCAAGCCATGGATGAGCAGTTATCACCGCCGCTTTGGATCGATACAACAACTGCGGTAACCAACCTGGCGGAAAAATTAGAACACAACTCGCGGATTGCGATCGATACTGAATCAAACAGCCTGCACGCATATCAAGAGCAGGTATGCCTGATTCAGTTTTCGATTCCCGGCACGGATTTTCTGGTCGACCCGCTCAAAATCAAGGATCTGAAAGCCCTGGCGCAGATTTTCTCCTCCCCGGCGACTGAAAAGATCTTTCACGCCTCGGAATACGACATCATCTGCCTGAAGCGCGACCATCATTTTGAGTTCGCCAACATCTTCGACACCATGATCGCCGCCCGCGTGTTGGGTGTGCGCGAGATCGGTTTGAACAGCCTGCTCCAGCAGGAATTCGGCGTGGAACTGGATAAAAAGTACCAGAAGGCAAACTGGGCAAAGCGCCCGCTTCCGGCGGAATATCTCTCTTATGCCCGCATGGATACACACTATCTCATCCAGTTGCGCGATGTACTGGCGGATAGATTGGTCAAAGCCAACCTGCTCACGCTGGCGGAAGAGGAATTCCAGCGCATGACGCGCGTGGAACCCTCCGCGCCGGAGCCCATCGAGAAGGAACTCTGGCGGGTCAAGGGCGCCCGCGATCTGAACCATCGACAGCTTGCCATTCTGCTGGAATTACTGCGCTGGCGTGAAGACACCGCCCGGCGCCTGAACCGTCCGCCGTTTAAGATCATATCCTCAGACCAGCTCGTTCAAATTGCCCAGACCGATCCCCTCGGCGCCGATGCGCTGAAAGACAGGCTGCGCCTGAGCAAATTCCAAATGGATCGCTATGCAGCGGAAATCCTGCGGGCTGTGACGGCGGGTAAGAATGCCAGCCCCGTTCGCCATCCGCAGATTGAGCGGATGGATCATGCCATGCGCGGGCGCGTGGACCGCCTGAAAACCTTCCGCAAAAACGCCGCGGCAAAGATGCAGGTGGAATCCGACATCATCCTCCCCCGCGAAGTATTGTACGATCTGGCGTTATCCCCGCCCCAAGATTGGGAGGCATTCCTGCAGCGCATGGCGCTCTACCCCTGGCGCCTGGAACACTTCGGCAGGGAAATCTTTCATGCCATTCAGACATGAGTTCAGAAAGGCAAAGCATGAAAATTCATTTTTACGGCGCAACACAAACAGTTACCGGAAGCCAGTATTACCTGGAGATCAATGGAAAAAGCTTGCTGGTCGAGTGCGGTTTATATCAGGGTCGCCGCGCAGATACCTACGACCGCAATAAATACTTTCAATTCAATCCCCGCAAGCTGGATGCGGTGGTCTTGTCGCATGCCCACATCGATCACTGCGGCAATCTGCCCAACCTGGTCAAGAACAATTACACCGGTCCCATATACTGCACATCCGCAACAGCGGATCTGACCGACCTCCTGGTGCGGGATTCTGCGCACATCCAGGAAAGCGATATCGAGTACATCAACAAGAAAAAGAAACGAAAAGGCGAACCCCTGGTCGAGCCCCTGTACACCGTGGAAGATGCGAACATGGTCAAAGACCTGCTGGTGCACAGAAAATACAACGAGGAGTTCGAGCCGATCCCCGGTGTGACCATCACGCTGGTCGATGCCGGACATATCCTCGGCTCGGCAGCCGTCATCCTCGATCTGGAGGAGCACGGCAAGAAGACCAGGCTCTGGTTTTCCGGGGATATCGGCAGGCCGGGTCTGCCGCTCATCAGCGACCCGGTGTTCCCAGATCATTGCGATTACCTGATGATGGAATCGACCTACGGCGACAAAGTCCACGGCAGCCTCACCGAAGCTTATGAAGAAATGTGCAAGGTGATGCTGAAGACGTTCGAACGGCGCGGCAAGGTGATCATTCCGGCTTTTGCCGTAGGCAGAACCCAGGAGATCGTGTACGAACTGAACAACATGATGCTCCGCGGCGATCTGCCGAAGATCCCCGTCTACGTCGATAGTCCGCTGGCAGTCAAAACCACGGATATCTTCATCGATCACAAGGAATATTTTGATGAAGAAACCCATCAATTCATCCGCGAATACCGCCACCCGGCATTGAACTTCGACGGTCTGACCTACATCCGTTCGGTGGAAGAATCGAAAGCACTCAATAACCGCCAGGACCCCATGGTGATCATTTCAGCCTCCGGCATGGCGGAAGCAGGCAGGATCCTCCACCACCTGAAGAACAACATCGAAAATCCGCGCAACACGGTGATGATCGTCTCCTGGCAGGCTCCCGAGACGCTGGGCAGACGTCTGGCAGACCGCGAACCGCGGGTGAAAATTTTCGGTGAGGAATACGAGGTGCGTGCCGAAATCTCCACCATCGGCGGCTTGTCTGCCCACGCCGGGCAGGATCTGCTGATCAAGTACGCCCAACAGGTGAAGGATTCCGCACGCAAGATCATCATGGTGCACGGCGAACCGAGATCAGCGGATGTTTTGATCGAAAAATTCAAGGACCTAAACCTGCCCGAAGTATTCTATCCCGAGCGTTTTGATGCCCTGGAACTCGCCGGGTAGCCTGAATATTTGATATAATAGCGCTTGCTTTGGAGAGGTGCCGGAGTGGTTGATCGGGGCGGTCTCGAAAACCGTTGTGGTTCTTTGGATCACCGTGGGTTCGAATCCCACCCTCTCCGCTGATTTTTTTAAGGGTATTTTAGCTATACAGAAGTGCTTGCTCTTGAATAAATCGTATATATAATTGTTTTATCAACCTTTCCTGAAGGAGGGAAAAATGGCTGAAGAAGCATATTGCGTAAAGTGTAAAGCAAAACGGGAGATGGTCAATACCGAGAAAGTTACCATGAAGAACGGTCGCCCGGCGATGAAAGGTAAATGCAAGGTCTGCGGTACGGGCATGTACAAAATTTTGAAAGCCTAGCACCAGCCTATCATCAATTCAAAAAAAATTACGCGCCAGTTGTGGCGCGTAATTTTTTTCTAGTCGTCTGGTCCTTCTTCCGGACCGCCCAGCGAGTAGCGGCGCATCGGGAAGAGTGCCGCAATACCTTTCGTCACCAAATGGATCAGGGCAAACACCGGTTTAAGTACCCAATCCAGCACGGTGTTGAAATTAGCCATCCCCTCCGCCGCCCAACGCAAGGCAGGCTTCAACTTCTTCAGGAATGGGGAATGCGCATACAGGATGGATATCAGAATGGTTGCCACCGAAATGCCAAACCGCGTATAACTGTCCAATTCAAAATTGAAGAGATCCGCCAGCAGTAATTCGATGCCGATGTTGAACACCAGCAAATACGCCGCATACTTCAAAACTGGCTCCCGCTCGATCGCATAACTGAAGATGCCCGCCGCAAAACGCATCAACAAAATACCGATCGCCACACCCAGCATCACCACCCAGATATGGGTGGAAAGGGTCACTGCCACCACCACGTTATCCAGGCTAAATACCAGGTCGGTAATTTCAAGGGTTAAGACAATGTTCCAAAAGCCCTTCCCTTCCAGGTGGTGCACATGTGCTTCTTCTTCCGTCTCCCCTTCTGCCGGGCGCCCCAGGTTGTCGCAGGCGAGTTTTACCAGGTAGATCGCACCGATCAATTTCAGCCAGTGGTTCTGGATCACCACGTTGGCTAACAGCAGCATAATGCCGCGCCCGACATAAGCGCCCAACAAACCCACCCGCAGGGCTGCCGTCCGTTGATTTCCCAACACGCTGTGTAATCGGTAGCCGATTTTTCGCAGCGAGGTTGGCCAGGTTACCGGGCGGTCATCGGGAAGATGCACGACCATCGCCCCGAGGATTGCAGCATTATCGATGGATAAAATACCCTCCATGAAAACCAATTGGAGGATAATAAGAGGGATTGAGAAATCCATTTGACCTCATGTCATATTCAGGATTGTATGCTGATTACTGAACAAGTATACCCGATGCACCGGGGTTTAATATGTATACTTTGTCATACTTTCTTGTCGGAATTTCCTTACATATTCGTGATTGCTGCTTGACGGTCATTCCCAGATAAGATAGGATTAGTCCGTGACGCTCCACAAAAAGGAAAATTCACGCGATGGATGAAGCGGCATTAATCAAATTTGCCATCAAGGGCGACCTGGATGCTTTCAACCGGCTGGTGCTTGCCTACCAGGATGTTGCCTTCAATACGGCTTATCGCTTGCTGGGCGACCCCACACTGGCGGAGGATGCCACCCAGGATGCCTTTTTCTCCGCCTATAAACATCTGAGCGGATTCAAGGGCGGCAGCTTCAAAGCCTGGGTGCTGCGCATCGTGACCAACGCCTGTTACGATGAAATGCGCCGCCAGAAACGCAGACCGACCACCCCGCTCGAACCGCAGACCGCGGACGATGAAGAAATGGAAACACCCGTCTGGCTGGCGGATAACAGCAACTCCCCCGAAGATAACGTCGAACGCAACGAGTTGGATCACGCGATCCAGCACTGCCTGGGAACTCTGGCGCCCGATTTCCGCGCCGTCGTCATTCTGGTGGATGTGCAGGGGCTGGATTACGAAGAAGTATCCACTTCCGTGGGTTCCCCGCTGGGGACCATCAAAAGCCGCCTGGCAAGAGCCCGGGTAAAAATGCGCGATTGCCTGCAGGGGTTTGGGGAACTATTGCCTTCTTTTTATCGTTATAAAAGCGAGGACACGGAATGAGCGCGGTTTTTACCCCCCAGGACTGGCAGCTATTATCGGAATATCTGGATAATCGGCTTTCACCTTCTGACAAACAAAAGGTGGAAGTTCTTTTGCGTTCCTCCCAGACCTGGCACCAGAACTACCAGACGCTCAGCGCCACCAAAATTGTGCTGCACAGCGCGCCGCGCCGCAGGGCGCCCCGCAGCTTCACCATCACCCAGGCACAGGCGGAACAACTGCGCAAACCTCCGCAGACCTGGCTGCCGTTCAGAATAACCTCATTCGTCTCGACCGCGCTTGCCGTTGGGCTTTTCGTCTTTGCCATCATAGCCGGCGGCGCCAAATCGCAGCTTTCCGCTGCCGCCCCCATGATGGAAATGGCTGTCAGCCAGGCGGAAGCCACCCAGCCGCCCATCATCCTCTGGGGACCTCCCGGCACCGACCCCTACGCCGCTCAAACAGCCAAAAGCCTGGGCATGGGCGGAGGCGGCGGGGGCGCTGAAGCCGGCGGTATTGGCGGCGGCGCGCCCGCGGATATGAACACCTATGGCGCTGTGCCCGAACCGGCAATGCCCATGCAAACCGTGCCTTCGGGGCAGGATAATGCAATTCCGTCCGAAAGCATCCCCGCAGCTCAGCCCACCCAATCCGCCATGATGGAACCGGAGGCGCCGCAGCCGGAAGCCGAAACCGATACATCGCGGGCTGCCGCGGCGCCGCAGAACCCCATTCTGGGCATCCAACCGCAAACCGGCGAAACCGCACAGATGGAACCTGCCGCCGCGGAAACCCTTCCGGCAGCGGATGAAGGGTCATCCACCGTCGTTTCGCTGTGGATCGGGGCAACCGTGCTGCTGATCATCGGTCTGATCAGCGGCTATCTATCCATCCGTCGAAAGAATATTCGCTGAAAATGGTTATGCAGGCAAAATACTGCATTCGCTGCGGAACAGCACTGGAAACCCAGGTATACAGTGATGGTCATCCGCACCCCGTATGCCCTGCCTGCGGATGGGCATTTTTCCCCGACCCCAAGGTTGCCGCCGCTGCGCTGGTGATGGAGCAGAACCGCGTGCTGCTCGTTCAAAGGCATTTCGACCCCCTCAAAGGACACTGGACGCTGCCAGCCGGATTCGTGAACGCCGAAGAAGACCCGGCTGCCGCTGCCGTCAGGGAATGTGAAGAAGAAACCGGGCTGCGGGTCGAGAACCTGGGCTTGCACCGGGTGTTCACCGGCAGAGACCATCCGCGCGGCGCAGATGTGGTGTTGGTCTATCGCGCCCGGATACTCGGCGGCGAACTTGCCGCCCACGACGATGCCGACGACGCCCGTTTTTTTGATCTCACCCGGCTGCCGCCGCTGGCTTTTCGGGCGACGATCGAAGTGGTGAACTCCCTGAAAGAATCAGCCTGATCTCTCCCCTTGAACTTGAACCTTAAAGCGGACATCGGCTGCCCTGCAACAGCCGATGTCCTTTCTAAGGAGGAGAACAAAGTTTATGCTCTTGAAGATCTATTACCACTACCGCTAGAGGTCAAACCATCTTTCAAGGGACATTCACTACTTATATGTTAACCAGATTCTAAATCCTGATTCTAAACACAGCATTAAATTTGTGATAAAAATTTGTTAATTTGGGTCTGAATTAGACAATTCAGGAAACTTGTCTTGACCGGATATGAGTCGCGGGTGTAATTTTGCACACGTGAAATATGACAAACCGCAGCCTTCGGGGATGATGAATATCATCCTGCTGAAGTGGAGATGATCAGCCCTGCGGGGGGGTTCTGTTATCCCAACGCTGAACCAGCGCCATTACCGCCGCACAGCCCACCATATAAACCAGCGCCGCCAGGCGGTCATAGGGCATCCCGCCTACCCGGGGCGCATTCTCCGTTGAAGCGAACGAAACCAGCAGCAGCAAAAATATTTGCAGCATGACCCACAATAGCGCCGGGTGCCCGACCTTGCGGCTGTTCAACAGCAGCCAGCCGCCCGGCATCGAAAGCAGCGCGACGGTCAGGGGGATGGACACCGCCTGCCCCGCCTTTTGCACCGCCGCGGGCAGGGAACTTGTGACCTGCGGGGAAAGTACGTAATACCCCGCGGGCGTCGCCGCCCACAGCGTAATGCCCGTCATCATCCACAACGGCAACAACCCGTCGATAATCTGCAACAATGGACGGTCGGTCAACCCGGCAAAGACCAGCAGCACCACCAACGCCCCCAACAGCGCCCCGCTCCAGTGAAGACCGCCCTCCCACAACCGGAAAACCTCCGCCGTGTTCTGCTGATAATATGCCCAATGCAGAAAAACAAAAGCCACCCGCGCGCCGATCCAGGCGCCCGGCAGGGCAAGCAGCCCGGCGAATAACAACTCCCCCTTCTCCGGGCGCATCGCGAGAGCGGGTCGTTTGCCCGCCGGCTCCTCAGACCTGCTCCACGTCAGATAAAAGCCAAGCGTAATACCGCATGCCAGAAGCAAATTCTGCAAATAAGGGGAGCCGCTGTTCATCTTATGCTTGATTATATCCGCCGAATGCACTTTCAGCGCCCGCCGCAGGCATTGCAGTGTATCTTCCTCCCCCTGTACTGTGCGTACTGCGATCTGCGCCGATCCGCTCGAGTAGTATTTCTGTACGGTCACGTCCTCGCCATCCACTCCAAACCCACCATTCCGTAAACCCATATCCGATTGGAGGTGTTGGGTTTTGCACAAAACGCTCGCCCGGTGCGTGTTCTTCGAGCAACCTAACTTCCTTCATCTACAACGGCCAACAGAAATTATCATGGCGCGAGAAAAAATTCATCAGCATGCAAAGTAATACAAGCTGCATCTTTATCTTTGGTTTGCGTAGTTTTTACAAACTGATCAATGGATAATGAAGACGCTTTCTCGATAGTAACATCCTCTTTTTGTGGTGTTGTATCTACCTCCCTACCCTGCCAAACTACCACACTTTCGAACTCAGTTGATAAAGGACATACCCTGATTTCTTTTTCATAATTCAAAAATACTGGACTTGAATATCGTAAGATTAAGTCTAAATCATCATAATATATCGTCATAACATATGAAATATTGGGAGTTATTCCTTCGCTTGGAGCCATGCCAAGGACAAATTCAATGCGCGATGGAGTGCCATATGAAGAAATTACGTTTTTAGGCGAGTACACAAGCCATTCGTAGTTTGCTATAGATGAATTATTTTCAAAAACAAGAATTGTCTTAACAAACTCAATAATCTCATTATGCTCAATAATACTAATATCTACATAGATTTCATCAGAATACTTAAAGCTGGTTGAATAATAGTTAGCAGTACTACCCTCAACATCTTTAGTTAGTGAAGCACCAAGCGAGTAAAAAGTATTCATCGCTTCATTAATTGTTGTGTAACCGGGTCGTATACCCCAATAACACGGTTCAGCACAGATTCCTTGTTTCATTAGTAACTCGGTTCGCTTCCTTTGAATTTCTTTTTCATCTACCTGAGGAGTTAGCCTAGGCAGATATGCTATTGTCGGACTTACCGCAAAAGAATTTGTAGGAACTACTTGGGTCTTCAACCTAATTTCTGTAGGTATACGGGGCAGAGTTACATTCGGGGTAACAGTTCTGGCGACCTGCTGCTTGAGCGGAGCAAATCTAAGGAAAATAGTTATAATACCAATAAGCAATGAAATGATGAACAGAAAGCCCAAAAGTCTTCTTATAGTTTTCATAAGGACCTCATTACCATAATGGATAATTTATTATCGAGACAATTGATTTATAATCCAAAGATATAATTCTTTTCCTGCACCTTCCTCCAAATTAATATTTCCAGCAACATAATTTGCCCAAATATCTGCCCATTGCTCACCATAAGTCCCATCATTATGCTGAAAAGCATTAATTGATTTATCGCCAAAGTTTGGATCCGATACCATTATGTTCAATAATAATAAGTCTGCTTTCAATCTACCAACCTCATCTCCTCCAAACCAATATTCGCCATTATGACTAGTGTGGACTGTATTCTTTAGATCATTTGAATAAGCATCGTTAGCTATATTATCTAACACATGGCCAAATTCATGGTATAAGTTTTGTAAGGGAATGGTAGTTGTAACATAAAAGTCAACATTCGTAGTAGTTGTCCACCCAAAATAACGCCCATTCTCTGGATGTCTATTTAATGTAAATGTAGCCGAATCGGCAATACCTTTCATACCAAAAAGAAACTTATTTTGCTGTACTAACCCGGTATATACAAGCCTGGCATTTTGCTCATCCCAATTCATTCCTTTACTTATTGGGTTTCCTTTCTTGTCTACGAAATGCTGATGTTCAGCTCCTCCATTTAACAACCTGATGCCAAATTCTTGCTTTATCAATATTCGCCAGTAATTTGCGCCACTAGGTATATGTGCAGATGTCGACGAACCCTGATTGTGTACACATTTCCCGCCAACAATATCATCACATGCATAATGCCCGCTCGGATCCGTATACTTAACCGGGTTATTCCGCACGTATGAGTATCTGTCATACGCCGCGGAATCGCCTGCGTTCGGCACAATCGTATCTGCCTGCGTGAAATGCGCCAATGCCGGGTCGTACCATCTCGCAACGTAGTAATACAATCCCAATTCTGCCTGCCGCAACTGCCC
>DAIOEK010000009.1:0-67584 GCA_036746315.1 Anaerolineaceae bacterium | reverse complement strand
TTTCCAGGGCAAAGGCAATATCCTCGCCCACCGTCAACCCCACGAACTGCCCGTCGGAATCCTGCAATACCGTGCCGATGATCTTGGAGAGTTTGAAAATATTCAGGTCGCCCGTCTCGACCCCGTTGATCTTCAGGCTGCCCTGAATTTCACCCCGGTACGAGAAGGGGATGAGACCGTTCAAACAATGCCCCAGGGTGCTTTTTCCGCTGCCGCTGGGTCCGATGATGAGGATCTTCTGCCCCGACTCGATTTTCAGGTTGATATCGTGCAGGGTCGGTTCAGCCTGGCTGAAATATTGAAACGAAAAATGATTGAACTCGATGATCGGTTGTGATTCCATAACTGTCTTCGTTGAATAAAAAGCTCAGACTTTCAAACAATGTCCAGTCTGAGCTTTCGTGATGTCCATACAAAAATCTACTGTGCAGCTCCTACTTTTTGCTGAGGCTGCCCTTCTTGGTGCGGGTGGCGGCATAGGCGATCAGCAGCAGGGTGCCGATGACACCGGCGCTGATGGCGTTCATGATGGCGGCGGTGATGCCCTGGGTGAAGACCAGGCTGACAGGTTCCTGGTAGATCAGGATGTCGAGCACGGGGGCGACCACGATCCAGGAGATGGCGTTGCCGATGATCTGAATGATGTTGAAGGTCAGAATGTCCTTGCCCTTGAATTCGCCTTCCTCAACCTTGGTGCGTTTGAAGGCAAAACCGAAAATGAAGCCGGATACGCCGCTGGCGATCACCCAGCTCCACCAGGGGGAGCCGTATTGAATGGCGTCGCTCAGGGCATGGCCGATGAACGAGATCAAGGCGCCGGCAATCGGTCCAAACAGGGTGGCGAAGAAGGCGCTCAAGCCGTAAGCGGTTTGAAAGCTGGTCTCCGGTACCGGAGAGGGGACCTTGACATACATGAACAAAAGGGTGAAGATTGCAGCACCCAGACCGGTGGCGACGATGGTTCTTGTGTTCACCTTAAATAAATCTTTCATTTGTTTCCTCCTGTGGAAAAAATCCAAAATAAAAGCTGAATAGACAATCTCAATTTTATCCAAAGCACCGGGGATAGTCAATTAAATTTGACCCGCCAGGTTCGCCGGATTCCCGTTTTCACAAATCCAGTTCGAAGTAGACATCGCCGTTGAGGTGGTGAGTGATCTGGAAGCCCTGGCTGAGATAGAATTCAATGACCTCAGACCATGTCTCCGTCGTCTCCAGGATGATGCGGTTGTAACCGCGGGCTTTTGCCTGGCGCAGCAGTTCCCCCAGGATGGTTCCGCCGACGCCCAGGCGGCGCATGTCGGCGGCAACCGACATCCTGACCACCTCGGCGGTTCCGCCCGCACGGGGGAGGAAGGCTCCGGTGCCGGCAATACGCTCCTGCTGCCAGGCGACCAGGAAAACGCCATTCGCATAGCTGGAAGCAATGTCGTTCAGATCGGGGTTCTTGCTGGTATCGAGTGTGCCCCAGTGTTCGACCAACCCGGCGAGGATCAGCTTTTTCACTGCTGCCTGATCCGCGGGCTGAAATGGGCGGATGGAAAGGGACGGGGGGTGGTGGGGCCTCATAATTAAAAATACAGATGCTTTACCGTGAGCCCGTTGTTGATCAATTCCTTGAGCGCATCGATGCCGATCTTGAGGTGCACATCCAGGAATTCCTGCGTGACCTTTTTGTCGCTCTCCGCGGTCTTGATGCCTTCGGGGATCATCGGCTGATCCGAGACCAGCAGCAGGGCGCCGGTGGGGATTTCATTGTAGAAACCGGTGGTGAATAACGTGGCGGTTTCCATATCCACCGCCATGGCGCGGATTTTGCGCAGGTATTCCTTGAATTGATCGTCGTGCTCCCAGATGCGGCGGTTGGTGGAATAGACCGTCCCGGTCCAGTAATCCTGGTCGTGGTTGCGGATGGTGGTGGAGATCGCCTTTTGCAGGTTGAACGCCGGCAGGGCGGGCACTTCGGGCGGGAAGTAATCGTTGGAGGTGCCCTCTCCGCGGATGGCGGCAATCGGCAGGATCAGGTCGCCGATGGTGTTCTTCTTTTTCAACCCTCCGCATTTCCCCAGGAACAGGGCAGCCTTGGGGTGGATGGCGCTCAACAGGTCCATGACCGTGGCGGCATTGGCGCTGCCCATCCCGAAATTGATCAGGGTGATGTCATCCAGGGTGACGTTGGGCATGGGCTTGTTCAATCCGCGGATGGGGATGTCGTACCAGTTGGAAAACTTGATCAGGTAATCTTCAAAATTGACCAGCAGAATATACTCTCCAAATTCCTCGAGCGGAGTACCCGTGTAACGCGGCAGCCAGTTGGTTACAATCTCTTCTTTTGTCTTCATTCAGCCTCAATTTATATGTGAAACAGCCTGCTTCCATTATTGCACATTTTTTCATGGGATGCGCTGCGCCGTGGAAGCGTCTGAATGGGGGGAAGTGTTTCACCCGCGCCGGAGCAGACCCTTGAGGAACTTGATCTTTTCGACCGTCTGATAACTGCCGCCGCCCTCGTGCCCGTTGTAGGGGTACACGCGGATATCCTTTTCGCCGCTCCAGCGGTTGTAGGCGGCGAACACGGTGGAGGGGGGACAGACCTGATCCATCAGCGCGGTTGAAAAGAGCGCCCGCGCACCGGCACGCGCCGCAAAATTGACGCCGTCGAAATACGAAAGGGTGTTGAAAACCCGCTCTACTTTGTCGCGATGGGTGTGGCAGAAATCGGCGATCTCCTTGTATGGGTAGCTATCCACCAGCTCGGTTGCCCGCCGGTAATGGCACAGAAAGGGGACATCCGGCATGGCTGCCAGTAGATCGGGCACCAGCCCGGCGGCGGCAACGGTGATCCCGCCGCCCTGTGAGCCGCCCGTCACTGCCACGCGCGCGGGGTCGACCGCGGAATGGCTGCGCACAGCCTCCACAGCGCGGATGGCATCGGTGATCACCCGGCGATAGTAGTAGTGGCGCGGGTCGAGGATGCCATCGGTCATGCAGCCCGGCGCATGCGGATTGCCGCCCTCCGCGTACAGGTCGGGCGTGTCGCCCGAGATCCAGCCGCTGCCCTGTCCGCGGGTATCCATCACCAGGTGGGCGTATCCCGCGCTCGACCAGAGCAGCCAGTCGAACGGAAAGCTGCGTCCGCCGCCATAGCCGATGTATTCGACCACGCAGGGCAGGGGTTCCCGGCGCTGCATCGGCAGCAGGAACCATCCCTTGATCGGCTGCCCGCCAAACCCGCTGAAGGTTACATCGAAGGTTTCCTGGGCAGCCAGCCCGTAATCCACCTTTTCGAAGGCGGCATTGAGCGGGAATTGCCGGGCTTCAGCCAGCGTCGCCTGCCAGAAGGCGTCGAAATCCGCAGGCTCAGCCACCTGCGGGCGATAAGTTTGCAGTTGATCCAGGGAAAGGTCAAAGAAAGCCATGCGGGCACCTCGATGAAAAGGATATGGTTAATTATGGATTTCTCATACGGGAAAAGCAAATCTGTAGGGGATGAGGGAAGGCGATAGGGTTACATGGGCAGGACTGCATAAAACCAAACTGCATTTGTCATCTACAGTTTTTCCGATCAATCATCCCAATATCTTCGTGACATAGAAGCCATGGATTTCTTGATCTTGATGATATTTTACTGCCGGACAAAGTCCAAAGCCAAGTTTTTTCCACATTGGAAGAATTTCGGATTTATCTTCCGAACTCCAGGCGCGCACCTGGTAGACCTGTTGATTGACAGCACGTTGAATAGTGAGTGCTACGAGCTTTGAAGCCACGCCATGTCTTCGAAAGGGCGAAGTGACTTCGAGAATGTCGATATACGCTTCCAATGTGTTGGCTAACGGAAAAGGGAGGTGCGACCAATAGGTGGAGATATAGCCGATGATATTCTTTTGATAGATAGCGGAGATGGTAAAGCCATCCGCAAAGTGAAGGTGCCTGGCTGCTTTCTCTCCGAATTCTCTGGCAAATCGCTCACGCCAGGATTCGTCGACCTCCAGGTATTGAACATCAGCGCTGATGAACATGAGATGAACCACCTCCCGGTTCATGTAGTAAATATTCTCAAAGAAAAGGCCGCATGGCGTGAAGCGGCAGTTGGGTCATACCACACTACCTGATGTAAATTCGACCTTGATAATCAGCCACTTTAGGATGCTCCAATCAAGATGCTGACCATCTTGTTCCAACCTTTGCCCTGCAAATACAACCAATACCAGGGAATCGTCCGCTTGAATGGCGGATCCATTTAGCTTTTCAACCGTGTAGTCGGGGATGCCCCGCGCAACGCTTAAATTCGTGTGCTGCGAGGTGAGCACGAGCGGGCTTGAACCCAACTGGGATTGCAGGTACTCGACGGACCCCCGTGCCTGTTCGTCTGAGTAGTAATACTTCTTGAAGAATTCTTCATTCGCAATGGATATTTCCAGCGGGGTGCTTTGCACGTAAAGATCGTTATCAGAGAATAACATGCCGGCGCCAGCCGGCGCAACCAAAGTCCCGGTGATTTGTTGCAGCGGCGAAACGAGGTCTGCGGAAGTCAGCGCGGCGATAGAGACATTATCCCTGTTCCCATGGATCAATAATGTGAACGGTTTTGGCTGCAATGAAACCCGCCATTGTCCCTGTTCTTCCACCACCGGAACACTGCGCCCATCCTGCAGGAACTCCATGGATACTTCGGAAGGCGAAAAGGTGGGGACGATCGGGATCTTACCTTCCGGCGTTGCGGCAACGGGTGCAGAACGACTGCATCCGCTCATCAGAAGCATACAGAAAATAATGACAACCTTTTTTAACATGACCTTCCTCTTGTATGAATGGGCGTACTGACGGTTTGCGTTAGTGGCGGGCGGGCGTGGGCAACGTCCGATGAGAAAAAGGCCGAGGCGAGAGAAATGCCTGAGATGTTCGCCAGAATCCCGCCCGTCCATTGCACGCTGTGTTAGGCGTTTTTCTAATTAAGGAGCAGACTTTCTCGATACTGTTCGGCAGGTGCTTCTTTCACTACATCGACAACTTTGTCGTAGTTTTCTCGCAAGACTTTCTCAATTTCGAGAATATCGGCTCTGAAAAACTCCTTGCGATCGTTCAGTTTGTTGATCCTGCCTTTATAGAAATGTTCATGCAACTTCGCTTCAAGTGCAGGCGCATTTTCGGAAAAAATCAGTGCGTGTACATCGAATGTGAAAGGAACAGACGCATCCCCTAGTTCGTCAATTCGATCCATCGGTTCCAATCGTCTGGTCAAGCCTATTTTGTAGACATTCTCGCCAAAAGCGCCAATGTTGGAAATGATATAAACATAACCTGCTTTTGCATTTTGTTCCCGATAGTCAATAACTTTTTCTTCTTTTTCAAGTTCGGAATATTGTCCCTTTACTTCTTCTAGTTTTTCTAACACTAGAGCGCGCTCTGAGTCGTTCGTTGTTTCAGTAAGTTTAGACTCTAATTCAGCAATTGCTCGAACATAGTGTTTCTTTTCTTTGGCAATTTTTTCTCTTGCTTGGCGGATTTCTTGTTCAAGTTTTTGTTGCTCACGTAACCCTTCACGCACTCGCTTTTGCTCTTCCTTTTCTTCCTGTTTCTTTTGCTGATACTCGAAGGCAAGAGAAAGTTCTTCATGCTTCAGGTTTCTATAGTCATAGGTGATGCTTGCTGACATTATCCTGCCAAGTTTGTTCAATTCTTCGAAGGACTTTTGGATTCGCTTCTCGTTGGCTTCCATATTGTTGAATTTGACATTGTCAACACAGTAATCGCATTCATTATTAAACGACCTGAGCATAAGCTTTTTCATGTCGTTTACCATTTTGCGACCTTCAACCTTGCTATTATTAACGGTCCAATTCTCGTTGATATTTACTGCTTCTCCGTCTTTGATTAGCTTCTTTTGCTTCTCTCTACAAGCATCTAGGCGAGATTTATAGTCTTCACTCGTGAGAAATTTGAATTTTGGTTTGTATAAGGCAAAGCTTTCCAACAACATTTCTTCATCCAGAACGATGATTTCTTTCTTTCGTAAATCAATCTGCTGCATCAGTTCTTTCAATTGTTGGTCAAAACTTTGCCAACGTTTTGTGAACTCTGCTTGAGCCGCTTGCGTTTCCTGAAGTGCTTTTTCTTTTTGAGCACAGAGATCTTCAATGGTTTGCTTCAACTGGAGGTACTCCATTTTGTCTACGTCTTCAAAAGCTTTTTTCAGAGAATCGCGCTCTTTGGCGGTTCGTGATAACTCGGCTTTGATTTCATTGACACGGAACATATCCATGATTGACATATTGAATTCTCCTTTGTTATCAAAGTCAAACGCCCAACAATTAATTATACGAACTCCTGATACACTGCAATTCATCCGTATCGCCAACTGAATGAAGCAAGTTCTACTGCATTTTCCCCGGGTCATTTCAACAATGAAACTGCCACCCTATCTGATTAAAATTATATATCAACCCGAGTTAATCAAGTCAGGCATTCGCATGCGAATGCCTGATATTCCCCAGCAAAACTCAATGGCAGGGGTTCACTTCTCCGATCTCCTGGCGAAGGTACTTCGCTTACAGCCTGGGGAAGGTGGACTTGAGCGCCGGATACAGGTCCCGGTAAACGGCATATGCGCTGCGGTACGCTTCTGCCTCGTGCGGGTCGGGATGCGTTTCGCCGCTGAGCCGGACGCACTGTTTGCAGGCGCTGCGCACATCCAGCCATGCCCCGGCGCCCACCGCAGCGAGGATCGCCGCCCCGTAGGCTGCGCCTTCCGTGGTGTTGACGGTTGCCAGTTCCACATCCAGCACGCTGGCAAGGATCTGCCGCCATAAAGCGCCCTTGGTGCCGCCGCCGGAAGCATATACGCGCTGAATGCCCTGAAGCCCGGCATTCTGAATGAGCGTAAAGCTGTCTTTGAGACCGAACGCCACGCCTTCCAGAACGGCGCGGGTCATATGCGCCTGGGTGTGGCGCAGGGTCAGCCCGATGAAAGCGCCGCGCGCCAGCGGGTCGGGGTGGGGGGTGCGTTCGCCGCTCAGATAGGGCAGGAACTGCAAGCCGTCGCTGCCGGCGGGGATTCCTTCGGCTTCCTTCAAAATTTCGTCAAAGCTTCTTCCGGGTGCCAGCGTATCGCGGTACCATTGCAGGCTGCCCGCCGCCGAGAGCATCACCCCCATAAAATGCCACATGCCCGGCACGGCATGACAGAATGCGTGCAGCCGCCCCTCCGGTTCGATCAAGGCGGAGGGCGTGGTGGCGAACACCACGCCGCTGGTGCCCACCGTGAGTCCCACGATCCCTGGCTCCACGGCGCCCACCCCCACCGCCTGGGCGGATTGATCGCCGCCGCCCGCCATGACCGGCGTGCCGGCTTTCAACCCGGTTGCAGCGGCCGCTTCGGCGGTGACGTACCCGGTGATTTCAGGACCTTCGAAGGTGGGCGGCATCCACGCCGGGTCGATTTGCAGTGCCTCCAGCACCTCCGCGGACCAGTGGCGCGCCTTGAGGTCGAAGAGCACCGTCCCGGCGCCGTCGGCTTTATCCATGGCGTATTCCGCGGTCAGTTTGTAGCGGATGAAATCCTTGGGCAGCAGAACGTGCCGGGCGGCGGAATAGACCTGCGGTTCGTTCTCCCGCACCCACAGGATCTTGGGCGCGGTGAACCCGGTCAGCGCCACATTGCCGGTGATCTGAATGAATCTTTCCCTGCCGATGCGCCGGTGGATCTCGTCGCATTGCGCCTGTGTGCGCTGGTCGTTCCACAGGATCGCCGGGCGCAGTACTTTTCCCGCCTCGTCCAGCAGAACCAGCCCGTGCATCTGTCCGGTCAATCCGATTGCGCCGATGTCGCCGCCGCTGATGCCGCTTTCCTTGAGCACCGCATGGATGCTCTCCGCCACCGCCCCCCACCATTCCTGCGGGTCCTGCTCCGACCACAACGGACGGGGCGTTTGCAGTGTATGCGGGGAGGATGCCGTGGCGATCACGTTGCCCTGCGCATCCATCAATAACGCTTTGCTGGAGGTTGTCGAGGTATCTATTCCAAGGAAGTACATGCGCGCCTCTTCTATTTAATTGTGACGGGGCAAACGAAGACAGCTTCTTTCACGGCCGTCTTTTTCGCTCCAATGATCTCGAATTCCCCTGCCAGGCGGATATCCGCCGAAGAACCGCCCACCATCACCTTGATCCTGCCCGATTCAACGACCAGGTCCAGGTTGTGATCGTAGAAAGCCAGTTGGTCGACCGGCAGATGGAAAGTGACCTGCTTTGTTTCCCCGGCAGCCAGGCTGATTCTGCTGAAGCCCTTCAGTTCCTTGATCGGGCGGGGAATGGAAGCGTATTCGTCGAAAATGTACAACTGCACCACTTCGTCGCCGCGGACCTTGCCGCTGTTGGTCAGCCGGAAGGACACATTCACCGTTTCGCCCGCGGCGGCTTTTTGCCTGTCGATCGACAGGTCGCCGTAGGTGAAAGCCGTATAGCTCAACCCGTGTCCGAACGCATACAGCGGGGAGGTTTCCATATCGACATAGTCGCCGTACCAGTGCGATCTTGTCCCCGCCGGTTTGGAGTTGTAACAGACCGGCAGTTGACCGACGGAACGGGGGAAGCTCATCGGCAGCCTTGCAGCGGGGTTTTCATCTCCAAAGAGGATATCGGCAATCGCTGAACCGCCTTCCTCACCCGGCAGCCAGGCTTCCAGGATGGCATTGGCGCTTTCCGCCAGCTGGGAGATGGCATACGGTCGACCGGTGATCAGCACCACGGCGATCGGCTTCCCGGTCTGCTGAATGGCGCGGAACAGTTCTTCCTGCATGCCGGGCAGCACCAGGTCGGCGCTGTCTCTGGTTTCGCCGACCGTGCATTCGGGGGTCAGCCCCGAGCGGTCGCCCAGCACCAGCACCACGGCATCCGCCTGGCGGGCGATTTCGACCGCGCCGGCAATCGAAGACGCATCCATGTCACGGTAATCGCATCCGGCGGCAAACAGCACCTTCGTATCCGCCAATACCGCCGCGCGGATGCCTTCCAGCACGGTGGTTATTTTTATATCGTGCTTTGCCAGTTCGCCGGCATCCGTGTGGGCAAAGGAGGAATTTTCAATTTTCTTTTCCTCCATCATCTGGCGCATGGCGGTGTATGAGTAATCCGCCAGTTGGTTCCTGCCCGAATCCGCATTGGGACCGATCACCGCCAGTGTGCGCATGGATTTTTGCAGCGGCAGCAGCCCGTCGTTCTTGAGCAAGACCATGCTCCTGGCGGCGATCTTTCGCGCCAGTTTTCGCTGGTCGGGGGTTTCGAATACCTGCAAGACCTTGCCTTCATCCACGTAGGGATTCTCGAACAGGCCCAGATCGAATTTCAGTTTCAAATGGCGTGTCACCGCCAGGTCGACCGTCTCCAGGGAGATCTCGCCCTGCTCCAGCGCCTTTTTGAGCGGATTGGCATAACAAACGATCGTCGGCAGTTCCACGTCGATCCCCGCATCCAATGCCATGCCTGCCGCAATCGATTCGCTCTCCGCCACCTTGTGGAAACTGTGCAGCATGAGCACCGCTTCGTAATCCGACACCACCGGACCGGCAAACCCCAGCCGTTCCCGCAGCAATTCGGTGAGGATGCGCCGCGATGCCCCCACCACCTCCCCATCCAACTCGGGGTAGGCGTTCATCATGGTGCCCAGTTTGGCGTCGCGGATGGCGGCATGGAAGGGAGCCAGGAAATAATTGAACACTTCGCCCATGCCCATATGTACCGGCGCACAGTTCAGCCCGCCCTGCGAGTTGCTGTGACCGATGAAGTGTTTGCCGGTGGCAACCACCCCGCCCGACAGGTCGTCCGTCTGCAATCCGCGGATGAACGCCATGCCGAAATGGCTGGTCAGCGTGGGGTCCTCGCCGAAGGTCTCCTCCACCCGTCCCCAGCGCGGATCGCGTGCCACATCCAGCACCGGGGCAAGCGCCTGGCGCGCGCCGATGGCCAGCAGTTGCCGGCGGATTGCGCCGGTCATCTCTGCGGCAAGGTCGGGGTCGAAGGTGCTGGCGAGTCCCAGCATCTGTGGGAATACGGTGCCCCCCAACACCATCGCCCCTGCGCAGCTTTCTTCATGCAGGATGGCAGGAATGCCCAGGCGGGTCTTCTCAAGCAGGAATTTTTGCAGCTTGTTTGCGGTGACCGCGGCATTGACCGGATCGAGCGTGGAAGACCCGGCCACACGGGTGAATTGCCCGATGCCGTGCTTCAGTAAAACGGTCGCTTTTTCCCAATCGAGCACGCCGTTGGTTTGCAGATCGAACATCCAATATGAACCGATCTGGGCGAGTTTTTCATCCAGGGTCATTTGAGTGAGAAGCTTGTTGATGCGTTGCGTAATAGATTCCATACTTAATGTATTTCCTGTTCACCCGTAAAATTCGTACACCCGCCGGTCCCCTACCCGCGCATTTCGATTGCACCGACCGGCGGGATGCGATTTCTTTAGCGCACACCCAGCAGCAGTTCGTTGGTGAGTTGATCGAGGCGCTCGTATTTCAGACCGCGCGCACCCAGCGCGATGCGGTCGAAGTTTTCCGCCTTCAAACCGCCGGCTTGTTCGGGGCTGTACTTGCCAAAAAATTTCGTCAGCGAGCCGTCATCGGCATTGATTTCCGCCAGCAGCGCCTGGATCTCCGGGTCTGCGTTCCAGCGGGCGGCTTTTTCCTTGAAGATCAGATAGGTGCGCATGCAGCCGCGGGCGAAATCCTTCACCCCTTCGTAATCTTCGGTGCGCAGGGCGTGGGCATCGAAATGCCGGCTGCCCGCATATTTGTAATCTTCCAGCAGCTTCACCAGGAAGAAACTGCTTTTCAGGTTTACCAGACCAAAGCGGAAGTCCTGGTCGTAACGTCCAAACGCCTGGTCGTTCAGGTCGATGTGGAACAGTTTGCCGGCATCCAACGCCTGGGCCACGCCATGGGTGAAGTTGAGCCCCGCCATGTGCTCGTGGGCTACTTCCGGGTTGACCCCCACCATTTCGGGGTGATCGAGTGTGGCGATGAAGCCCAGCATGTGCCCGGTGGTGGCATTGTACATGTTGCCGCGCGGCTCATTGGGCTTTGCCTCCAGGGCGAGTTTCATGCCGTACTTTTTGTCCAACACATATTCGCAAAGGAAGTTCATTGCTTCGCGGTTGCGCTTGATCGCGACAATCGGGTCTTTGGATGCGTCGGTATCCGTGCCTTCCCGCCCGCCCCAGAACACGTATACTTTGGCGCCGAGTTCCGCGCCCAGGTCGATGGCGTTCATGGTCTTTTGCAGTGCATAAGCGCGCACTTTGGGATCGTTGGAAGTGAAGGCGCCGTCTTTGAATGCCGGGTCGTAGAACAGGTTGGTGGTTGCCATCGGCACGACCAGCCCGGTTTCCGCCAGCGCCTTTTTGAAATCGCTAACGATGCGATCGCGCTCGGCGGGGGTGGCATCGATCGGCACCAGGTCGTTGTCATGGAAGTTGACACCCCAGGCGCCCACTTCCGCCAGCAGGTGAACCAGCTCCACTGGCGTTTTCGTATCGCGTACCGGGCTGCCGAACGGGTCCCGACCGGTGCTGCCCACTGTCCATAAACCAAAGGTGAACTTGTCTTCGGGTTTGGGTGCGAAATTGTTTGTCATCGAATCACTCCTTTTAGCCTTTAACTGCTCCGGCTGTGAGACCGGACACAATTTGTTTTTCAGCGAACAGATAGAATATCAACGTGGGGACGGAGGACAGCGCCACGAATGCCGAGATCAATGCCAGGTCCTGCCCGTACTGCCCCTGGAATTGCATCGTACCCAGCGGCAGCGTCCACAATGCGTTGCTGTTGAGCACCACCAACGGCACCAACAGGTCGTTCCAACTGACAATCATCACCAGCGCGGCAACGGCAGCCAGCGCCGGCTTTACCAGCGGCAGCATAATGCGCCAGAAAAAATCGAAATTGGTGCAGCCATCGATATAGGCGGCATCCTGAAGCTCGGATGGCACCGCGGTGAAGAAGCCTTCCAATATGACGATGTTGCCCGAAAGTTGAAAGGCAATCTGTACAAAAATGACGCCCATCAGGCTGTCGATCATGTTCAGCCCGACCTGATCCAATTGGCGCAGCACAAAGTAAACCGGCAGGATGGCGACGTTGATCGGGAACATTAATCCGACGGTGAACAGATTGTAGAAGAAGTTCTTGCCGCGGAACTCCATGCGCGCAAATACGAATGACACCAGCGAGCAGATGATCACCGTTCCGGTGGTGGTCGCCACCATGACGATCAAGCTGTTCTTCATCATGCCCCAGAAACTGGCGGTGCTCAGAATGCCGATGATGTTATCCCAGTTGGGCGGGTTGGGAATGGTGTAGGGATGTGAATACATCTGACCGGTGGTTTTGACGCTGCCGAACAGCAGGATCACGATCGGCACGAAGATCAATACCGTTGCAATCGTCAGAACGAGGTATTGAAAAAACCGGGGGACCGCTTTTCTCATCCAGCGTGGTGTCGGGATAACTGCCTGCATGAAATTTTCCTTTCTATAAACCGGTAAGATAATCAGGCTTGCGGGTTAAGTGGCGATAGATGAGCGAGAAGATCATGCAGATAATGAACATGATGATGGCAACCGCGGCGCCATAGCCAAGCTGGTATCGCACAAAACCAAAGCGATACATGTAGGTCGCCATCGTCTCGCTGGCGTTCACCGGTCCGCCCCGTGTCATCACCCACACCAGGATGAATTGCTGGATCGATCCCAGCACCGACATATAAACCGATGTTCTGATCGTCCCACCCAGCAGGGGTAGCGTAATGTAGAAGAAGTTCTGGAAAGAGTTTGCGCCATCCATCAGCGCCGCCTCTTCAATTTCGGTGGGGATGTTTTGCAGACCGGTCAGATAAAGCAGCATGTGGAATCCGAAGAACTTCCACGTCAGGGTGATGAAGACCGAGAAGAGGACGATGTTCATATCCGCCAGCCAGTTTACCGGCTGCAGCCCTAGCATCACCAGAATGCCATTCAACAGCCCGCGGTCCGGGTCGGGATTGTAGAGCAGCATCCACATGATGCCGGTGTTCACCTCCGAGATGACGTAAGGCAGGAAGCAGATCATGCGGAACACCGCCCTGCCGGGCAGGTCGCGCCCCACCATCACCGCCAGCATCAGCGCCAGGGGCAGCTGCAAGCCCAGGGAGCAAACAATGATGATCAGCACGTTCTGAATGGCTTTGAGGAATACTTTATCGGCAAAGATCCTGCGGTAGTTTTCCAGACCGATGAAGTCCACGGCGGGACCCAGCCCCTTCCAGTTGAAGGTACTGTAATACGCTGAGCGGAAGATGGGGTAGATAACGAAAAGAAGGAAAAGAATAAGTGCGGGTAATAAAAACAGGGCGATGACCAGCCGGTCTTCGAATCGACGGGGAGGTCCGGATCTGTGTCCTGAGTGGAGGGTGTCTGGAGAAGCAGGAGTCAATTGCATGAAAAGCTCTTTCTGTGTTCTCAATACTGAACCGGGAAGTCGGTGCCTGAACTTCCGAGGATGAAACCTTGCGGCAGGGAACGCTGCGGTGGTGCAAAAGTGCTTGAAATCTGGGAACGGAACAATCTTTACGAATAACAGGTGCGGGATCGTTTTACAGCACCCCGCACCTGTTATCATGAATCAGGCTTATTGAGAGATGAAGCCCTCTTCTATTTCAGCGCAAACCTCTTCAGGCGTAGCCGTTCCGGCATACAGTTTCTGTACGGCATCGTTGATGATTCCACCCATAGCGGAGGGCAGAACCTGGTCGAAGTACAGTTGATAGTAAGTGGAGTTGGCGACTGCCTGTGAAACCATGACCATGTTGGGGTCCTGCAGCGCGACTTCGGCGCCCTTGGCTACCGGGATACCCGTATTCGAAGCGGCGATGACCTTCTGGTTGTCGACGCTGGTCAGGTACTTCACGAAGTCAACAGCTTCGGGTTCGGCATCTTTGCCGATGGCAAATCCATTGCCGCCGCCCACGATGTCGGTGACGAGTCCCTTGCCGCCTTCGACCGCCGGGAAGTTGAACATGCCGAGGTTGGCAACACCCTTCAGATCGGCGCTGTTGGCAGCCTCAACCGAAGGTGACCACTGACCGCCGAGTTCCATGGCGGCTTTGCCATTACCGAACGTCGCCTGCATTTCATCGTGCGTGGCGCCCAGGAAGCCTTCCTGGAAGGGCTGCATATCGATGAGCCGTTTCAGTTCGTAACCGGCTTTGACGAATGCTTCATCGGTGAATTTGCCGGTGCGGGCGTCGCCGGTGGCGGCTGCTGCGCTGAAGGCTTCGGCTCCGCCGATGCGGGAGACGAGGTATGACCAGATGTGCATGCCGGGCCATTTGTCGCCTTCACCCACTGAGATGGGGGTGATGCCGGCATCTTTGAGTTTCTGAACGTCGGTGAGGAATTCTTCCCAGGTGACCGGCGGGGTCTCGATGCCTGCCTGTGTGAACAGGTCCTTGTTGTACCAGAAGGTGACCGCACCCATATCCCACGGAACGCCATAGTTCTTGCCGTCAACCGCGAACGCATCCAGGGCGCCCAGGCTGTTGCGCCATTCGCCATTATTGGCATCCAGGTCGGCGGTGATATCTTTCAAAAGACCTGCATTGACCTGTTCGATCATGCCGCCCTGTCCCCAGCTTTGGAAGATGTCGGGAACTTCACCGGATTGCAGTACGGTGGTCAGCTTGGTCTTGAAGGCTTCATTTTCCAGAACGGTGATTTCGATCTTTACGTTCGGATGCATTGCCATATAATCGTCAGCCATCTTCTGCCAGTCGGAGAGCGCAGGATCTTTGGTGGAGATGTGCCACCAGGTGATGACTACAGGTTCAGCAGTAGGCGCCTCAGCCGGTGCCGCCGGAGCTTCGGTAGCAGCCGGTGCCGCCGGTGCGGCGGGTTCTGCGGGTGCCGGTGTGGCCGGTGTTGCGCAGGCGGTGAGGGCAAAAACAACAATAAGCAGAATGCTTAGGGTTTTAAAAAGCTTACTGGACATTACTCCTCCTTTAGGAAGTTTCTAGGTTATACTAACGACGTGCGGAGCATTTCTCCACACGAATGCGCAGGTCTTCCTTCCATCTGATCAGGGTTGAAGTGGAGACCTGCCTTATTTTTGCTGCTTATCGATACTCACCTCCTTTCATCAACAATGAGCTGTCATTTAACACTAAAGGTTGGTTCCATCTGTTGCTAATTCTGTACAGCCCGACACGAACCGCGTATCACCAGTTTTGTCTTCATCCGGTAAGTGGCTTCTTCGAGCGGCGGATCGTTGATCAGCTTGATCAGCATTTGCGTTGCGACATACCCCATTTCAGAGATAAATTGATCGACCGTGGTCAGCCCCATGTATTTTGATTCCGGAATATTATCGAAGCCCATCACCGAGAGGTCACGCGGTATTTGCAGCCCCATCTCTTCGGCGATCTGATACACACCCATGGCGCCCTGGTCGTTGGAGGCAAAGATGGCGCTCGGGCGCTCGGGCAGGGAGAGCAGCTTTCTGGCGCACTTCAGCGCCGTTTCGGTGGTGTAATCGCCGGCGGCGATCAGCTCATCCTGGATGGCAATGCCTGCCTTTTCCAGACTGTCCTTGTACCCGCGCAGGCGGCGGTTGGAGCTTTCCAGCTCCGAGCGTCCGCTGATGAAGCCGATGCGCCTGTGCCCCAGCGAAAGCAGGTATTCCATCCCATCCACCCCCCCCTGGTAGTTGGTGGCATGGACGGACGGATAATGCGGATTGCTCATCACCGGGTCGATGGAAACGATGGGCGCATCGGTCAGAAATTCACTGGTGACTGGCGCCACAATCACCACGCCATCGGTGATCGAATTGTTCAGCAGGGAAACGTACTTCACTTCGTGGGTTGCCCGCCCGCTCTTCTTGACATCGCCCGTGGTGTAAACCAGCAGGTCGAATTCGGATTCCGAGATGGCGCGGTTGGCGCCCTTCATGATCTCCACCGCGTAGGGGTAGGCAATGTCGGGCATGATCAATCCGAGCAGCCCTTTTTTGAAGCTGCGCATACTGCGCGCTGCCAGGTTGGATGTGTAGCCCAGTTGATCGATCACCTCCAGGATGTGATCCTGAGTGTTGCTGGCTACATCCACCCTGCCATTAAGCACGCGCGAAACCGTGGATACCGATACACCCGCAGCTCTTGCAACATCTTGAATTGTGACCGACTGTTTTCGACTGCCCATTTCAGATCCTGCTTGCCGTGTTATAATATCGGTAACGTTACCGGTATCGTTACCGATATTATTGCACACGCATACGCACTTGTCAATAAGTTTTAAGGTTGACCGCCGGAATCATCCCCTACCTTTGCCCGTTCGACCGGAGGAAAGCATGTCCACACAGACCAACCGGAGTAAAAAAGCAACCGCCACGCTGAAAATATTTCAGGCAGACCGCAAGCCGCTCAGCCGGCAAGCGGTAACCATCGCCCAGTTGCAGCATAAGTTTCTTTTTGGCACCGCCGCTTTTGACACCCTGCCCCTGGCAAACGGAGAGTACCGGGGGGCGGACCTGGAACCGGCACAGCTCCGCGCGGATCGGATGCTGGCGCTTTGCAACGCCGCCACCCTGCCTTTCTATTGGGCACGGTTCGAGCCCCAACGGGGGCAGCCCATTACCGCGCAGATGAAACGCGCCGTAGCCTGGTGCCGGGAGCACCACCTGACAGTCAAGGGGCATCCGCTGTGCTGGCACACCCTCACCGCCGACTGGCTGCTCGGCATGAATAACACAGACATTCTGCAAGCACAGCTCGCCCGGATCCGGCGCGATATATCCGCCTTCTGCGGGGAGATCGATATGTGGGATGTGATCAATGAAGCGGTGATCATGCCGCTCTTCGATCGCTACGATAACGGCATTACCCGCTTGTGCCGGGAGATGGGGCGCATTGCCACCATCCGGGCGGTATTCGATGCCGCCCGCGCGGCGAACCCATCCGCCACACTGCTGATCAACGACTTCGAAACCTCCCCTGCCTACGATATCCTCATCGAAGGCTGTCTGGCTGCGGGGATCAGGTTCGATGCGATCGGCATCCAATCGCATATGCACCAGGGTTACTGGGGGGTGGAAAAGACGCTCGAAATCCTCGAGCGTTTCAGCCGTTTCAATCTGCCGATCCACTTCACCGAGACCTCGCTCGTCTCCGGGCATCTGATGCCGCCCGAGATCGTGGACCTCAACGATTACCGGGTGCAAGACTGGCCGACCACCCCCGCCGGGGAGGAACGCCAGGCGGTTGAGACCGTCACCCACTATCGAACATTGTTTACGCATCCGCTGGTGGAAGGCATCACCTGGTGGGATCTTTCGGATGGCAACTGGCTGAACGCCCCTTCCGGGTTGATCCGGCGGGATGGCTCGACCAAGCCGGCGTATGAAGAACTGCTGAAATTGATCAAAGGGGAATGGTGGCTTTCACCCACCCGGGTGGATACCGATGCCGAAGGTTGTCTGCAGTTCAGCGGATACCCCGGAACGTATGAGATCACCCTGGGCAGCCAGCGCTGGACCGTTGACCTGGACCGTGAAACGCAGTCTCACGAACTGCAATTGCCGCAGACTTAATGTTTTTGTGCAGCCTACCGGCTGAATCCACCCTTTGAAATGCGCGGATGCAGGCCGCCGAAATTTATCGGGTGTTCACTTTCCCGCGGATGACTGCTGCCCAGAAAATCTTCCACATCTGCAATGAACTGCAAGGTACCCTCCTCGATCTTCTGCGTCAGGGCGACCGGTGCGCTGAAGTCGGGGTTTTCCGCCAGGGGATGTTCGATAATCGCATCATACCCCTGCGTAGAGGGACTTAAATGGTAGCCGTCCCACCCGCTGGATTGGATCGCCTTCCAGTAATCCTTCTGAGCCCTCTTGTTGACCGCCGCCAGCCACACCTCGAAACGGAAGGTCTCATATACGAACACCACCGCGATCTTCAGCCCGCGCAATTTCAGCGCCGGGGGCGTGAATGAGAAGTAAGTCATATCCATGTAGCCCTGATACGGGCTTCCCGATACCTGGTAATCGGGATACTTTTTTGCAAAGTAATTGCGCAGACTGAGGATGTAATCCAGCAGCCCTTTGTAGGCGATCTGGATCATCCCCTTTTGCAGTTGGAGGCGGAGTTCGGTCATGGATTTCTGCAATGGCGGCATATGCACCCTCCCCATCATTAAGCTACTTCAATTTTACATCCACATCAGAATGAAAATGGCGGCACGTATTTATAGTCCAATACAAAATCAGGCAGCTTTGGCTGCCTGAAAATGATCCGTACCAGGCTATCCGTTTAATGAATGATCCAGCAGCGAGCCCATTTGTTCATAGATCAGTTTTGCCGCCCGTTTGGGAGCCAGCCGGTAGAGAAAATCCATGAACCTGGCGTCGGAGCCTACCAATACGCGGAACCTGTTCGCTTCCATGCCTTGAATGATCTCAGCCGCAGCCACCGCGGGGGGCGTCATTTTTACCTTGATGCTTGCCGCTGATACGGGCATTTTGAATTGCACACCCGAGTTGGCGGCGATATTCGTGCCAATGGCGCCCGGGAAAACAACCGTCACGTGAACGCGGGTATCGAGCAGTTCGGAATACAGCCCCTCCGTGAACAGCTTGGTGGCAGCCTTGGATGCGCCGTAGAGTGTCTGCCCCGGTACGGGCAGAAAACCGCCCATGCTGGAAATGTTGACGATATGCGCTTCCGGTCTTTCCATCAGGTGCGGCAGAAAG
Organism: Anaerolineaceae bacterium; assembly: GCA_036746315.1. Lineage (GTDB taxonomy): Bacteria > Chloroflexota > Anaerolineae > Anaerolineales > Anaerolineaceae > DAIOEK01. The sequence continues at coordinate 48,814 of DAIOEK010000009.1, read as the reverse complement.
GCTTTGGTCATGTATATCGTGCCGTAAAAATTGATGTTCATCATTCGTTCAATATCGGCATAGGGCAGCTCGTTGAACTTGATAAAACGCTGAATGACCCCGGCGCAGTTGATTAATCCATCCACATGTTGATGGAAACCTGCCACAGCCTGCGGAAGCTTCTCCACCGCATCCCGGTCGGATATGTTCACGATGTGGGTGGATAACCGTTCCTTCAACTCACCTGCCAGGCTGATGGTTTCCTGTAAAGCGCTGTTACTGATATCCACCGCGGCAACCCGTGCGCCTTTTTTCAAGAGCTGCAGGGTCAATTCCCTGCCAATTCCATTTCCCCCTCCGGTAACGACAATCACCTTTGAATCCGCTTTCATCTTTTCCTCCCCGCCTGGCATGATTACCATTAAACGCCAGAGCGCTCCGATTCGATAATAGCGATTTATTAGGGCGAATTACAATATTTGTATAGATCTCTGTGATCGACGGGGGAGGATTGGCTTACCGGCTGCCCGAAAGCTCCCCCGCAGAAAGATCATTCCGCAAGCCGCCTGTTCAGGAAAACAGCGATTCCATCGACAGCCGTTCCGCTTGGGCTTCCATTTCCTCATCGGATGGGGCTGCCGTAAACCGCTCCGCGGCATTCAGCACCCGGGGCAGCAGGTTTACATCGCCCACCGAATTGAGGAAAAGCCTTTCGTGCCCCAGCACCCAATGGACGGCTCTATCGATATCCGCCTGTTCCTCGAGCGGGCGGTACCAGGTGGCGCGGGCGTGCGGTTGGTCGCCCCACGGGGTGTGGACCAGCGACTTGATGGTCTGCACCGCCGCATTTCTTTCGCGGCAGACCTGCATCAGTTTTTCGAAATCGGCTTGATATTGCGGTATCCGTTGCATGAGATGGCTGTACGGCAGCAGGACGGAATCGAAATCGAAGCGTTCGAGCGCGCGGAAGTGCATGACCGGGGCGGTGAGTCCATGCCCGGTGATGCCGATAAGGCGGATCAAGCCCTCCTCGCGCAGACGGATCATTGCCTCCAGTGCGCCGCCCGGACCGAGCGCAATCTCCCATTCCGCCGGGTCGATCAGGAAGTGCAGTTGCAGCAGATCCACCCGGTCTACGTGCAGCCGTTCGAGGGAGCGCAGGAACTCTTCGCGGGCTTTCGGCGCCGTGCGTTCTTCGGTTTTGGTTGCCAGAAAGAACGGCACACCGTGACGCCGAATCCAGTCGCCCACGCGCAGTTCAGCCTCGCCGTAACTGGCTGCCACATCTACGTGGTTGATGCCGTAGGTGAGCGCCAGATCGATGGCGGCATCCGCCTCGACCTGTGTGACCTTCGAAAACGCTGCCGCCCCCAGCAGCACCCGCGAACTCTGATGTCCGCTGCGTCCGAAAACTGATTTTGCGATCATACGTCACCTCCGCTGTAATAAATGCGCGGGTCTGATATTCACTCCACCCGGTCTTCGATCTCCCAGGCGTGATCGAGTTCGTGCCACGCCTGGCGGCGGACGAAGTAGCGCGGCGACCAGCGCAATCCGCCGCGCGGTCCGCGCGGCGCGATCTCTCCGCGTACCGCTGCTGCCAGCGCATCCTCCATCTCCCGGCGCAGTCGGGCAAACGCGGCGGTCAGTTCGAGACCGCTGCGGGGCTGCGGCTTGCCGCCCAATGCCTTCAGGTAGGCTTCATCCACTTCATAGACGTGTTCGACGATCTTCGCCAGCTCCCGTCCGCCGCCGCGGGGACCTTTGCGCAGCTCCCGTCCGGCAGCCAGTTCCGCCGCCTGGTCGAACGCCTGCCAGCAGGCTCGCAGAATCTTCAGATGCCGCTCCAGTCCGGAAGGCGTCACCGGCTGTCCATCTTCCGCCGGAGCCATGCCGGGCGCGCCGAAATCGGTGGTGGCATTCCCGGCGAGGCGCTCCACCACCGCCAGGTCCGAAATCTGCGCCGGAGGCTGGAAATCTGCACCCGCAGATGCAAGCGCCCGGGCATACCGCATCCGGTAATCATGGAGCGCCTGCAACGCGGCAGGTTCATCCGCTCCGCTGCGGCACCAGCCGGGCCAATCCAGCGCGCCCGCAATGGTTTTGGATTTGCCAACTTCCAGGTAGATGGGGATTGTCATCGGTCGTATCTCATCTCTTATATATCGCGGAGTGCTGCGCAGAGGTCTTCATCCGCAAGTCTGCTTCAGGGAGCCAGCGTTGACAGGTCGAACGAAAGAACATTGGTATTTTGATTCGCCGAATTCTGCCAGTCACCTTCCTTGGGGACGGTGGTCTCTTCATATTGCAGCGTGTCGGCGGATACCGACCGCACGTTGTACTGGTGCGTCAGATCGGATTTGGCTATTTCAGTCACCTGTCCGCTTTTCAGGTTGAGGGCGGTAATGCCCGGCGCCTCACCGGCGCCCCAGGGACGGTTGTCGAAGTGCTCACAGTTGTTATAGATCACGTAGTCCTTCCAGAACACCTGGCTGCCGTATTGCCCTGCCGTCAGGCAGAACCCTTCCCCTGCCTGTGCTTTTTGGGCGACATCGATCACCTGTGCCTGGCGCGTGGTATAAGTGCCGGCGGAAAGCAGCACATAGTTGCCCGCATCGTCGCTGTAGACCTGCACGCTTCCCATAAACGTGAACGTCCCGTCGATCTGCACCACCTGTCCGCGGGTTTTATCCTGAACGACAAGCTCTCCGCTCTTTTCCATCGCATCGTCAGCCGAAGCGTTTGCCAGAAAAACCGCAAAACCGGCATCCTCGCCCAAAAGCTCCCGGTTGGGGAAATCATAGAGCGTCAGGGTGGGGGGTGGTGCCTCCACCGTGGGCGTGCTAGTCTCCGCCGGGATGGCCGCCAGCGTCTCTGCCACGGATGTTGCTACCTGCGCGCCATCCGCCTCGTGGCTCTGCAAAAGATCACCTGCCCCGCAGGCGAGCTGTGTGCTTAAAACAACCAACAACGAAATGAAAACCATTATTTTTTTCATTGGATCCCCTTGCGATTCCGAAGAGCATGGATGATACATACCCTTACCGGGCTGAACCCATCGTATCTTTTGATTATAGACTATCCACCGGGAAATACCACCACCCCCCTGCCGCGTGTGCAACGTCCCATGGTTCTCTCAGCGGAATGGGCGGATGATATTTTCCATTGTACTCAGGTTCGGGGGAGGGTGAGTAAGAATTTGCGGGAAAATGGCATGACATGGTGGAGTGCGAGCAGGGCAGTTTATGCTTCGTTAAAAAGAGCCTTCCCTCCGCGTGGAGGGAAGGCTCAAAAAGACCGGGATATCCGGTGTTTACTCCACCGCCACCAGCACAGCGCGAACCAGGCGCCGGTAGGGATAAATGCCGTTGACCGGATCGTACTGTTCGCAGGAGAGCAGCGTGACCCAATCGAGGGATTCGTGTTTGAAGGCGCCATCCACATTCCTTCTGGAAATCAGTTTATTCTCACGCACTTCGTAGGTATAGATCTGCCCGTAAGCTTCGATGGTGAAGCGGTCCCCGTATTGCAATTGCTTCAGGTTGACAAAAATGCCGGGGGTGTTATCCGCATTCCACACATGCCCGGTGAGCACGGTGTTGCCCTGCCAGGTGGGGTACGCCGAACCGTACAGCCAGCCGGCATCTTCGCCCAGCCAGGAAACATCCCAGGTTCCGTTATTCTGAGGGATGCCAACGATGGGCGTGTCAACATCCAGGGCGGGGATGACCAGTTGCAGGTCGGTCGTGGTGCTGTAACTTGCGGCAGGTGGTTGCTCCGGTAATACGGTAACCCGTCCGGGTGCAAATCCTGTGGCAGGCAAGGTTGCCGGCGTAGTGGATGAAGTACCGCCCCCGCTGCCTGTCGCGCTGAAATTGATCTCCGTATCATCGCCGTTGTTGAGTTCTATCTCGGCAGCAGACCAGACCGAAGTGGTGCCGCACACAAACAGGCGGTAAGTACCGCCTGGTACTGCTGAGGGCAGGGTGAGCGTGGCAGTATCCGTACCCTCGTTGTACGTGGCATTGGTAAAGGTCACCTGTGTATCATCGCTCTGCACGCCGCCATCGCAGGAGAGTGTGTCAAATACATTGTTGTCGCCATCTTCCACCAGTAGATAGTTGGGGATGTAATTTGCTGCGCGGTTCGAACCATCGTGGATCATTGCCTGGTCATAAGTCACCGTAATGGTGGTCCTTCCGGTGAGGCTGCCGGAATTGGCAGGGCTGGAACTTTCGACCGTGGGGATGCCTCCGGTTACTTCGTAAGCGCCGATATCGCAGCGATCTCCGCCCAAACCGCGATAATAATCACGCTGATCTCCATAACCCAGACTGTGGCAGGTGGTGTTATCGCCGGCATCAATGGCGGGTGAACCGCTCAGCAGCTTCATGGTTTGCGTCGGACCGCCGTTGTCTGCAAGGGAATCCAGCACCGGATCATACCCGATGATATTGCCGTTTTCGCCGTCATTCATGAGGCAATGGAACAAGGCATCTTCAACCAGGTTGTTGTTTTTTGTAGCCAGATATCCGATGTATCCATAACAATCGCCGCCGCCCGAATTGGCGATGATGGTATTGATCAAATTGGTGGCTCCATCGTTGAGATACAAACCACCGCCGCCGCCGTACAGGTCGGTATTATTCCCGGATAACGTATCGTTCAGCACATTCAGTGTGCCCAAATTCTTGTAAATGGCGCCGCCATAATCCGGAGCGTAATTATTATAAAAGGTGCTATTGATCACGGTCACAGTACCATCGTTTATGGAAATGCCGCCGCCCCGGCTGCCATTTTGGGAACCGCAATAGTTGTATGCGGCATTATTGGCAAGCGTCGAGCGGGTAATGTTCAGTGTGCCGGCGTAATTAAGAATGGCACCTCCGCCATAACAGCGGCTGGAATTTCCTGTTATTGTCGTATCGCTGATTTGCGCAGAGTTGCTGTTAAAAATAGCTCCGCCAGCGTTTCCCTGGCTCTGGTTACCGGCCAATTCACTGTCGTCACTTATGGTCAACGAACCATTATTATAAATTGCGCCGCCTTCATAAAGGGAAAGATTTTCAGAGAAAGTGCTGCGTACGATGGAAAGCGAACCCGTGTTAAAAATTGCACCTCCGACCGCGGAAGTACGATTATTCGTGAAGGTGCTGTCTTCTATGGTCACCGAGCCGGATGGGCTGTAAATGCCGCCGCCTCCGCCGGTGTAGGTTCTGTTGTAGACGAAGGTACTGTTGGTGATCGTTACCGTCCCCCCGTTGTTGTAAATACCGCCGCCCCGGCCGTTGTTGGGTGCGTAATTGTTATACAGGGTGCTGTTTGCCACGGTCAGTGTGCCGGCGTTCAAAATGCCGGCGCCGCCTTCAGCATAGCCGCTTGAAATTGTGACAGTGTCCAGCGTCAACGATCCGCTGCTGGTGACAATCATCACCCGTACCGTACTTTGTCCGCTGATCGTCAGCATGGAAGGCAGTGCGGATGCATCAATCGTCAGGTCGTCACTGATATCGGGCAGGGTCGAACTGAGATTGATGGTGGCACCCGAGAGGCTGGCATCGAAAACAATGATATCCGCACCGCTTTGTGTGTTGGCAAAGGTAATGGCATCCCGCAGACTGCAGGTGCCCGTTCCGGATGTGGCGCATGTCCCGGTTGTATCGCCGGCGCTGTTGACGATAATGTCGGGAGCCGCATGTACGGTTTGAATACCATTGGATGCCAGCAAAAGGGAAACAAACAGGAGAAAGGAGAAGAGCTTGCGCAACGATCGGTACATAGCGAATCCTTGTTCTATGAAAAATAATTGCCCCAAATTTTCCGTACAAAGACCCATGCCGTCGCTTTCCTGCAACGGCCAGACTTCTACCAATAAAGGGATATGAAAATAATTCTGCGTGAATAAAATTTGCCAACGTTTTCACCCCGGAAGGGTGACGGTCGCGGCTGAACTCGCTTAATATTAGCACCATTTTTGCGGTTTGCCTCATTTTTGAGGCACCAATTTCAAAACAATTTGCCATTTAAAAAGCTATTTCAGAACCAATTTCAAAGGGTTTATTACACTCATTGAATTCTGCTGCGCTATTCGCAAATTAAATTTTGGATTGGAAAAATTGCACAGCAAATTACATGCTGTCCGCCTCCCGCCGCTTTCGTGAAAGCCGTTCCACAATTTCCCTTGCAGATTCCAGAACCATTGTTATAGCGAACCGATGCCGCGTTAAAAGCACTTTCCCTCCTCACGGAGGGAAAGTGCAAAATGTCCGGAGTCACCGGTAGCGGATCGGGATGAAGGTTATCGCCTTCCGGTAACCAGCCGCACCAGAAAGATCAAGACGACCGCCCCCAGGAACGATACCAGAATGGTGGTCAGGTTGATGCCCGAGACCGCGTTGGCGGTTTTGAATAATACACCCGCCAGCCAGCCGCCCAGCAGCCCGCCGATAATGCCTACGATGATATTGCCGATCACGCCGAATCTGGTTTTCATTACCAGCCCGGCCAGCCAGCCGGCAATCAATCCTACGATGATCCATGAGAGTATGCCCATATTTTTCTCCTTTCATTAATGATCCTTACCCACATCATAGCGGGTCTGCCTGCTGTTATCAATTTGCTTGTTCAATGTTTTGCTACCGGAAGGATGGACTTGGGCGGGGATGGCACACCAATTTCGTGAGATTCAGACTGTTTGTTTCACAAACAATTGTCACAGTTGACAGGTAGAATCCGCCTCCTTTTGTGCGTAAAATGAAAGGGAAGGCTAAAATTTGCGGAATTGAAAGCCGGTCTGGAAAATTTTCATTTCATTACTAAATGCAAATCATCGGTCGCTCAGGCAAGGGAGATCACCCGCTCCGCCTTCAGTAGCGGTTCGCCGCGTGTATCATCCATCTCCACCACACCGCTGATCAGGAACGGACCGGAGCCGGAGAGGACGCGCTTGTACTGGCGGTAGGCATCCGGGAAGAGCACCACATCCAGCATACCCGAAAGGTCTTCGAGGGTCAGGAACAGCATGGCATCCCCGCGCGAGGTGCGGCTGCGGTGTGAGGTCTGCTTCACCCCCGCCACGGTCACCCGCTGACCGACCAGTCCGGCGGCATCCACGGTGGTGAGCGCCCCCGCGGCGCGGATGCGCGCTTCGGCAAGTTCCAGCGGGTGCGCTTCGAGGCTGATGTCCAAAATTTCCTGCTGGGCGGCGGCTTTCTGCGCCACGCCCCAATCCTCCTCTGCCGCCGTCTCCCAGGTGAACAGGTTCATCTGCCCCGGTATCCAGCGTCCGCCCCCCAGGCGGCGCAGCAGGGTGGGGATGTTGCCCATCCCGTCCAGTGCGGCGACGCGCACCAGGTTGTCCGCCTCCTGCGGGCGCGGGTCCACGCGGGTGAGGAAGTCCTCCAGCGAGTGGAAGGGGCGCTGGCGGCGGATACGCTCGATGGTGCGGCGGGTCAGGTCTTTGACCTGGTCGAGCCCCATATACAGTGCCCCGTCATCGGGCGAAACGACGAAATTCACCCCGGAATGGTTGATGTGCGGCGGGTGTACCGCCAGCCCCAGCCGGTGCGCTTCGCTGAGGTAAACGCGCTGGCTGTAGTATCCGCCCCAGTTGGCAAGCACGGCTGCCATGAACTCCGCCGGGAAATGTGTTTTGCACCAGGCGGAGCGCCAGGCGACCTGTGCGTACGAGGCGGCGTGTGCCTTGGGGAAGCCATATCCCGCGAAGGCCGCCATCATCTCCCAGATGCGCTCCCCGGTCTCCGGCGGCACATTGCTGCGTGCCTGGGCTTCGGTGATGAATTTGTGCTGCAACTCCTGCATGCGCTTGCCGGGGTCGAAGTGGCTCATCGCCCGCCGCAGCAGATCCGCCTCGGCCAGGCTGAAACCGGCCAGCGCGTTGGCGATGCGCAGCACCTGCTCCTGGTAGAGGATCACGCCAAAGGTCTCGTCCAGCAGGGGAGCCAGCGCCGGATGCAGATGCTGTACCGCCTCCTGCCCTTTGAAGCGCCGCACGAAGGCGTCTTTCAGCCCGCCGGTCAGCGGACCGGGGCGGAAGAGCGCCAGGGCGACCATTACATCATCCTGGCTGCGGGCGTGGATCTCGCGCAGGGTGGCGCGCATGCCGGGGCTTTCGATCTGAAAACAACCGATGGTCTGCCCGTTCTCGATGCGGTCGGAGGTGGCGGAGTCTTCAGCCGGTGTGGCATCCAGCACCGCCAGCCGGGTGGGGTAACGTTTGGGCTGCTGTGCCTGGATGAACTCGGCGACATCCCCTAGAACGGTCAGCCCGCGGATGCCAAGCAGATCGATCTTGACCAGCCCCAGCGCTTCCACCGAGTCGAGATCGAACTGGGTGATGACGATGCCTTTGCTGCCTGAACGCATCACCGGTACCAGGTCGGTCATCGGACCCGGCGACACGATGATGCCGCCGGCATGCACCGAGAGATGGCGGGGCAGCTTGAGCAGCGCTTCCGCTTCGGCGAATATCTGCCGGTAGGCTGGCGAGGGATGGGCGGTTTGCAGTTCCGCGAAGGGCGAGGGCGGCGCAGCGCCATCGGTCTGGTGTTCTTCGAAGCGCGCCCAGAAACCATATGGCAGCTGGTTGACCATCTCACGTATCTTCGCCGGGTCCATGCCGTGAGCCTTGGCGACTTCTCCCAGTGCAGAGCGGGGGCGAAAACGATTGATGGTGCCCACCATGGCAACCCGGTCTGCACCGTAGGTCTCGAATACGTGCCGGATGATGCTGTCGCGGCGGATGGAGCACAGGTCGGTGTCGATGTCGGGCGGGATGGTTCGTTCGGGGTTGAGGAAGCGCTCGAAGTACAGGTTCAGCCGCAGGGGATCAGGGCTGGTGATATCCAGGCAGTGTGCCACCAGGGAGGAGGCGGCTGATCCGCGCGAGGAGTAGGGTACGCCTGTCTGGCGGGCAAAGTTGAGGATGTCTTCCACGATCAGGAACACCGCTTCGAAGCCCAGGCGGGCGATCACTTCGAGTTCGTGGTCGAGACGTGCCTGGATTTCCGGTGTGATGCTGCCGTAATGTCTGCGGGCGCCCGCCTCTGCGCGCAGGCGCAACGTCTGGGCGGCGGTCATGCCCGGCGGCAGCGGCACTGCGGGCATGCGCGGCTCCCCGAGCGGGAGGTCGAACCGGCAGCGTTCGGCGACTTCGAGCGTGGCTTTGATCGCTTTGGGAAAGTGCCGGAAGCGCGCTTCCATTTCGATGCTGCGTAGAAGGGATGCACCCGGGGGAGCAAATGCCCCTGCCGGCAGTTCGGAGACCGGCTGGAGCGTGCGCATGGCGGTTACTGTCTGCTGGAGGGCAGCCTGTTCGGGAGTCAGATAATACACCGGCGCTGTGGCGACCAGCTGCACGTCCAATTCCCGCGCCAGGTTGGAGACCGGCAGCCCGCGTCCCGGGTTTTGCAGGGTGAGATACAGCCGGTCGGCAAAGATATCCTTCAGGCTGTATATTTCGGCGAGTTCGCCGCCCAGGGCGATCACATCTGCAGCATGGGATGCCAGCAGCCCCGGCGGGCAGGGTTCATCGGGGGAGTCTCGCAGCGCCAGCGCGCTGCTCAGACGACACAGGTTCGCCCAGCCCGCAGGGCTGGCAGCCAGCAAAGGCAGCCTGCCGCCGCGCAGGTCGATCTCCAGTCCCAGCAAGGGGCGGATGCCTTCCGCCCGGCAGGCGTGCACAAATTCCACCGCGCCGGTCATCAGACGGTGATCGGTCAGCCCCAGGGCGGACATACCGTCCGCGCGGGCAGCCCGGGCAAGATCCCCTGGGAGCGCCAGACCTTCCATCAGTGAATACGCCGAGTGGGTGCAAAGATGAACGAACATATACCTGGATTCTAAACGCAATGTTGATTTTAGGTGTTTGGTGTGGTGTACATTCCCATAATTCCTTATAATCATCATTGGGATAGTCAATGGCAATGTGCGGGGACTGCCTGAACCGGTGGAATACTCTTCACCTGCCGGTGGATGAACTTCTGCTGGGGAATGGAACGGGAGAAAATGATGGCATACCATATTGATGCTGAAAAGATCAGTCTGGATGATCTGCAGGAAAGGATCGAGTCCTCCGATCTGGTTCCAAGCCGGGCATGTTTAAAGGAAGGCATTCGGGAGAAATTCGATTTACTGAAGGCGCAGGGCATCCACACCTTTGCGAATCTGCGCAGGGAACTAAAAAACGCGGAAAAGATGAAAAAGCTGGCTGCGCTTACCGGCATCGATGCGGGGTACCTGAATCTGCTGCGGCGGGAGATCGAGAGCTATTTCCCCAAGCCGTATCCGTTGCAGGAATTCAACTGGATTGCAGCGCAGCAGATCGACAGGCTGGCAGCCGGCGGGATATCCACCACACTGGGTTACTTTGAGTTGGCGGCGGGTGCGGATGGCAGGGACAGAATCGCATCGCTGGGTGTGGATGAAGCAACGGCGGGTGAGCTTTGCCGGTTGTGCGACCTTACCCGGGTGCAATGGACCAGCCCGCTTTCGGCGAAAATGCTGCTGGAAGCTGGGTACGGCAGCGCTGTGGAACTGGCAAATGCGGAGCCCGGGGCGCTGTGCGCTGCTCTGGAGCGGGTGAATGCGGATAATCGCTTTTTCAAGGGAAAGTTAGGGCAGCGCGATATTAAGCGATGGATTCATTCGGCGGGATACGTTTGAGCGGAATGGAAATATTCTCTCCGTTCGATGGATTGGGTGGCAAATGAAAAAGCAAAATGACTTAAAAAATCAAGACCGTCCATTTTTTAATCTGCCTTCCACAAAGCTGGGCTGGTGGGCGGTGGCACTGGCGTTCTTGTTTGGCTTGCTGAACTTCATCAATTCGAGTCTGCTCGGGCAGGTGGGCATTGATCAGGAATGGCTTCAGGCAGTGCTGCCCGTCTATGGGATATTTATCATGCTTTGCGGTTTGGCAGCCGGGGCAACCGGCCTTTTTGCGGTCATCCGCCGGGGTGAGCGATCCTGGGTTGTATGGCTGGCTCTGGTGCCCGGATTGTTTGTGCTTTTCCTGCTGGCCGGCGGGTTCCTGTTTCTGAACTAACTTGTCAGTTGATGCTTTTATGCATCCATCCACCCGGTTTTGCGTAATTAATTACAGCAATTCAATAAACGGACATGATTCACAAAAGACACTGTATGCGTCAGAAAGAAAAGGTGAAGTTATGCCGGAAAAACTGAAAGTCGATTTGGGGAACGTGCAAAAGACTTTATTCCTGCCGTTGTGGGGCAGGGCGCAGGAAACACAAAAAGCGGATCCGCTGCTGGTGGATCCGCTGGCGGTTGAGGTGATGAACAGGGTGGATTTCGACTTTACGGCCATTGCGGCAAACATGAGCCCGTTGAGCCAGTTTGCCTGGATCCAGCGCAGCCGCCTGGGGGATGTTGCCATCCGCAATTTCTTGGAAGAACATCCCGGCGGGACGATTGTGAATATCGGCTGCGGGCTGGATACCACCTTCAGCCGCGTGGATAACGGTAAGCTGCTGTGGTACGACCTGGACCTGTCGGATGTGATTGCCTTGCGCAGACAGTTCATACCCGAAACGGGGAGAAGCAAAACCATTGCGGCATCCTTCCTGGATGAAAACTGGCCGAATGAGATCACCGTCCACGATGGCGTTTTCTGGATATGCTGCGGCGTTTTCTATTACTTCACCGAAGCGGAGGTAAAGGGGTTCCTCAAACGGCTGACAGACAGGTTCCCGGGGAGCGAGATCTTTTTCGATGTCAGTTCCCCCAGGGGCGTAAAAATCGCCAACAAGATGGTGATCAAAAACGCCGGGATGGATGAACGCTCTTATCTCACCTGGGGGCTGGCGCATCCGCGTGATCTTTTGGCTTGGGACAGCCGTTTCCGCATTCTGGATACGCTCTTCTATTTTCGGGAAGGCAGGATGGATGCCAGCCTTCGTTTTGCCGGTTGGATTTCTGACATGATGAAGATCCAATACCTTATCCGCTTGAAGCTGGGAGGATAGCCGTTCGGAATTGGTTCTTCGATGGTGCGGGAGGATTAAATGTATAGCTGGATTGCTTTCCTGGCGGCATCGATGGTAATTATTTACATCTCGCGCCATTCCCTGTTCAAACCCCGTTCGCATGGGTTCTATCGGTTTTTTGCCTGGGAGTGCATCGCCGGATTGTTTGCATTAAATATTCAGTATTGGTTCCGTACCCCCCTTGCGTGGCATCAGATCATCTCGTGGATTTTGCTTGTCGCATCCATCGTTTCGCTCGTTTTGGGTGTCCGTTCCCTGGTGACCGGCGGAAAGCCGGTTGAAGAGCGCGAAGGCGACCCGAACCTGTTGGCTTTCGAAAAGACCACAAAGGTGGTTACATCGGGAATTTACCGTTATATTCGCCATCCCCTGTACAGTTCATTGCTGCTCCTCACCTGGGGCATATTCTTTAAGCTGCCCGGGATGGCGGCGTTCATACTGGCGCTGGCTGCTTCGGTTTTACTGGCAGCCACGGCACGGGCTGATGAAAGGGAATGTATTGCATTCTTTGGGGCAGAGTATCAGACCTACATGCAGCGGACGAAGATGTTCATTCCGTTTATTGTTTGATCTCCGCCGGGCGGATTGCTAATTTCACCGCGCCGGCAGGTATGGCAAAAGATCATGCCATGGAACTAAAGGGAGGGTTAAAATGAACCAGCTTTTGAAATGGGCAAAGAAGGAATATTCTCTTCGGCAGCGATTATTTGCCCTGATTCCTGCGGCTTTCGTTTTTCTGATTTTGATCCCCTGGGCGCTTGTCAGCCTCATCCCACACCTGGATGCCTTTTTTCATTTCCCCGGGTTCGATCTTGGCGCAGGCAACCTCATTCTTGGCATTGTGTTTCTGCTGCCGGGCGGATTTTTTGCACTCTGGTCCATCGGTGAGCAGTTGTTTGAAGCCGGGGGAACACCCATGCCGATGATGCCCACCCAGACCCTGCTTGCGTCGGGTCCGTTCCGGCTGTGCAGGAATCCGATGACTTTTGGTACCATCACCGCCTATCTGGGTGTTGCAATCTGGACAGGCTCATTAGCATCCATACTTATGGTGCTGCTTTTCGGTTCCATGCTGGTCATGTACATACGGAACATCGAGGAAAAAGAGTTGGAAGCCCGCTTCGGGCAGCCTTACACTGAATACAAACAAAACACACCATTCCTGCTGCCAGGGCTGCCGCGCGGGGATAAATCGAAGCGTACTGAGGGAAAAAATGACATATGAGATTACACCGATAAAGCTGGCGCTGCCCATGCGCATGGGTAATGTGAATTGCTACCTGATCAAGACTGTAAATGGCTTTATCCTGATCGACAGCGGGGCATCCAATATGCGCGGTGTGCTGGATGAAAAACTTGCCGCTGCGGGGTGCGCAGCGGGAACCTTGCGGTTGATTATCTTTACGCATGGCGATTTCGACCATACCGGCAATGCTGCCCACCTTCGCAAAGCCTATGGAACACAACTGGCAATGCACCGGCTTGACGCCGGCATGGGGGAACACGGCGATATGTTCGAGAACCGGCAAGCGCCGAATTTTCTCATCCGCAGGATGGTGCCGCTGTTCACCGGCTTCGGGCGGGCGGAGCACTTCAGCCCGGATATTCTTCTGGAGGAGGGACAGGACCTGTCCCGCTTTGGGTTGGACGCCAGGGTGTTATCCATTCCCGGGCACTCCGGGGGATCGATCGGGGTATTGACCGCGGAAGGGGACCTGTTCTGCGGGGATCTATTTGAAAATAACGGCAAACCTGTGCTGAATTCGATCATGGATGATCTGCCATCCGCAGAAGCGAGCATGGCAAGGCTGAACACGATGGGGATCCATACCGTTTATCCGGGTCACGGTGATCCTTTTGCATATAACGTGTTGCTTTAATTTTGTCATAAATAACCAAGCACGATTGCAGTATATTTAACTTGGGTTGTATAGTTATCTGGAGTTATTGCAGCATATTAGGAGTCTGTGTAATTAATAGTTGGCTGGCTCATTTGATGGTTACGATATGGAAGGATGAAAACATCACCATGAAAAATCTTCAATCTATCAGTTCGCGCATACTTTATACAGCAGTCATTGTGTTATCAATTCTGCTTCTGCTGGCGGCTTGCGCACCATCTGCGCCCACTGCCACACCCGGTCACAACCTGCTCTACGCCCTTACCTTTGACAATGAAGCCGCCTTCTTTGGCTGGCATGTGGGCGCGCCGGGACAATATGAATGGCTCAAAAACGTCAAAGATGGCAAATACCTGTTCGAGTATCCCTCCGGCTTTCTCGAAAGCCAGGATTTCGACTTTGCCGATGTCCAGATTTCAGTGGATGTCGAGTTCCTGGTCAAAACCCGCGTTGAAGTCGGTCTCTCGTGCCGGATGCAGCCTGGCGCAAGCGGACGCTATTTCTTCAATATTGCCAACGATGGCCGCTGGGATATCCGCCGATGGAACAATGATGAAACCATTCTGGCTCAAGGCTGGTCAGACCAGATCAAGCCCGACAAAAACATCCTCGCAACTCGTTGCGTGGGCGACCAACTCACCCTATTAGTCAACGATGTGGAACTTGGCTCGGCACGTGATGCCACCTTCGCCAGCGGCAGCCTCAGTTTCGGTTACGCCGCCGATACTGCCGGAGCCGGGACATTTGACAACATCACGGTAGAAGATTGGGGGGATGGAAAAACTCAACAAGCGAATCTGGCTCCTGTGGGCGAGTCCACCCCCACACAGGTAATGGCCGCCCGCGAACCTGCCACGCCAACACTGCCTCCAGTTGCAACGGCCACTCCTACGCTGACCCCAATTCCCGCCGCCACCCAGCGCCCCACCACCATCCCCGAAGGTGAACTGACCCTTTACCAGACCGACTTCGATGACGACGACCCAACCCTGACAGACTGGAAAACCTTCGCCTATTCGATGGATAAGAAAGATTTTGTCACCGAGGGCTTCAAAACCTGGACGGCGGGCGGCGTGTACCGCTTTGAGCAGGAAGCCAACACCCGCGTATTTGCCATCTACAACAAAGACCTGGGATCTGCCGATGTGGACATTTCCGCCAGCGGCAACCCACCCTTCGAGGGGCACGGCGGCTTCGGGTTGATCTGCCGCTACAGCGAGGCTGGTTGGTATCAGTTCATGGTCGAAAGCAGCGGTTCATGGAACGTTCGCCTGGTCAAACCCGATGAAAACGGGCAGTTGCACTTTCACCTGATTTCATCTGCCCCACCGGTTAAATACCTTGAGGGGAAGGCGAACTTACGCGCCGAATGTAAAGGCGACCGCCTGACATTTTATATTAACGATGAGAAAATGGTTTCCTTACATGATTCGACCTTCCCCACCGGCAAGGTCGGCTTCTTGGGATGGGCTTTTACTATCGGAGACGATTGGAATGCGGTGGACAGCTTCAGCGTAAGCCGCGCTCAATGGAACGAGGCCGGCCTGATCGGTCCCGCGCCCACCCCTGGCGCAGATGGGACGATTTATAGCACCGATTTTGGCAGGCTGGACGATTTGAAGCCCTACTGGACAAAAATGGATATTGGCGTGCAGGGTGTACCGGGTTCGCCCCTGCTGGTGGGCGGTCCCGGTCAATCAGCCCCGCATACCTATCAGTACATCAACGATTTCGACCCCGGCACGGATGTGGAAATTACTGCGGACGTAATGGGGGCGTGGAATTGGCCGCGCGGTCTGATCTGCCGTTACAGCGAAGACGGCTGGTATGAAACTTTTTACATGAAAGATGACCAAAGCCATGCACGCGTGGCGCTTGTCCTTGGGCAGAGAGATGCGCAGGGAAAAATGACGCGCTACATCATGATGAATACATATTACCCGCCCAAGGCCGACAGCCAGGTGAACCTGACCCTGACCTGTGCCGGGAATCAGATTTCTGTCAAATTGAACGGGGAACAGGTCTTATCCGTCGAAGACAATACATGGGCAAGCGGACGTTATGGCTTGTTCATCACCGATAATTTATCCGGCAACCTGCGCGGCACACTGCTCAATTACACTGTCCAAAAAGTGCAGACTCCCAAAGCAGGGGATGTCATTTCCGATAAAACCTTCAACACGCCGGAACAGATTGCCGCTGAGTTCCCCATGGATCCGGACGATGAGCGCATACATATTGTGGATAATATGCTCCAACTCGCCCCTGATAGCAATGGCTTACATCTTTATATGTATACGGCATTCAAATATGAAAATAGTGAGATGTTTCTGACCGCGCTTCTCCAGTCTGGAAGCTACATCATCCTGCATTGCCGGGCGGGAAGCCCGGGCGAAATTACCGCCGAACTGCGCGGCAATGGCGACTGGAACATCTGGAGCATGGGACAAACACTTGCCATGGACAACAAACCATCCGCTATCCGCGCAGGAGAAAATCAATTTGTCCTTTCCTGCGTTGACGACCAGGTGAGCCTGAGCGCCAATGGTGAAACGTTGGCAAATATCACCTTGCCGGGGTACCAGCCAGTTAGCGGTACGGATGGTTTCGATGTCATCGAATTCAGCGCTCCGATCATGCTCAGCGAAATACGTCTCAAAATCTTCTACAGCGCATTCACACTTGCAGCCACTCCCCTGCTCAATCAGTTTGTTTTGCCTCCGGTTTACCAGCTTGGCGAGACGATTTTCGCTTGGGATATGCACAACTTCATCACCGGGTGTGGCGGTGGCTGGTGGGGACGCGATACGAATCCCTGTTTGTGGAAACGAATCTATCGCCAGGAAGATTGGGAACGAAGCTGGCAGGGAGAAATAGTTTGGGTAAAAGGCCTCGAAGATTTACTGACGCTTTTCACCTATCAGCCAGACCTTTACGACCTGCCCATCGAAATCAGTGCCGATGCCAGCCTCACCAGCAAAAGCGGCGCGGTGGCTTTGTTCTGTCGAGGACACTATGAGTTTTATATCCAGCCCGATGGTAAGTGGTTTATCCGGCGAGACCAAATTGCTGAATACTCCCTGCCACAAACCAAACATCTCACCATCCTGGCGCAAGGGACGGTAGAAAACTTCTCATCCGAAAATATGCAACTCAACGCTGTTTGCAACGGCCCCGACCTGATTTTTACCCTCAACGGTACGGAATTGGGCCGTGCGGAGGATACACTCTACCCCGAAGGGCAGGCTGGTATCTTTTTCGATGTCAATAGCGAGGGTAGCTTCACTAATGTTTTCATCAAACGAGCAAAGTAAATAAGATCAGTGACTCTTTATAAAAAAAGCCAGCCAACACGGCGTGCACCCGACGCTGGGGATTCACACCGTTTTTTGAGTATTTTCTACGCCTTAGCCTTTTTCTGGTTGGACGGCGAAGCCGTCCAGCCCCAGCGCAGGTGACGCAAACCGTTAGCGGGCCGAGCATGGTAATCATTCTGTAGGCAAAGAGCAAATGAACACCAAAACAGTGTTTTCAACCAAAGCAGAAAAATATGCAAAGTATCGGTGGGATTATGCTTCGAATGCGATTAAAGAGATTATTGACGTTGCACAACTTTCTACCAACTCATGTATTGCTGATATTGGTGCTGGTACAGGAATACTAACCAAACACTTCATAGGCAAAGCGCAAAGAATCTATGCCATTGAACCAAACACAGAGATGAGACAAATACTGGAATATGAATTAGGTGCTACTCCATCTGTTTCGGTGATTGATGGTTCTGCGGAAGTCACAAAACTTCCCCAAGAATCTGTGAATTTGATTACAGTTGCTCAATCTATTCATTGGTTTGAGCCAGAGCCAGCACGAAAAGAAATGCGGCGAATTCTAAAGACCAACGGATGGTTAGCCATTCTTAGAAATTATGGCACAGATAAATTAAACAAATTAGTCAGCGGTCTGATGACAGAAGAGTATGGCGCAAATTTTTCAACCACAATCGAGAAGCCAAAAGAAAAGCCCATACGGTTTTATTATAGGAATGACAGTTTTCAAAAGATGATTTATCCTTTCCAATTCCAACAAGACTGGGAAGGATTTATTGGAGCGATAACATCAGCGTCATTTATGCCCAATGAGAATCATCCGTTTTTCAACAAACTTGAAGATGAAGCCAAAAAGATTTTTTCTGAATACAGCGATAATGGAAATTTGAATGGAATGGTGAATGTGCAAGGAGAAACAGAATTATTTATTGGTCAACCGTCGAATTCCTGAGCAAATGCCCGCTAACACAGCGTGCAGCGGACGGCAGGGTTCTGCAATATTTTGAGTATTTTCCATGCTTCGAGTTTTTCCTTCTCCAACAGGTGATGAATATATTGTGTGGCAAGCAGAGCCCGCTCATCCTTTTCGTGCTGTGCAATCCACCTGCAAATAGCCCGGGGGTTACATATCTCATGCGATCCACTGGATGGGATATCCACCCCGGTCATGGGGACCCTTTTCTGTATAAGCTTCTCCTTTGACGAACCATGGGAAATAAGGAATAGTTAATGGAACCGGAGCGAATGGTTCCATGGCACCTTGATAAAAATACTGTGCATTTGTGAGTATGGGCATCACCGGTGAAGAACAGTTTGCCCGTCATACCGAGGCGGAAATCCTAGGTTTGCACGGAGTGGGACCCGGTTCGCTGCCCCGTTTGCGAGACGCCCTGGAGAAAAAAGGGCTGACATTTCGCCCGGATAAGGAATAGCACTTATGGAAAATTCATCATCCATCGAAGAATATATTGCCAATTCGCCTGAAGAAGTCCGACCCATCCTCACCGAGATGCGCGCTTTCATCAAGTCGCTGGTGCCGGAGGCGGGCGAGAAGATCGCTTATGGCATTCCCACGTTTACGCTGAACGGCAACTTGGTACACTTTGCCGGATACAAGCACCACATCGGGTTCTATCCGGGTGCCAGCGGGGTGGAAAACTTCAAGAATGAATTGGATGGATACCAGCTCTCCAGGGGGACAATCCAGTTTCCGCTCGACAAGCCGATCCCTTACGATTTAATTCGCAGGATTGTTGAGTTCCGGGTTCGCGAGAATCAGCAAAAAAAGGCCCGCCCGAAGAAATAAATACCGCTTCAGACCGCCGCATCCCGGCATTTTTTGAGAGCCAGGGATCATTCCCGAATATTTTGTTCCGGCACCTGATGCCGGAAACCATTTGTTTATTTTTAACTTACCCGCTAATATATTTTTACCAAGGGATTATTTTCGCTGAAATTCATTTCCGGTGAATAAACATCGTAACTCCCGCTCCCCGGCTTTTCCCCAACCTGTTGGGGAAAAGATATTCCATTCATTAGATAGAGAGGGTTACGATGAAGAGTATCCTCACGGTGATTAGCATCCTGGTCCTTGCCTGGGGCTCTGCCGGGCTTCCAACTCCCACAGAAAATCTGCTACAGCCGCAACAGCCGGTTAAGCTGGTTTTTATTCATCATTCCACCGGTGAGAATTGGCTGACCGATGGCTATGGTGATCTGGGCAGAACACTCGATCAAAACAATTACTTTGTCAGCGATACCAATTACGGATGGGGACCCGATGGGATTGGCGACCGCACCGATATTCCCGATTGGGTGGAATGGTTCCGCAGTGATCAGACGGACACTTACATGCAGGCGCTTTTTGCAGAGTCAGGGCAGCACGCTTCGTATACCCGCACCCTCCAGGACCCCGGTGGGGAAAATCAAATCATCCTTTTCAAATCCTGTTTTCCCAACTCCGATTTGGCGGGCAGTCCGCAGGACCCGCCGGGCGATTATGCAGAGTTATCCGTAAGCGGTGCAAAATATGTCTACAACGAGATTTTGAAATACTTTGCCGTCCGTCCCGACAAAATGTTCGTGGTGATTACCGCTCCACCACTGTCAGACCGCGCCCATGCCGATAATGCCAGGGCGTTCAATATGTGGTTGGTGAACGATTGGTTGAAGGAAAATAATTATGCCGGCGGAAACGTATTTGTTTATGATTTCTACAATGTACTGACCGGACCGGACGCGCACCACTTTATGAACAACGGCGTTGTCGAACATGTTGTTGGAAAGCGAAATACTTTGTATTACCCCTCCGGGGATGACCACCCTTCGATTGAAGGCAGCCTGAAGGCAACCGCCGAATTTGTTCCGGTGCTGAACTACTTTTATCAGCAGTGGAAATCCGGAAATCCGACCCCTGCCGGGAACGCGGCAGCAACCGAAGCGCCTGGAACCACGCAGGCGGCTCCCATCGTTCCACCTCCGCCCCAACCGGTGGGGACGATCGATGATTTCGAAGGTGAAGCCTTTCGCTGGGAAACCTACCAGGGAGAGGCAAGCGGAACGAGCATTACCTGCCTGGTCAATGACGAACTGGCGAAAAGCGGCGGGGGCTCTCTGTTAATCGCTTACGAGGTTCCGCCGGAGAGTTGGGCAACTTGCGTACTGTTTTTTGACACCCCGGTCGACTGGCGTGCCGCCGATGCGCTGGCTTTTGATCTGCTGGCAGATACCTCCACATTCGAAGTGAGCCTTTACCTTGGCGCGGATGATGCCCGGCAGACTTACTTGCATCCCATCTCCACCCTCCCGGTTACCGCCGAAGTCTGGGTGCCCTACGAGTTACGCTGGGAAGAGTTCCATCGGGCAGACTGGGAGGAAAATGCCGGAACACCGCTGGCGGAACCTGCTCAAATAAGCGGGATTGCATTTGGTTTTAGCCCGGTGGACGGGGATATCAACTCCGGGCAGATCAGGGTCGATAACCTGCACCTTTCCAGCCGCACCGGCACAGCCGATGCCCCTGCGTCTCCGGTGGAGGAACCGACGAGCATGCCTGCTTCCCCGCCTGCAAACCCCGCTTCGCGCCTGCCGTTTTGCGGAATGGGCATTTTGTTGCCCATGATGATGGCGCTGATGATCTGGCGCTGGAAATTCAAGGTCTGAGGCGGAAGGGACGGGCAGCCATGATCAGAAAATTCATGCCGGTAATGTTGACCGGTGTTCTATTGGTAACCCTAGGATGCACAAGCGGCGCTCCGCTGGTTTCATCCATAGCACCACCCCCCGAAGCGGCTGATCTGTCCACGCGCACGCCTGCTGCGAACACCTCCCCGTCAGGGATGTTGCTTGCCCCGGAGGATTTCGAGTATCTGGGCGCTTTTCGTTTGCCGGGCGATTCAACGCCTCCAAAAACATTTGCCTACGGCGGAAACGCCATGACATTCAACCCCGAGGGCGATCCCAATGGGAATGATGATACGCCGGGTTCCCTGTTCGTGATGGGGCATGACCGGCTTGCATATGGGGAATTGCCCGACGGCAATCAAGTAGCCGAGATAAACATTCCACGCCCGGTCATTTCAAAAAACCTGGCAGATCTGGAAACGGCGGAATTCATTCAGGATTTTCAAAATGTTCTGGCGGGTGAGTTTACCGACCTGGAAGAAATTCCCCGGGTGGGAATGGCATATTTAAATCGCCCCGAAACCGGTCCAAAGATTCATTTTGCCTGGGGACAGCACTTGCAGTCAGAGCTTGAACCTTCGCATGGCTGGTTTGATCCAGATCTGGATGCCGCATCGGTGCAAGGATTCTGGTATATCGGCAATCGCGATCCGTACAGCGTCAATGGCTATATGTTTGAAATCCCGGCAGAATGGGCGGATATCCACAGCGGAGGACGGTACCTGGCTACCGGTCGCATGCGCGATGGCGGCATGGGGGGCATGGGACCATCCATCTTTGCTTATCGTCCCTGGTTGGATGACGGTGAACCATCCCCGGATGGAGCGCACCTGCAGGAGGTTCCTCTGCTGCTTTATGAAAGTTCATACAACTCTGCGGAGATTACACACAGTTTAAATGGGTACCAGCATGCGGATGAATGGGAAGGCGGCACCTGGATTACGACCGCTTCGGGTGAGAGTGCCGTGTTGTTTGCCGGGACGAAAGGCACGGGCGATAAGTACTGGTATGGATACATCCACCCATCGGGCGCGGATCTCGTTTGCGTGGATAACCGTGCGGATGATTATGCGGATATGTGCCGTCTGGCAGACGGCTCATTATGCACAGCGGCAGATCTTTCCGGTTGCTGCGATGCAGAACGGGGGACGTGTGTTTCCAATCGGGGTTGGTGGTCAAACAGATTCGATGCGCAGTTCATCCTCTACAACCCGGATGACCTAGCCGGAGTGGCAGCCGGACAAATGCAGCCGTGGGAACCGCAGCCCTATGCAGTGATGGATATCGATGAACATTTGTTCCTCGACCCTCCTGAATGGGATTTGGTGAACCTGGGTTGGGGCGACCAGCGGCGATATCGCGTGGGGGATGTAGCTTTTGACCGGCAGAACGGTCTTTTGTATGTCCTGGAGCTTTACGCCGATGAGGCTAAACCGGTGGTGCATGTATGGAAAATATTGCCGCATTAGGCTGAAGGACTGCCCTGGTGCGGGCAAACTAAAACTATGTCATAATCAATTCACCACGTTAAAAACATGCTTACGACGGGAAGGTGAATAACAAATGAACACTTACCCCTACACTGTATTGGACGGGCACATGATTGTAACGGATGATCAGAAACGATATCTGGTGGATACCGGGGCGCCTTCCAGCATCTCCAAAGAGCCTGTTTTGAATTTTGCCGGCATGGCAGCCGAATTGCCCGATCGATATCTGGGCATCAATCTGGGGGCGCTTGGCAAAAATGTCGGCTGTGAACTGGATGCTTTGATCGGGGTCGATATCCTCAATCAATTTGATGTGCTGATCGACCCGGCTGCCGGTAATATCCATTTCGCGGGTGAAATTCTGACGTTGACCTCTGAGCCGGTTGCCATCGATAATTTCAGGGGCATCCCGGTCATCCTCGCCGCCATCGACGGGAAAGCAATGCGCCTGTTTTTCGACACCGGAGCGAAAATCTCTTACCTGGCTTTTGAAATTACGTCCGCCTACCAGGCGGATGGCAAGGTGGAGGATTTTTATCCGGATTTTGGCGTTTTTTCCACCGAAACGTATACCCTGCCGTTGAAGATCGGATCGCAGATTTTTGATCTTTGCTTCGGCAATCTTCCTGAAATGCTGGAGGCAACATTAATGGCGGCAAACGTGCAGGGTATTCTGGGCACGGAATTATTGGAAAAACACCGGCTTTTATATTCCGCCCGGAGATCACAAATCTGTATTGAAAAATTTTGAGCCGGGCTTTCTCAAAAATCAATTAGAATTCATGATTGAAAATTGCAAATTGTTTACAGGTGCAAATGATGAACAGGAAAGACATAATATTGCATGATTTGAACGCTGAATTCACCCGCTGGCAGGATTTGCTCCACCAATACTCCGAAAGTGATTTGATCACGCCTCTTCCTGGGGAAAGTCTCTCCATCAAGGATAAGGTGGCGCATTTACATGCCTGGCAGCAACTGTCCATTGCGAGGTTGGAGGCCGCCCTGCAGAAACACGCTCCGGTTAAACCGATCTGGCTGCAAAGCGGCGATCCGGACACCGGCGATGTTGACCCGGAGAATGAGCGGATTTATCAAATGTTTCGTGATCTTGCCTGGCAGGATGTCTTCCATATGTGGCGTTCGGGGTTTGAACGCTTTATTGAACTTTTTGAAACTGTGCCGGAGGAAGATTTGTTTACTGAGGGCAAGTTTTCCTGGCTTCCCGGATATGCCCTTGCCGACGTCATGGATGGTTCGCTCGAGCACCATCGTGAACACTTTGTTGACCTGACGGGTACAAAGTGATTGCCCCACCTTATGTTCCGCAATAGAAATTTCGCTCCAGTCACCTCCGGCAGGCTGCCGGAACAAACCATCGATCCCCGGGGAGTTTGCCGTTCATGACTTTACCGATTTTGCTGCTTTTGATTATTCTGGCAATTGCCTTGGTTCTGTTCTCGTTCGAGTGGGTGCCGCCGGATGTCACAGCGCTGGGAGTGCTTGTTTCGCTCACCATCCTGGGGCTGGTCCCGGTGGAGAAGGCGTTTGCCGGCTTTGGCAGCGACACGGTTATGCTGATGCTCGGCATCCTGGTGATGACTGCGGCGATGATCCGTACCGGGGTTGTGGAAGTTGTCAGCCGAAAATTACTCCAATTCACCGGAGATCATCCGCGCAGTTTGCTGGCGGCAATTATGGTGGCCGTGGGCGGATTAAGCGCCATCATCAACAACACGGCTGCGGCAGCTTTCTTCATGCCGGTGATTATGGGCCTAAGCCAGCGCGCCAAAATGAGCGCCTCGCGCTTGCTGATGCCAATGGCTTTCGCGGCGATACTGGCAAGCTCGGTGACGTTGATCAGTACCTCGACCAATATCGTGGTGAGCGGGTTGATGACCCAGGCGGGTTTGCCGCCGATTGGCATGTTCGAAATGACGCCCGTCGGTATCCCCATTCTGCTCGCCGGGATTCTCTATATGCTGCTCATTGGGCAGCATTTGATCCCCAGGCACAAAACGCCCGGCACACTCACCGAGACTTTCAACCTGCGTCCTTATCTGGCTGAACTGCGGGTTTTGCCCGGCTCGCCGTTGGAAGGGCACACCCTGGCAAAATCAGGTCTGGGGCAGAACTTCGATCTCATGGTACTGGCAATCATCCGCGGTGGGCACCGGCAGCTTGATCCTGCCGCTGAAACCATCCTGGAAGCCGGCGATGCACTGCTGGTCGAGGGGTCTTCGGAATCAATTCTGAAAATCAAAGATGTTGTCGGTATCGCCATCCAGGCGGATGCAAAATTCTCCGATATGGATTTGCAGGGTGACGGGCTGCGTTTGGCGGAGGTGTTTCTATTGCCCAGTTCGCCATTCATTGGACGCACGCCCAAGGGTTTGCTGATGAGGGATCGCTATCAGGTGCAGATCCTCGCCATCAACCGGCGCTCCGGGGTCATCCATTCCAAGATCGCAGATACCCGTTTGCAGATGGGGGATGTGCTGCTGGTGCAGGGTAATTCCAAACAGATTGTGGATTTACAGGCGGATAATACTTTTGATGTGTTGGGTATGGTGGATTTGCAGCGTTTTAACCGTTCGCGAGCCTGGAAGGTGATGGGGATTTTTGTCGCGTCTTTGATACTTGGCTCGTTGAAGATCATTCCCCTGCCGATGGCAATGCTGCTGGGCGCTTTGCTGGTATTTGTGACGCGCAGCATCACACCCGAGGATGCGTATCGCCGGGTGGAATGGCGGGTGATCATCCTCATCGGGTGTATGCTGTCACTGGGCACTGCCATGCAGACCACCGGTACGGCGGCGTTTTTGGCTGAGCGCCTGACCGCACTCGTGGGAACGTTGAATCCGTTGTGGCTGCTGACCGGCTTCTTCGTGCTGACCGTTCTGTTGACCCAGCCCATGTCCAATCAGGCGGCAGCCGCAGTGGTGATTCCGCTTGCATTGCAGACTGCCGTGCAAATGGGCTTGAATCCGCGCACGTTTGCCATGATGATCGCCATCGCGGCAAGCACTTCCTACCTGACGCCCCTGGAACCTGCCTGTTTGATGGTTTACGGCCCCGGGCGTTACCGCTTTATGGATTTTTTCAAGGTGGGTGGTTTATTGACCGTGGTGGTTTACATCATCGCCATTACCCTCACGCCTCTTTTGTGGCCGCTGAAATAAAATATCTCTGTCAATCAAACAATACAATGCATGCCTTGCGGTGGCAGACGGTTGACCGGTTCCGCTGGATTTCCCTTCAAAGACCAAGAGCCTTTGAAACGGGATAAGTATGCTGTGTTATCAAGTTGTGCGTTCGGTGTTGGAAAATACGAATGGATGTAATTTGTTTTGGAATGTCTGCTATAGTAAAGATGGATGCTCATAGAGTTTAAGATGAGGCGGGAAAAGCCATGACCGTTTTACAAAAAGTCCCCAGAAAAGTATTGCACCTGATCCACCTTCCGCCACAGATTGCATATGCAATTGGTTTGGGTCTGCTGATTGGCAGGATTGTCCTGTTGTTGACCACCACGGGCAGAAAAAGCGGCCGGGAACGGGTCACGCCGCTACAGTACGAGGAGATCGATGGATGCTTTTACGTGGCAGCCGCTTTCGGGGAAAGAACAGACTGGTACCGGAATATTCTGGTGAATCCGCGGGTAAAAATCCGTGTGAAATCGCGGCGCTTTGCTGGCCAGGCACAGACGGTGACGGATGTGGAAAAAATTGCGGATTTTCTGGCGTACCGGTTATCGAAACATCCCCGCATGGTTGGGATGATGATGCGTTCAGGCGGGGTATCCATGCCGCCGCAGCGAAACGATCTGCTTGAATATGCACGGCGGATCGCTCTGGTAAAAATCGATGTTGTTAATGAATTGGCTTAAATTAGGTGGGTGGAATGTCCAATAAATTGTGTCCCAAAGTCATCCTGGAAGGCACCCGGTTGACATTCAAAACGGAAATTGCTTTTGCCTTGAATGAGCATCCGCGCATGGTCGGACCGCGGAAATATCGTTATCATTCACCGTTGATCTCAGCGGAGTGGTGTGCCTTTACCGATTTCCCCTGGGGGCGGGGGCTGATTAATTTCGAACCGCAGGAAGAACGCCTGGCGATGGAGACGTACCGGACCTGGCTGCGTTTGTTCGAGCTGCAAAAGTATTATTCCTGGATCGTTGACCGGTTTCACATTTCCACCAGAGCATATCAATTATCCAGATACAACCATGATTATGATTTTTGTTGGTTGGAGGATCGTCTGCGCCCGATTGGATTCAGGCTGGTTTTCCTCACCCGCACGGAGGATTCATTCGCTGCCGCCAGGAATGAGCGCCTCAAGGTGTCGGGAAACCCGGGGCAGTACGATAACCTTGACCTGTTCTACAGGGAACAGGCGTTGATGCGGCGGCTTGTCTCCGAATCGAAGCTGCCGATGCTGGAGGTGGATATTTCGGATAACGACATTCCCGCCGCAGTTGAGCGTATTGTCGATTGGATGGAAGCCAATGGCGGGTTGTACCCGGACTATTGATTTTAGGATGATAAAAATTGCTTCATCAGCGTCGTGACGTCCGAAACAATGTTGCGAAACAGGCATAATTGATAATTAAACATGGATCGAAGGCGTGTTTGGAGGGGAAATATGAAGACAGACCTCAAACGGTTAATAATCCTTTTGTTGATTTGCTTGTTAATGGTGAGTTGTGGGACAACCAGTCCGGCAGTGCCTGATGTAGCTGAGAAAGAAAATCCGCAGCCGATGATTGATATGCCTCCTATCCCCACCAGGGGTGCCGGTCAGACGCCTTCAGATGGAGCAGACCCATTCGCCCGAGAAATGCCGCAGGGGCTTTTCGGCAACACCTGGCCTGATACGCTGCCGGATGACATCCCCGTTCTGGATGGTGCAATCACCACAGTGATGGGGGATGGGCAATCGACCACCCGTATATTCTACAAACCCATTTCTCCCGGGGTTGTGGAACAGTATGTCGATCAATGCAGGAAACAGAGCTTTGAAATCACCATGATCGTATATACTGCGCCCGGCTTCCCCGATGATTCGGAGGAACGCTTGAAAAGTGGTGATTATGACGCGATCGAATTCAAGAAGGGCGAAATCTTTATGCGCCTGGAATATGGAAAGGATCTGGCAACCCTGGATATCATGCTTCAGGGCAGGGCGAATTATCCGGGCAGTTCGACAGAAGAAAAAGAATGGCCGCAGGATATTGCGGGCTGTTTTCCCCAGCCGGAAGGCTGCCGGTTGACCAACATCGCCAATCTGAGCGCGGGCGGATATCAGCTCACCTGCACCTTTGAGGCAGGCACGCCAGAGGTGAATGCATACATCGATTCCATTAAGTCCATGGGCTTTGATGAGACTGACCGCTTGATCAGCGATACCGATGAAGTCGTGTACGTCACCCTGACCAATCACGATCTTAATATCAAGCTGATGCCTCATCCGCTCTCGAAAACCTTCACTTACCAGATTTGGCGGTAGGTGTACTGCAGGCTGACGCTGGAGGAGAATAACAACAGCCATTCATTTTGAATGGCTGTTGTTGGACAAGTCTCCTGGAGACTTCTGGTAGTTTATTCCACAGCGCCAGTGAAGAGCGGAGCGATTTTGGCTGTGAAGTCTTCGGCGCTCATTCCGTACAGGTCTTGATAGAACTCCTGCGCGGCCGCTTTGGCGTCATAACCGGGGAAAAGATCCGGGTGGAGTTTGCTGGCTACCCAGGATAAGCCCAGGATCCAGCGGGTGTCAGGCTGATCCCAACTGTAGACATCCGTGGCGAAACCAAAGATCTGGTTGTTCTTGACAGCTTTGAGGCTCTGCCACTGGGGATCGGCTTTGAGGTTGTTGACAATGTCGTTGACCGGGTTGAAATAGGCGACCAGGAAGATCGTGTCGGGGTCCCAGGCGGCAACTTGTTCCAGGCTGACCTTGGTCCAGCCTCCACCGGGGTTGGCGTCTTCCCATACCGCTTTTCCGCCGGCTGTTTGCACCAGATAGGTCTGCATCCAGCTCATCGGAGGGACATTGAAAGCCACATTCCCATCCTTGTCGCTGTAATAAAGCAAAAGCGTCTTGGGCTTTTCTTCTTCCTTTACCCCGGAAACGGCATCGCTGATGGCTTTCACCTTGTTCTGGTAATAAGCAGCCAGCCTGGCAGCCTGCTCGGGGTTCTGAAACAGTTGACCGAGTGTGGCAAGATCACGCTGGTATTGTTCCGAAGTTTCAAAATCGAGGTATACCACCGGGATGTTTAATTCTTCAATCGCCTTGCCGGTAGTTTCCGCATTGGTACTCTTCATGATGACGCAATCCGGCTGTGCGGCTGCCACCTGCTCCGGACCGGCGCTGCTATCCAATTTCATCTTGCTGTCAAAGCTGGAGTCGATCAAGGGGATAAAATTGCCCGTCCCCTGCGTAGTCGAACCCAATGCTACCACCCTCTCGCCCGCCTCGGGGAACAGATAGATGGCATCTGCGATCATGAAGAGGGCTTTGCCGGTAAGCACAATCCGCTGCGGCGGCTTCTCGAAGGTGACGGTGCGACCCAGGGCGTCAGTGACGGTGAAGCTGCCTCCGGTTTCACTCTGAACTGCTGGAACGAAACCATAGTTTGCCAGGATCTGCTGACCTGAAGCGGAAAGGACAAAATCGGTGAATGTTTTGGCTAGTTCATATTCCTTGCTGGCGCTTACCGCTCCCAGCGGATAGGTGGCAATGGTGTTCAATTCGTCCGGGATGTCAATTCTGCCCACTTTACCGGCTGCGTCGGGGGTGATGTCTGTCACGTATACGATGCCGGCATCGGCTTCGCCCAGCGATACCTTGGTAAGGACCGCTTTTACATTCTCCTCGTAGGAGACTACGTTGTTCAGCACATCATCTTTGTAAGTGGCGCCGAATTCGGGGTCATTGACGGCTTTATCGAGAAAATCCAGGGAATACTGCCCCACCGGGACCGACTTGTCTGCCAGGTCGATCTTCACACCTGCTTTGGTGAGGTCTTTTAAGCCGGTCAGCCCTGCCGGATTATCGATGGGGTAGATTACCACCAGACGGTTCCTTGCGAAGGTCGCCGCATCCTCCTGCTTGACAATACCGGCTTCAACCATTTGGTCCATGTATTTCTTGCTGGCGCTGGCGAATACGTCCGCTTCGGCGCCCTGGCCAAGCTGTTGGGCAAGCTGCTGCGAGCCTGCAAAGCTGAAGGTGACGGTGACACCCGGGTTCTGGTTCTCGAATTCCTTACCGATCTCGGTAAACGATTCGGTCAACGAAGCCGCTGCCAGAACCGTCAGATTTTTCGGCTCGGGTGGTGTTGTCGGCTCAGCCGTCGGGGGTACCGCGGTGGCTGTCGGATTGTCAACTGCCGGCACATCCGTGGCGGCGATGGGGGTTGCCTGCGGTGTGCACGCACTTACCAGCAGGGTGCCCAGAAGCAATAAATAAAACAGTTTCGATCTCATCCAATCTCTCCTTATTAATCGTGTTTGCTTGTTGAATTTTTGTGTAATCACTATTTGACCGGGACCTCCAAGTGAATAGACACTGTCTGTTTGGGCAGGGCAGTGGCATGGCTTATGAACTTGAACCGGGGAACATTCCTCCTGTAGTTTCCAGTTTCTCGTGCAGAATGCCTTTGACCAGTGCAAGTGTGAAGAACGAGAAGAGGATCAAAATAACCGCCAGGGTCAGTGCGATGCGCATATCGATTTCAAAGCCGATGTAGATTGCCAGCGGCATAGTCTGGGTGCGCCCGGGAAAGTTGCCGGCAAAAATGATGGTCGCGCCGAATTCGCCCAATGCGCGCGCCCAGGTCATCACGCTGCCGGTGACGATGTGCGCCGCAGAAAGCGGGATGGTGATATAGCGAAAGATCTGCCATTGGTTGGCGCCATCCAGCGCGGCAGCCTGCTCGAGTTCAGTGTTAATGGACGAGAAGCCGATCGCCACGGCTTTTACGAATAAGGGCGAGGCGATGAATATCTGCGCAATGATGACGGCAATCGTGGTAAACGGGATGGTAATACCCCAATCGGCAAAGAATTGCCCAAGAATGCCGTTCCTGCCAAATGCCATCAACAAGGCGACGCCGGCGACGGAGGGCGGCAATACGGTTGGCAGATCGACGATCGTGTCGATTGCTCGAATGAATCTGGACTTGCGTTTGGAAAGTACATACGAAACGGGCATTCCGAAAATGATCGTAATGACGGTGGTGATCAAGGAAGAAAACAGGCTCAAGCTGACTGCCTGAACTACCTGGGATTGTTTCAGCGTTTGAAGAAACTCCGGCGGGGATGTTCGCAAAAACAATGCGAGCAGCGGCAATGTGAACAGAAGCAGCAGCGGAATGGAAAAGAGTTGCAGGGTTTTTTCTCTGAAAACCTTTACAGAGGCAAGCCAATTTTTCCTGCCGGTCGGTTTGAAGTATGTAGTCTTTGCATCCGTGGTTTGTAACGACATGGCTCTTTGTCTTTTGGGGAAAATCCCAAATGCGTATTATATGAATACTCAATTATTGAGTATGCGAATCATTATATCATAAGACGTATCAAAGAACACGGATTGCCGGGGAAAAACAACTTTGCCAGGCAGGAGCAGCACAACAGTATGCCGCGGGGTGCTGGCGGATCGCATCTGCACTTGACGGGGGGGCTGGGAAAGAAGATAATAACCTTAGTGTGTATTCCTGAATTATTGGGAGCGTAAATTGGGAGAACGATCAGAGGCTGAAATCCACGAAATTGTCCGGCGGGTGCTGGGCAGATATGCGGGTTCAACCGTCCAGGATGCCCTGCCTGCAAATGTTGGTGCGAAAAAAGTGGTGGTGATCGGCGCGGACCACGGCGGGTACGAAATGAAGGAAGCGCTCAAGCCGGAGATCGACAGCCTGGGTTATGAAGTCGTGGATGCAGGTACCAACAGCAAGGATGCTGTGGATTACCCGGATTTTGCGCATGCAGTTGCCGCGATGGTCGGCAGCGGCAAAGCCTGGCGCGGGATCATGATCGACGGCGCCGGCATCGGCAGTTGCATGGTCGCCAATAAAGTGCCGGGCGTCCGCGCGGGGATGGCGTATGATTACTCCTCCGCGGTCAACGGACGGGAGCACAATGATGCCAATGTTCTCACGCTGGGCGCAGGGCTGATCGGCTTGAACCTGGCAAAACAAATTGTGAAAGTATGGCTCTCCACGGATTTCGGCGGCGGCAGGCATGCCGGTCGGGTCAATAAGATCGTGGAAGTGGAAAAGAAATATCTCAAGTAGAGGCGTAATGGACCCGGATTATAAAACGGTGGAACAACTGGTGGAAATCATCACCCGTGAAGTTCTGATCGCAATGGCTGAAAAAGAGCATCGCGGAAGTTTACCCGCCGGTGCGCATTGCGAATACAGCTGTGCGGATGGCATGTGCGTCAAGACCTGCTTTAATGAAGCGGGTCAGGTGGTCAGTGCAGGTGCGGAGCGCTTGTCTTCCACGTTGGGAACGATCCCCGAGGATGTAAAGCTGGCCGGGATGATCGACCATACCCTGCTCAAACCGGATGCGACGCCCGACCAAATAGCACAATTATGCTTCGAGGCGCGCAAATATAACTTTGCTTCCGTATGCGTCAACCCCGCCTGGGTATCTCTGTGTGCACAGCTGCTGAAGGGTTCCGCGGCAAAGGTTTGCACGGTGATCGGCTTCCCGCTGGGCGCTTCCGCCCCGGAGGTGAAGGCGTTCGAAACCCGGACGGCCATCGAACAAGGGGCGACGGAAATTGACATGGTGCTCAACATCGGAGCATTGAAAGCGCGCGACCTGGAACTGGTTGCCAGGGATATTCACGGCGTGGTGCTGACAGCACATGCTGCCGGATTCATCGTCAAAGTCATCCTCGAGACCACCCTGCTGACCGACGAAGAAAAGACGATTGCCTGCCTGATCTCCAAGGAAGCAGGGGCGGATTTCGTTAAAACATCCACCGGCTTTGCCGGCGGAGGCGCCACGGTGCATGATGTGGAGTTGATGCGCCGGGTGGTGGGACCTGAAATGGGTGTGAAGGCATCCGGCGGCGTGCGTACCTACGAAGATGCGGAAAGCATGATCAAAGCCGGTGCAACCCGCATCGGCGCCAGCGCCGGGGTCAAGATCGTGCAGGGTCCCAGCAAGGAAATTCCCGCAGCGGAGGCATCCAAATCCGCCGGGAAGAGTTACTAGAGAGGGTTGCCATGCTGATAGCCAGAGTAATAGGAACGACAGTCTCTACCATTAAAGATGACAAACTGCACGGACGCAAATTGCTGATCGTGCGGCAAACGGATGAACGCGGCGAACCGGTGGGCAAACCCTACGTTGCCGTGGATACCGTCGACGCGGGTGTCGGAGATCTGGTGCTGACCTGTGCCGGTTCTTCCGCCCGGCAGACTGCCATTACCAAGGATACCCCGGTGGATGCTGTGATCATGTCAATTATCGACTCACTGGAAGTTGACGGTGAGGTGGTGTTCCAAAAATCGTGAAGCAAAATCCATATTAATGAAAGAATATTAAAGGAAGGTGGAAGATGGCTGATACATCCTTAATTGCACTTGGAATGGTGGAAACCCGCGGACTGGTGGGCGCGATCGAAGCGGCGGATGCCATGGTCAAGGCTGCCAATGTGACCCTGATCGGTTCCGAATATGTGGGCGGCGGGTATGTGACCGTCATGGTTCGCGGCGATGTCGGTGCCGTCAAGGCTGCCACGGATGCAGGCGCCGCTGCCGCCAAACGCATTGGCGAACTGGTCACCGTGCATGTGATCCCGAGACCGCATGTGGATGTGGAAATGATCCTGCCCAAAGACACCAAGGGCAGTTTCGGCGGCAGAAACGCCAAATAGGAGCAGTGCATGCCGAAAAAGTTTTATGCCGAGGATGATATCGAAGACTTGGTGCGCAAGGGCATCCTCTCGTTGGAGGTGGATGAGGGAGTGGTGCTGACCGACCTGGCATACGAACGGGCTGCCAGCCTGGGCGTAAAGCTGGTCCACCCTGGCGGTGTTCAGCCGCCGGCTGCGCCGGTGAGGCCTTACCTGTCCCAGTCGTCGCCATCTGCCGCAGCGAAAAACCCGTGCGGATCATCCACGAGCACGTATTGCGAGCTGCATCAACGCATTCGCAATGCGGTCATCGCGCGCCTCGGCGAACAGATCGACCCCGATCTGCTGGATGTAATCATCCGGCGGGTATTGCAGAGCACAGGGATTAAGTAGCATGTTATTTGGTCGGGTAAAGGGTACCGCCGTTTGCACGCTGAAATATGCAGGCACCGAAGGGCTGAAACTGCTGATCGTACAGCCGTTAAACAAACGGCTGGAACCGCTGGGAACACTCCAGGTGGCTGTTGATGTGGTGGATGCCGGGATTGGCGACCTGTGCGTAATGGTGCGCTCGCGCGAGGCTTCACTGGCACTGCCGGATGAAAAATTCGTCCCGGTGGATCTGACCCTGGTGGGCGTGGTCGATGAGGTCAACATACTTCCCGACAACGCCTTCAATTACACCCTCAAACCGGGCACCAATCAATTTTCCTGACAGGCAAATATGATCCTGGCAAAAGTTATCGGCACGGTAGTAACCACCATCGGACATCGCGATTTCAAGAACCGGCGTTTGCTGGTGGTTCAGCCGCTGGTGATGGAAGGCGAAAAAGCGGATGAGGACTTCATCGCGCTTGACAACACCCATGCCGGGATCGGCGACACGGTGCTGGTCAACCGCGAGGGGAACGGCAACCGCCAGATTTTGCAGAACCCCGACGGCTGTGTGATTTCAGTGATCGTGGGGATCGTTGATTCTGTGTACATTGAAGGAAGTTTATCTGTGTAATCGAAATTCGCACGAACGAATGGCAAGGAGGGCTTCCCGGTGGAGCCCCTTTTTGTTTAATGGGGCATAACCCGCCAGTCCTTTTCATTGGCAGTCATACCCGCGGAGGTCAGCATAACCGGGTGCCCCAGTTTCTCTTCCATTAAATTCAGGAATTTATTCGCATCTTTGTCAACTGTTTCAAGAAGTGGCTTGCAGCGTTGCAGAAAATGGGTCAATTGCTCCTGTTCTGCCAGATTGGTGGGATCAGTCGGAATGCGGATATTTCCGCCTCCGTCATCCAGGAATGTCCGCTTCTCATCTTTGCCCGGAAGATAGGCATCACAAATTTGCCATTCCGGCAGGGTCAGCAGACGGTCCAGGTGGGTCACCACCAGCCCATCTATATTCCCGGTGACATTCAGGGCGTATCGTAATGCCGGTAGATCCAGTGGACCTACCCGGAAGGCATGCTGCCAGGGATTGTTGGGGTTGTGGGGCTCCGGCAATCGGATGCTCATCTGCTCATCCTCGGTCACCATGGGGCCGGCTCCGTGGCGGGTCATATATGCGCGGGTCAATCCAAGCCTGTAAGTCTCACCTTCCCATTGGGATTCGTGCAGCAGGGTATCTGCATTTTTGAAAGTCAATGTGCTCCAGCTGTTGTAAGGGAAGAAGCCCCACCATTCATCCAGCAGCACACCTTGAGCGCCTTCGAAAATGAAAGCACCGCCTCCGTTGAAGGTTTGGCGAAGATAATCCCGGTCAACCAGCCGAATCTGATCTGCCCAATGCCGGTAAGTATCCACTACGGCAGGGAGAAGCCCCGGGTCGGAAAATATCTTCAACTCCTCCTGTGCCCGCGGGTTGGCTGGAAAGGTGGTCAGAAACGTCTGCAATTGTGCCAGCTTTTGTTCACGAAGAAAGCGCAGTTTATGGATGATAGTGCTGCGGTCTGTCAAATCACCCGCCAGCAGAACTTCATCACCGTATGAGAGCCAGTCTGACATGGTCTCTCCAATCCCCAATCCGCAGGAGCCATGCATGCCGTCACCCCGGGCGATCTCTTTGATGCGATTTGCCGCTTGCTGGAACGGGGTTATTATCAGCGCGCCCCGCTCCACGGTAACGCGTTCAAACGCATCCGTTATCCCCATGGATTGGAGATCGCGCTCTTCTGCCAGCATTGCCAGCGGATGGACGATCATGAAGCGGGAAAGGTGCGTACGAACGTTGGGAAGGAAGGTTGCGCTGCCGAATTGGGCAAATGTATGATGCTTTCCATCTGGAGTGATTACATTGTGTGCAGCCTGCGCTCCGCCGTTGTATCGGATCACAGTATGGGCACCGCCATCCCGGGCAAGGAAATCCACGATTGAACCTTTGCCCGCGTCCCCGTAACCCAGATCGGCAATCAAGATGGCTTTCTTGTTCATCGTTTACCTCCTGATATGGGATCAGGCTGCATCCGGCGATACATAACACCGGATGCAGCCTCCCTCCGGTTATTTGCTTAATCCGGGCAAAATGGCGGATAGTAAAGCAGGTCTCTGCCTGGTCGGGAAGAGCGCCAGGGCGTTTTGTGCCACCCGGATTGCGTTCTCGGGAGCGCCGCAATCACGCAGGTCGTCAGCCCCCAGTTGCAAATCCACGACGCCTTCATTTAGTCCGATGGTCAGGGCGATCAGCTCGCATACTGCATTTGCGTCCTCCAGTTCGAGCACATGTTCTCCGAACAGTTTGCGCCAGAAGTTGATGATCTGTTTATCACTGCCATAGCTGGCTTTTTTCGGGAGAATGTAATAGACGTTGTAACGTTCCCGTGTCTCCCTGGCGATTTGCACCAATGGGATGCTTCCTTCCAATCCGTCGCCCAGGATCCCCTGCACTTCATGCTGATTCACTTTTTCGTAAGCCATCTCATCGCCAATGAGGAAGAGATAACCTTTATGACCGCGCTTTTCATAACAGTCGATGGACGTGTGGCGGGCGGCGAAGTAGAGCGCCAGTTCGTAGGATTCCTTCTTCTGCCCACCACCGCCGCCTTCCAGAAAGAGATTTTCGAGATTGTCATCCATGCGGTTGTCGGATTCGAACTGCCCGACCTGAAGCGGAACGCAATCACAGGTGGCATCGCCAACCGCACCGAAAAGGATCTGTGGATCGGGAATATAGCTCTTGCGCAGGAGCATCCCCAGCAGTTGGGGGAGTTTTTGCTGTAATGTCACGGGAATGTCCAGCATCGAACCGGTTACATCGAACATCACCATCACTGCGTTCGATTCCGGGTGCTCGTCGCTATCCCGGCTTTCGCGGACTTTCACCCCGAAGGGGTCCAGGGTTGGGTGCGCTTTCCACTGGGCGGGATCGGTTCTGTGGGTCCGGTCGCTGTAATCGAAATTACTCAAACCTGCCTGAGCTTTATACCGCCTGTGCTCGTCAAAAACATTTGTAGACCATCTTCCACTACCCATTTTTACCTCCTTGGTATTGGGTGGTCTGCTGATGGCAGACCATGCTGAATGGATGGAATTTTCGTTCCCCCCACACCTGATGCAGAACCGCATCAAATTCCTCTTTTAGAGCCCATGCATCTGATGGGGTGGAACTCGTTGTCGGCATAATACAGCCGCGCAAAAAAGATTTTATGGGCTGCGGGGTATCTGCCGGGTAACATCTGCCGTCGTGGTCGGCGGCGAGAATGTAGCGCATACATCTGGCAGCCAGATAGATGTCGGTTGCAGAATTTTTCTTGCAGCTTGATTCCAAATCAGGCGGATACCACGATTTTTCTTCCTCGCCGCAGACAATGGGTAAAGTACAACCGGCGCCGTACTTTGAAAATGCCGAGCCGAAGTTGGCGAGCATCAATCCGTGGTCTTCCGGATGGATAAGGATATTGCCCGGCAGTACGGCACAGTGTGTGACGCCGCTGGTGTGTAAAAATCCGAGCACCACCAATAGGCGTCTGAAAATCCATGCCATATCTCGCGGATCAACGCCATCTATATGGCATTCGCGTACCTGCTTCAGCGTGAACCACCCTTCTTCGGAATGGTATGTCGTTGCAGCGTGTTCGGATATGCCGACCTGTACCGTGAAAGATTCTTCAAGTTGGGGCAGGTAGGCTGAAAATTTGTGATACCCATCACTGTGGCGTAACTTCTCGAGTATCTCCAATTCGTTGCGGATGAACATATTGCAATCCGGTTGGGCTGCCAGGTGCAAGACGATGGGGTGATATTTACCGGACTGGATATATCCGCCGGCATAGTTTAGAAAGTACCCGCCAGCTTCAAATACCCCGGTCAGGTGATATTCATGTTTCCGGGAGAAAACGGTGTACACCGCAGATGAGGGAATACTTTGCGGGTTGCGGTATGCTCTGTTACGCACCCGCTCCTGGGCGTAGTGATAGAGCAAAGTTAATCGGGTGAATGCTTCATGCGCGGCGGCTTTTTCAGTTGCCAGCTTGTACCCGTCAGGATGGGCGATCCGCGCCAGTCTGCGGTACTGGCGGCGTAATTCATCCAATTGGCTGTCGATATCACCGGGCAGCATTCCAAATAGATCTTCCGGCAAGGAACACATCCTCAATTGGTCGGATAGTACTTCGAATGATGGGTGCATCGTGCCTCCTAATAGTGTAAAAATAACACTAACTGTTATTAAAAAAATATTCGATTTGATACCGGGTGATTGGTCGTTTCATGCTCCTCTCCTTTGCATCAGTCAACAAATTCCACATCGCGTTTGGTGAAGCTGTACAGTCTTGCCGGACGGTGGGCGCCGCTGTCGTCTATGCCGCCGGTCTCAGCCAGCCAGCCCGTGGATAACATCCGTTTACGAAAGTTGCGTTTATCCAGCGGTTGTTCGAGGATTACTTCGTAAATCCGCTGCAATTCGGTCAGCCGGAATGCGGCGGGCAGCAAACCAAACGCGATATTGCTGTAACCGGTTTTGGCTTTCAGGCGGTCGACTGCATACGCCAGGATCCGATTGTGGTCGAATGCAAGTTCGGGCGGTCTGACTGCTTCAAACCAGTTTACCTCGCTGACCTTTCGCGATCCGGGTCGGATGAGCTTCTGCCAGGGAATGAGCGCATAGTAAGCAATGGTCACAATGCGGTTGCGCGGGTCCCGTTCCGGTGCGCCAAAGGTATAAAGTTGTTCCAGGTAGGCATCCACCACCCCGGTCTTTTCCTGCATCACGCGCCTTGCGGCATCTTCCAGTGATTCGTTTTTGAATAAAAAACCGCCGGGAAGTGCCCACTGGTCTGCAAACGGCTCTTCGGCGCGGCGGGTCAAGAGCACCTGCAATTTATCCTCGTTGACGGTAAATAATGCCAGATCAACTGTAACGCCGGGCATTTCGTAAGCAGGATAAGTGTTATTCATACACTAAGTATATACACTGATTACAGGATTGTCAAGATGGTGAAATAAAAATCCCCTTTTGGATTTGTGGGTGAATAATAACCGTGTTATTGTAAGCATATAAATTGTCGCAGGGAGGATTGTATGCGTAACAAATTTAAATTGATTTTAGTAGCTAGCCTCTTTGTTGCAATGGTGTGCCTGGTACTTTATGTTGTAGGGCAAAAAGAAAAAATATATGAAGGTGATAATTTTCGCTTCACCATCCCGTCAGGCTGGAAGACATTTCCAGAGATATGGGGGAGCCCCATCCCCGCGGGAACGGATTTCTATGGTTTGGGCGTAACCACGGATATCACCCTCCAATATCCGACCGGGAAGGGTAAGGGTAAAGCGTTCTTTTCTGTTGCCTCAGGGAATGCAGTAAATGGCGAAAGCCTGGAGGCACGCGTGAAGCGCGCATACGAAGATCCCGTTACCGAGATCAAGGACCTCTCCATCACTGAAACCATCTGGGGAAATATGGATGCCTGCCAGGTCAATTACAGCCGTCCGTGGGGGGAACCCTGGTGGACATTTCAGGATTTGTGGCTGCAAAAGGATGATGTTGTTTATGTGCTGTCTTTTCACTCGTCTGCCGGCTCTTTCTCCGATTACATGGAAACCGTGGGTGGGATACTGGACAGCTTTGAATTTAAATAAGCATTTCTGGAATGGACTTATACAGAAAAGGGCATCTTCTGTTTGTTTCCGGTAGGATGAATGCAGGAGAAAATACCCATGCAAAAGATTACCCCATGCTTATGGTTTGAACAGAACGCCGATGAGGCAGTCGAATTCTACACTTCCGTTTTTCCCGACGCAAAGATTGAGGGTGTGGCTTATTATGGGGATGCCGGTCCGCTGCCCAAAGGCTTGCTGCTTACCGCCACCCTGTCTTTGCTGGGTCAGCAGTTCATGATATTGAATGGCGGACCCTATGCCAAATTTACACCGGCAGTTTCCTTCATCATCCATTGTGAAACACAGGCGGAAGTGGATGCGTATTGGGATAAATTACGGGATGGCGGCGTGGAAGAACAATGCGGATGGCTCAAGGATAAATTTGGTGTGTCCTGGCAGATCGTTCCAACCATCCTGGAAAAGCTGATGACAGACCCCGATCCCGCCAGGGCGCTGCGGGTCACCGAAGCCATGTTGAAAATGGTAAAGCTGGATATTGCCGAACTGGAAAGAGCATATTCGCAATAAATTCCGCTGGTCAGATCTCGCTGAGTGCTTGCATCCGACGGACAGGTCGGGTGTTTTTATATCCAGCGGGGTAAATTCCTTCGTTTCGGTTTTCGCAATCGCCGGAGCGAGTCTATAATGGATAAAACTTCCTTTTATCGGGGTGATAATGAAGCTCGATACTGTGATGTGGTTGCTTCCGGTTGTGTTTATCCTTCATGATTTTGAAGAGATCATTATGTTCCGCCCCTGGCTGGATGAAAACCAGGCGAAGCTGGCGCAGCGATTTCCCTGGTTTGAAAAACATGTTCTGCCCCTCCAAGGTTCTTTATCTACATCCGGGTTTGCGTTTGGCGTGATGATCATTTTTCTATCCCTCTCCATCGCAACTTTTCTGGCTGTTGAAAAAAGCTTCTACTCCTTATGGATGGGCATCTTGCTGGTGTTCTTCCTTCATTTAATCATCCATATTATTCAATTCCTGGTCATGCGCAGGTATGTTCCGGTAATTATCAGCAGCTTGCTGGCAAGTGGCTACTGTGTTTATGTTTTGCTGTCATGGCAGCATTATGCGGTGTTCCACTTGGGGAGCAGTTTGGTCTGGGCGGCGGTGGTGTTGTTGCTGACGGTGGTGTTGGTGCCCGGCGCGCTTGTGCTTGGTTCCAAAATGGACCGCCTGCTGTTCTATCCGAAGCCCAGGCAGTGAGTACACCTTGTCTTTGGACATGCAGGTGTATGGGGTAAAACTTATTTCGGGAAGGAAATTATGGGAAAACGGGGAATATTCACCAAAACAATGGTCATTGCCGGTACGGTCGCAGTGTGGGTGCCGCTCCTGGCGCCTTTCCTCATCAGTGCAATTTTTTTTGGCAGCACGGGACTGCTGCGCTTTGACTATCTGATGCCGGCGGAGCTGTTCGGTTTCGCGCTGGTGGGCGGTTTGCTGCTGGTCTGGGGCGGCGCCCGTTCGGGGCTGGGTTGGCGTCCGGCGGGTATTCCCCTGGGCGTTGCCGCCCTGTTTCTTGTGCTTGCGCAGGGATTGGCGATGGTCAGCGGGCTGGCATCCGGCAGGATCGAAGCGAAGGGATTCTGGATGGCTGCGGTTGTGACGCTTTTGATCGTTTCGGCGATTGCCATGGTCTTCCTGGGGATTGCCGGGATCAGGCTTATTCGCCGTGTATTCGCCAGGGAAACCGGGGAACCCCTTGCATAAAGTGACGGGCTGCTTGGTTGAACATCCCGGAATGGAAGGCGCATGGAAATCAATGGCGATGTGTTAACCTGGCTGCTGGCGGGTGATCCTGCCATCCGCTGGCAGGTGCTGCGGGATCTGCTGCATGCCGACCGGGATGAAGTGGAACGTGAACGCGCGCAGGTTGTGCTGGAAGGCTGGGGCGCCCGGCTGCTTGCCTGCCAGGACGATAATGGTCTCTGGGCGGGACAGTTATACGACCACAAATGGATATCCACCACGTATACCATGCTGTTGCTGCGCCAATTGGGCCTTCCACCCGATCATCCGCAAACCCGGCTGGGCTGCATCCGCCTCCTCGATGGCGGCTATCAATCCGAAGGAGCGCTTTCCTATGCTAAGTCCAGCCGTCGTATCGACCTCGGGGTTAACGGCATGGTGCTGTCCATTCTTTCTTATTTTCGCCACTCTGATGAGCGAGTGGCGCGTATCGTGGAGTATCTGCTCGCAAAGCAATCCGCTGATGGTCACTGGGAGCCGTACCTGGAAAACATGACCCTCAAATATCGATTCGATACCACCCTGCAGGTGCTCGAAGGGTTGGCGGAATACCTCAACCAATCTGCGGATGACAGTCCGCTGGTTGAGGCTGCCATTTCCCGCGGGGTGGCGTTTTTACTTGCCCACCGCATTTACCTGGATTCCCGAGGAAACCCTCTGGAGCCCCGCTGGACCTTGTTTTCATTCCCACCCCGCTGGCACTATGATGTTCTTGCCGCCATGGATTTTCTGTACCGTTGGGAATATGGGTATGAGCCTGGAATGCAAAGCGCACTCGATTTGATAAAAGCTAAGGCGCGACCGGATGGTCGCTGGGCGCTGCAAAACCGTCATTCCGGCAGGACTTTCTTTGAAATGGAAAAGGTTGGTTCACCTTCCCGTTGGAATACGCTGCGCGCACTGCGGGTATTCTCCATCGAGAAGGAATAAATCGTTTCCCAAATCGGATGTAAAAATTATGGCACACACAGAATCCCACAAAATTCCCCGGCTGCATTTTCACCCTTCGGCAATTCTGCTGGCAACCCAGCTTTTATTGCTTGGTTTGTATGCAGTGTTCGACGGGCTGCATAATGAAAGAGCCATCCTGAGTGCTTTCAGCATCTTGATTTTGATGTTGGTGCTCTGGGTGGTACAACGCAGCCCGGCGACCAACTGGGTGGCATGGATTTTGGCGCTGCCCGTGTTTGTGTTGAATCTGCTTTCACTGAAAACGATCGACCCCACCCTGATCGCCTGGTCGGCGTTTTTGGAAGGACTGCTGTACTTTTATGGCGCCGGTGCGCTGATCGCGTATATGCTGGGCGACACCAACGTCACCACCGATGAGTTATATGCCGCCGGAGCCACTTTTACACTGCTCGCCTGGGGATTCGCATATCTATATTTTGCCTGCCAGACCTGGTCGCCGGGCAGTATTGTCAGTACGGTGGTCGGCGGTCGTCCACTCACCTTCATCGAGTTGCTTTTTCTCAGCTTTACCAACCTGTCAGCCACCGGGCTCGGTGATATCGTTCCGGTGACCACCGCAAGCAGGGTCATTGCCATGCTTGAGCAGTTTTCCGGTGTGGGTTATATTGCCATTGTCGTCTCCCGGCTGATCGGGATGACCCTGCAGCGTAAATCCCGCAGATCCGCATCATAGCGGATTGGCGATGTCTTTCATTACATAGGGCGGAAAATTATACGAAATTAATGGACAATTATTTGCGGATATGTTATTGAAGAGCAATTGCTAAAATATAGGGTTTGCATGGGATGGCATGGATAATCTGATTCGCAAGGGCAAAAGTTATAACATTATATTTGGGATTTCTGTATTCCTGCTGGCAATATTATTTATCTATCTGCCCCTGCGGGATGACATCCACAGCACATTGCTTTCCAACTGGGTA
This sequence comes from Anaerolineaceae bacterium, assembly GCA_036746315.1. Classification (GTDB taxonomy): domain Bacteria; phylum Chloroflexota; class Anaerolineae; order Anaerolineales; family Anaerolineaceae; genus DAIOEK01. Next base: position 5,792 of record DAIOEK010000009.1, on the reverse strand, counting down.
ATTACCTCCCGCTCAAGTACATTCGCCATGCAGGTTTTTATTGATCGTTGTCATGAAGGCGCGCGGGGAATCTCCAGCCGCAGTGTCATCAGGGATGCCATAGCACAATACAAAGCGGGTGAGTTGAGCTGGGATGAATTGGCAGATTTTACGCAGCCCAAATTTAACGATGGGGTCAAAGTGCTCGACAACCTGGTTCTGGCTTTTCGACTGGTGGATGACAAAGTTCTGGTTGCTTATGCCGGCTCGGAGGAGCACCCTGTCACTGAAATCCCTCAGTTTTTGGTGGAGGGTGCGGACAACAGCGCTATTGCGCTGCTGCATGGACGTTATCATCTGGTGGTTCCATCGGATGTTGTTCTGAATGGCGAAATCCTGGGTCGGGATGTGCTGGTGTACGATTTGAGCTCCTTGCTCCTGGAATTGAACACGAACGAACTGAATGTGGATATTGTCGATCAGGCCAATTTTTTGAATTTGTCACAGGGGAATCTGATCGCTTCGGGTGAAGACTACCAGGTTTACCGGCAGGGCGCCCGGATTGATTATTTGCAGCAATTGGACCCCGGAAAGTATTATTTGCACATAGCCACATCTTACGACACGATTGTGGGTCAGTCGCAAAAGCGGATGAATACCCAGCTGATCTTGTTTATCATTGGCGTCATTCTGGTTTTCTTTGTTCTGAATATGCTTACGGTCCGACACGCCAATCGCATTTTGCAGGATACCGAGAGCAGCCGGGATACCTTCCGCAAATATGCCTATCAGGATACCTTGACCAGTGCTTACTCGCGCCTGTCTTTGGAGCATTGGCTGGAGGCGCAAAAACGGGGGTATCCGGGAACGTCATATACCCTGGTGATGATGGATGTTGATTTCTTCAAAGAAATCAACGATTCGCACGGGCACGATGTTGGCGACGAAGTATTGAAAACGCTGTCATCTGTTTTGCTGCGCGTGATCCGCAAAGATGATCTGGTGATCCGTTATGGCGGGGATGAATTTCTGGTGATATTCAAAAGCGCTTCCATGGCAGTTGTGGAAGACATCATCTCCCGCATTTTGCAGCAATTGAGCAGTGAACATTCTTTTGAGTTTGCAATTGAGGTGTCATACGGGATTGCCGAGATGGGCGATATTTTCGAATTTGATCAGGCGCTTAAACTGGCAGACGAACGCATGTATGCATATAAAAGAGCAAAGAATTCTCGGCGGTAGTATCCCTCCGGGGGATTGCAGATTCTCATAAAAAAACTATTGACTCGTGAAAATTCACGTGCTATTATGTTATCGATAACGGGAACGATAACATATGCAAATCCGACACAAACGACCCACAATTAAACAAGTTGCATCTGCTGCAGGTGTTTCCACGCAGACAGTATCGCGGGTTATGAATAACCGCCCCGATGTTTCCCCGGATACTCGCGAACGCGTGCAAAAAATCATTGACGAGATGGGTTATCAGCCCAGCGCGCTGGCACGCAGCCTGATCCAGCAGCGCAGTTATACCCTGGGGGTAGTTACCGCCGGTTTGAAGTATATCGGACCGTCACGAACTTTGAGCGGCATCACCAACGCCGCCGAGGAGTTCGGTTATTCGCTGTTATTAAAGGAATTACCCAGTTTCAGCACCAACGACATCAACCCCATCCTGCAGGAATTCCTTTCGCGCCATGCCGATGGCATCATCTGGGCGGTGCCCGAAGTGGGGGAGAACCGGGAGTGGCTCAGCAATCCTCCGGAAGATCTGGAAATACCGATCGTTTTTCTCACCATGCAGCCCAGGGAGAACATCCCCGTGGTTTCGATTGACAATTATCAAGGTGGTCGAATGGCAATGACGCATTTGATCGAGCAGGGTTACCGCAAGATCGGGCATATTTCCGGTCCGCTCGACTGGTGGGAATCGCGCCAGCGCATGGCTGCATGGAAGGACGTGCTTGCTGAAAACGGACTGGCGATGCAGGATAATCAATGGGTGGAAGGCAACTGGTCCTCCGCAAGCGGCGCACAGGCAATTCAAAAATTATTCGAACAGTATCCGGAAATGGATGCTGTTTTTGCTGCGAACGACCAAATGGCATTAAGTGTTCTGCAGGCATCCTGCCAGCGGAACATTTGTATTCCAAACGACCTGGGATTGGTGGGTTTTGATAATATCGCCGAATCCTGTTTCTTTTATCCGGCATTAACCACCATTCAATCAGAGCAGTACACCGTCGGCAGAATGGCTGTAGAAGAGCTGATTAAGATCATCGAAGCCCGTCGGCAGGATGAGGAATACAACATCCCCGCACCCATGATGCTGAAACCAACGCTGATTGTGCGGCAAAGCTCAGTAAAGCAATAAATCGATTTGTAAAAGGAGGTGAATCTGGTCGCAAAAGTTGGCGTAATACAAAAGAAGTGCCTGCTCAGTGGTTGAGGTCCTCGGGGCAAGCACTTCAGAGCGAGAGGCTGTTTCCTAATTTAAGGAAGCTGTATCTCACTCTCGATTATACCGTATCAGAAACTCCGTGAGGAGAAAACAAAAAGATATAAGGAGAGAACCACATGTACCGTGTAAGAATTTTCTTGATCATTGCAGCTATCACCATGATTTTGGGAGCATGCGCCCCGGCTGTCCCTGCCACCGAAGCACCCGCCGATACCGCCGCACCTGCCGCAGCGGTCGCCAAGGTTGGTCTGGCCTGCGCTCCCAACTGCCAGTATTCTGACCTGGTCGTTGGTTTCCTGCAGACCGGATCTGAAGGTGGATGGCGTGCAGCCAATACCGCCTCGTTCAAAGAGACCGCTGATCAGTTGGGTCTGACCCTCAAGTTCTACGACTCTCAGAACGATCTGGCAAAAGAGGTGGCTGGTTTCCATCAATTCATTCAGGATCCAGAGGTCAATGTCATCGTTCTATCCGCTCTTGAAACCACCGGCTGGGAGGAAGTTCTCCAGGCCGCTGCTGAAGCCGGAAAGATCGTTGTGATCCAGGACCGCCGCATCGACGCTCCCGACACCATGTTCGTGACCTACATCGGTGCCGACTTTGTGGAAGAAGGCCGCAAGGCTGCTGATGAGCTGTGCGCCCTGCTGGGTGACAGCGCAAAGAAGAATGTTTGGGAACTGGTGGGCAATGTGGGTTCTTCCGCTGCCAAAGACCGCGGACAGGGTTTCCGCGAAAAGATGGGTGACTGCGGTATGACCATCACCAACAGCCAGACCGCCAACTGGAGCATCACCGAGGGCAAGCAGGTTACCGAAGCCTGGTTGAAGGAATCCAAGGATGTTCAGGCGATCTTCGCGCAGAATGATGAAATGGGTTTGGGCGCCATTGAAGCACTCAAAGAAGCCGGTCTCGTTCCGGGCAAGGACGTTTACGTCCTCTCCGTGGATGCAACCGCCGGTGCATTCAAAGCCATGCTGGCTGGCGACCTGAATGTTGTCGTCGAATGCAATCCGCTGCTGGCGCCGCAGGTATATGAAGCCGCCTTGAAAGCCGCAAACGGCGAAACCCTGCCCAAGTGGGTACCTTCACAGGAAGGCGTTTTCCGCGCCACCGATCCCAACCTGCAGGAAATTGCTGACGGACGCAAGTATTAAAAACATGTCGACCGACTTTCAGGCTTAACCACCTCAAACCGGGGTTCCACGGTTGCTTTGAAAGCCGGGTTCAATTGATGAGGAGCGGCATTTTCCGCCGCTCCTCCAATCCCTCAAGCTGGAAAGAATCACATGTCAGATACAAACAGTACCTCCACACTCATCTCCATGCGGGGAATGAACAAAGCCTTCCCGGGTGTTCAGGCTTTGGTAAATGTCGACTTTGATCTGAAAGCCGGAGAAGTTCATGCCCTGATGGGCGGGAATGGCGCCGGGAAATCCACATTGATCAAGGTGTTGACCGGGGTCGAAAAGCCGGACAGCGGACAGATCATTTTATTTGGCAGGGAGGTTCATGTCCGTTCACCGCAGCATGCGCAGAGTCTTGGAATCAGTACTGTGTATCAGGAGATCAATCTGTGCCCCAATCTGACCGTGGCGGAAAATATCCTGATCGGTCGGGAGCCGCTTCGCGCGGGCAGCATTTATTGGAAAAAACTGAATGAGCAGGCACGTGAAATCCTGAAGCGCGTTTTGGGTATGGAGATCGACGTCACCGTGCTGCTTGGTGAATATTCGGTGGCGATCCAACAGATGGTCGCCATCGTGCGGGCGCTTGAAATTGAAGGCGCCAGGGTGTTGATTTTGGATGAGCCTACTTCCAGCCTTTCCACCCGCGAGACGGAACAGTTGCTGGATGTGATGCGCCGGTTGAAAAAAGAAGGCGTCGGAATTATTTTTATTACTCATTTTATAGACCAGGTCTATCAGATATCAGACCGCGTCACCATTATTCGCAACGGCGGTCTTGTGGGTACCTATGAGACAGCCAAGCTGCCTAAAATGGAATTGATCACCAGGATGATCGGCAAAACGATCACTGTATTGGATGAAATGTACAAAACCAAGGAAGAGATTGCCCGAAAGATCGGCAGTGAACCGGTATTGACCGCTCATGGATTTGGGCTGTCCAGCCAGGTGGAACCGCTCGATCTGGAACTTCACCCGGGGGAGGTTGTTGGATTAGCCGGGTTGGTTGGCTCGGGCAGGACTGAAACCGCCGGTTTGCTGTTTGGCGTCGAAACGCCGGACAGCGGAAGTTTGACAGTGAATGGGAAGAAAGTGGCTCACTATTCGCCCTACGCATCCATCAAACGCGGGCTTGCCCTCTCGCCCGAAGACCGCAAAGCGGCGGGTATTGTTGATGAATTGACCGTTCGAGAAAACATCATCCTTGCCCTTCAGGCAGGTCAGGGATGGTTTAAGTTCCTGGGAACACAAAAGCAGTATGAAATAGCTGAAAAATACATGCGCCTGCTGGAAATCTCCACCCCCTCGGCGGATCAGCAGGTGAAGAACCTGAGCGGTGGCAACCAGCAAAAGGTCATCCTTGCCCGCTGGCTGGCGACCAACCCCCGGGTGTTGATCCTCGACGAACCCACCCGTGGAATCGATGTGGGCACCAAGGCGGATATCCAGAAGCTGGTGCTTTCGCTGGCTGAAGAGGGGATGGCTTGTGTGTTCATTTCCTCTGAATTGGAGGAGGTGATGCGCACCAGTCACCGCATCGTTGTCATGAGCGACCGCCGCAAGGTTGCCGAATTCAAAAGTGATACCGATGAAAAAGAAATCATGAAGGTAATGGCAGGTGAATGATGGCGATTACCAAACCGAATATCTCCATGCGCAAGATTACGGAAAGCAAACTCTTCTTTCCTTTATTTACCCTGGCAATCATCCTGATTCTGGATGCGATTGTCGTCCCCAATTTCTTTGCCATCCAGGTGCGTAACGGCAACCTCTACGGCAGCATCATCGATATCTTCCGCAATGCTTCCACGGTGATGCTGCTCTCGCTGGGGATGACCCTGGTGATTGCCACTGGCGGCGTCGATCTCTCGGTGGGGGCGGTGATGGCGATTGCCGCATCGGTGGCTGCCATTATGATGAATCCGGTCATCATCGGGCTGGAGCTTCCGCCCGACCTGATGAAATTCATCAACGACCCCAATTTCACCTACTCTCCGCTGTGGGAAGTGATCGTGGTGACGCTGATTGTGGCAACGATCTGCGGTCTGTGGAACGGGATTTTGGTGGCATACATCAAAATCCAACCCATGCTCGCCACCCTCATCCTTATGATCGCGGGCAGGGGTATTGCCCAGTTGATCACCAACGGGGTGCGGATCCAGATT
>DAIOEK010000008.1:0-68926 GCA_036746315.1 Anaerolineaceae bacterium | reverse complement strand
ATGGCGGTTATGATTTCACCGATCCCTCCCGCTTTCTGCGGGATATTCCGGCCAATCTGCTCAATGGCACCGGTTTTCGTTCTTCCCGCAGCTACGCCACCAGCGGATGGGGAAGCTCCAGCAGAGCAGAGCGGGCGGCGCCACCCCGTGAGCAATATATCTGGAAATCTGCGCCTGCCCCCGCTCCGCCCGTGGAATTGAAGTACCAGGTTAACATGCGGGTCAACCATCCCGTTTATGGCGAGGGTCTGGTGCTCGAAGACAAGCGAGTGGGTGCGGATGAGATCGTGGTAGTAGAATTTGATACTGTGGGTTTGAAAAGGCTGGATGCTTCCCTTGCCAACCTCAGTATTCTTAAAGATGGGGAAAAGGAATAAGGAGATCCACTATGCGCATATTCGTTACCGGCGGAGCCGGATACATTGGGTCAGCGACCAGTGCAGCGTTACTCGAAGCGGGACACCAGGTCACCATCTACGATTCACTGGTGAAGGGTTACCGCCAGGCTGTTCCCGCTGGAGCTGAATTTATCCAGGCGGATCTTGCGGATACCTCAATGCTGGGTGAAGTATTCCGTTCCGGAAACTTCGATGCGGTAATGCATTTTGCCGCATTTATTGAAGCCGGCGAAAGTATGCAAAAACCCGGACGCTTTTTCTTGAACAATTTCACCAACACCATTCACCTGTTGGATGTCATGATGGAATTCAACATCAAAAAACTGGTGTTTTCCTCCACGGCTGGCATTTTCGCCTCGCAGGATGCCCCGCTGGATGAGGAAAGCCCGCTTGGACCCGCCAGCGTATACGGTCAGAGTAAATTGATGGTTGAAAACGCGCTGGCATGGTATCAAAAAATCCACGGACTGCGGTTTGCCGCCTTGCGTTATTTCAATGCTGCCGGCGCCATGCCCGAACGAGGGGAAGCCCACCAGCCGGAGAGTCACCTGATCCCGCTGGTGTTACAGGTGGCATTGGGGCAACGTCCGAATATCAGCATTTTTGGCTGCGACTATCCCACCCCGGATGGCACCAACATCCGCGACTATATCCACATCCGCGACCTGGTAAGCGCCCATCTACTGGCATTGCAGGGTCTGGATACCAGAGAGCGCCTTGTATACAACCTGGGCAACGGCAGGGGATACTCCGTCCGTGAAGTGATCGAAACCGCCCGCAAGATCACCGGGCATCCGATTCCGGCCGTGGAAGCCGCCCGCCGACCCGGAGATGCCCCCCGCCTGGTAGCCAGTTCGGAAAAAATCCGCGCTGAATTGGGGTGGAATCCACAGACGCCCGACCTGGAAGATATCATTGCATCCGCATGGGATTGGCACCGCACACATCCGCATGGATGGGTGTAAAATAGGCTCATTCCTTCCCCAATAACAAACAGGTGCAACATGATTTCAGACCAGGAAATTATTATTCGCATTGCCATTGCCGGATTGCTGGGAGCAATCGTCGGCTTTGAACGTGAGCGCCAGGGACAGCCTGCCGGGCTGCGTACGCACATCATTCTGGTGATTGGCGCAACACTCACCATGGCGCTATCCATCAATCTAGCCATCCAATTCCGCCCTCTGGTTCCCAACGGAGATCCGGCACGTTTGGCTGCCCAGGTTATATCCGGCATCGGCTTTTTGGGCGCCGGAGCCATTTTGCGTTATGGACCCAATATTAAAGGTCTGACTACTGCGACCTCATTGTGGACCCTGGCGGTTGTCGGGCTGGCAGTTGGCGCCGGTCATTATAACGCTGCATTTGCCGCAACCGGTTTTATTCTGGTGGCGTTGATCATCCTCAACGTGGTGGAAAAACGCTTCATTCATCCATACACCACCATGGTGGTCGAAGTATCAGCATCCGATCGACCCGGGTTGCAAAATGAAGTCCTCGAAGCTCTGCATACTTTTGCCCGTTCGGTAGATGAACCGGGTCTGCAAAAAAACCTCAGGGATCAATCCATTCAATTACGGTACACTGTCAAAATTCAGGCAACAGAATCCGTGGAAGAAATCGTACAAAAATTAGCCGAAATTTCAGGCATACATCAAATAAAAACAAGTTCCTAACCCGATCAAATCCCCCGCAGATTTCTCTGCGGGGGATTATTCCACACCTATCCAGAAGATTCACCGGCTGACTACCACAACCATCCAACCTTGTTGGATGAGTAACTGTGGAACACGGTGAAATACAGACTTATTCGCCTTCCGAGGAGCCTTCTTTGCTGCTTTCAATGGATTGCAGCGCCAGGTACTGACCGCCAAAGCGATCGATCTTGGCAAGCTCCAGATCGAACTGGCTGTAATGCCGCTCTTCGTCACCCACCAGTCCTTCAAACACTTTCTTCGTTCCCGAATCAGCTGCCGCCGAGCATTCGTTCGCCCAAAGATTGTAATCGCGAATGCTGCCCTGTTCCATCATGCGCGCTTTTTCCAGCATGGCTTTGACATCAAGTATCTTTTGAACGCTTTCAGAAGCGACCATTTCCACTTCACCACCGAGGAAGAGAATTCTTTCTGCACATTTTTCCACGTGTCCCATCTCTTCGATCGCAGTTTTCAAGAACAACCTGGAAAGCAGTTCATACCCTTGATCTTCGCAATGGAAATGAAAATACATATATTGATGCACGGCTGCAATTTCATCTGCAACCGCTTTATTTAATAGTTCCATGCTTTTTTCGTACATAATCCATCTCCTTCGGATATTGATATTAACAATTTATTATCTCAATTATATACACCTTGAAATATTATGTCACGGAAAACGCATAGCAAAAACACGTTCGCTTGACGTGCGAATCTGCTTCATATACAATGAAGGGGATGATGCCCAGCCAGCAAGCTGGATATTTTCGGTTCGAAATAGGATCATCAAATGATGAACAGCCAGGTTGTGTGGCAAGAGTGGATTACAAAGATTCAATCAGGGGGGTATGCTCACCTCTGCGCCACCCTGATGGATGCGTTTTCTCCCATTGCCCTTTTGAGTGCGCAAATACTATACGTCGGGCAACCCGTTCTATCCACCCTGACGCCAGCTCATCATTTAACTGGTTTGATCGAACTTCTGGAAGACAGGCAGGCTTACAAGTCATTTACAGGCAAGCTTCGTGAAAAGGAAATATGATGAGTTCCCTGGCGATCGGTCTGATCTTGATTCTGATTACCCTATTGTTAATGGGTGTGTTTGCCTTCCTGGATCGCAATCGGGTAAAAGTCAATTTCAGGCAGATTCCATCCCTGGAGAGTTTGCAAAAATCCATCAATCTGGTGGTGGAAGGCGGTAAAGGCGTTCATATTTCCATCGGCAGAGGGAATTATCTTTCGCCGCAGTTTGCCGGGTCACTGGTGGGCTTGAACTTACTGAAATTCCTCACCAGGCGCTGTTTAAATGGGGATATCCCACCTCTTTCCACCAGCGGAGACGGCCTGCTTCACATCCTGTCGCAGGAAACCCTCGATTTTGCCTACGAACGGTCTCATTTGCCTGAAAAACATGGACATGCCAGCGCCCAGGTTGCCGGTCTCACGCCATATTCCTATATCGGAGGAGCCATGATGGCACAGCGGGATGAACAGCAGGCGGTCATGCTGCTTGCCGGACATTACGGAGCTGAAGCCGCCCTGCTCGCCGATATGGCAGAACGAAGCCGTTCGCATACCATCAGCGGCACAGACGATATTTCCGCACAGGCCATGCTGTTTGTCACCACCCGTGCGCCGTTGATCGGCGAAGAGTTATTTGCCGCGCCCGCCTATACCAACCCGACACTTTTGAACACATCCAGTCTGAAGGCTCAGGATGCGCTGCGGGTGTTGCTGGCACTTGGAATGGTGATCGGCGGAATCTTAAAACTGGTGGGGGTCTGGTGAAGAGAATCCTGCCCTGGGCAATTGTTATTCTTTCCGGCATCATCATTCTTGCCGGTTATTTCGTTGCCTCTCCACCTTTTCAGCAGGTACGATCCATTCTGCTCGACATTGCCATCACCCTGGCTGGCATTGCCACCCTGGTGGGAGTGATCAACTTGATTACCGTCCACAGCCAGAAAGTGCGAGATGAAAAACCGGATTGGTTCAACAGTGTCGTGTTGATCGTTGCCTTTGGCGGGACGACCGTGTTCGGACTGCTTTTCAAACCATCCCATCCAATCTTTACCCAGCTGGTGGCATCCATCCAATTTCCCGTTGAAGCCAGCCTGCTGGCATTACTGAGCATCACCCTGGCTGCCGCCATGGTTCGGGCGATCCGCCCCGGTATGAACAAAGCTTCACTGCTCTTCATCGCAGCGGTACTGGTATTTATCTGGGCAGCCACCGGTTTCATACCCTTCCAAAGCAGCAAGGTGATGCAATCTGTGGCTTCCTTCTTGAACACCCTGCAAATCGGCGGGGCGCGGGGAATGCTGTTAGGAATTGGTCTCGGCGCACTGACAACCGGACTGCGTGTTTTGATTGGGAAGGATATTCCCGCAGGGAAATAATATGACGGTAACCTGTCCGAAATGCGGAAGAGCAAATACAGATGAGGCATATATTTGCCAGTTCTGTGATGCACCGCTGGTTACCTATATCCCCCCGCAAATTCCGAAAGAAGAAGAGACACCGCCTGAAGATGGGTCAGAGGAATGGCTGGAGAACCTGCGGAAGAAGAAGGAAGAAGATGCCAGGGAACTGGGGGAAGATTACTTCAACCGGTTTGGTTCGGTGGAAGCTGTGGAAAAGGAAGCAGAAGCGCAAGACCCTGATCAGTGGCTAAGCATGCTGCGTTCAGAAGACCAGCCGCCGCCTGCTGAACCGCTGCAGCGCGAAGCGGATGCTCCCACCCCCGAATGGCTTGAAACAATCCGGGCGCGGATCAACGCTGAAACCGGCGTAGCTCTACCTGAAAGCACCGAGACTGGCGACGACTGGCTCAATAAACTTCGCAAGCAAACCGAAGAATTGAAACCTCCCCCTGAAGGCTTGCCGGGATGGGCAAAAACAGAAGCCCCGTTAAGCGATATTGTTGAAGAACTCCCGGAACCCGAAATGCCGGTTTCTCCGCTGGAAGAGAGTGCGGATAAAGACGCCGCGACGCCCGAAATTACCCTGCCAGTTCAATCTGCCGAATCTGCTTCCCAGGAATTGACCCCGCCATTTTTTGAGTCCGAAGCGGATATTCTGGATTTGCCCTCCGTGGAACTGCCCGTCTCCGAAAGCGCGGAACTAAAACCCAAGCAGGAAGCTGAGCCGGAGCATCCCATACCCGAAGCCCTGCGCAACAGCATTCCGGCGATTGACGCTTCGTTGTTTTCTGAAGACATCCTCCCTCCGGAGGAAGAACTGCTTCAGATGCAAGACGAGCCGCGTGACAAAATCCCCAGCCGCGAAATACCGAACTGGTTGTCCAGCATTCTGGGCGAAAACGAAGCTGAAGCCACCTCCATGTCGGCGGTGGATGCCAGCCAGCATGAAGCGACGCCGGATGGCATGGTGCAGCCGGGGGCGATCCCTGGCTGGGTACGGGCAATGCGCCCAACCGAAATTCCCGGTCAGGCAAAAAGCAGCGCCGGTGAAGCGGATAGGCACACAGAGGAGAACGGTCCGCTGGCAGGGATCAAAGGTACACTGTCGGGCGAATCCACCATCCCCACCTACACCCGGGTGAAAGATTATCGTGTCGGTTTGGATGCCAGAAAGAAACGGGAAGAACACATGGCTGTGTTCAAAGAGGTCGTTTCACTGGAACAAACCGAAGCAAAAGTCCCCGGCTACCGGCGGGCGCGGGCAGCCGGAACGGTACGCTGGGTATTGGCAGCTTTGATGTCGCTCATTCTGGTCTTTGCCATCCTTCGCGGGTTGAAGCCAGAATACCTGCCAGCATCCCTGCCCAAAGAGACTGTTCAGTTATTCCAGGCAATCGGTTCATTACAGCCGGGTGATAAAGTGCTCATCGCCATGGATTATGAACCTGCATATGCCGGAGAACTTGAAGCCGCCGCCAGTCCGGTATTGAACCACCTGATGGTTAAACAGGCGGATCTGTATATCATCTCAACCAACCCGGCCGGGTCATCCCTGGCAATGAAAATGCTTTCCGGGTTGAATCGCTATCCGCGCCCGGCACATGAGCCTTATCAAAGCGGTGAATCTTTCCATGTTCTCGGTTATCTCCCTGGCGGACAGGCAGGCATCCAATTGTTAAATCAGGGTCTGGTGAAAGCCATTCCGGTGACGCCTGATCTGGTGAAATCCTCCACCTTCCCGGCGCTGACCGAGCAAACCAGGCTCACGGACTTCAAAGCGCTGCTGATCCTATCTGACCAGCCGGATACGGTGAGAACGTGGCTCGAACAATTGCAAATCGAAAATGGACAACCTGCCCTGTGGGCAGTGGTGAGCGCCCAGGCAGTTCCATTGCTCCGCCCCTATGTCCGCTCCGGACAATTACAGGGATTGGCAGCCGGAGAGTATGGGGGAGCGCTCTATGAACGCATCTTCCAGCAGCCCGGCGTGGCATGGGGACAATGGAATGTTTATCATACCGGGCTGACCACCGCCATTCTGATGATATTACTGGGTGGTGCGCTGAATTACACCGGGCAGTGGATACTGCAAGCCAGAAGGAAGAAATCCGCATGAACATGCCGACCAGCGACATCATCTGGGGGATCATTGGATTTCTGCTTTCCATCATGGTATTCAGCTACCTGATCGGAGATAATCCGCTCTTCCGTTTTGCCATTCACCTGTTCATCGGTGTTTCCACAGGCATTGTAACCGTGGTCATCCTCTACCAGGTACTGTACCCGCGCCTGGTGCTGCCCTTCATCAACGGGAATGCCACCCAAATGGTGATCACCATGATCCCGCTGGTGTTGGCAATTCTGCTATTGTTTAAATCTTCATCCCAAACTGCCAGCGCAGGAAACATTCCCAGCGCATTTTTACTGGGAGCCGGCGCTGCCCTGACGGTGGGCGGTATTGTATTGGGAACCCTGCTGCCACAGAGTATGGCAGCCATGCTTCCCTTTGGAGAGGGTTATACCATCGGCGAAAAACTGGAAGCTGCTTTTATTCTCTTCGCGACAGTTTCCACCTTGTTGTATTTTTACTTTGGTGCGCGTTTGGATATTGGCAAACCGCTGCACCGTCCGGCGTGGATCGAATGGAGCGCCCGGATCGGGCAGATATTCATTCTCATCACCCTGGGCGCTGTTTTTGCCGGGGTATACGTCACCGCCATGACCGCACTCTCTGAACGGGTAATCACCTATTTCCAACTTGGGAGCATTCTTTTCAGGTAAACATCATGGCAACGAAAAACCCTGAATTCGACGCTGTTCTGGCAATCGACGTAGGTTCGGTACATACCCGTGCCTATCTATTCGAGATCGCCGGTGACAGTTACCGTTTTATTGCACAGGGCGTTGCCCGTACCACGGCTGAGTATCCGGTTCACGATATCGGGGAGGGCATTGTTTTTGCCATCCAGCAATTGGAGGAAATTACCGGGCATCAAGTTTTAGGTCCCGACGGCAGGTTCATTATTCCATCCCTTCCCGGCGGGCAGGGCGTGGATGCGCTTACCGCCACTCTTTCCGCCGGTCCGACCATCAAAGTCGTCTGTGCCGGTTTGCTGGGCGATGTATCGGTGATCAGCGCCGAACACCTTGCCAAAACCGGTTACACCCGCATTCTCGACCGGGTAAGCATCAACGATGCGAGGTCGATGGATGAGCAAATCGATGCCATTTTACGCATTATGCCTGATGCGATCATCCTGGCGGGCGGCACCGAAGATGGCGCCCGTCGGGCAATGCGCCGGGTGCTGACCACCCTGGGGCTCAGTTGCAGCCTGCTGCCGCCTGAAAAACGTCCCGAGGTACTCTTCACCGGCAATCAATTCATCCGCGGAGATATCAAGGGCGTGCTCGAGGCAAGTGTTCCACTCACCATCGCGCCAAACATCCGTCCGCAGCCGGAAATCGAAGTCCTGGACCCGGCACAGGCTGCCTTTGTGGAGATTATGGAACGTCTGCGGTTCCGCCAGGTGATGGGCGCTGCGGATTTAAACAATCTGGTAGGCGGCAGGCTGATGCCAACCGCATCTTCCTTCGGCAGGATGATCCGCTTTCTGGGCAAAATATACCAGAGTCCACGGGGTGTGCTTGGCATAGATATGGGCGCATCGCAAACCACGATTGCACTGGCAAAGGGCGGCAGGCTGAATTTACGTGTCTGCCAACCGGGCAACGATAAGCTCAATCCGTTGGAAGCCATGTATCAAATTCCCATCCAGGATCTGCTGGGTTGGATCGGTTACAACCTCTCGGAAGAATACATCCGCGATTACCTGGTCAACAAAGTCATTTACCCGGCTACCATCCCCACCACCCAGGAAGACCTGGCTATCGAGTATTCCTTTGCCCGCTATCGTCTGCGCAATGCAGTCAGCCAGTTTGCCGCATCCTACCCGGGGTTGAATTTCGGATATCGCAACGGTCTCGCCCCCGGCTTTGAACCGATCCTGATCAGCGGCACCACCCTCACCTCCACCCCGACGCTGGCCTCAAGCCTGTTGATGATCCTCGACGGGTTGCAGCCGACCGGCTTGACCACCATCGTGCTCGACCAAAACCATCTGCTGCCGGTGCTGGGTTCCGCCGGGTCATTAACGCCAGCCCTCCCGGTGGAAGTGCTGGAAACCGGCATGCTCTTCAACCTGTGCGCATTGATCGCCCCCATCAGCCAGAAACGCCCCGGAACAACCATCATGACCATCCATGTGATCACCGAAGACCAGCAGGAAATTGATATGGAAGTTCAGCAGGGTACCTTGACGGTGATCCCCCTGGCGCAGGGCGAGAGCGCCCAATTGTTTATCGACATCCATGAAAAGGACCAATCGGGGTTGTCGGGCAGCAAGTCCGGCGGATATAAAGTCACCGCTGGTGCCTTGGGGATTGTGATCGATGCACGCGGACGCCCCCTGAACATGCCGACCGAGATCGTGGCGCGCCAGGAGATACTGCGCCAGTGGATGACGATCCTGGGTAATTGATCAATAGCCGGGCGGATAACCGGTAATTTTGCGAATTTCCTCGTAAAGTGGTTTCAATCGACTGTACATCTTTGCATATACCTTGCGATAAAGTGCGTCATATACAGCTTGCGCATCTGCCTGGGGTTCGTACACCTTCCCGATGCGCGTCATTTCTGCGACCGCCGATTCAAAAGAGGAATGCAGCCCTAATCCCACCGCCGCATCGATCGCCGCCCCCAGACCGGAGGCTTCATACACGTGTGGCCTGGCTGCGGGCATGCCGAAAATATCTGCCGTGAGCTGCATGGCCACCTCGCTCTGGCTGCCACCCCCCGCAACGCGAATCTGCTGGATTTTGACCCCGCTTCGTTTTTCGGTCTTTTCCGCCCCATCCCGCAGTGCGTAAGCCAGACCTTCCTGGATAGCCCGGTAAAGATGCGCCCGCTGATGCACATCGCCAAACCCGATCACGGCTCCTTTGGCTTCCGGTCCGGGTACCTTAAGCCCAGGCGACCAGTATGGTTGCAGCACCAATCCCAGTGAACCGGGTGGAATTTGCTTCACATTTTCTTCAAAGATCACTTCAGGGTCCACCCCCCTATCGTGGGCGATTTCCTGCTCCAAGGCACCGAACTCCTGCTTGAACCAGCTCACCATCCAATAACCACGATAAATCTGGATTTCCAGGCTGTAAGCATCGGGGACGGCTGCGGGGTAGGGCGGAATGAGGGGAATCACTTCAGTATATTTGCGGTGGGTGGTATTGATGGTGGCGGAAGTGCCGTAGCTGATGCAGGCAATATGCGGGTCAAGACAGCCGGATCCGATCACCTCGCAGGCTTTATCCGCTGCCGCAGCCACCAGCGGCAAACCAACCGGAATACCCGTTGCCTCGGAGGCTTTGGCGGTAATGGTTCCGATGACCCCTCCGGGGGGAACCAGATCGGGCAATATCTTTTCTGTCATGGGCACCGCCTGCCACTTCCAATCGCTTTTTCCCGCCCATTTCAGGTTTTTATAATCGAAGGGGATAAACGCCACCTGGCAACCCACCGAATCCGCCAGCCGGTCCGTCAGCCGGTAGGTAAGATACCCGGAAAGCAGCAAATACTTGTGTGTCTTTTCCCATATCTGCGGCTGTTGGGTGCGGATCCAGTTACACTCTGCCTCCGCCTGCAAATATGCCACCGTTTCGGTCATTCCTGAAAGGGCGAACAATAGCCCCCACATGCCGGAAACCGGTTTCAACCCGAACGTCCGCCGGTTATCCATCCACAAGATCGCCGGACGCAATGGCTTCCCATCCTGATCCAGGTTGATCAGCGTGGAACGCTGGGTGGTAACCGCCACTCCGGCGATCGACTGCCGGTCCACCGCCGGATTCTGCCAGAGTTGTTGGCAGGCTTTACAAACACTTTCCCAGAACAATTCCGGCTCCAATTCGAACCAACCCGGTTGTTCGCTTTGATAGGGTGGAATAGCCACCCTGCTTTTTGCCAGTAAATTACCATGCAGGTCAAAGATCAACGCCCGAACGCTTTGAGTTCCGTTATCGATTGCCAGAATGGTGCGATTGTCCTGATCCATGTGCTGCTCCTGATTTCTCGGATGTTTGCCTGATTCAATCGGGAGGTGAATGGCGCTCCCGCAAGAGTTTTCGATGTTGATCTGCTGCCCGGTACCGGCAGGTAGCTGCATGCACCGGGTTACTTCATCGCTTCATGATCCCTGCCGAAAATAAAATCGCAGGCAATCAAACCGGCAACCAGCTCAGGTTTGCTGCCAATCGGTGAAAGTTTCCTGCAATATCCGGCGGATAAGCACCTCTGCCACTTCAGGCTCCTGAGCGCGGGCAGCTTTCCCCACCATGCGGATGGCGGTTCGCAGCTTTTGCCTTTCGGCAGGTTTTTCATAAATGGATTCCAGCGCCGCCGACCAAAAATGCTCCAGGCTGTTCAGTATCAATCCCGAAAGAGGATTGCCGGAGAGAATTGCCAACCCGTGATGAAAGTGCCAATCAGCCAGGGCTGTTTCCGTTTTTTCATCGGCAAGTTCGGCAAAGGATTGTGTCAACAACAAAACCGCTTCAGGTTTATGCTCGACCGCCTGACGGGTATATGTGGGCGCGACCAGCAAGCGTATCTCCAGTAACGAACCGGTCAATTCAGGCACCGGCGGCTGATAGGTGGCGGCTTCACTCAAGAGTGGCAGTGTACCCTCCAGCAAAATATCCCGCACCCGCGTGGGCTTCCCGTGGTGAATCTCGATCCAGCCGGCACGACTGATCCGCTGCAGCACTTCGCGCAGCGTGGGACGGGTAACCCCCAGCATACCCGCAAGCGCCCGTTCGGGGGGAAGTGCGGAATCCGCAGGGAAAACGCCATTCAAGATTTCCTGGATCAATTGTCGTTCAGCCTGTTCGGCTGGTCGAGATGAATCTACTCTGGCCATATTCCTCTCCTGAAGAAGTGGTCTGACCAGGTTATTGTATAACAGCTTGCAATATTATGCTGGCAATTTCAACCACGGATTATTCAACGGCAACGGTTGGCACCTTTTGGCCACGTTCCACCCACCAGGCATACAGGCTTAACAAAAATCCTGCCGCAAGGAGAACCGCAACGATTTGCAATGTGCCCTGCAACGCCTGCACCTGGAATTCCACCGGCGCCAGAGAGTTATCGCCATAATGAATGCCACCCGAATGGTAGACCACAAGGCTGGTCCAAATTGCCCCCAGGATGGCAATTCCGCTTGTCTGCCCCAGCGTACGGGTGAGCGCCTGCAACCCGGAGGCAACCCCCAACCGATTGCGCGGTGCAGAGCTCATAATGGCACTGTTGTTGGGAGATTGGAAAATGCCCATCCCCAGCCCCATGGGAATGAAACGCAGGATATAACCCCCGATGCTGGTATCAATCGTCAATGTGCTGACGCTGATATAACCGCACGCCATGACCGCCAGACCGATCACAGTTAGGGGACGGGTACCCAACCGGTCAGACAGCATCCCCGAAATGGGGGCAATAATTCCCACAATCAAGGGGACCACCGCCAGCATCAAACCAATGGTCTGGGGTGTATATCCACGCACATTTTCGAGATAGTACGGCATCAACAGCGTTGAACCGGCTGTACCGATGAAAGTCAGAAAACCGGTAATTAAATTTACACTGAACAAACCGCTGCGAAATAACCCCAAGTCTATCATCGGTTGTTCCACACGCGATTCCACAAAAATGAACAATCCCAGGAACACGGCAAATCCAACCAGCAAGGCGAGAACAAGCAGATCGCCATAGCCGCGAACCTCACCCATGGTCAAGCCCAGTAAGAAACAGGTCAGGCTGACCAGCAATAATCCAGCACCGAGAAAGTCAAATTTTTGCCGAATACCGGGAATGATGTCGGGAACATTTTTGATCACCAGAAAAGCGCCAATCACCCCGATGGGGAGATTCACGAAGAAGATCCAATGCCACGTGAATGACCCCAGGATCAATCCCCCCAACGTAGGTCCGGCAATGATGCCCAGCGAGACCATCAATCCACTGATACCTAGCGCCATTCCCCGCTCACTGGCCGGGAAATTTTCGGTAATGATGGCTGTGCCGAGCGCCATCATCATCGCACCGCCAATTGCCTGGAATATGCGGGCTGCGATTAACATGCCAATCGATGTGGACATGCCGCATATCAGGGAACCGGTGGTAAAAATGGCATAGCCGACGGTATAGATGCGTTTTTTGCCGACCATATCAGCCCATCTGCCGATGCTGAGCAGCAACACCGCAATCGTCAGCAGATAGCCCAATACAACCCATTGAACCATGCTGAAGGAGGTTTGCAGGTCGATCTGCAAGGTGGGCAGGGCAATGTTTACAATACTGCCGTCAATTGTCGCCAGGAAAATTCCCATGGCAACCGCAGTCATGACAGTCCATTTTTTTGAATAATCCACTGTATCAGCCGGGAAGGTCATTCTGTGTCACCGTCGAAGTATTCAGCCTGTGCGTTGTATAATATCATAAATTTGTTGGAGGTTAGTTTATTGCCCACAGACCATCTGCAACGGCTGGATTCGTATATGAACGAATATCAGCTCGATATTCTGTTTTGTCGTCTTCCTGAGAACATCGTTTATTTAACCGGGACGTACCCAGTATTGGGCTTATCGATTGCTGCTTACCAGCCGGGGAGATTTATCGCCTTGCTCTTGCCGGAATTCGAATTCACCCGGCAACCGGATGATCGCATCCGGGTGGATGCATTCCCCAATGGACATTTGGGCGATCCGCCGGTTTTGCAGGCTTATGCAGCCTGGCTGGAACAATTGGGGCAAAAATACCAACCGCAACCGAAATCCATTGGCATGGAAGTGGATATCAGCATAGCCGCCCCGGCTTTTAATGCTTCTGAAATGCTTTTACCCGGACGCGATTGGATGGAACTGCTCAAAACCAAATTCCCGCAAGCCGCACTGGCGGATTGCCTCCCCGCGCTGGAAAAATCCCGGGCGGTCAAGGATGAAGATGAAATTACCCAAATGCGTAAAGCCGGCGAAATTGCCAACTTTGGGCTCGCAGCACTTGGCGGATCATTACAACCCGGCATGACCGAAGTCGAAGCAGCCGCTCTGGTGGAAAAGGAAATCCGCACCCGGGGAACCGGCTGGCAAGGCGCCCAACTCGTGCAGGCATTCGCCCAGGTCACCGGCGGGCCGGAAGGAAGTTACCGCCAGTCCATGCTCACCCCATCCTCGGCGAAGCGGATGGAGATGGGTGATTTGGTGATGATCGAATTGGGTGTGTGCGTGGATGGTTACTGGTCCGATCTCACCCGCACCTACACCATCGGCAAACCATCCAAAGCCCAGGTTGAAGCATACAATGCGGTTTGGGATGCGCAGCAAAACGCGGCGCAGGCGCTGCGGGAAGGAAACTGCTGGGGCGCCCCCGACCTGGCTGCCAGGTCCCTCCTGCAATCCAGGGGATATGGCAAGTATTTCAAGCATGGCACCGGGCATGGCATCGGCTGCCGCTACCACGAAAGTGTACCCAGGCTGCTGCCCGGCGCTGAAGAAAAACTGGCAGCGGGCATGGTCACCAGCGTGGAGCCGGGTATCTACATCCCCGGGTTCGGCGGCATCCGCATCGAAGACAATCTGGTGGTCACGGCGGCGGACCCCCGGTGGCTTTCCACTCCTGCGGAGCGGTGGTAGATCATGGCTGTTGCTCCCACCCGAACCCACGTTGAAAGTTTCTGGCAATCATTGCTGCCGCAGAAATCGGAGAAATGGTGGAATTTCACCCTGCTGGTCGTCATTCTGGCGGGTATTTTCTTTCGGATAATGTACCTGCAGCAGCCTGCCGGGAATGACGAAGCCTACACCTGGCTGGCTTTTATCCGAAAGCCATTCTTCACCATGATCACCGATTATTCACACCCGAATAACCACATTTTCCACACCCTGCTGGCGGGTATATCCACCCGTGTGTTGGGCGCGTCGGTATGGACCATTCGCCTTCCAGCCTTTCTTGCCGGGGCATTGATGATCCCTGCCGCTTACCTGGCTGGTAGGAAATGGTATAACCCACCGGCCGGGCTGATTGCCGCAGCTTTCATCGCTGCCAATCCTGGCTATCTTTCCTATTCCGCCCAGGCACGCGGTTATTCCATCCTTACCCTCTTCACCCTGATCATGCTCTGGTTGGGACATGGATTGGTAAAGCAGTTCAATCTGGGTGGATGGATATTGTTCTCCATCGCCGGCATACTGGGCGCGTATACCATCCCGATCATGCTGTATCCCCTGGCAGCCATTTACATCTGGGTATTCGTTGAAATGTTGATGGAAAACTGGAAACACCCCCAACGCTGGAAGTCGGTACTGCCGGTGGTCATCAGCGCGCTGGCGGTGATCCTGGGGACGATCCTCCTTTACTTGCCGGTGATCATCTGGGGAACGGGGGTGAAATCGTTGATCGCCAACGGAGAAGTAGTCTCCCAGCCCTGGCAGGAATTCACCCTCGATCTGCGCGCCCGGTTGCGAAATACCTGGACGGAATGGAACAGCAACGTTTCCGGTTTTTTCACCATCCTCACCCTGATCGGTTTCTTTGCTTCGCTTTTCCTGCACCGGCTGGTATCCAAAAACAGGCTGCATCTGGCGGTTGCGTCCCTGTTTGGATTCGCGATCATTCTGTATCTCCAGCGGGTGGCGCCTTACACCCGCATCTGGGCATTTGCGCTTGCCTGGTTCTATCTGGTTTCTGCGGGAGGATTGACCGCTCTCGTGCAATTGCTAGTCGGCAGGAACAACCTGGCATATCTGCTCATTCTCACCACGATGGCGGCGTATCCGCTGCTGGAGATTGGCGTCGCCATCCAGAATGCCACGTTCAAAGACGTCACAGCCATGGGGGTGGAGGAAGCCACAGCCCGTTATCTAAAACAGAGCCTTGAGGAGGGTGAGCAGGTGATGGGCGTCTTGCCGTTCAACACCCAGGTCAAGTTTTACTTCAGCCTGATGGGCGACGATTACGAACGCTGGTTCTACAACACTGCTCTGCCCGTACCTTTTGACAATGCCATTGTGATGGTCGCCACCAAGCACGATCAAACCCTCGAAACAGTGATCGAACGAAATCACATTGAGGATCTGGTCGATCCCGCAGAAGCGGAATTAATCCACACCTATAAACATGTACAAATTTACCGCATTCCTTCCAATGGAGAGGTTCCATGAGCGCTTATTTCACTCTCAAGTGGCAAGATGACACTCTGGTTATGCTCGACCAGCGCTTATTGCCGGGCAAAGTGGAATACATCCATTACCGGCAGGTCGAAGATGTAGCCAATGCCATCACCAACATGGTGGTCCGCGGCGCGCCCGCCATAGGGGCTGCCGCCGGTTATGGTATGGCGCTTGCCGCCATCGCTGCACGCCACAACTCGCCCGTTGAATTGATGAAACATTTAGAGAAAGCCGGCGGCACGCTGATTGCCGCACGCCCCACAGCGGTGAACCTCGCCTGGGCGGTACAGCGCATCCTGGGATGTATTGCCCGGCTAAAAACTGCTTCAACAGATGAAATGGTTGCCTGTGTGGTCAACCAAGCTGTTGCCATCGAGGACGAAGACCGCGAAGCAAACCGTCTGATGGGAGAGCACGCCGCGGAGCTGGTGCCGCAAAATGCCAGGTTCATCCATCACTGCAACACCGGCGCATTGGCAACCACCGGTATCGGCACTGCGTTGGGCGTCATCCGCACCGCCCATGAACAAGGCAAAAATGTCTTCGTGTACGTGGATGAAACCCGCCCGCGTTTACAGGGCGCCCGCCTGACCTCATGGGAATTGACGCAATTGGGTATTCCACATCGGGTCATTGTCGATGGAGCTGCTGCGCACATTATGCGTACGCGTGGAGTCGATTTATGCGTGGTCGGTTGTGATCGTGTGGCAGCTAATGGCGATACTGCCAACAAAATCGGCACTTTCCAACTCGCACTGGCTGCCCATGCCATTAACATCCCCTTCTATGTCGTTGGACCAACCAGCACCATTGATATGAATCTACCCGACGGGGATCATATTCCAGTGGAAGAAAGATCGGAAGAGGAGATCACAACGATTGAAGGGATGCCAATTGCCCCTGCCGGAGCGCGGGCATTTAACCCCGCATTTGATATTACCCCTGCACAGTACATTACCGCCATCGTGACCGAAAAAGGGATTGCCCGTCCGCCTTTTAAGAAGACCCTGGCTGCCTGGTTTAAATAATCTTCTGCAACTTCACCATCCCCAAAGCGTATATTGCATAGAAAGGAAAAACAAAATGGCAGACAGAAAAAAGAATTCAGTGCCATGGATACTGTACCCCTTCTGGCTGATCTGGCGTCTGGTCTGCTGGGTGATCGAACTGACCGGCAGGCTGGTGGGCGTGATCCTGGGTCTGGTGTTTATGATCGTCGGCGTGATTATCAGTCTGACGGTCGTCGGGTTGATCATTGGCATTCCGATGTTCCTGCTTGGGATACTCTTACTGGTGCGAAGCATATTCTAAGCTTTTGTTACCCGGTTGCTTTTGCTTAGTCAGCCGGGAAGAAAATAACCACCATATGGTGTTCATGGCAATCAGCGGGCATATTTCGCCTGCTGATTGCCCGCTTAAACACTGATACAATCCATCTGCCACGTTGCTTCATTCTGTTATCATTAACCAGCAACATCATTTCAGGAGTGCATCATGGAAAAAGTTATCATCGCATCAGCCAATCCGGTCAAGGTCAGGGCGGTTTTGGAAGGATTTAAAGCACTGCATCCTGACCGGGAATTTGTGCATATCGGTCTAAAGTTCGACTCGCCGGTAAGCGCCCAACCGATAGGCGATGAAGAGACTCTCAATGGCGCCCACAAGCGGGCTGAGATCGCCAGGGAAATGACAGATGATGCCGACTTCTGGGTTGGTGTGGAAGGTGGGATTCGTGAAGACACTCATGGAATGCAGGCATTTGCCTGGGTCGTCATCCTCTCCCGTGAGAAAATGGGGATGGGACGCAGCGCCGCTTTTTATCTCCCGCCACAGATAGCCGAACTTGTCCGCCAGGGAAAGGAATTGGGTGAAGCGGATGATATTGTCTTCAAGCGAACAAATTCAAAGCAGGAGAATGGCGCCGTAGGGATACTGACCGATAACGTGATCGACCGGCAAAAACTCTACGAGCCTGCCGTGATCATGGCACTGATTCCCTTCAAGAACCCGGATCTATATCCATGATCGGCGCAAGCTGTTTGCGAAACACCTGCACCATCACCACCCCAACAACCACCAATCCCAACCCCAGTATCTGGCGTATCGAAATTCTCTCCCCCAGGAAGATATAAGCCAGGATCGGCACCTGCACCATCAACGTGTTGGCTATGGATGCATTTTCCGTTGCCCGCAATACCTGCATGGTCCGATTCCACATCGTAAACGCGAACGCGGTATTTATCACTGCCATCCACAGGATGTAGCTCCACGAGCGAAGCGAGATGGGAGGAAAACCCTCCGTGACCACCCCGCCGACAAACATAATCACGCTGCCCAGCGTCAGGCTGAGGGTGGTTAAAACCAGCGGCGGAATATATGCGGAACGGTTGATATCCCGCGCGATCAAAGAGCCGATGGCGCCCAGAAAAGTACCCACCAGTATAATGATGATCCCGGTTGTCTGGCTTGCGGTAAAGCTGACCGGGAAGAAATACAAATATGCTCCAGCGGGTGTAAGCAGTACGCCCAGCCACTGGAGCACACTCAACGGTTCCTTGAGGAAGATCGTCCCCAGCAGGGCGATCACAATGGTGGACATTCCCATGATCAAATTTACGCTGGTGGCAGGCAAATTGCGCAGCCCCAAGAATTGCGCACCCTGCATTGCCGCGTAATAGAACAACCCGATCAGGATCACCTTGATCCAAACGCTGCTGTTCATGTGGCGGATCAACTTTCGCTGCGGTGAAAAAGCCAGGATGACGATCAGGCAAATTGCCCCAATTCCATAGCGCAATCCGGCAAACAGAAGCGCCGGCACATCGGCAAGCCCAAATTTTATCAACACCCATGATGTCGCCCAGATAAAGGTTACCAATAATGCCTGCAAAATTGCTTTCAGTTGTGTCGTCAAATTTACTCCAGCCGGTGAAGATTCAAAAAGTATATCACCCCAAATGGATAATCAGCAGCCCGCCAGCAGTGTTGCAACCGGCAAAGAAAAATCACAACCCGAAACGGCTGTGATTTTCACCAATTGGTTTCTTCGTTCCCGAACGGGTAATCACTGAACCCTAATCCGCAGGCAGGGAAAACTGGTTTACCAGCCCCTGCAGAATTCGAGCCAATTCAGCCAGCGAACCAGCCGAAGAGGATACCTCTTCAATCTGGGCATTCATTTCTTCCGCACTGGCACTTACTTCTTCAACGGCGGCATTGTTCTCTTCGCTGATGGCAGAAATATTTTCAATCGCGCCGGTGACCTCGGTTGATCGAGATGACATCTGATCGGTCGCCGCCGTATTCAGCTCGACGATGGCAGAGACTTTCTCCATCGCAGCCACCAACCCCTGTGATGAGTCGGTTACTTTTTGTGACGTACGCGAAGACTGTTCAGCCTGCGTATGCACAATATTAATGGCTTTCAAAATATTGTTCAGCGCCTCCTGGGCGGTATTGGCTAAATCAGCGCCATTGTCCACTTCAGCCGTGCTCTCTTTCATCGCCACAATGGATTCCGCCACCCCCTTTTGAATGCTATCGATCAAACCGGATATTTCCTCAGTAGCCATCGAGGATTTTTCAGCCAGCTTGCGCACTTCATCGGCTACCACGGCAAAACCTTTCCCGTGCTCCCCTGCCCGTGCAGCTTCGATGGCGGCATTTAAAGCCAGCAAATTGGTTTGCGAAGAAATTTCTTCGATGGTTTCGACGATGGTCCCAATTTGGGAGGAACTGGCGCCAAGTTCTTCGATCTTTTGCGAGGAATGTCCAACCTTTTTCTTGATCGACAGCATGCTGCTGATGGACTTTTCAACCGTTTTCGCCCCGGCATCCGCAGCCTGTGCCGCCATGGACGATTCCTGCGTTACGGTAACCGCATTGGCAAACACCTGCTGGATGGCGCCGGTAATCGTACCGGTGATGACGGATGCGTTGCCGACCGCGGAGGCTTGTTCGCCCGTACCGTTGGCTATCTCATCAATAGCCTGCGCCAACTGTTGCACAGAAATGGTGGATTGCGTGACCGATTCGGTCTGTTGCGCTGCGCCCCTGGCAATCTGCTGAATGGTCAGAGAAATCTGATTGGTAGCCTGGCTGGCGATGTCCGCTGTGGATGCGAGGTTAGTCGATGCCCTAGTCAGGGTGGCAATATTTTTAGCCAACGTGTTCACCAGGTTGCGCAAATTGCCCAGCATCTGCGTAAATGCCAATCCAAAAACATCCTTTTCCGACCTGCTTTTCACATCATCTGTGAGGTTTCCAATGGCAATGTTCGATGCAATATTCGCCGTGTAATTCAGGTAATCATTGATATCCTGAAAGGTGGCAATCAGATCCTGCACCTCATCCTTTGCGCGGGTGGGCATCTTCTGTGTCAGGTCGCCGATCTTGATCGCCTCAGCCACAACCGCCAATTGTCTGAGGGGAATAACGATATTATCAAAAAGGTTTTTCAGCACAAAGATTAATATGGGGAGAATGATAGCCACGGCTATTACGAGATTAAGTAAGGTGATTCCTTCCTTCCCCAGAAAAAATGCAAGGTAAACGGCTGTGACAATCAAAATCAACAGGCTGAGGGTAAGCCGGATCGCCAACCCCTTTTTGTAAATTGATTTAACGACAAAATATATGATAGGGGCAATGATCACTACCGGGATTGTGAGTAAAAGATATTCATTCAACATGGTTAAGTCCTAAATGAAATTAATTTTCACCAAAAGTGATTTTCTCAAACCGACAAAAAACTTCTCAACATCCCCCAAAAGGATTGGGCAAAAAGCGGATCGTCAGATCGTGAAAATCTGTGATTGCATCGAAGGTTGTGCAGGGAGAGAAAGATATCCCTCTCTACAAATAGACAAACCTGCATCGCCAATCATGGCAATGCTTTGAAGAGTTTACTCCAACAGTGACCAAATACAATAAATTAATAATAAATTCTACTGAAGCACCCTGCAGGTATTGTCTTTCCGGCAAGGTTCCAGATTAAAAATAATTCGCCAGCACATTTCGAGGTAAGCCTAAGTCGTTTGCATGTTTTACAATCATGGAAAAAGTCGCATTGACGCGTTAGAATGTAATAAAGGTTGTTGTTTATGATTTCAATAGAGGTGGCAGTATGTTTGAAGGCATGTTGAACCGAAAAAGTGAAGAAGAAAAGATGCGTGCGGAACACCGTTTGCCGCCCGGTCAATCGTTGACTCAGAAATTTCCGGTGCTGCACTACGGTCCGGTGCCTCCATTCAATCCGGCTGCCTGGGATTTTCGTATCTGGGGTGAGGTAGAAGCACCGCATAGCTGGACGTGGCAGGAATTCAATCAGCTGCCCCGAATTCGTTTGAACATGGATATTCATTGCGTGACCCGCTGGAGCAAATTCGACACCGTTTGGGAAGGTGTATCCGTGAAGCGGTTGATCGACGAAGGATTGATATCACCCAAACCGGAAGCGCATTTTGTGATACAGCATGCAGAATACGGATTTACCACCAACCTGCCGATCGAAGTGGTGCTGGCAGAGAATTTTATTCTGGCAACCCATTTCAACGGAGAGCCCATCTCGCCCGATCATGGCTATCCCCTGCGGGGTGTCGTGGGCGCCCGGATTGGGGAAAAAGATAAAAATGTGCCCTACTTCTGGAAAGGCGCCAAATGGCTGCGCGGTCTGGAGTTTATGAAAACTGACCGGCGCGGTTTCTGGGAACTGGCCGGTTATCATAACAACGCAGATGTCTGGAAAGAGGAGCGTTTCGGTTAAGGTCTGAACGAACGTTTGGGGCGCAGAAAGAAGACCCCCATACCGATGCCGCCCAAAATCAGAATCCCCCCAAAAATACCAAGGATTGGGTTCCGACCGCCTTCTCCTGGAGATACGGGTTGTGCCTGGCTATTGGATTGAGCGCCAAAGTTCATCGTGGAAACTTCACCAGCCAGCAGTTTGAGCGGAGCGTTCATGCTTGTCGTCGGATTGTATCCACCGGGGATCGCGACACTGATATTGTAATTGCCCTCGGGTATATCCGTGAAACAAACCGCATCCGTACCGGCAGTGGTTTTGGCGTTTTCATTGATCTGACCAGCCTGATCCACCAACGAAATTGCCCCCTCACCCAGCAAAGTTTCTTCCTCCTGCCGAACTGAATCCCCATTTACATCTTCGAACAGGGCAATACATACTTCTCCGTAACCTTTAACTGCCGGGGTAAGAATATTGGGCGTAGGGGTTACATCGCTTACCGGAGGTTCCGGAGTGGCGGTTATCACTCCGAGCAAAATCTGCTGACCTTCATTAATTACATCATCAGGTTTCGAATTGTTGAGCAGATAAAGTTCGTTTTCCGTTACGCCGGTCTTAACTGAAATGATCCACCAGGAATCCCCCGGTTGGGCAATATAGATGATCCTGCCATCCGGTTGTGCGGTGGGGGTCGGCAGAGCAGCCTGGGTATTTGGCGCAGCAGAAACCGGCAGCGTCAACAGGAACCCGCCAACCATAAAAATAATCGCAAAAAGCGGTAATATTCTGGTCACTGTTTTCATAGTTCGTCTCAATGGGATTATAACATTGAAAGAAAACCGCAAAGAAAGATTTATTTTTCTCTCTGATTCCAGTGATGCAGTATTACCGGACAAAGTAGAAGTACAACGCTGCACCGCCTGCTATCAATATGCCCAGAAAGAACAAAACGATCAGCAGGGTGCTGCTTCCACTCCTCTCCCGGAAAGGATCGATGTTTTGGGCTGCGTAGGTGCTGATTTGCTCTGTACCTTTTTCGTCGTACAGGGAACTGCCGCCTTGAAACCAGGGCTCTGCATCCGGTTTGCCGGTCTTATAAGTCCGCACGGCAACTTCGGCTTTATCAGTTCCGCCCATCAATTCCGATAAAGCCTGAAACGCCGAATTTTGCACCATCACATCGGGATCATGAATTGCCGCCCGCAGGATCAGATTACGGCTGGTTTGATCACCCTTCGCCTGAAGTCGGCCGATGACATCCGCCCTTTGTTGCGGTGTGGAACGCAAAGAGCGTAGAACACTCATCTGATCCTGCAACGGGTCCAACCGGAATAAAGCCGGTGTTTCTCCCCGTTTGGCAGGAGTGCGTCGGGCAAATTTCATCACAGAACTGGCAAGCATTGCAATAACGATTATGGTGACAAAATAGGTTACCCGGTCGGTTCCATTACCGATGAACATCAAGGAACCGATCGCCAGAATTACCACTACGGCGATAATAGCCGCCAGCTTTCTGGGTCCGGCAGAATCGGGTTTTTCAGTTGGGGTGGTGGAAACAGAATTCCGATTGGGGGTTGACTTAACCACTTTAATCAGGCGCGATAAAAGTGGGATGACGATAAAGAAAATGATGAAGGTCCAAATGAGTGATTCCATAAACTCATTGTAGCAAAGTTCTCTTCAGGGGTAAATACGATTATTTTTTTGAATTCCCGGTTTGCTGCGAGGCTGGCGCTGAATCGGGCGCTTCGGATACCTGCCGGTCCAGATGCAGATCATTCATCGAAGCCGGATCATTGATCGGTTCGAGATGTGTAATCACATTCACATTCGGGATTTTGCGATAGATGGTTTCCTCAATTTCTTCCAGCAGATGATGTCCCTTGTCCACCGTCCAGTGTCCCGGCACCAGCACGTGAAATGAGACAAACCTGCGTGCACCGGCAACCCGGGTTCGGATGGCATGGAATTGAACTCCTTTTTTGGAAAATGGCTCCAGAATAGTGTTCAGGTTTTTCTGCTCATCCGCTGGCCAGGCGGAATCCATCAATCCGGAAACGGACTGCCCTAATATGCTAACACCGGTCCGTATAATGTTGATGGCAACGGCAATGGCGATCAAAGGGTCGAGCAGCTTCCAGCCGCTCAGTGCCACGGCGCCAACCCCAACGATCACTCCCGCCGACGTCCATACATCGGTCAGCAGGTGATTGGCATTGGCTTTAAGCGTGATGGAATCGTATTGCCGGGCGGCCTTCAGAATGATCAAAGCGACTGCCAGGTTGATCCCCGAGGCGAGCGTGGAAACAACCAAACCCCAACCAATCTGTTCCAATTCCCGGGGGCTGATAATCCGCTGCACAGCCGTATATGCGATACTGATAGCGGCAATGATGATCAACAAGCCTTCCACGGTACTGGAAAAATACTCCGCCTTGCTGTGACCATAAGCATGTTCGTCGTCTTCCGGTTGGGCGGCAACCGTCAACATCGACAGTGCCATAATCCCACCCACCAGGTTGACAATCGACTCCAGCGCATCGGAAAGCAAACCCACGGAGCCGGTTAATAGATAGGCAACCGTCTTCAAAATAATCGTTGCCACGGCTGCGGCAATGGAAACCCAGGCAAACCTGGTGAGAAAATCACGTGATTTACGGGCAGTTGTCATAAATTCTGATTCTACTACAATCTTCATCATCCACTTACTCTTGACATTAACGTTACGTAATAGTTTATACTTCCAGCATGTTCACGGTAAAACAGTTGGCAAAGCTCGCCGGGGTCACCCGACGCACACTGCATTACTACGACGAGATGGGTCTCCTCAAGCCGTCCCGGGTTGGCGATAACGGCTATCGCTATTACGGGGAGGATGCCTTGATCCACCTGCAACAGATTCTGTTGTATCGCGAACTGGATATCCCCCTCGAGCAGATCCGCGAGATCATGGGCGGCATGGATTTTGATGTGCTCCTCGCATTGGAACGGCATAAAACTGCCCTGCGAAAACGCATCGCGCACCTCGAGAATATCATCACCACGGTGGAAGACACAATTGACCACCTGAAAGGAAGTAAGGCGATGACCGCAAAACAATTATTCGACGTGTTCAACGAAGAACAGCAAGAAGAGTATAAAAAAGAGGCAATGGAGATGTACGACCCCGAAACCGTCAAGGCTTCTTACCAAAAGTGGAATCACTACTCCAAAGAGGAGAAAACCCGCATCGGTGAAGAAGGGGAGTCCATCTACCAGGACTTAGTGGAGGCAATGCCCAAAGGAGCAGCCTCACCGGAAGTTCAAGCCTGTATTGCCCGCTGGCATCATCACCTGGAATATTTCTGGTCGCCCAACGATGAACAGCTGGTTGGGCTGGCAGAACATTATGGCGCTGATCCGCGCTTCAGGAAGAATTTCGATAAACTCCACCCCGACCTGGCGGATTTCATGTCGGAGGCGGTAAAGATATACGTTGCAAGAAAGTAATCGCGCGGGCAGAGAAAGACAGCCCAATCTTGAGTTGGGCTGTCTTTTGTTTTACGCGGCAAAAGCTATTTCGCCTGACACACCCATTGCTGACTGGTTTGCAGCATAGTCCATATGCATTCGGGGTGTTTTCCACAGGTGGCCCGATCGGTATAGCTCCCACAAGTGGGTTCTGCTGGTTTTTCGGGTTCCTGGGGTAATTCCGGTGGAACGATGATGGGAACTTTGGACAAGTCGCCATACGTTTCCACCTTGGCGCCCCATACCCAGCAGCGAATCCCCAGATTCGGGCTGAGGATATACCACCAGGTGCTGTCCTCATTTCGCCCCTCGATCATGGCGCGAATTCCCTTGAACAAGGTGTCATCGATATCATAGGCAGAAGCGGGACCCCGCCGGCAGTTCATGTTTTCGCTTCCAATCAACGAAGGCGCTTCGGGTATCACCGGTATATCAGGAACCGGGGTGATCAAATCGGGGGGTGTGATGAACTCCCACGGGGCAACCGGGGTGATCAACTGGTAGTAGTGCGGGCATATTCCACCGGTTTGATTGACAAAGAATGATCGAACCTCGGAAAACGGTTCTTCGGGTGGTCCGGCTGGGTCGGTTTTTACCCGCCAGTAATAACGCGTGCAATCTTCAAAGTCATAGGCAGGATCCCCTACGTGCAGCACATGCTCGGTCACATCATCCACCCAGACGCGATGATGGTATTCAGCAAAATCTTCAGTCAATGAGAACTGCAATTCATAATGCCCGTTCAATTTGCAATCAGATGGATCATGCCAGTCGAACCACATACTGGAGGAAGCATCGGTTGTGACATCATCAGGTGGGTAGATCAAATCCACGGGTGGGTAATCGTATCCATTGGGGCAGGTGGGAATGAATTGTGGCGTACCGTTGGTGTTGTCCACCAGGAAGGTGTAAACCTCTGAATAAGGTCCCTCCTGTGGTCCGGATGGGTCGGTCATCACCCGCCAGTAATATCGGGTGCCATCGGTATAAGTGAACGCCGGATCAGATGGCGAACCGGGGTATTGTGTTTGAAGGATGGGAACCCGATGCCAGTATTCGTGAAAATCAGCATACAGGGAAATCTGTAACTCGAAGAGTCCGTCTACAAGACAATTTGTCGGATCATCCCAAAAATATGAAATGCCGTCAGTTGCATTGAGAATGGCATGGTTTTCAGGTGTAACCAGGTCGACGGGCAACATCCCCGCCGGGTTCGAGCATACCGGACCGGTATAGAACCAGGATGTGGCAGCCGGACCCTGAACATCCGGACCGGGACCTGTTTCCATCTCCGCATATGCTTTCCAGTAGTAGGTGGTGCCGGGCTGGAGCGGAACCGGCCAGGTAAGGGATGTGCCGGTCGTGGATCCGGTCATGCCGGGAGACTCAGGCTCGGGCCCGGTCCACAGATATGTTTCCACCCGATCTATTGCACAACTCGAACCGGGATAAGTCCAGGTTAGGGTGACCAGTGAAGCCGGATCAACCGTATCTGAATTCGGTTCCAAATTCGTTGGCGCCACCAGTTGATCCGCCGTACAGGGTGAAGGATCACACGATGTCAGAAAAAACGCCAAAGCAAGAACGATCACCAGGCATGGTACATAAACTCGACCTGTCATAATTTCCCTCCCTTTCTAACGTAAACGCACAGGGTGGCGGTCGCGGTCATGTTTTTGCGCGCTAAATTGATTAGCCGACAAGGATAACTTTATTATAGTGAACCTGCGGGTAGAATCAACTGGTTCCGCAGATTTTTGCTCTGCACTCAGGCTATTTCCAATCGCTTAAATATTCGCCATGCCAGCAAGGTCAGCCAGGTTGAAGAGACTTTTTTCTGACCAAACTCCCAGTCTTTCCAGGCTGTCCAGATGGATTCGACTTTATATTTTCCCTCTCCGTCAGCTTTACTGCGCAGCAAAGTTGCCATATCACGCAATCGCGCGTCATCCTTCAGCCAGGGAAAAACAGACAACACATCCAATACATGCATCAGGTCATACCAGACGAAGGGAGCTTTCAGCTTTCGGAAATCGTTACCCATATAGAAAATGTAGGGATGTTCCGTCTGGCTATTCACCCACAGGCGGAGTATGGTTTCGGCACCAATATGCGCGGATGGATGCTCACGGAGTTCAGCATCCGTACCGAGCAGTTTGAGCATGACCAGGTTGGCATACGGGCAGGGGTCTCCCTTTCGCCCGGGACCGCGGAAATCCCCCAGCTCCTTCGAAACGGCACAAGGCCAGCCATTCTCCCTGACCAATCCAATGAGATAATCCACCGCCTGTCGAATCCCACCCTCGCCCATCAACCCCAATTTCAACAATGCGTAAAGCGTCACCGGCGCATCACACAACGCCCAAGCCTGCCTCTCCTCACCACTCCCGCCATAACTGGCAGAGATGGTCATTGGAAGGGCGAAGGGACCTTCTTCGGTTGTGTATGCCGTAACGCGCTCAATGATTTCCGGCATGCCCTCATCATCTTTTTGCAAGCCCAGGTCTGCCAGAAAGGTGAGCTTGTGGTAATGCTGCCCTGCGTTTTTGTGGCTGCTCACAACCACACCCGGCCAACCGCGCAGTTCATCAATCAGTCCCCTGATCAGAGGATGATGCAGCATTTGTCCGCGCGCCGCTTGGACTGCTGGGGAATCTTTGCCCTCGTCCAACAGGTCCAATCTTGTGCGGTATGCCACCCAGGGGTCACCAGTCAACAACCAGTCCAGAGGCAGGTTCATACTCCTCCAATGTATTTGCAAATCTTACCTTTTTAACCACCGAATTAATTATGCAGCAAAAAAGCAAATACCGCTTAAGGCAGTTCCCTTAAGCGGTATTTGCTGACAACACTAAAAACAGTGTTTATACCGTTTCGCCCTGTATCCAATCAATGGCAAATTCATACAATTCGTTCGTACTAATCCGCAGCTTCCTGGCTCGGATCAGGACAAGCACAAGTGCGCCCAGGGTACCCATCACCATATCCTGAATTGTGTTGGCAAGACTGACCTGAATATTGGTTCCAAGTAATTGATCAATGGAAAATTCAGCAAATTCCCAAAGAGCAGTTGCAGACACAGTGATACTGAGGATCAAAACCAATTCCAGCAGAACAATACGGCTCCGGTTAAAGGATTCACGAGGTAATAATTGAAAACACCTGGATACAAAAAAGGCAATTGCCAAACCTCCGCTGAAATGCATTGGAATGTCAATATGTGGCCACAGGTCGTACAAATGCAGAACGCGGTCTGCAAATACATGCGTTGAGAATACCAGCAGGGGGAACCAGCCGCCCCCAGAGTGAGTGCCTTCAAGCTAATTTGCAGCAATTTTTTCATCATTCCTCCGAACTGCCCATCCCTTTGTGAGTGGTTTGTTATACTCTCACTCACCGGTCACCTCGAAAGCTTTATGAAAAGTCACATAACCACAAGGAATGTTTCCTTTAAACACAAGCACAAAAAATACTTCCGGCGGAACGCCTTCGTGTGCCAGAACCGCCGTATTCTTGAATCCGAACTTCACATAGTATCCAGGATGTCCGACCAGGCAACAGCCATTTGCGCCCAGGGCTTTCAAACGGATGAGCCCGGCATCGATCAACGCTTTGCCAATTCCCCTGCGTTGATATGCCGGCAGCACGGAAACCGGACCCAGCCCGTACCAACCCACAGTGCCATCAGACATGCTCACGGGGGAGAAAGCTATGTGCCCCACCACCCTGCCGTCAACTTCTGCAACCAGGGAGATGGTTAACACTCCCGCCTTGCGCAGCGCATTTACTATGAACTGTTCGGTATGGTTGCTGATCTCCATGCTTTCAAATGCAGCTTTCGTTACATCAGCAATAACCTCGATATCGTTCGGTGCTTCATCTCTGATATTGATCTTAACCGTTGTCATGCAAACCCCTTTTCAGTGAATCTGAACCACACAGAATGTATTTCCATCAGGGTCAGCCAGTACCACGTAATCCGCATCCGGTTCGTAGCGCCACTCCACACGGGTCGCGCCCAGCCCCAACAATCGCGCCACTTCCTTTTTCTGATCACGTGTGAACAGATCCAGATGATGACGTTTGGGTTTATCCGAGGTAACAGCCGAGTTCAGCGAAAGCTGCACCCCAATCCCCTGCCTTGGGACAAGAATGGCGAAATCGATATCCGGCTCTCTGCGCAGTTGATAATCCAACGCCTCGCTCCAAAACCTTATGCTGCGCTCCAGGTCCCGCACACCCCACACGATGGCTCCAATTTCCAACATAATCTCATCTCCGCTCAAACAGACCCGCATATTGCCATGATGCAGATACGTGAATATATAATATATACAGTTACATCGTCGCCCGGTTGAATGGCTGACGTGATTAACAATTGTATCGCAAAGGATACTTATGAAATCACAAAACTGCCCTGCCTGCGGCGCCCCTCTGCTGGATGAGAACTGCGAATACTGCGGCGATCTGCGCATCCAGCAGCGTCCGCAGGATGCACTCAAAAACTTTCTCATCCGCCTGGATCAAAAATGCGATGAGGTTCCACACAGCCTGAACGGTAAAATCATCCTGATCTGGCTGGGCATCCCGGCGCTGGTGGCTGCAGCCGCATATATGTTTGCATTCTCAACACTAGAATGGGTGCTGTGGGGTATGGGGATCATTCTTTCCGTGGTACTGAGTACCATCATCGCAGGTACCATGCGCAACAATTATCTTAAAGAAAAATATCAATACATCCTCGCCCCGGTTTTAAAGAAATACCTGCGCACACAGCAGGTAACATCTGAAGAAGCCTACCGGACAGCGAAGAAGGTGCTGCCCAAAGGGTCTGCCTTGCTGCGCCACATGACCATTCACACGAAATCTCCCAAAGCCGACTGAAACTATGGTTCCGCCTTTTGCGTATATAGAGTGAACGGATTGAACATTCGGAGAACAAAATGGAACAAAAAAAGACCATGCTTGTTATCGGCGCCGGCATTGCCGGCTTATCCATGGGCATTTATGGTCGGTTAAATGGTTATCAAACCAAAATCGTGGAGATGCACACCCAGCCCGGTGGATTAATGACCGCCTGGAAACGCAAAGGATACACGATCGACGGCTGCATTCACTGGCTCACCGGCTCCAGCCCCAATTACAATTATCACCGTTACTGGGAAGAGATCGGCTTGATCGACGGGATGGAAATCTTTGACCCCGAGGTATTCTCGCGCATTGAGTTTAAAGATGGGCAGGTGGTAAACCTGTATACGGATGTAAACCGCCTGGAAAAACACCTGTTGGAAATCGGCCCTGAAGATGAAAAACTCATCAAAGAAGTATGCAGCACCATCCGCAAATTTGCCAGGTGGAACCCAACTGTAGATTCCAACCTTGGCGACAACCTCAAATCAATCATTCCCATGGCATCGACCATGCCCATATTGATGAAGTGGGGCAGGCAGAATATGGCAGAATTTGGCAGGCTGTTCAAATCGCCTGCTTTGCGATTTGTTTTCGGCGAGTTATGGTACCCCGAGATGAGCGCGATCGGTTTGATGGTGACACTGGCAATGCTGCATAACAAGGGCGCCGGATACCCCATTGGAGGATCGCTGCCCATGGCTAAAAATGCTGAAAAACGTTACCTTGATCTGGGTGGAGAGATTCAGTATGGGGCTCGGGTGGAAAAGATTCTGGTGGAGGACGACCGCGCAATAGGCATCCGCCTGGAAGACGGTACGGAGTACCGGTCTGATGTGGTCATTTCTGCGGCTGACGGACATGCCACCATCTTTGACATGCTCGAAGGAAAATATCTGGACGAAAAGATTACAGAACTTTACAACAGCGCGCCCTTATTCCCCTCCCTGCTGTACGTGGGGCTGGGCGTGGATCGCCGATTTACCGATCTTCCCCAAATGACGGGCGGATTGACCCTCTTCCTGGAAGAACCGGTCACCATCGCGGGGGAAAAGTTGGAGCACATCGAAGCCTGCATCTACAACTACGATAACACCCTCTCCCCTCAAAACAAGACCGCCATCGCCATTATGCTGAACGCGGATTACACCTACTGGAATGATCTCTATTCCGACCGGGAACGCTATGATGCTGAAAAGAAACAGGCAGCCCTGCAGCTGGTACACGCCCTCGACCGCCGTTTTCCCGGTCTGGAAAACCAGGTGGAAATGATCGATGTCGCCACTCCGGTGACATTCGAGCGATATACCGGCAATTGGAAAGGTTCATTTGAGGGCTGGCTGCCCACTCCGCAGTCGGTGACGAAACCCATCTCCAAGTCCCTGCCCGGTTTGGAAAATTTCTATATGGTAGGACAGTGGGTACAGGCAGGCGGAGGGCTGCCCAGCGGCGTGATGACCGCACGCGAAGTGATGAAACGGATTTGCAAGAAGGATGGCGTGAAGTTCTCCGCAAAACGAAACTATTAGCAATTACATATTACGAATTTCCTATTTCACAGCGCCGCAAAATATGTTTTTGCGGCGCTTTTTCATGCCGCAGAATCCCCCTAAAATCTATCTCCGGTGGGATAAAGAAATTCTTCTTCGATGTCATGATATACACATCCGTGCAAGCTCCTGTCTTGCCATGCAATAATGAAAGCACATTGCGATAAGAATTCAGGAGGACCAAAATGACAATTACCCGTACAGTGGAAGCGGTTTTTCCCGGCCAGCCCATGCTCGAAGGTGCCGGTGTTCACCTGAAGCGCGGATTCAGTTTCGGCATGGAAAAGCGCATGGATCCGTTTCTCTTATTCGACGATTTCAGCGGCGATGACCCCAGTCAATACATGAAAGGATTCCCCTGGCATCCGCATCGCGGCATTGAAACCATCACTTACCTGCTCGAAGGGGATGTTGCCCATGCTGATTCGCTGGGAAATGCAGGCGTTATCCACCCGGGTGACGTGCAGTGGATGACCGCCGGCAGCGGCATCATCCACCAGGAAATGCCCGAACAAAGTCTTGTTGGAAAGCTGGTCGGCTTTCAACTCTGGGCGAACCTGCCTGCCAGCCAAAAGATGATGCCTCCCCGCTACCACGGCATCACCGCCAAAGATATTCCGCTGGTGGAAACGCCCAATGCCGTTATCCGCGTGATCGGCGGCACAATCGGTGATGTCGTGGGTCCGGCAAAGGATATTGTCATCGAGCCCGAATACCTGGATGTCACCCTCAAAGCCAATTGCATGTGGGTGCATCCCACCCCGGCCGGGCATACTTACTTCGCTTATCTCATCCAGGGCAGCGCCGATTTTGAGCAGAACAAAACCCAGGTCGAGGCAGACAAAGGCATGATGGTCATCTTCGCCGATGGAGATCAGGTCGCCATTAGCGGCGGATCCCAGGGCGCCCGTTTTCTCTTGATCGGCGGCAAGCCATTACGCGAACCAATCGCCTGGGGTGGACCGATCGTGATGAACACCGAAGAAGAATTACGCACCGCCTTTGCCGAATACCGCGCCGGAACATTCATCAAACACATATCGAATTTGGGGTGAATCCTTCACCCCGGGAGTAGCCACATTGAAGCTTAAGTTCCGCGAACCCGTTAACGGACTGACCCATTTTTATTCCGCCATTGCCGCAGTCTTTGGAACAATCTACCTGGTTGCCGCCGGT
This sequence comes from Anaerolineaceae bacterium, assembly GCA_036746315.1. Lineage (GTDB taxonomy): Bacteria > Chloroflexota > Anaerolineae > Anaerolineales > Anaerolineaceae > DAIOEK01. The sequence goes on along the minus strand of DAIOEK010000008.1, from coordinate 36,244 downwards.
TGGGGAAATACCGGTAAGGTGGTTTCATTCCTGATATATGGCATCAGCCTGGTATTGCTCTTTTCAGCCAGCGCCACCTATCACCTGGCTGATGCCGGTCCGAAGGCGATCCAGACCCTGCGCAAGTTCGACCATTCCGCCATCTTTATCCTCATCGCCGGCACTTATACCCCCATTTGTTACAACCTTTTTACCGGTTTCTGGCATTGGGGGTTGCTGGCGATTATCTGGGGTCTGGCAATCGCCGGGATCATCCTGAAAGTCCTTTACATGAAGACTCCCCGCTGGCTGACCGCCGGGATTTATGTGGTGATGGGCTGGCTATGTGTGCTGGCGCTGCCGGAGATGATCGCACACATCCCCGCCGGTGGTTTAATCTGGCTGCTCGCCGGCGGTATTTTTTATACCGTGGGCGCAGTCATCTACAGTACCAGGGCTTTCAATTTTTATCCGGGTAAGTTTGGCTTTCACGAAATCTGGCACATTTTCGTCATGCTGGGCGCGTTGGCGCATTATGTGATGATCGCAGTTTATATCATATAAAGCTCAAACCACTTTATCCAGCTTTCCCGCCAGCTGGCGCAGAAGCTCCAGTTGCCCGATGTGATAGGAATAATGAAAATGCAGGAAGAACACCGCCCACCCGCGGGATGCAGTCTTCTGACCAAAGGGCACGTCGACATTGAAATCATCTTCCCCCATTTCCGATAACCTTGCCTTGACCGCTTGATGCACCTGGTCATGTCCATCCAGCAAATCAACCAGTGTAAACAGCCCGATCTCTGGTTCCCGGATGGGTTCGGATTCGCGGGTGTATCGTTGCAAAGAATCCCTGGCTATGGGGCTGTGTCCGCCCAACGTCTCCAGCATGGTAACCTGGGTATCCAGCAGGTGCCCCAACACCCAGTGCATGCAGTTTCCGGATGGCTGCGGCTGAATAAAGGTGTCTGCGTCGGTCAGGTCCTTCGTCTGCTGATGGATAAGCTCATTTTCAATCATCAACAGACGCTTCAAATCAGTGATCGTGATCATTCTTCCTCTGAAATAAAAAAGCGGTATCTGCCATTACTCTCCCAGCCCAGCGGATCACATCTGCCACATATCGATCGGGGGTGTCCAGACGAACATCCTGAATGGTACCACTCCAACTGATTTCGGAGAATTCACGCAGCTTCTCCCCGCGTGTGATATGGAATTCGCGCTTTCCTGAATCCAACCTCGTTTTGTTTTGCCGGAGAATTTGCTCAGTACTGGTTTCGCCATTAAGATACCGCCGGATAAGTTGGCGCATCTCTCGCCAGACCTCCCGGCTGTATTCGTTATGCTGGAGCATGTAACAGCCGACCAGTAAAAAATGCGCCGCACCAAATGCCTGCGGATGTGCATATTCCAATGCCAGGCAATTCTCGAATCGCTCACGGCAGGTAATTCCGTCTTCGAGTTGCGCGCCGCACTGGGAACATCTATAGGATTCTGCCTGGAACATCATGACCGCATACCTCATCCAGACTCGGAGGTCAACCGTCCACTGAACACATTTCGGTTAACCAGCAGATAGATCAGGGTGAATGCCGGGGGAATGAGAGCCAGCAGATCTGCCGCCCCCACCTGATCCAAAAAAGTCAGGACAATCGACACGCCTAATAGTAAAGCAGATGAAATAAAATAAATTTTTTGTTGTTTGCCCAGTTTAAACCCCAAAAACGCCAAAATTCCTCCATACGCCAGCATCACGGTGCCGGTCATGGCTGCGAAGGGTTGAATGGATATGGGCATTCTACTTACCTGCAGCAAATACACCACCGTCACCAGTACCCAGATTGCAGCATTTAACAACATCAATCCCTGTCCGATGTGAAGCACGGTTTTGATTTTATCCATTTGTGTCTTTCCGAAAGTGCCCCAAACCGGATAATAAATGCACCCCATCAACTCGAGCTTCCATTGTGGGGCTTCTCCTGCGGCAAATTAATGCTCACGGCTGTGCCATTATTTGCTTTACTCTCGATGTTCATTGTCCCACGAAGCACATTTACCAGGCTGGTAGCAATCGAAAGTCCCAGTCCGGCACCGCGGGATTTGTGCAAGGCATTTCGTGCTTTATAAAATCGATCATAGATATGGGCCAAATCTTCTTCAGGAATACCGCACCCATTATCAACAATATGGATTTGGACATCACGATTTTGATTTACCGCAGATAGCTGAATTTGTCCTTCTACCGGCGTATTTTGAAGTGCGTTATCGATAAAAATCCATAATAATTGCCGTAATCGGTCAGGATCAGAATAAACGAAACAATTGGTTGAGACAATTTGTAGAGTTGCTTTATTTTGATCGGGCAGCAAATTATATTGGCGTTGTAGATCCATGAATATTTCATTCAGATTCACAGTCTTGAGATTGATGCTGATCTTTTTGCTATCCAACCTCGATAACAATAATAGATCCTCAACCAACTTGGTCAAATAATCTACATCCATCAAAACATCATTAATCAACCCTTTTTGCTCTTTTGAGGTGACACCTCTCCCGGCTAATTCAGCACTGGCTCGGATTAAAGTGAGAGGTGTACGCAGTTCATGGCTTGCATTCGCAATGAATGCCTGCTGTTGATCCAAAGATTTTTGCGTAGGGATAACCGCCTTACCCGCCAACCACCAACTTCCAATGCCAATAAGCAGCAATAACACCAAACTGATCACTGCTATATTGGATAAATAATCATTTTTAAATCTCACTTGATCATCAATTCTTCGCCCGAGCTGAATAAAGTCAATATCTTTTATATTTTCCGTTTTATAAGTCAGGTATCTGATCGGTGTTCCATCAATTGCAATGGATGTTCTAAAATCCATGCCGGTTGCAAGAGCAGCCAAAACTCCACCGCCATCAACAGGGTAAGGGGAAGTGTTTGAGAATGACGCAGGGAGAGTAGAACCTTTGGATGGGATAAAAGATATAAATATTGTTGTCAGCTCCGTGTCGAATGATAGATCATCATCGTTCTCTGTATGCTCATTTTTCCCTTCAGGTAGAATAACGATCGGCGTAATCGTAGCAATATTGGTTTCTTGCCCCAGAATTACTTTCCCACTATGGATAATGGAGGCATCCGCCAAAGAACTCAGCTTCGTATTACCCAACCTTGATTCCTCTTTTTCGTCTTCGTCATCATCTGCACCGCCAGGTGATGGCTTTGTCGGCATAGTTGTGGATGATGGCGTCACAATTGAAGTGGGAGTATTTTCTAAATAAAAATCGCTTTCTTCAGCTTCACCAGCAATAACAGTGGGAGTGGGCAGCTTTCCTTCGGTTTGTGATCGGGATAGATAATCTTTTTCTGCTTCTTCAATTTCAGGAGATATGGGGGCTTGAAGATTCCGTAATTCCAACGCGAGGCGATATTTCAATGCCAAATCAGTTGAATTTCGAAAATATTCATCCAGGCGGAAATATAAATACCCGCCTAATACACCGATTAACAATATTCCGGCAAAAAGAAAGATGGCAGTAAGCTGGATACGCAATTTATTAAGCATTATTCGAATCCAATCGATACCCAACGCCTCGAACAGTTTGAATGGGGTCGATTAAACCTGCCACTTTGATTTTCTGCCGAAGGTAAGAGATGTAAACATCCACCAAATCCATTCTTACGTTACTGTCATAAGACCACACATAATCGAGGATCTTCTGCCTCGTTAAAGTATTGTCCGCGTTTCGAAGCATAAATTCCAAGAGATCCCATTCTGTGCTTGATAATTCAATATTCTTTTCTTTACGTCTCAAACGACGAGCGGCACAATCCATGATGATGTTTCCCACCCTGATTTCCATTGGGTCGGGCGATTTAGGGGATAGCCTTCTGCTGATAGAACGCAATCGAGCCAATAACTCATCAAATGTAAAGGGCTTAATCAGGTAATCATCCGCGCCGCTATCCAATCCGGATACTTTGTCCTCCATTTGGTCCCGTGCTGTTAGCATCAAAATACCCATATTCAAGCGGGAGTTTCGTATCTCGCGAATAATCGAAGGACCATCTCTACCAGGTAACATCCAATCGATGATAGCCAATTCATGGATGCCTCGTGTAGCAAGCTCCAAGCCTTCGCGCCCATCGTGAACAGCATCAATTTTATAATGCTCTTCCTCAAGGACCCGTTTGATTAAACCCGCGAGACGTTTATCATCCTCAATCAATAACAATCGCATATTTTTGCATACCCTCGACCAAATCAACCCTTGATTTTGAGTTTAGCATGAAAAGATTGGAATTTGATTGGAAAATTGGAAGGTTTTCTCAAAGGTATGCTTAATCAAGAACAGTATGCTTCTATTATTGCTTTTTATAGGAGAGAAAAAATGAGAAAACTTCCTCTAATCCTGTCGTTGGTGATTACAGCAATAGTGCTGGGAACAATTGGCACTATCGTCAAAGCTGCAAACACAGCAAAAACCAGCCAGCAAGTTGCTGAACTTGAACAGACCATACTTGACCAACAGCAGGCATACGAACAAATGGTTACCGAGGCTAATTCAAGAATTGATCAGGCGAATACCATTATCACTAGCGCGCAAACTGCATCAAATATCGATGCCCTTCTTTCTTCACCCGAAACGCTCGTAACCGAAGATGCAATTTCGCTTGCATTAAATGCTACGGATAAATCTTTAGATCAGATTTCCGGACACAGTGAGTTGGTTGTTTACAACGGGAAACAATCCTTTGAGGTAAAGTTTGTTGACGGGACGATTGTTTATATTGATGCCGTAAATGGAGAAATCCTTTACAACTCTCTCACAGGCGGCGCTTCACCGGTTATCGACGAGAAACAAGCTTTATTTGAAGCGGTAAATTATATGCAGGGTGGCCTGGTAGTCTCAGTTAATAGAACACTTCTGGATACCACACCTGTTTTTCTGGTCTCGTTCGCATCAGGTGATCAGGTTTACATAAGCCTGGGAGGTGAAGTATTGTCGCTTGTTCAATATCAACCGGTTTATTCTGGTTTTTCAACAGCCAGCAACGAGGATACCAACTCGAATACAAAAAAGAATAAACCATCCCACTCAGACGATGGTGATCATGAAATTGATGATGATTAACCAGGATATCTTATAAAATTTCAGGAATTTAATATGAGCCAGCTATTCAAAACAAAACCGCCAGCAATTGTTCTAACAGGCATCAAAGCCCTCCTTGCATCCGGTGCAGTGATGGGTGTTATCGGGCTCTGGAGTTCAATATCGAACCAAACCATTGGTAATTACGTAAATGGTGCTCAAAACGATAATCAGACAGAAGGAGCCGTATTTCACGTGAACTATTTGCCAACACTCGCTTCCCTTAATTCATCCATAGACATAGCGTCGATTCCAGCGGTCGAAACGCCACAACCCCTTCGCAATGTTTCCGCATTGCCCACCGCAACGCCGGCAATTCAATCTGTGCAGATTCAAACTGTAAATATCAATTCGAACCCTCAAAACAGTGCGAATAAATCCAGCACAAAGAAAAAGTCATCTGCAACGTCCAGGGCGTCATAATGTATCAAATTGAATTTCATGCGATGGGCACCGAAGTGTTGATACAGTTGGACTGCTCGCCCGGAAAGGAGGAGGTCCTATATGCTACTCCATCCTGGTTTGACGAATGGGAAAACGTGTTAAGTAGATTTCGCCCGAATAGTGAGTTATCACGGCTAAATCAATCGGGGGGGCAGCTTGTCGCAATAAGTTCAGTAATGTGGGACGTGTTGCAGTTAAGTTTGAAAAATGAAAGAAATAGTGATGGATTGATCACTCCCGGTGTATTCGATACATTGAATGCACTGGGATACAACCATTCTTTTGACGCTCTTAATACATTTTACCCGGAGGAATTTTACGGGGACACCAGAATTCAAAATATATCTGATCAGATAATTATAAAACCGGAGGAGAAGTGCATCCTTTTACCACCCGGAATTCATCTCGATTTTGGTGGAGTGGGAAAAGGTTGGGCCAGTCACCAGGTTCTCGGCTCGCTCTCTCATTTAGGCCCTGTATTGGTTGATGCCGGGGGAGATATCGCCATCGCCGGCATGCCGGAAGGCAATCCATATTGGGTGATCGGCATCGAAAACCCTGTAAAACCACAGGAAGAATATACCCAAGTTGCCATCACCGATTGTGGTATTGCCACTTCCGGTAGAAACAAACGCAAGTGGAACCATAAAGGCATTGAATATCACCATATTCTGGATCCCCGTACGAATACTTCATCGGATACAGACGTTCTATCGGCGACAGTGATCGCGAAAGATGTACTTCAGGCGGAGTATGGAGCAAAAATGATCAACATCCTTGGTTCCAGACAGGGGCTAACATGGCTTTCAACTCAGCATGCTATGGAGGCTCTGGTATTCTTGCGGAACGAAGAAGCGATCAAAACCCCCGGGTTTCAAGAACTCGAAAGGATGGTTGAATACTTATGAACTCAGAAAGCAAGCTCCCCGAAATTAGTGGAAATTCACCAATTTATATCTTGTCTCTTGCATCAGGCGCATTACTCTTGGGTTTGCTTATTTCGTTACTGATAATCCGCCCAATGCTGCCTGGCATGGTGCAATCCATTATTGGCGACGAGAAATTTATATTCTGGTTTCTTTCTCGCAGTACGGCTGTAATCGCGTATCTTACACTTTGGATTTCAATTCTTCTAGGTGTGTTGCTTTCCACCAAATTATCAAAGTTTTTCCCGGGAGCATTCACCGCAAATGATTTGCATCTGTTTTTGAGCTTGCTTGGTCTTACACTGGGAGTATTTCACGGGGTAATCATTCTTGGTGATCGGTTTATTCAGGCAAAATTAATTAATATATTGATACCCTTTACGTTCATAGAATACCGTCCTTTTTGGGTCGGGTTGGGTCAAATGGCCCTAATTCTTTGGTCGGTTTTGGTGATAAGTTATTATCTTAAAAAACGGATTGGCTACAAGACATGGAGGTTGATCCATTATCTTGGTTTTCTTGCTTATGTGGTAATTTTGATTCACGGTGTTTTTTCCGGATCTGACACGAATACAATATGGGCAACTTCGATTTACTGGATTACGGGAGGGTCTACCTTATTCCTATCCATCTACAGAATTTTATCCCGTGATCCACGAAAAATATCTTCGGCACCTTCTTCTTCCATAGATCAAAAGAAGGTTGCAGCTGAAAGCTAAAAGATACTGGAAAACCAGCTACATCGCGTTGCGAAGTTTCATCAATCGAAGCTTGTTTTCATACGGCAAAACAAACTTGCGATAATCTTCTTCAGGGATTGAAAATCCCAGCTTCTTTTCCATTTGCAACCGATCCACAATTCGGGTTTTTAGCTTATCGCATAGAAATTCATCGCATTCCGCACAGGTGGCATACTGCCTTTCCAGCGCACATGGTCTGACGGGACATTCATTATCCAGAGGTTCGAACGCCAAATTCAGACATCCTTTACAATGGATATCCGCCAGCTTGACCCGAAAACCAAAATATTTAAACCAACCGTCACTGAGTATCTCTGCATTTTCCGGATTTTCCACCAGGTTTGGCTGGTATGCCATGCACAGATCACAACGAAAACCACAACGTGAAATGATCTCTTCCATCCTTTTTTTCTCACCCTTCCAGCAATGTCCGGTTCTGTTCCAGCGCGCGCAATGCGCGCAGCGTGACCCATTTATTGGGTTGTTTGAGCGGACCGAAGTCCACCCAGGTTTTTCCGCTCAGGTCATATTCCATCTTCCAACGTCCCTCCGTATCCATTTTTTTCAAGATGAAGTCGACCAAATTTTTCAGCCGGGGGTCGTTGTTGTATCCCAATGCCGACAGCACTTCCAAAACCTGCAATACGTCTGAAACGTAAAACACAGGGAAGCCCAACTTCCACCAACTCTGGCTGGGCTTTCCGGTTCCCCCGGATGGGTAACCTGCCGTGACAGGGTCAATGCTGAACAGAAAATCCACGCCAAGTTGAATGGCTTTACGCGAGATGGATGTTTGCCATCCCTGCGGGCAAACACTCAATGCAAACAGCTCTTTCAGGGCGCCCCAGGCACAGGGCAATTTATAATTCGCGCCGCATTCGAAATTGGGACCACAAATGGATGCATAATAGCGCAACGGTGAATTTTTATCCGTTGATGAAGCAACACCCTCACCGGTAATGCTTCGCGACAACCAGTCGTACGCCTTTTTCAGGCGTTCATCCATGCAACCCAGAGAAATCAACGCCCAGCACAGGTTGCCCTGCAGACAGGCAATTGTCCCTGAGGGCGCGCCGCTCATGGTGAACTGTCCGAAACGGGTAAGGCTGTTTTCCAATAGGTACATACAAGACCGTTGAATGCGTTCGTCTTCGTCCAAACTGGCACCCATCTGCGCCAACATGATCACCGCCCAAACTGTAGAACGATATTTTGGGGAATAACCCGGTCCGGGTTCCACCCAATAACCATCAGGGTGCATGGCATCCAAAACAGTGGCAATTGCGCCATGCCGGTGGGCGGCTATTCTGACATCAACCAGTTGGGCATCGTTAATATCCAGATGTTCAAGGTCCCTTAAAACGAGATGTCGAACACCGGGATCTTCTTCTTCAAGTAACCATTCAATCGTTTTTGAAAATCTATCCATACACCCCGCTCTTTGCAAGCATATCTTGCAAACAATATACTACATCGTATGGTTTATTTGTCAAACTCTCCCGCCTTCCTGAATTTGAGAAGGCGGGAGATATTACAAATTAACCTTTACTCGTCATCATCTTCGCCATCGTCCTCCCGATCTACTAATAGCACTCCCCCGCCCGGAAGTTTCCCGCAACGTATAATGGCATCATAAACCATTTTCTCAACTTCCGTTAGTTGCGGATCAGTGCCTCTCTGTTCGATTAAAATACGCATCGCGATTGGGAAACCACCCAGGGGAATCACATCCGGTAACCTCCCTGTTTTTTTTACCGTCGCCACAACATCCTTTCTTGTGGCATACAACATGGCTGTGATTCTCAATTCCCTGTCTGTATATCTTTCAAATTTCATAGCATAATCCTCCCCTGGATAAAAAAATGCCCTGAAAGCGCTGTCGCTTCAGGGTTGCGATAGTAAGTCCATTCCTTCTGGACAATTTGGATTATATCAGAAAAACCCAATAGTCGTTCAATGTACCCAAGGTTTGATCAGATCCACTTTATTGCCAAGAATATCTCTTGCCAAGGAGGACCTTCCGCAGCTTGTAACCTAATCGATCACCCCATCCTAATTTTTCTCAAAGCAAGCAATTCAGCATTTTTTTCTTTTATCGTGCCTTTCCTACCATACTATATTTCATATAAGCTGCGAGTAAAGCTGAGTGACAGGTAATGAGAGCGATTATTGTGTTTGTACCAATTGAATGTCTATGGCACCATCCCCTGAACGAAGCTCAAGTTGATCCCCTTCCAGCCGGAAAGTGGCTGCCGTTGACAGCGCCTGCAAAAATGCACTCTCCTGCTCCATCACGCCTGCAGGCTCCAGGCACATCATTTTGGTGCTGGCTGCCGGACCGATGACAATGGATTGTCCATCTACCGAATAACTTGCCGTGTATCTGTTGCAACCTGCCATTCCACTTACTTTGCCATCCTGACTGAAATCGAGGGTGATTTCTGTACCCTCTAGCGGGCTGATGACTGCTTGCTGTCCATTGTTATAGCCGGTGACCTTCCAAGAAGTTCCGCCCAGTGTTTTATCCTGTTTCACAAAGACCGCCAGGGGATTTTTCTCTCCATCCATGAGTGTCAGTCGATTATCAGTAATTTGGAATTGCTTCGTATCCATCAGCGCCTGCACAAATTGCGTCGCCTGGTTCATAATTTCCCCGGAGCAAGCCATCAGGGTGCTGGTGACATTCTTATCTACGGTAATATTGCTCCCCTTCACAGAATAACCCGAACTGTATCGGTTGCATCCATCTGTACCGCCGACCTTGCCGTCATCAAAAGCAATGATCACGGTAGTCTCCGCGGAAGCCGATACGCCATTCAAACCGGCCAACACCCAGTCAGTTCCATCTAATGGGTTTGTCGATTTACAACCTGCAAGACCGGCTGTTGTCGCCATCACCAGCACCGCAGTCAGTAAGAAATGTTTCGTGTTCATCTCCGCTCCTTATAACAATAATCTTATGATATTAATGTCTGAAACGTCAACTATCACGAAAGGGTTCCCCATTATTGCTGTTACAGTTAACCGACCTGTATTGATACACTTTGCTACACCCTGCGTTTGGCGATAAGGAATAGACGGATATAATTATCAAAGAGAAGGTAACGGAATAGATCGTGAAGAAGAATCAGGGAAATCAAACGGCAAGAATCACCAGCATTGTTCTGATCGTTGCCGGCTTAATCTTGCTGGGCATTACCATCTTCACCGATAACGGCACGATGATCTATCTGCCATTGATTTTTCTTGCTCTGGGGGCGGCATTTATTCTTCTGGTAATCATTTACAAATCGGACTATTTCTGGGCACCCTGGCTGTATATACCCGGCTGCCTGCTGCTTACCCTGGGCATCATCTTTCTGATGAACGTACTCACCGGAGATTGGGATGCCTGGGCATACGCCTGGCTGCTCATTTTCCCCGGCGCCGGTCTGGGGACTATTCTTGCCAATCGGTACCTGCATTTTCCAGGGGTGGTTCTACTAAGCGCCCAGGGTGCCATTATTCTGGGGGCAGCCTTCTTTGCCATATTCGGTGCGATTGCCGGCGGATTATTCATTCAAATCATGGTGCCCATTTTGCTGGTTGTGCTGGGACTGTCCTTGCGATGGTCCAGGATATCCGAACGAATTTTCCGTCCCATCCACAGAGAAGGTGCCGTGATCACCGCAACGGTATTTCCCGGTCTGGTCGAACCCCTCAGCCTGCGGGAGATCGAAGTGCTACAACTAATCAACGCTGGGCTGACAAATGCCGAGATTGCGCGCCGGTTAACCGTTGCGCAAAGCACTGTAAAGACTCACATCAATAATATCTATACAAAAATGAACGTCCAGAGTCGGGTGCAGGCTGTCAACCGGGCACACGAACTGGGAATATTGAAGTAGTAGCCCTCAAGAAATCTATTTGATGCTCACGATAGGGGGGTGGAGAATTGAATCCACCCCCCTATTCCATCCATTTACCGATGACAATCCATCCTGCTGGGGAATATAAACAGCGCATCAACACGCGTGATCGAAATATGCAGTCAGGAATGGAAATCGAATGAAAGAAAATCCCACCAATCAGAATGTCGTGGTCACCGGAGCTACTTCCGGTATCGGGCTGGCAATTGCCGAAGAGTTATTGCAGCGTAATGCGAACATCATTGGCATTGGTCGCTCACCGGAAAAATGCCAGGGGTGTGAAGCCCGTTTCCACAAATTGTACCCACAAAGCAGGGTGAAATATCTCGTTGCCGATCTGTCATTACAGCAAAACATACATGCGCTCGTTCCCCAAATTACAAGTGCATTACAGGAATGGGATCATCCCTATCTGGATGCCCTGATCAATAACGCCGGTACTTTTGTCTTTTGGTTTACCCAAACTGCCGAGGGTATCGAAACGCAATGGGCGGTCAATCATCTGGCTCCCTTTTTGCTTACCCGCCAGTTGCTTCCACTTTTGCAGGCTGCTCCACAAGCCAGAGTGATTACGGTAAGCAGCGAGAATCATTCATGGACAAACATCCACTGGCAGGACGTCCAAATGCACCGTACATACAGCGGATTAACCGCCTACAGCCAGTCGAAACTGGCCAATGTCCTCTTTACCGTTGAACTAAACCACCTGGTGGGGCTCGATTCAAAAATCCGTGCCTATGCAGCCGATCCCGGTTTGGTCAGTACTGAAATTGCCTTCAAGGGGACTCCCTTGCTTGCGCGCTGGATTTGGAGCATCCGCCGTAAGGGAGGCGTGACGCCGGCACAATCAGCTCGTGGGATTGTCGCCATTTTCGACCAACCACTCAAAGCCTATCCCGGCGCAATTTACTGGAAGGATGGGTTCCCCAAAAAGCCCGCCGCCCGGGCATTGGATGCAAATAACGCAACCCGATTGTGGGCGCTATCTGCCCACATGTGTGGAATAAACAACTCGGAGATCAACCATGTATAATAAACTTCCGCCCTTGAATAATTTGGATACACCCGTCAGCCTGGCGCTGATCACCGGAGCTACCGGTGGACTGGGGAAAGCATTCGCATTGGAATGCGCTGCCTGCGGCTGGGATCTGTATCTGACAGATATTAATGAAGAACAGCTTGCAATACTGGCAAATAGTCTGAATAAAATCTATAACGTCCGCACTTACTATCAGGCATGCAACCTGGTGGATCCATCAGCTCGTGAAATTTTCTTCACCAGCCTGGAGGAGTATGCTGGAAAGTTCTCCTGCCTGATCAATGTTGCCGGTTTGGATTATGAAGGGCTTTTCACTGACCAGAACCGTGAATGGATATCCACCATTGTCCGCCTGAATGTGGAAAACACGCTGGAAATGACGCATCGCCTCCTCCAGCTACGCGACCCACTGACCCCATTTCGAATTATCAATGTAGCCAGTCTGGCAGCCTTCTACCCCATGCCGGTCAAAGCAACCTATGCGGCATCCAAGAGATTCCTGCTCAACTTTTCGCTTGCCCTGCGTGAGGAATTAAAGGGGACGGGCGCAAGCGTCACCGTCCTCTGCCCTGCCGGCATGCCCACCACGCAGACCAATATCGAGGCAATCGAAGCGCAGGGGTGGATGGGATACGCGACCACCCGCGACACCGGCAGGGTTGCGGCAGCCGCCATTGATGCTGCTCTACGGAACAAACCGGTTGTCATCCCCGGCCGGATCAACCAATTTCTTCGGGCAGCCGGGTCGATTTTTCCCGCCACGTGGATCGCATCTCTGGTCGGCAACCGATGGAGAACCGCTCATCAGAAAAGGTTTCATCCTTCAGCCATCTAACAATCAAAAGCACAGCGCTTTCCCAACTCAACGAAAGCGTTGTGCTTATATACACGAACCGGGCTGTGATACCTTCTATGCTTCCTGCAGTATCTCCCCTTGGCTCGCTGCCTCCAGTTCGGTGAACATGATCGCCGCCTCATCGTCTTTCAAATAAATATCCAGCAGCGGCAGGTAGATTTCTTCTTCTTTTGCGAAATGCATCTTGACTAAAGTGTACAGACCATACAGTACTCTGCGCAAAGAGTTGGCCGATGTTTGTGTTAAAACCGGATTCAGTATTTGCGATCGCTGCATAATCAGCTGTTGGGTCAGGCTGGCAATCTCTTTGTGATCATAAATCATGGTATCCGTTGCCAAGGGATTGCCCATCACTTTTTGTATGACCGGGTAAATTGTCATCTCTTCTGCATTGGAATGCGGTTGCAGCGTTTTTGTCAAAAATCCATAAGCCTCATCCAGTTTTTGTTGCACTTCATAGCTCAGCATCCCTTCATCGAGTACATCGCCTGCCATGCGGAGGCTTTCAATACCGGTAAGAAGTGAGGCATGCACATCGCGCAAAGGTTGGGTTTTCTTGTTTAACATAACCGTTCCTTCCCAGGGATCAGATCAAAATCTGATCGGAAAATTTGAATAAATCGGTGATGGCGCAACTCCCCAAAGCCAACGATAAGTGGAAACTGTGCGGGGATTTCGAATCACATTCTAGCGCGCTGAATGGATGGATACTTGATTTTGTCTAACCTGTAAAGGCAACATAAAAAGACTGCCCATCGGGGCAGTCCTTTTATGTTAGAAATTTTTTATTCCACAGGTGCGCCTTTGGTGCGGCCCATCCAGTCCAGGCTGGGCAACTCGCCAAACTGCTCGCGGAAGATGCGATAATACATCAACTCTTCCTTGCTGTGCAAGCTCCAGCCGTTGGGTAGTTTCCGCTCACGGGCAAAATCTGCGTCGCTGATCGCGTTTGCTGCGTGATCGTGCAATATTTCGCGAACGCCCGCCCCCTGCCAGAATTTGGCTTTTGGACGCCAAAGGATCGAATCCGGAACCAATCCATCCACCGCTTTGCGTAGAATCCACTTCTCGGTAGCTTTTTCACCTTCGCGGTATACCTTGTACTTTGCCGGAATACGGAAAGCGTATTCCACAACGTTGGTATCCGTAAAGGGGACCATTGGCATGACGCCATGGGCATAGGCGCTGCGATCCACCCGCTGGAGAGCCGTATTGTGCAGCCGCAGTGTAATATCCTGCAACTCTGCGGTAATTTCCTTTTCGGGTATTTGTTTAATGTAATCATAGCCGGCGAATAACTCATCGCCTGCCTCACCGGAGAACACAGCACCCACATAATCGGATACCACCTTGCCGGTAAGGTAATTGGTTACGGACGAACGTACCAGCAGGGCATCGAACGACTCCAGGTGATAGATGACTTCGGGCAAGACCCGCAGCATATCCTGTAAGTTGACAGTGATTACATGATGGGTCGTCCCCAGAAATTCTGCCATCTCGGTACCGTATTTAATATCATCCGCACCGGATACGCCGCTGACGAATGAGTGAAACTCGTTGACATACTTGCGGGCTAATACGGCAATTACCGAAGAATCCACACCACCGGAAAGCCAGCTGCCCATCGAGTCAGAGACCACCCGGCATTCGATGGCCGCATCAAGTTTTTTTCGCAATTCGTCGGCAATCGACATCGGACCTTCCCTCAAGGGAATTCCCGGTTCAAGTTTGCTAAAGGTTTGGAAGCCTTTTTTCGGTGTGTACCATGATCCAGCCGGGAACTCATGGATGTCGTTTGTGATTGCCAGTAAGGCTTTTACTTCCGATGCAAATGCAAGCGCGTCATCCACCTTGCCATAATAAAGCGGTTTGACGCCCAGCATATCCCTGGCAAGGATAAACCCATCCTCGCTGGCGGCTGCCAGCGCAAATGGTTCATTCCATCCCGGCAGTTCTTCGGGCAAATCCTCCGGCAGATTAACGCCATCCCATACTGCATTTTTCTGTAAGAAATCTGATTTTCGTCCGCGTTCGGCATCCGACCAGACTGCCTGCATTGTAACAAAAGGTGTTTCGATTGCCTTCTGATGACCTTTCCCCCGTGTGTAAATCCTCTCCACCATTTTATTTACCTGAGTTTGTTTACCGGGCTCTGATATGCCCGCAATTCCTGCCATATTATCTTGACCTCCTTTTTGTGGAATGGCTGCCGGTTTGGTTCAACGACACTGCAACCAACCGGGCAAAATATAGTGAAATTAAATTTACTTCTATGAGATTGATGGGCGCAGTATGTATTTACAAAATCTATGGTCGGGATGTCACTTATCATCATACCATAGTTTTTGAGGCACCCAATTTGCCCCGCAGTCAACCCATGGGCGATTGCATCTTGTTTTTTATTGGATTTACAATAGCTTTTGCCCGTCGCCCCGACTTCCCTAATCGGGAAAGAGAGAAAAACAGTTTAGAAAAATAAATTTAGATACGATTGCCCGCAGTCAATCAGCTGAAACAGAAACAATTATAAATACAGGATCCAGCGCCCATAAAACACAGCCGCCACCAGTAAAAAGAGGACCAGGCTGACGAATACTTTGGGCTTTTCGCGGCAGCGCAGGTGAAAAGGGATGGATGCCAGCAGGATTAACGCCGCATAGATCAGCGGATACATACCAAACCGCACCGGCAAAAGGACGCCAATGGCAGCCAGCAGACTGGCTATCGCCACTCCCCATAAAAGCATGCGCGAATTGCCGCCCATTTTCTCGATGGCGGTCTGCATCACCTCGCGGGATTGCTGCATTCCATGTGTAACGGCCACCGTGATCAATTTAACGGCAACAATTGCTTGAATCACCCACAAGATGATATTCATTTTCCCCTCCACCTTGATCTCTACCTGTTAAGTCGCAGATTGGCCAAGTTCAGCTGTACACCCTTTACGCAGCATTTCCATTCCATCGGCAGCTTCCGGGGCAACCACCGTGGTGATGCGCATGTGCGGTTCCAGACGGGTATTCGCCTTGGGCACCCACTCACGCTTTCCATCGGTACAGCGGATAATGATGCAGCCTGGCGGCAGTCCCAATGAACGGATGGGTTGACCTGCAAACGGCGCGCCCATCTGTATGGTAAACTCCAACACAGCCGGATCCTGCAATACATTGGTGATCCCCGCCTGTTTCAGGTCTCTTTCCAGAAGCGCCTCATAGATCGGCAGATCTTTGAGCGATTCCGCCACCACGTACGCTGAAAAGCAGCTTACCAAAAGCGGCAGCATTTGCGAGTAATTTCCGGTCATTTCCACAATCAGCATAATACCCGTCAGTGGCGCCCGAACTATGGCAGTGAAATATGCCGCCATCCCCACCACGGCAAAAACTCCCGGAATGGGCACAATCTGCGGAGCAATCTGGTGTGCAATCTCACCCACGCCCAGACCCAGCAATGCACCCAAAACCAACAACGGCGCAAAAATACCGCCTGCCGCGCCGGTACTATAGTTGGTTGTAGTGAGCAACAGCCGGATCACAAAAAAAAGCGGGATCAGCATCAGGGCTGTATTACCCTTCAATGTGTATTCAGCCAGAGAATGCCCGCTTCCGATCAACAACGGATTGAACCAGCCAATCAAGCCCACCAGACCGCCCACCGCCCCAATTACGGGGAAGTACCACTTTTGGGGAATCCGTGAAAGCAACTGTTGTGCACCCAGCAGGCTGCGGTTGAAAACGACACCCAGCAAGCCGGACGCAACACCCAGGATGGCAAAAACGAACAGGGATGCCAGAGGCGGAACCGGATAACTGGGCACAGCAAAAACCGGGAAGGGTCCCGAACCTACCCGGGCGATGATGTCGGCAATTACTGCGGCAACAAAAGCTGCCCCAAACACAATCGGCTGAAAATCCCGCCGCACCTCTTCCAACACAAAGATCAAACCCGAAAGAGGTGCATTAAAGGCAGCCGACAACCCCGCGCCGGCGCCGGCAGAGATAAGGGTGAGCCGTTCTCGTTCGGTGACCTTGAGCAATCGTGCAATCGCATCCCCGATCGCCCCACCCATCTGTACGGTTGGACCTTCCCGCCCCAACGCCAGTCCGCCGCCGATGGCGGCGATACCGGCAAAAAATTTCACCGGCAGTACCCTTTTCCAATCCAGTTTGCGCAGGCGGTGAAGTACCGCCTCCAGGTGCGGAATACCGCTCCCGGAAGTTTCAGGGGCAAATCTTTTTACCAGGAAGACGGAAATCAACACGCCCGTCATCGCGAACAACACCGGGAAGACCCATCCCATTGTCGGGCTGGATTTCGCCTCCAAAATGATTTGGTTGCGAAGCGCGTCCAGACCCGTCAGCCCGGCCCTGAAAGCCAGTGCAACCAGTCCGGCGCCCGCCCCCACCAGGGCGGCTCTGGGGAAGATCCACCTGCGTTGTTGTTTAACACTCAGGTATTCTTCCACCTCAGAACGGGCTGCTTGTTGTTTTACTTCCGGTTGATTAAGAATGGTTTCAAGATTTTTGTTTCGCGGCATGATTCAACTTTAACTATGATATATGATCGGGCTGATGATTATTCACCTCGACCCGTTCTATTGTACTGCAACTATTTGCCATTTTTTAGGGGAATTAAGCTCGATAATGCATTAAACGTGTCATACGATCCACAGAAGTCAGGTAATGCAGGACCGAAAGCACCGTAAAAGCCCATGCCCACATATTTTCTTCAGCTTTTGGAAGATGGAACAGACACCACAAAAAAGAGGAATTCGTATAACAACCTGACTGCGCCAGATACCGCTATGGGTGCTTTGCCAGGATCATTGGGAACACGGAAGGTGCCCCAGATTGCAGCCATGATGAGCGGCAAACCGGCTGCCAGCAGTCAGCTGGATACTCCTTCTCCCATCCTCCACCCCCACAGGGCATATGCCGCCAGTGCGGCGAGTTCAAGGAAAAACCGCAAAGCCAGATTGATGGGATGATCGCTTAACTTCGTCAACAATCTACTTGTCTGATATCTGAGTAAACGAAATCACCTGCCAGGACCAATCGTCGTCCGCAACAGCCGGATCATCATAAGAAATTTCAACTGGAAAACCAAAATCAGGATCATATTTTATTTTTGTATTTACAAATCCATCGCTTTCCAACATTTCTTTCGTTTTGTCAAATAATCCCTCTACTTGAAAGTCGTGTACATTAAATGAATTTATGATGCATGTTCCAACTTCCATTGGAGCAGGAAAACAAACACTATCAGAATCTGTCGGAGAACCATTCATCACTGTGAGTGAATTTTTTTGTGCATGCCAGATACTATTTACCGCCATCACCTCTATTCTGTAGTCTTTAATTCCCATCTCCTGCCATTTCTCCAGGTTATTTTGAAGAACCCCTGAGGAAATATCGGATTGGTTCTCAGCGCATGCCGCGATTATAAAAAGTAAGAATATTAATAGAAATGATTTATAAATAATTCTCATTTAAAATGTTCCTTGAAAAAATCGGATCATTCGTTTATTTTATTTTCCCCCGTATAATCGGATTATTCACTCATTTTGTATAATCTCGCAAATCTTCCATGCACGGCAACATCATACTGCCTGCAATATTTTCCTGTATCATTAACCCATATCCGCCTGTAGAAAGGTGCCCACAGATCATGAAAGCCATTTCCCGTATCACTCCTGCCACCTGGGTTATTATTATCGCCCTCGCCACCACCGGACAGATTGCCTGGGCGGTGGAGAACAGTTGGTTCAACACTTTTGTATACGATACCATCACGCCTGATCCGCGCCCGGTAGCCTGGATGGTCGCCGCCAGCGCCATCACCGCCACGCTGACCACCCTGCTGATGGGCACCCTCAGTGACCGTACCCGTTCCCGCTGGGGACGGCGCCGTCCGTTCATCCTCTTCGGCTATATCCTGTGGGGCATTTCCACCATTCTTTTCCCCACGGTTGCCTATATCAAGGTCACCAGTCTGGCAGTGGTGATGGTGGTGATCGCCGACTCGCTGATGACTTTCTTCGGTTCCACCGCCAACGATGCCGCCTTCAACGCCTGGACGACAGATATTGCCACCAGTGACCAGCGCGGCAGAGTGGAAGGTGTACTCAACCTCAGCGTGTTCATCGCCCAGATCGTTGCCATGGTCGCCGCGGGCATGCTCATTGACGCGGTGGGATATTTCATCTTCTTCTACGTACTCGGCGGCGTTGTGGTGGTCACCGGTTTGATCGCCGGCTATTTCCTGCATGATGCGCCGCAACCGGAAACGGAGTCCACCCGACCGCCCTTCTGGTCCGAGTTTGCCAGCCTGTTCAACCTCGACACCCTGCGCAGCAATCGGGAATTGTTCATTCTGCTGCTTTTCATCATGGTCACCAGCGCCGGCATGGAAGTTTCCTTTCCTTACATGATTGTCTACCTCGAAAATTATATTGGTGTCACCAAGAGCGAATTCAGCATTATCGGCGGCGCAGTGATGGTTGGCTCGGCAATTGTTGCCATCCCATTTGGCATCCTTGCCGACCGCTGGAACAAGAAAGCCATGCTCGCCATCGCCATTGTGGCCAGCTCCATCGGCGGCATTCTACTTTCGCTGGTCAATACGCTCCCGCTACTGGCGCTCACCGGTTTCATCTGGCAGGCATTTTCGGTGGCGGTATCCATCGCTTCGGTCGCCTGGTTAAAGGACCTGCTTCCCGAACAGAATCGCGGCAAATTCCTGGGCATCCGCATGATCTTTTGGATCGCCATTCCGATGGTGATCGGGCCCGCCATTGGCTCCTGGCTCATCCAGACTTACGGCATTCCGACCATCGTCAATGGCGAGGCAGGGTTCATCCCCGTGCCGATCATCTTCCAGGTGGGTTCGGTGATCGCGCTGCTCGGACTGATTCCGCTTGCCTTTTTGCGTGGAAAACACAATCAGCCGGTGCAGGACCATGCTGCCTGATTTCTGGACCAACCGCCGCGAGATCAACGCCCGGCAGGCGATCTTTCACCAGTGGCAGCAACTGGAAGATTCCGGCTGCATCCACAACTTTCGCCTCGCCGCCGGAGAAGCGCAGGGCTTTCGTGAAGGGTGGTTCTTTGCCGATTCGGATGCCTACAAGTGGCTCGAGGCAGCCAGCCGTATTCTGCGAGACACCCCGGATGCAAGCCTCTCCCGGCTGGTGGAAGATTTCATCGGGCTGGTCGGTCGCACTCAGTGCCCGGACGGATATATATTTACCTACAACCAGATCCACTTTCCCCGGGTGCGCTGGCAAAACTTGCAGATCGAGCACGAACTATATTGCCACGGGCACCTGATCGAAGCCGCGGTGACGCGCTTCGAAGCCTGCGGGCAAACCGATCTGCTGGTGATCGCCCGCCAGGCTGCCGACCGCATTGTGGCGGATTTCCGCGGCAAAGGCGCATATCATACCCCCGGTCACCAGGAGATCGAAATCGCCCTGCTGCGCCTGCATCGGGTGACACCGGAAGACACTGCCTACCTTGAGATGGCGCGCCAGTTCCTCGAGCAGCGCGGCAGATCTCGCTGGTTTGCGCTCTCCGTCGCCCGTCAGTTCCTTCAGGTGGAGGGACGCACCCGGAAAGTGCAAAACCGGAAACAGGCTTATTTGCAGGAGCACCCCGACCATCACCCCTACCAGCTGCCGCCCGACAACGAGGCAAAAAAACCGCCGTTCACCACCCTGCGCTGGTATGCCAACGCACTCAGCGGCAAGTATTTCCAGCAGCATGTTCCCATCCGCCGGCAGCATTCCGCCGTCGGACACTCGGTACGTTTCGCCTATCTCGAGACGGCAGCTGCCATGCTGGCAGAGATCAGCGGCGACCAGTCACTGATTTCCCCGCTCGAACGTGCCTGGGAGCATATGGTAACGCGCCGTATGTACGTCACCGGCGGCATCGGGTCGCTGCCCGACCTGGAGGGCTTTGGCAACGATTACGAACTCGACCCCGAATACGCCTACGCCGAAACCTGTGCTGCGCTGGGCAGCATGTTCTGGAACGCCGAAATGGGCAAACTCACCAACAAACCGCAATACGGTGATCTGTTCGAATGGCAGCTTTACAACGCCGCCGCCGTGGGGATGGGATTGCGTGGGGACAGCTACCTGTATAACAACCCACTTGCCTGCCGGGGTGGGGTTACCCGCCAACCCTGGTACGCCATTCCCTGCTGCCCGTCCAACATTTCGCGCACCTGGGCAAACCTGGGGCAGTATCTCTTCACCAGCGGACCCGGACAGTTGAACCTGCACCAGTACATCACCATCCCGCAGCAGGTGATCAACCTGCCGGCCGAAGGCGGCGGCAATCTGGCAATCCGCCTGGAGGTCGAATCGCATCTGCCATGGGAGGGCTTCACCCGCCTGCACGTGGTGGAGGTCACCCCACAGGACACCGAGCAGCACAGCTTCCAGCTCCGGCTGCGACTGCCATCCTGGGCGCAAAACTACACCATTACCATCAACGGAAAGCCGCTGGCGATCGCCCCGCCGCCCACGATGCAGTATGCCCCGACTGCCGGTGGATATGACCCGCGCATGGCAGCCTTCCTGCCACTCGGACAGCCCATTCGGGCGGGGGATGTGGTCGAAACCCGCTTCGAGATGTCCATCCGCTTACTGCACGCCCACCCCAGGGTCAAGGGACACCGCGGTAAGGCAGCGATAACACGCGGTCCACTGGTGTACTGCCTGGAAAGTATCGACAACCCGGGGATGGATATTTTCACCATCCGCCTCGACTCCCACACATTCACCGCAGAGAGCGACCCCGATCTGCTGGATGGCGTGGTGAAGATCGCCGCCCGCAGTGCCGACGGACAGAGGCTGACACTGATCCCCTACTTCCTGTGGGGCAACCGGGGAAGATCGAACATGACGGTGTGGGTCCACACCGGAAAGGAAGCCTGATGCCTGAAACCCTGCACACGCCCTGGAGCCCATCCCTGCCCATACCCCTGCCCGAATACCCCCGCCCGCAGATGGCACGCCCGGCGTGGCTCAACCTCAACGGCGCCTGGCAGTATGCCATTACCGTTAAAAGCAGTATGCAGCCGGAAAGCTGGGACGGGGAGATTTTGGTCCCGTACCCGGTGGAGTCGCTGCTATCAGGGGTGCAGAAAGAACTGCTGCCCGATGACAAGCTATGGTACCGGCGCACCCTGCCCGACCCGCGCCCGAACCTGCTGCAAAAGACCGGCGCCGATGGCAGGGTTCTGCTGCACTTTGGCGCAGTGGATTACCTGTGCGAGGTCTTGCTGAACGGCGCCCGCCTGGGCGAGCATCGCGGCGGATACCTGCCCTTCACCTTCGACATCACCCCGCACCTGCGGGATGGGGAGAACGAGCTGGTCGTCTCCGCCTGGGATCCGACCGATACGCAGATGCAGCAGCGCGGCAAGCAGGTGCTCCACCCACAGGGCATCTGGTACACTCCGATCTCAGGCATCTGGCAGACGGTCTGGCTGGAGGGCGTGCCCGCGGTCAGCATCGCTTCGCTGCGCATCACCCCCGATCTGCCCGGCGAGACTCTGCGTGTGGAGGTGAACCTGCGCGGCGCGGATTCCACTGACGGGCTGCATCTTGCCGCATGCGCCAGGACGGATGGCGCCGAAATCGCCCGGGGCGATGCCCCCGCCGGAGATACGCTTGAACTGCACATTCCGCATCCGCGCACCTGGTGTCCGGCAGACCCTTTCCTCTACGATCTTACCCTCAGCCTGTACCAGGGCGAACGGCGCCTGGACGAGGTGAAAAGCTATTTCGCCATGCGCTCCTTCGGGCTGGTGCCCGACGAGCTGGGGCACCCGCGCTTCACCCTGAACGGCGAACCGCTCTTCCTCTACGGTCCGCTCGACCAGGGCTACTTCCCCGACGGGCTTTACACTCCGCCCAATGAAGAAGCCATGCTCTTCGACATCGAGTACACCCGCCGGATCGGCTGCAACATGATCCGCAAGCACATCAAGGTGGAGCCGCTGCGCTGGTATTATCACTGTGACCGGCTGGGAATGATCGTCTGGCAGGACATGCCCAACGGCGGGTTGATCGACGGCGAGGTGGTCGCCTTCCTCGCCCTGAGTATGGATTTCCACCGCAACGACACCCGCAATCTCAGGCGCTTTGGGCGTGCAGATGAAGCCAACCGCGCCGGGTACCGCAGCGAATTGCAGGGCATGGTCGATCACCTTTACAACGCCGCGTGCATTGCGGTATGGGTGCCCTTCAACGAAAGCTGGGGACAGTTCCATGCGCGCGAGACGGCTGACTGGCTGAAGGGGTACGACCCCTCCCGGCTGGTGGATCACGCTTCGGGCTGGTTCGACCAGCGCGGCGGGGATTTCCAAAGCCGGCATATTTACTTCAAGCGGCTCTTCCGCCCCAAACCGGATGGGCGCGCCTTTGTGATCAGCGAATTCGGCGGCTACAGTTTGAAGGTCCCCGGGCATATGTGGGATGCGCAGAAGAAATTCGGTTACCGTTTTTACGACAGCCGGGAAGCGCTGAGTGAGGCTTACGTGAAGCTGCTGGAGAAGGAGCTGATGCCGCTGATCCCGCGCGGGCTGATGGCTGCCATCTATACCGAGACCACCGATGTGGAGATCGAGATCAACGGGTACCTGACCTATGACCGGGTGGTGGAAAAGATGGACGCGGAGTTGTTAAGGCAGGTGCATGAGCGGGTGATCCGAGCGGCAAAAAGTTGATTTGTTTCAGAAAAACGGAGCTTTCAGGAACAAAAAGAAACAAATAGTTCGATGGATTTTATTCAGCCATTTTCAGTATAGCGGATGGGCAGGGGGATGGAAAGCTGTCACTTGTGACAGGTTTTTTTGAGGTCTTTTAGACATAAAGCGACCGGAGCCATTCTGCTCCGGTCGCTTGCAGAATAAATCCATCCCCTATTGTGGATTTTGCTCAAAGTCGATCATCCATGGTACGCCGAATTTGTCGGTGAAGGAGCCGAAGTAGGCGCCCCAGAAGGTCTCCTGCAGGGGCATCTCATCCCTGCCGCCGGCAGCAAGTGCGTTGTAGTATTTTTGCGCCTCGTCTTTGCTGTTCACTTCGAGCATGACGGACATGTTGTTGCCCATGTTGAGGCTGCGACCCATCGTATCCAGCGTGTCGGTGCCGTGCAGGGTCATGTTTTGGGTGATCTGCAGTGAGATGTGCATGATTTTGCCCCGGTCGCCCTCGGGCAGTTTTTCCATGCCGGGTGTGTCGCGGAAGCGTTGTATGGGACCAAACTCGCCGCCGAAAACGGTGCGATAGAAGTTGAATGCGGCTTCGGTGGCGCCGTGAAAGTTCAGGTATAAGCTTACATTTGCCATTTGGTGGTTCTCCTTTTCCCTGTGGGTATTCAGATTATAGGGCTTGAAGCAGAGGGGCTGGGGGTTTTATACAAGCTTTGGTCTGGAGGCAGGCGATTATCGCATGTGGGGAATGGCTTTGTGGTTTTATAACTGGTTGATACTGAGATGCTTCCGGCTACCAAATGAAAAAAAGCCTTCTGCGAAAACCGCCATCTGTCATTCTAGGTCCTGTAAGGGCGAAGGATCTCTGCGAAGGTTATGGAGTGAAGGAAAGAGCGCAGGGAGAGGCTTTGTGAATCAATAAAAAGTTGTCTGGTGTAAGGCAAGGCAGAGATTTCTCTCCCTTCAGGAGTGCTGCGCGATCGCTTCGCTCCCTAGCCAAGCCCGCCAGGGCTGGCGGAATGACAGTACAAAGGGAGGGGGTTACGATCTGAATAAGCGATAGAGTTTGAACAGGCTGAAGAGGACAACCGCTGCCGCCGCCAAGAGCACGCCAAACGGAAGCTGCATTGGGAATTGCAGCAGTAGTACCGTGACCCCCAAACTTGCGACAGCCATGATCCCCAGGGCAAGCATCCGGCGGCGCTCGAAAGCCTCCGCCAGCGGGTCACTCTGTGTTGTGGTGGGAGGCAACACATCGGAGAGTTCCCACCCCGCCAATGCAGCGGACGTCCCGGCGACCATGAACACAGGCGATGACCCCATCC
This sequence comes from Anaerolineaceae bacterium, assembly GCA_036746315.1. GTDB lineage: Bacteria > Chloroflexota > Anaerolineae > Anaerolineales > Anaerolineaceae > DAIOEK01. The sequence goes on along the minus strand of DAIOEK010000008.1, from coordinate 11,148 downwards.
ATACCCCCAACGCGGCAGCGGCAACACAGCCAAACAACAGAAGATGATGCAGCCATGCGGCGTGATCGTAAAAATGCCATCCCGCAGCCAGCGCCAGTAAGAGCCCGAAGATCGCGCCCATCCAGCGATCCCGCACGGCAAACCCGCCCGCCAGAAGCAGGATGGCAGCCGCTTGCACGGCGGCATAGATCCATACCCGTATCCGCGCGCTCACCGGTCCCTCCCGGGATGCGCGTTCAAGGCAGTTTCCAGCGGCTGGTGTATCCGCCAGTCGATCACCTTCACGCCCAGCTTCCTGATCCTGCGCAGCATAATCTCGCGTTCGATGCGCGCCGCCCGATAAGCCAGCCAGGCAGACCGGCTCATCCCCTGCGCATATTCCAACGGATTGGGGCTGATCACCAGCAACTGGTAACCGTCACCGCGCAGACGCGAGATGGTTTTGATGTCCCGGTTGCGCAGGGGGCTGATCAATACGATCACCGACCCGGGCGGAAATTGCCTGACCGGAAAGTACTGCATGGTGTCAAATGCCACCATGTCGCCCGGTTCGCAGGCTGCCAATCTATCCAGTATCCGCGCCAGATGCCGCTTCCCATACCCGGGGAAAACCTGCGTCACCCGATCCCCCAGCACCAGCAGGGAAACACGATTGCCCGAACGCAAAAATGCCCTGCCCAGCGCCGCCGCCGTTTGCACGCCGTATTCGAACAGGCTGGCATCAGCCAATTCCAGGTTCACCGCCGCACGCCCATCCAGCAAAATTCCGATATCCGCCATCTCCTCCCGCTCGAATTCCTTGGAAAAGAAACGCTGAGGATGCCGCGCCGCCATGCGCCAGTGGATCAAACGCATCGGGTCGCCGGCATAATACTGCCGCACCCCCCAGAAATCAGTCCCTCTGCCGGGCTGGCGCGAAAGATTCGGTCCGGCGGTTCGTAGTGTGGGGCGGGGGTGAAACCGGAAGCGCTTCAAATGCAGATCATCGGGCAGCACCAGCAAGCCTGCCACGGCGGGGATTTCAACGACCCGCCCGAATAGACCAAAGCAATCGCCCACCTCCACTTTAACATGCTGCCAGGCATACCTGCCCCGCGCACCGCAAAAAGAATAGCTGAATTCCTGCACATCCCCGGCGGGCAGGCAGATGGGTTGGGTGGGCGCCTGCCCCAACACCTGCATCTTTGCTGTCAGTTCGTTCCGCAACATCAGCCGGAATACCCGGTCGCCCCTGTTCTCCAGCCTGATCTTCATTTCAACCGGGGCGCCCGTGCGGGTGCGCCGGCAGCTGATCTCCCGGGAGGCAACCAGATCCGTTCTTTGCGGCAGGGTGGTGATGGCAATCGCCAGGTAGCCGAGAAAGGGGAGAGCCAGGAGTGCCACGCCGCCGTTCCGGCTCAGGATGGCAGCCAGGAACAAGCCGACGATGACGATCAGGATCAGGTTCAGCCGGGTTTTCATATCAGCGGGAAAGCACCGGCACGGGAATGTATTGAATGATCTCTTCGATCACATCCTTTTCCGCTTTGTGAGAACCCCACAGGGTCGGATCCAGGATCAGCCGGTGGCTAAGCACATCGGCTGCCAGCGCCTTCACATCATCGGGGATGACATAATCTCTGCCATCCAGGGCTGCCCATGCGCGGGTTATTTTCAACAATGCCAGCGAACCGCGCGGACTCACCCCCAGTTCCACCTGCTTGTGCCGGCGCGTCTTCGCCACCAGATTCACGATATACGTCTGCACGTCCGGGTCCACGTACACATTTTCCACCGCCTGCCGCAGCCCCATAAACTCGGCCGGGGTGATCACAGTTTGCAGCGGCACGGCATCCTGTTTGCGTTCGGAGCGGCGGGTGAGCATTTCCCTTTCATCGTCCGGCGAGGGATACCCCGGCGACAGACGGATGATGAAGCGATCCAACTGCGCCTCGGGGAGCGGGAAGGTACCTTCATATTCAATCGGATTTTGTGTTGCAATCACCATGAAGGGTTCGGGCAGCGCCAGGGTCTCGCCTTCCAGCGATACTTGAAATTCCTGCATCGCCTCCAGCAGGGCGGATTGGGTTTTGGGCGAAGCGCGATTGATCTCATCCGCCAGCAGAATATTGGCAAAGAGCGGTCCACGGCGCATGACAAACTGGTTTGATCGGGAATCGAAGATAAATCCTCCGGTAATATCACCGGGCAGCAGATCGGGGGTGAATTGGATGCGTTTGAAATCCATGCCCAACACGCCGGCAAAACTGTTTGCCATGAGGGTTTTTGCCAGCCCGGGGTAGTCCTCCAGCAGCACATGGCCGCCGGGGCAGAGGAAAGCCGCCATGATCTTCTTCAGATACTCGCGCTTTCCAATGACCGCCTTTTCCACTTCGTCAATGATCCGCTCCACCACGGCGGCGGCATCACCCATTTGAACAACAGGAGGATTATCTTTGGTCATTTGGCAACTCCAATCTGGATTCCATTTGTGAAAGTATTTGTTCCAACTCAGCCTGCAACCGCTCCCCCGCCGCATGCCCGCGCCGGGCAGACAATGGCTGGAGGATGTTCCGAATCACCGGGGGCAATTTGGCGCGCCAGGTTTTCGGTTTGGGCAATGTCAGGTCAATCGAAATATCATTTTCCTCATCCTGGAGTGAATTCAATTCGCCCAGCAAGCGCTCCAGGTTGCTGCGCAAGATCACCCCGGCAGCCGGGCTGTCTTTTGACCTATCGATCAGATCTGACCAGTATCCAAAACGATCCTCCTGGTGTGAGAGCTCGAGATAGGCAGCCCGGGTATAGCCCTCCTGCCGGGCGGGGATCAACCGCAGCAGAAGGAATAACCCGCCCACGGCGAGAATTCCCCACCAGACCGCCTGATCCACCGCCAGGATGGTGTGATAGATCAGCCACAGCAGGCGCGCAACAGGTCTGACCAGATATAGCATCAGCCAGGACGGCTCAACAATAACCACGCCCATCAGCGCCAGAATGAGCAAACCCAACAAGAGGATCCCGCTCTTCTTCACGGCTGGCTGCCTTTCACCCCCAGGCATGCCGTACGGATGGCGGTGAGGCAGGTGACCGCCTGCTGCTCATCCACAGCGGTGGTTGGCTTGCCACCGTAGCGCACCCTTTCGAACAACTCCGTCAACAGGCGGAGGGGTTCTGCTGGCACCCCTTTTGCCTCAAGCAATTGTTCGAACTCGCGCGGGGTGATCGCCCCGTCCCTTTCGATACCGCGTTCGGCTTTTACAATGTTCATCATTTGCAGGTAGCAGCGCAGGATGATATTGCGCAAATCTCCGCCGTCATACACTTCCCGCAGGGCTGCCTCGACTTCCTGCTGCAACGCCATCGAGGCCCTGCGACGCCGCTGAATGCGGAGGGCAAAAAACAGCAAAGCCGCCAACACGATGGCAGCGAGGAGACCGGCGACAATCCACACAAACAGATCGGGCGGATTGTCCAGCGGTGCGATATCAAATTCCCTACCAGCTGTCATCGCCGGCGGCGGAGCTTCGGCGGGAAGAGCCGTTTGCGTATCGGGGACGGTACGCGGCAGCAGCAGGAATACAACCAAAATGCCCAGAGCCAGCCACGCCAACCGGATGAGATGCTTCTTGTTTGCGTTTTTGATCAGGCTGCTGCCCCAGAAAATGATGAACCCGGCAAACAACAAAGCGAAGATCAACTGGATGATCGGGGGAAAAGTATCAGGCAGGCTTATCTGCTCCGCCCCTGCACGGGGTGTGACGGCAGCAGCCGGGAGATCCGCGCCGGGTATGGACGTGCCGGATTGGAAAGCCATCCCCGACAAACCCACCGCCAGGATGAGCATCCCGACCAGGGCGAGGACAAGATAGAGCAGGGGTTGTTTCCGGTTTGGTTCGATGCCTCACCATCCCAATTCAACCGACCCACAAACCAAAGGAGGCGTTTTCGATCGGTTTATTTGTTACGGATGATCGATGATACGGTGGTGCTTTAGATAATTGCGGGGGAAAACAGTGGGGTATGCGTAATCGAACCTGCTATCTTCCACCCGGTCAATCTCTTTTCACAGGACCTTCCGCCTGCTTCGGCAATTATATCAGCTTGCCATCCTGCGGACCCCAGGAGAGCCACAACCGGTGCTTTAACCCCTCTGACCTCCCCATACGGAGAGGTCAGAGCAACCCAGGTGGAGGAAAGCGGCTATAGACCTTTGGCAAGCAGGTAGTATATTTCGTTCCAGCGCAGGCGATCCTTGAAGTCTTCCACGGTCGTCCGGCTGTCGATCAACAGGAATTCGATACCGGCAATATTGGCAAAATCGCGCATATGCTCCGCCGTCAGCGCATAACTAAAGCTGGTATGGTGGGCGCCGCCGGCAAAAATCCATGCGGCTGCCGCGGTTTTCAAATTCGGACGCGGCAGCCACAACGCACGCGCCACCGGCAGTTTCGGCAGCGGATGGTCGGTGGGCACCACATCCACCTCATTGGCTACCATGCGGAAGCGCTGCCCCATATCCATGAGGGATACGCCAATTGCCAGACCGGTGTTCGAGTCGAAGATCAACCGCAGGGGATCGCCCTTGCCGCCAATGGAGAGGGGCAATATTTCCAGCTTCGGTTTGTTCGCGGCAATCGATTCGCACACCTCGAGCATGTGCGCGCCCAACACTTTATCCCCCCCCGCGGAGAGGTGATACGTGTAATCTTCCATAAAGCTCGTACCGCCGGGCAAACCTTCGCCCATCACTTTCATCGCCCGCACCAGAGCGGAGGTTTTCCAATCCCCTTCGGCGCCAAAGCCGTATCCGTCGCGCATCAAGCGCTGCACTGCCAGCCCCGGCAATTGCGGCAATCCGTGCAGATCTTCGAAGGTGGTGGTAAAAGCCTTGAAACCGCCTTCTTCGAGGAAGGCCCGCATGCCCGCTTCAATGCGTGCACCTTCGAGCAGTGAAGCATGACGGGCACCGCCCGGCAGCAACTCGGCAGAAACATCATACTCAGACAGGTAGACATCCACCAGTTCGCTGACCTTTGCCGCGGGAGCATCTTTCACCACCTGCACCAGGTCACCCACGCCATAGCCATACACGCCATAGCCGAACTGGATGTGTGCCTGAACTTTATCGCCCTCGGTGACCGCCACGCTGCGCATGTTATCGCCGAAGCGGGCAACCTTTGCCCCCTGCCAATCCGCCCAGGCAGCTGCGGCGCGCGCCCATACGCCGAGGCGGGTCTGCACTTCCTCATCCTTCCAGTGCCCCACCACCACCTTGCGCTCCAGGCGCAGGCGGCTGCCGATAAAACCGTATTCGCGGTCACCGTGGGCGCTCTGATTGAGATTCATGAAATCCATATCCATCTCCGCCCAGGGGATCTCACTGTTGAACTGGGTATGCAGATGGGCAAACGGTTTTTTCAACATCGTCAATCCGCCGATCCACATTTGCGCGGGAGAGAATGTATGCATCCAGGTGATCAACCCGGCACAGCGGGGGTCGGCGTTGGCTTCCAGGCAAAGGGTGCGGATCTCTTCCGGTGTTTTGACCACCGGCTTGAAAACTACACGCAACGGGATTTGCGACGAAGCATCCAGCGCTGCCGCAATCACCTGTGAATCCCTGTCCACCTGCTCCAGAACCTGCGGACCGTACAGATGCTGACTGCCTGTCACAAACCAGATGTAGAATTTCGCTAACTCATTCATAATGACGCTCCTGATGAACCGATATGTTCACTGACCATACACATTCATGTAACGGTCGTGTAAACTGGCAATATCCTCGGGTGAAATCTCATCCGGTTTACCGATCTGCATGGACATCCATACCGTGGCAGCCACATCCTCGGTCATGACCGCCGCCTTGACTGCCGCCCGGGCGGTCTTGCCCACGGTAAATACGCCGTGATTTTTCAGCAGGACGGCGGGGGACTTTCCGATGGTTTCCACCACCACTTTGCCGATCTCCTCCCCGCCGATGAGGGCGAACGCGCCGCAGGGGATGGCACCGCCAAACTCGTCGGCGATGGCGGTCAGCACGCAGGGGATGGGCAAGCCCGCCGCGGCAAAGGCGGTGGCATAGCGGGAGTGGGTATGGACCACTCCGAAAACGTCTTCACGGTGGCGGTAAATATACAGGTGACTGGCAGTATCCGAAGAAGGCTTGAACTTCCCTTCCACGATCCTGCCCTGCGGGTCGAGCACCACCATATCCCCGGCTTTCAGATCAGGGTATGCCACACCGCTGGGTTTGATGACGATCAAACCCGTTTGCGGGTCGCGCGCGCTGACATTTCCGCTCGTCCACGCCACCAGGTGATTGGCTGGCAGAGCCAGGTTCAACTCCAGAACTTCCTGTTTCAAGGCTTCCAACATTTTCTATTCCTTTAATCCATCCACCGCAGCCCGCTCGATACCGAGACCCCGCTGGTAGCGTTCCATAAATTTTGCAAAACCATCCACATCCTTCGGATCGGGCGACAGGGTGATACTTTTTACCCCGGTAAATACTTTATTGACCAGATACTCCTCCAGGGTTTCGCCCGGGGCTTTATACCGCTGATAAGCAGCCAGTAACGCCATGCCCCAGGCGCCGCCTTCGCCCGCCGTTTCCATGACCGTAACCGGTGCGTTCATCGCCGCCGCCATGACGCGCTGACCGACCTCCGGGGTTTTGAAGAATCCGCCATGACCAAGCAACTGGTCGATGCGAACCTTTTCCTGCTCGAAGAGAATATCCATGCCGATCTTCAACGCGCCCAGCGATGAGAACAGGAGCACCCGCATGAAATTAGGCAGGGTAAACCGGCTTTCGGGTGAACGTACAAAAAGCGGACGACCGGCTTCGAGGTGGGTGATATGCTCGCCGGCCAGGTAACTGTAGGCAAGCAATCCGCCCGCATCGGCATCGGCATCGAGCGCCTGCCGGTACAACAGCTCAAAGAGCTGAGACTGGCTGACATCCGCCCCCAGCAATTGGGTGAATTGATTGAATATCCCGACCCAATCGTTCAGGTCGGAGGTGCAGTTGTTGCTGTGCACCATCGCCACCGGTTTGCCGGACGGGGTGGTGACCATATCGATTTCGGGGTAAAGTTTAGAAAGGGCTTTCTCCAGCACGATCATGGCAAAAACGGACGTGCCGGCGGAGATGTTGCCGGTGCGCGCAGCGACGCTGTTGGTAGCCACCATGCCCGTTCCGGCATCGCCCTCGGGCGGACAAAAGGGAATCCCGGCTTTGAGCCCGCCGCCGGGGTCGAGCAGTTTCGCCCCCGCAGGCGTCAATTCGCCCGCCGGTTCTCCGGCAAGCAGCACCCGGGGAAAGACATCCCGCAGGGCAAAGGGCAGACCCGCCGCCTGCAGCCGTTGATCGAACAAACCCAACATACACTGATCGTAATCATGGATCAGGCTGTCGATGGGGAACATGCCCGAAGCATCGCCGATCCCCAGCACTTTCTGCCCTGTCAACTGCCAGTGAACATAACCGGACAGGGTGGTGAGGTAGTGAATATTTTTCACATGCGCTTCGCCGTTCAACAGCGCCTGGTACAAATGTGCAATACTCCAGCGCTGGGGAATGTTGAACCCGAACAATCCGCTCAACTCTCCGGCAGCCTGACCGGTGATGGTATTCCGCCAGGTGCGAAAGGGGACCAGCTGGGCGCCATTCGCGTCAAAGGCGAGATAGCCGTGCATCATCGCGCTCAATCCGAGTGCACCCACCGATTGAAGCGGCAAGTTGTATTTCGACTGTACCTCGCTGCGCAGGTTTTGGAATGCCGCCTGCAAACCCGACCAGACCTCTGCGAGGCTGTACGTCCAAATGCCATTTTCATAACGGTTCTCCCAGGCATGGTTGCCCGAAGCGATCAGGGAGTGGTCTTCAGCCATCAAAACCGCCTTGATGCGGGTCGAGCCCAGTTCAATCCCCAACGTGGTATTGCCGTTTTCAATTGCCATTTGGATGTCGGTCTTCTGCATATTCATCTCCCGGGGTCGAGCGCATGGATCTTCGGGCGATCTACCCGTTACAAGTAAAGCCCGTTCAAGCGGACTGTCTTCCATGACCGAACCGACTCATTTGTCGGTAATATCCAGAACATGATTTACATACAGCCGCATGTTCTTCGATTCAACGCTCAAAAGTATGTAACAGCCGGTCACATCCTGAGGCACCCTGGTTTTAGTGGTCCATTCCGCCTTGCCGGCTGCCGGGGCGAGGGGGGTGGATGCCAGATCCATGATCTCGTAATATCCGTAGATGATGCCGTCGTTGCCGATCACCGGGGGATTGCCGATGTGAATCTTGAGCGGGAATTCGGTGGGGTTAGCATTTTCCCAGGTAAATTCAAAGCCTTCCGCGGTGCGCTTCAGATCGGTCAAGCGCACCACATTATCGCTCAATGCCTGCACCTGAACATCCACAGGCTTGATCAAGCCGTCCACTTTTTCGAAGATCGGATAGCTGAGGTCTGAGGCAAGCTCCTCCAGGTCGATCTTCAAAGTACCGCTGCTGGAACGGTCATCCTGGTGGTAGTAATCGAGATCGCCGCCGTAAGCCATATAGTCGATGGTCAGTTTTTTCGCAGCATCAGTGGATACACCGGCACATTCCACATAGATAAGCCGGGTCTCCTGCTTGGCTTTCGTTCCGCCGATATACCCGCGCATCTGGAAGCCCGGAGCAAGCCGGTGACCGCCGGTGCCCACGAAGACGGTATCACAATTATGGGTTTTGCCATCCTTTGCCGTGAGGATTGCCGGCTTGCCCTCCACCGCTTTCATGGTACTCCAATTTCCGGTGCCATTGCGGATGGTGATATCGATGTGCAGGTCTCCCGATGCAGCCTGGCTGATGCCGGTGGCAACAGCACCCCATTCCCCTGAAGACTTCGTCGAACCCATATCCAAACCCGGCGGCAAAACAATATATTTACAGGCAGAGACCAGCAAATTAATGATCACCAGGATAATCAGCAGAGCCTTGCGTTTATACATCAGCGTTTCTCCTCACCAAATTCCAGAAAGTTTTAGCTCCACATTTACTGCGCCATGATGAATTTGGGCACAGCACCTTTGACCAGGGAGATGATCTGCCAGTAAACAGCTGGGGCATCCGTGCCGCCATCCACGCCCTTTACCGTCTTCTGCTGATCCGCACCGGACAGGGTGAGATAATACCCGTAGCACTGACCACAGGGCGTGTGCCAGGTATCATAGAGTTCATCGGTGTACCAGCCCATATCGGTGATCCTGGAGATCAGGAGATTCAACTCGTCGGTGGTAATCTGCTTCTCCACCTTGTTCACGCCATCGTCGCCGGTGATCCTGCCATCCGGGTAGAAGGCATACAACTCATCCACGCAGTTCGGTCCGCCGTTGCGCTCATAGACGATCACCGCGCCATCCGCCTGCAAAGCGGCGGCGGCATCCTGCCGGTATGGCTGCAAGGTACATTTCTCCTTGGCGGGCGTGCCCATCACGCCGCCGCGATTGGATGGGCGGGCAATCATGGTGACGATCATGATCACCACAACAAGCACTGCCGCCCCGGCATATATCCACCGGCGGCGACGGGCTTCTGCGCTGAATGCGGCAGACCGCTTTCCGCCCTTGCGGTTGGCTAAAATGCTCTGCACGCCGATGAACATGAGCGTCAAAAGCCCGATGACGATCTTGGTCCACCAGGAGCTGAGCGTACCGTTGAATTGGATGAGAGTCTGGGTGATGCCGAGGATCAGCACACCGAAGGGCGTGCCGAATACATACCCGACACCGCCGGTGAGCATGGTACCGCCCATCACCACCGAGGCGATGGAATCCATTTCGAAGCCATCGGCATACAACCCGTGCCCTGAAAGCACAAAGATGCTGAGGGCAATCCCTGCCAGGCCGGAGCAAAATCCGCTGAAGGTGTAGACGAGCACTTTGGTGGAATTGACCGGCAGCCCCATCAGCCGGGCGGATTGCTCGTTGCCGCCGATGGCATACATGTTCCTGCCAAAGCGGGTGAAGTGGGCAATGTAGATGGCAACCGCCACCAACAGCAGCGAAACGACCACCGGGATGGAGACAAATGGCGCCGCCTTGTTTGCCTTCCAAGCAAGTTCTGCCAGCCCGGGGATGAGAATTTTCGTCTGCCCCAGCAGGGTATAGACGGGGTGGCTGATCGAGATGGCATCGTCGCTGATAAAGAAGCACATTCCGCGCGCAAACCACATCCCCGCCAGAGTGGCGATGAAGGGCTGCACCTTGAGGAAAGCAACAAAGCTGCCCATCACCGCGCCCAGCGCCATGCCCATCAGCAGCATCAACCCGATGACCAGCCACGGATCCCAACCGGCCCGGATCAGCGCCGCCGCAGATACCGTGACCAGCGCAATGACACCGCTGACCGAGAGGTCGATCCCCCCGGAAAGGATCACGAACGTCATGCCCACTGCGCTGATCATCAGGTAGGCGTTATTCCGAAAGATGTTCAGGAACACCTGTATATCGCGCATGCCGGGATAGAAGATCGCGCCGACCGCGTACGCCGAAAAACCCAAAAGCGCGGTTACGGCGAGGGGGATAAATCTGCGGTTACGGGAGAGAAAATTGCCGACCTTTTGCCACATGGTTATGCCCCTTTCGGTGCGGTGATCCGGCGGATCAGGTTTCGGACCTGCTCGGAGTAAAGCAGGATGATGACGATGACGAATACACCCTTGATCGCCTGCAAAGCAAAGGCGGGGACGCCGATGGCGTACATGGAGGTGGTTATCGCCTGGATGACGACCGCACCGATCAGCGATGCCAGCAGTGAATACCTGCCGCCCGCCCCCATGACAGTGCCGCCAATCACCACCGCCAGAATGGCATCCAACTCCAGCCCATCGCCGATGTTGAACGCGTCGGAGGTTTTGATATTCGAACTCGCCACCAGACCGGCCATGCCGGCGCAGAAACCGCACACGGCATAGGCGAATAATTTGATCTTCTTTTCATCGATGCCGCTGTACAGGCTGGAGCGAAAATTGATGCCGACCGATTCGATGAACAAGCCGATCGCCGTACGCCGGGTCAGCACCCAGATGAGCAGGTACATGAACATGACAATGTAGAGCGAGAAGGGCAATACGATCCATCCCTGCCCCAGGTACGCATAGGGCTGGTAAAAAATCT
>DAIOEK010000007.1:0-92561 GCA_036746315.1 Anaerolineaceae bacterium | reverse complement strand
TTGCGGCACATGGCCCTCAACCATGCCTGTCTGCCAATTCCAGCACCAGCGCGGAAAGCACTGCAATTATAACCGTCTCCATTTGCTTGTCAAGGAAGCACATCCATTTATCGATGAGGTGAAGAAATGACCGTAATCCTAGATGCCATGGGCAGCGATGCCCACCCCGACCCCGAGGTGCTGGCAGCCATCCACTTTGCCCGCGAGTACCAGGAAGAGATCATCCTGGTGGGCGACGAAAACACCCTCAACCAGAAAATCCAGCAGAACGGAGGGGCGGGTCTGCCCATCCGGGTGGTACATGCCGCCGAAGTGCTGGAGATGGAAGACAAACCGGTGGAAAATGCGCGCAAAAAGGCGCAGAACTCGATGGCAATCGGCATGGATCTGATCAAGAGCGGAGAGGGGCAGGCATTCGTCACCGCCGGCAACACCGGCGGCGCGATGGTCAACGCGCTGCTCAAGCTCGGCCGCATCAAGGGTGTGCTGCGCCCGGCGCTGTGTGCCATCTTCCCCACCGCCAGCGGTAAAGCGGTGGTGCTGGATATCGGCGCCAACGCCGAATGCAAGCCCGAATTCCTGCTAGAATTTGCGATCATGGGCAGCGTATACGCCGAGAAGGCATTGAAGAAGAGCAATCCACGCGTGGGGCTGCTTTCCAACGGCGAGGAAGCCGGCAAGGGCAACCAGCTGGTAAAGGATACCTATCCGCTGCTCGTTTCAAGCCAGTTGAACTTCATCGGCAACGTGGAGGGCAAGGAACTGTTCGGCGGCAACGTGGATGTGGCGGTGACCGACGGCTTTACCGGCAATATCCTGCTCAAGACCAGCGAGGCGGTCGGCAAGCTGATCATCACCAAACTCAAAACCGGGCTGCTGTCTTCCCTGCGCACCAAGCTGGGCGCTGCGCTTGCCAAACCCGCCTTCAACGAGGTGAAGAAGCTCATGGACCCCTCTGAGACGGGCGCGGTGATCCTGCTGGGCATCGACGGGCTGGTTTACGTCGGTCACGGGCGTTCGGATGAAGCCGCCATGTTTAGCGCCATCAAAGCCGCCCGCGAAGCCGTGCAAAACGACCTGCTTGCCAGCCTGAAAGATGCCATTCAATCCCAAATATCCCAACTGTAGAGAGTGCCGGAATGAAAATTGTCAGTAACGATAAACTCATCAAACGCAATTCCACCATTGCCAAAGTAACCTTTTTTGCCTCATTATTCGTTTTTGGTATCGGTTTGATCGTATCCTTTCAACGTCCGGATGACCCGCGCATTTTGAGTTACACCATGGGCGCGCTCATTCTGGGGTTCACCTTTTCACAGGTGAGCATTTATTACCAGAACCGCTACGGCAAACGTCCCCGCCCGGACGAGCAGATCACGGCGGCGCTCAAGGGGCTGGACGACAAGTTCACCCTGTACCATTACACATCGCCCGTCCCTCATCTTCTGGTGGGACCCTCCGGTGTGTGGGGGCTGCTGCCCTACTCGCAGGGCGGGACGATCACCTACGAAAAGGATCGCTGGAAGCAAAAAGGCGGTTCCTTTATGCTCAAATTGTTCGGCGGTGAAGGGCTGGGCAGACCGGACCTGGAAGCAGGCGGCTACCTGCGCGATATCCAGAATTCGCTGCAAAAAGGGTTGAGCGAGCAGCCACTGCCGCCCATCCGCATGGCGCTGGTGTTCACCAACCCCAAGGTACAGATCGAGGCGGAAGATCCGCCGATCCCCACCGTTGCTTCCAAAAAGATCAAGGAACTGGTGCGCAAATACACCAAGGGGGACATCCCCGAACTGGAGCTGGCAGCGGTAAACCGATATCTGGATGAACGTTACCATCCCAAGCAGTGATGAAAGAACAGACCGGAGCTAGCTCCGGTCTGTTTTCTTTTTGTCACGGTTCGCCGCGGCAGGTCTGGTTGAATCACTCTGCCTGCCGGTGTTCGGTCTTTTTTCCCCGGTGCTACGGGGTTTAGCGGCATTGTACGCAGCGGGTTTTCGCTCGCCCCGGGCGGCACCGGTTGTTCTGCGCGGCGGGGATGTAAGCGCGGTTCTGCGCTGCGGTTGCCGGTTTTTTCGCTGTACATCGCGAAGCTCAACCTCGGTGAGATAACGCCATTCGCCGGCTTTGAGCGTGCCCAGGCGGATATTGCCAATGCGCACCCGCTTGATGCGCAGTACAGGCAACCCGATGCGGCTGCCCACTTCGCGGATCTGACGTTTTCTTCCCTCGTGCATGACGATGCGCAAGGTCGCGCCGCGCGGTGCGGATTCGATCACCTCGACGGATGCCGGGGCGGTTTTGTAGCCATCCTCCAGCACCACTCCCCTGCGCCAGGTGGTCAACTGCTCGGCATCGGGACGCGCACCAACCTGCACGATGTACTCCTTCTCATGCCCGAAGCTGGGATGGGTCATCTCGTTGGCAAAATCGCCGTCATTGGTGAGCAGGATCAACCCCTCGCTGTCGTAATCCAGCCTGCCCACCGGGAACAGGTTCAGATCGGCGGGCACATATGCCAGAACATCCGAACGGGCATCGTTCTGGTGGATGGCGGATAAAACGCTGCGCGGTTTGTGCAGGGCAATATATACCGGCGCCGGTTTCCGGGGGATGGGCTTGAGGTCGACCAGAATCTTATCGGCGGCGGCATCCGCTTTGTCACCGATCTTTGCCACGGCGCCATTTACCATCACCCGCCTGGCCTGGATCAGCTCTTCACAGGCTCTGCGCGAACCAAAACCCGCCTGGGCGAGGATCTTTTGCAATCGCTCTTCTGTCATAATCAGTCCTTGAACACCTTTTCGCGGATCTCTTCCGCCTGTTCATCGCCCACATCCAGCGGAGGCAACTCTTCGAGGGAGGAGAAGCCAAAATATTGCAGGAAATCCGCCGTGGTGGCATAGATGATCGGTCTGCCGGGACCTTCGGCCCTGCCGGTCTCTTCGATCAAGCCCTTGCTCAGCAGGCTCTTGATGACACCGTCGCTGTTGACACCGCGGATCTCATCCAGCCTGGGACGGGTGACCGGCTGCTTGTAGGCGACAATCGCCAGTGTTTCGAGGGCAGCCCGGCTCAAACGCGAGGTCGCCTGCAAACCGAGGAATTTCTCGATGGGCGGACCGAAAACCGGACGGGTGGTCAGTTGGAATTTGCCGCGGTGTTCCTGGATCGCCAGCCCGCCGCCCTGGCTGTTATAGCGCTGCTTCAGCGCCTGCAAGCCGGCTTCAATCTGCTCCAGGCTCACTTCCGATCCGGCGGCAATCTGTGCCAGGGTAACCGGTCCGGGAGCAACAAATAACAGGGCTTCGACCAGAGCGTCAAATGATGGTGTTTCAGGAGTTTGGTTTGATTCTGTCATGCTATAATTACCCGAGTAAAAATCACTTATTGTTAGGATGCAGAAATGAAAAAGTCCATTCAGATAACCATTATATCAATCATTAGCACCTTGCTGATGTTAAGCTGCAATCTGACTTCGCGTTTCCCGGGGCTGGCAAAGAACGTACCCACCAGCACACCAGAGGTGGAAGTTACCCTGCCCGAAAACCTGTCAGCGCAGCCGACGATCATCGTCAGTATGGATTCGGTCATCGTTACGTTCAGCGAATCCGACGTGCTTGCCTGGATGCAGGATTTTCAGAATTCCAACCCGGATTACAAGCTGACAAATCCTTCGGTCAAGCTGGATAATGGCGTGTGTCAGGTTACTGCCACCATTCAAAGCGGATTCATTTCCGGTGATTTCGATGTGAAGTTCTCGGTGGTGGTGGATGATGCCGGGGTCCCGACGGTCACCGTGGAAGAGATCAAAGTGGCAGGCATGAATCTGCCTGACAGCATGAAAGACCAGTTCTCGACGTTGATCAATCAGAACATCGCCAGCTCCATCAGCGAGCAGACGGACGGCAGAAAAATCAAATCCATTACCATCGATGATGGCTTAATGACCATCGAAACTACCAACTAAAATTCCAAACATGAGAAAAAACTGGGTTTACCTCCTTCTTCTAATCTTCCTCACAGCCTGCCAGGGATTGAGTTCGACCTCAGTTCCGGGGATCACGGTAACCATCGCAGTGGATGGAAAAGAGTTAGAGGTAAACCTGCCGGCAAACTCTACCGTGCAAAATGCGCTGACCATTGCCGGTGTGGTCATTGGTCCATTGGATCAGGTTGCACCGCCGCCTACGACCATCGTTGCCCTGAACGACAAGATCAAAGTGGTGCGGGTACGCGAAGAATTCGTGGAAAAGACCGAGGTGGTACCCTTCGAACAACGGGTGATCAAGAATGAAAGCCTGCCAGAGGGAGAAACGCGCCTGCTGCAACCCGGCAGCAACGGCGAGCGCAGCGTGACTTACCGCATCGTTTATGAGGATGAGGTGGAAGTATCCAACATGGAGTTTAAATCCACCACACTGCAGGAAGCCGTGCCGGAGATATCCATGGTGGGAGTGCAGGCGCCGTTTACACCGGTGAACATTTCGGGGGTGATCGCCTATCTCGACAGCGGCAATGCCTGGCTGCTCGATGCATCCACCGGCAATCGCAAGCCACTAATCACCAGCGGCGATCTGGATGGCAGGATCTTCACCCTTTCACAAGACCGCGAATGGCTGCTTTTCACCCGCAAGGGGGATGGTTCAGCCGAAGTAATCAACACGTTGTGGGTGCTGCGCATCAACCGCGACGATGCGGAACCGATCGACCTCGGCGTTAAAAACGTCATCCACTTTGCCGACTTTGTACCCAACTCGCCGCAGACGGTAGCCTACTCCACGGTGGAACCGCGCGACTCCGCGCCCGGATGGCAGGCGAACAACAACCTGTTCTATCGAAAATTTTCCGCCTCTGGTACCACCGGATCGCAAATCGAGGTGATGGACGCCAACTCGGGCGGCATCTACGGCTGGTGGGGGGTGATGTTCTACTGGTCGCCGGATGGCAACCGCCTGGCATACGCCCGCCCCGACGAGGTTGGCACAGTCAACCTGAAGACCGGGGAATACAATGCCCAAATGTCGATCATCCCCTACGAAACCCGTTCAGACTGGGCGTGGGTGCCGGGCATTGCGTGGAGCCCCGACGGCAAATATTTTTACACCAGCAGCCACAACGAGGACGGCAACCCGTCCAAGCCGGAGAGTTCGACCGTATTCGACCTGATCGCCAAACCGCTGGAGGATGATTCCTTCACCGTCACCCTGCGCTCGGATTACGGCATGTTCGCCAACCCGGTGGCTTCCGCCAAGCTGGACAGCGGCGATTTCTACGTTGCCGCGCTGCAGGCGATCTTCCCCGATCAAAGCGACAACAGCCGTTACCGCCTGGTGGTGATGGATCAGGATGGCTCGAACCAGAAGGTACTCCTGCCCGAAGAAGGCAACCCCGGTCTGTCACCGCAGACCGTCCAATGGTCACCTGATTTTCAGCAGGGTGTCATGATTTCGGCAATTTATGAGGGCAATCTTTGGATTTTGGATGTAGAATCGGGAACACGGTATCAGGTAACAGGCAGCGGTCTGGTTAACCGGGTCAGCTGGAAATAACTTCACTGGGAGAACATATGAGAGTATTAATCACGGGCGCCGCAGGATTTTTGGGTTCGCATTTATGCGACCGGTTGATCGCCGAAGGACACCAGGTTGTCGGCATGGATAATTTCATCACCGGCAGTGCCGAGAATATTGCCCACCTGGCGGGCAACCCGAAGTTCGAATTCTTCCGGCATGATGTAGCCAACTTCATCTTCGTACCGGGTAAGGTGGATGCGGTGATGCACTTTGCATCGCCTGCCAGCCCCAACCCGGCATCGCCCTACGGCTATCCCAATCTGCCCATCCAGACGATGAAAGCCGGTGCGCTGGGTACCCACAATTCGCTGGGCGTTGCCCGGGCAAACAGCGCTCGTTTTCTGCTGGCTTCCACCAGTGAAATTTACGGCGACCCGCAGGTCCACCCCCAGACGGAAAGCTACTGGGGATACGCCGACCCGATCGGCTCCCGCTCGGTATACGATGAAGCCAAGCGTTTTGCCGAAGCAATGACCATGGCATATCATCGATATCACAATTTGGATACGCGCATCGTGCGTATTTTCAACACCTACGGACCGCGCATGCGCCTGGACGACGGGCGAGTGGTGCCCAACTTCCTGATCCAGGCTTTGCGCAAGGAACCGCTCACCATCTATGGAGACGGCAGCCAGACCCGTTCCTTCTGTTATGTGGATGACCTGGTCGATGGGATCTACCGCCTGTTGATGTCGGACGAAAACATGCCGGTGAATATCGGCAACCCCGAAGAAACCTCCATCCGCAAATTTGCCGATGTCATTAATCAACTCACCGGAAACCCCGCGGGCGTGATCAGCCTGGCAGACAAGCGTCTCGGCGACGATCCGCAGCGCCGCCAGCCCGAGATCACCCGCGCCAGAACGATCCTCAAATGGGAGCCCAGACACTCCCTGGCGGAAGGCATCGAAAAGACCATTCCATACTTCAAGAAGGCGCTTGGAATGGCATGATCCTGACCAATACCAAAGAACGAACCCGTTTTCTCAAATTTGCCGCTGTCGGCTCCCTGGGAGCTGTGATAGATTTTGGCGTTTTCAACCTGCTGGTCAGCCTGACCGGTATGCGTGCCGTGTATGCCTCGGTCATTTCGTTCATTCTGGCAGTCATCAACAACTTCGTTGGCAACCGCTATTGGACGTATCCCGATTCGCGCAGCAAACCGGTAATGCGCCAGGCAACCCAGTTCGTGGTGATCAGCGTGATCGGGCTGATCATCCGCACACCCACTTTTGCGCTGCTGGAACACTATCTGATCGACTTTCTGGAGAAATTGCCCTATTCACTGCCGTTCACACCCACCTTTATCGGTCACAATGTTTCACTGGCAATCGTTATTTTGTTGATCATGCTGTGGAATTTCTTTGCCAATCGTTTTTGGACCTATGCTGATGTAAAATAAGGAATACAGAGCAGGGTAATGGAAAAAGTCATCCGCCCAATACCAATCTATACCTCCCGGGGAGACGTCGGCGCCTTTCTGGTTTACCCGTACATTTACAATCCTTCGGGAGAGTGGATCGGCTGGGTGACCCCGGAGCGGGAAGTGTATTCCGTGTTGGGTGTTTTCGTCGGCAGGCTGGGCAATCCGCCCCGCATTCTCCGCCGCCGGGCAGATGATTTCGACCACCCGCGCAAATCGCCGCCGCTCATCCCGCAGAAGATCTATCCACCGGCAACCGTTCCACTCGCTCCGCTGATGCCCGAACTGGCTTTCGATACAATCGATGTTCTGTATGAAGAACCTGAACTGCTGCATACAATGGATGGCGGTACCCTGAAACAAGACATGGATTAAACCAATGGATGCTTCGGGACAAGACAAACCAACCACACCCGGCACACCCGTAATCAACAGCCTGAAAGACCTGATCGATGCGGCTTCGGGGCGAAATATCCGTCTGAGCGACACCCTCCAGCAGACCGGTGAGACCGCCGGCAACGACGTTTTGCCCTATCCCTTCCAGGCTATTGTCGGGCAGTATGAAATGAAGCTGGCGCTGCTGCTCTCGCTGATCAATCCCTCATTGGGGGGCGTGCTTCTGCTGGGCCCCCGCGGCACGGGTAAAACCACCGCGGTGCGTTCCCTGCTGCCGCTGCTGCCGATGGTGGAACGCAGCAACTGCATTTTCGGCTGCCTGCCTGAAGATATCGAAACGGGCGGCATGGATGCGGTCTGCCCGGAATGCGCCGAGAAATACGCACGGGGCGTCCCGCTGACCAAAAAAGACGTGGTGCGCATGGTGGAAATCCCCCTGAATGCCACCCTGGATGATGTGGTCGGCGGGCTGGATGAGCGCATCGCCAAATCCGAACGGTTCAATATCAAGCGCGGACTCCTCTCCCAGGCGGATCAGAATATCCTCTACATCGATGAGGTGAACCTGCTGCCCGATGACATTACCGACGCCATTCTGGATGCTTCCGCACAGGGCAGGTATACCTTGCGCAGAGGGCTGGTTTCCGCTTCCTACCGCTCGCGGTTCAACCTGATCGGCTCCATGAATCCCGAGGAGGGACGTCTGAGACCCCAGATCATGGATCGCTTCGGCTTGCGGGTGATCGTCCAGCGGCTGGAGACCATGGAGCAGCGCCTCGAAGCCTACCGCAGGGTGCACGCCTATCTCAGCAACCCGATTCGGATGAGCATGGAATTCATGGGCGAGACGGTTCACGTACAAAAGGAAGTGCTGAAGGGGCGCGAATTATGCCGCAATACCACGCTGGATGAAGTGGTCTCCACCTATGGAATTGCCCTGATCCAGGAAATGAAGATCGATTCGCTGCGGGCGGATATCACCCTTTTCGAAGCGGCACGTGCATATGCGGCGGCAGACAACCGCCAGCAAGTCACCCGCGCGGATGTGGATGCCATCGCCCCGATGGCGCTGCGGCTGCGCCGCTCCCGTTTTATGGACGATTATTTTGCCCAACAAAAAACGGAAGAAGAAGAAATCACAAAAATTTTACAGAATAACGGGATGTGAGTATACCCATGACATATACAAACACAATGAGCCACCGGGATCGGATGGAGAAGTGCCTCGTCGGTGAAAAAACAGATGTCACCCCAGTCGCCATGTGGCGGCACTTTCCGGTCGCAGATCAAGACCCCGCCCTGCTGGCTCGCGCGACCGTCGAATACCAGAACCGGTTCGATTTCGATTTCGTCAAGATCACACCCGCCAGTTCCTACTGCCTGGTGGATTGGGGTGTTGGCACCCAGTGGAAGGGAAACCCGGAAGGCACCCGTGACTATACGCAACGGGTCGTCCACCTGCCGGAGGATTGGGAGAAATTGACGCCCCTGGATCCGCACGCCGGCGTTCTGCAGGACACACTCGAAGCCGTCAAACTGATCCGCAAAAACCTGCCGGCGCATACCCCCATCATCCAGACCATTTTCAATCCGCTCTCACAGGCAAAGAACCTGGCAGGACAAAACACCCTGCTCGACCATCTGCGCCACCACCCCGGGCAATTACGCGCGGGACTGCATACCATCCTGGAGACAACCCTGAAATTCGTGGAAGCGCTGCGCGATATTCCAGTGGATGGTATTTTCTACGCGGTACAGCATGCCCAACCCGCCCTGCTCAGTGCAGACGAGTTCAGCGCGTTCTCGAGAAAAGACGACCTCGAAATTCTGGCTGCCTGTGATTTCGGCTGGATGAACGTGATGCATCTGCATGGCGACACGGTACATTTTTCGGCGGTGGCGGATTACCCCGCGCAAATTCTCAACTGGCACGACCGGGAGACCGGTGTATCGATCGCCAGTGGATTGCAATCTTTCTCCGGCAGCGCCTGCGG
This sequence comes from Anaerolineaceae bacterium, assembly GCA_036746315.1. GTDB lineage: Bacteria > Chloroflexota > Anaerolineae > Anaerolineales > Anaerolineaceae > DAIOEK01. The sequence goes on along the minus strand of DAIOEK010000007.1, from coordinate 83,175 downwards.
CGGTTTGAGCCGCGACGCTGTGATGCTGCTGGGCACACCGCAACAGGTGCGTGAACAAGCCCTAGATGCCATCGCACAGAGCGGCGGAAGACATTTCATTCTGGGCACCGGCTGCGTCTTGATGACCACAACCCCCGAAGTGAACATCCACGCCGCCAGCGAAGCTGCCCGGAAAGGTTAGGGCGAAAAAATCATGGGTGAATTACGAATTATCAGCGGCAAGGCCAGAGGGATGAAATTAAAGGATGTACCGGGCGATTCAACCCGTCCGATCACCGACATGGTAAAAGAGGCGCTGTTCAATATCATCGGCTCCGATATCTGCCAGGCTTCCATTTGGGACCTCTTTGCCGGAACAGGTTCGGTGTCTCTGGAAGCACTCAGCCGCGGCGCAAGATTTGCCAAGCTGTCGGATAACAACCGCAACGCCATCCAAACCATTCGCGAGAACCTGGCGCATACCCGGCTGGAAGAACTTGCCAGGGTCATCAAGGGCGACGCCTTTGCCCTGCTGCGTGGAAGACCTGACCAGGAATTCGACTACATTTACATCGCACCGCCGCAATACAAGGAGATGTGGATCCAGGCAATGCAGCTATTGGATGAAAATCCGGGCTGGCTGGCGGAGAATGGCTGGATCGTGGTTCAGATCCATCCGCGGGAATACAAAGACTTGGAGCTGGTGCATTTTGAAGTGATCGATGAGCGAAAATACAGCAATACGTTGCTGGTTTTCTATGAAAAAAAGTCCCCGGCTCAATCGGAGAACTGAATTACCCACCTATCCCCCACTTTTTGCGATAACCCGCTGAATACGACATCACCGGGCTTCCAAACCGCCACCCGCGGAATCAACGGATACAGATCACTGACCAGCGGATAATCCTGAATCTTTTCCACGGGAATCCAGTGCAAGTCCCCTTCCCGTGAGGATACAACCTGCGCATCGCGGACATCCGCCCGATAAACCGTGATTAACACACCGATGTCTTCTCCGGTGTTCACGTGGATGACCCCGGCCAGATGCAGAGATGCGCCGGAGATCCCGGTTTCCTCATGGAGCTCCCGCACAGCGGCTGATTGCTCATCCTCTCCCGGCTCGAGATGCCCGCCGACACCGTTATACAACCCCGCCCACAGACGTTTATCCCTGGCGCCCTGCAGCAACAATACATTCCCGCCATGAAAAACAAAAATCAAATTCCGGGGAACGACAGAATACTTTGCGCGATCAACTCCCTGCTCCATGGGCAATCCTCCTGAAATAAAGCGGTAAGCGATTGGGATCGCTTACCGCTTTAGTACGGATAAAATCGGGGCTTAGTCAGCCAGGTCTTTCACATCTTCGGCCGCGGCTTCTTCACCGAGGAAGTCTTTGGCTTTGACTTCGACCATGGGGTGCTTGATCCACTGGTTAACCTGCGCCTTGGTATCCTTCAGGTTGAGCAGGTGGAAGAGCTTGGTGAACTGGTCTTCCCATGCTGCCGCGATCTTGGCTTTTTCCGCAGCGGGGAGATTCCAGCTTTGTTTCTTGAACGGACCGACGGCTGACTTGCGGGACTTGTAATAGAACTGCTCGTCGGTCATATCCGGTTTGCGATCAGCCGCATTGTTCTGATCCAGGTAGGCATACATTTCTTTCTTCAAACCCTGCGGGATCAGTTCAAAGAAGATGTTCATGAAATTGGTTGCCAGGTGAATCTCGCAGGCTTCGGCTTCGACGAATTTGCCGAAGGCGTTTTCCGGCAGTGTGCTGGCGCCATGTTGTACCGCGCCGCCCAGACCGAACTCCTTGCGGGACATGCGGCTGAGTTTGAGCATGGTATCGAAATCAACAGATACCTGGGCAATCGAGCCATCCGGCAGCACCACACCACCGTGAGAGGTACCGGTTTGGATGCTGATCTTGCTCAACCCCACCAAGTTTTTCCCCTTCTGCGCCAGGTCTTTCTGGAAACCGCTCAGGTAGGCGCACAGTTCCTCTTCGGTGGAGTTGTGACCACCGACCTCACCGATCTCACCACCGACCGAGATGGTGACGCCCTTGGGCTCCACCTGACGAATATAGGCGGTCAGCAGGGATGACAATTCGGTATTGAGCACCTGCTGTTCGGGCACGGTCGTCTTGGAAAGATCGACCATCGTGGAGGTATCCACATCGATATTCAAGAAGCCAGCCGCCACCGCTTCACGGATGTGCGCCTTCAATGCCTCGATCTCGGTATTGGGATCGGCATTGTACTTCTTCATCGACACCTGGAAGTGGTCGCCCTGGATGAACACCGGACCCGTGTAACCTTCCTGTACAGCCGCAGACAGAATGGAGGTGGTGTACTCTGCCGGACGCTGGTCGGTGTAGTTCATCTCGGAACGGGCGATCTCAAAGATCATGGCGCCGGCGTTGATCTTCTCCGCCGCACGAAAGACAGCCTTGGCAGCTTCAAAAGACAACACCCGCAGGTTCATCGCCGGAACGGTAAAATGTTCCTTGATGCTCTCCCTGCCCCGCGCCATGTACAGTTCATGAATGGACGCCGGATACACACCAATCGCCTGCGCACCCGCGCGGACGAAATAGCGCGCCCAGCCGGCTTTTTCTCCACCATCGAGGGCGGAGATCTCCGCCAGCCGGTTTACCTTGGAGCGGAATACTTTTTCGTCATTAACTGTGACTTTTCCGTCCTGATAGGAGATGGAATTATCCACCGCCTGAAGCACTTCGTTTACGATCTGTTGATTCATAATCATCACTCCTGAATAGGATTAGCTCAAGAACATGGGAACGCCCATGAAGTCTTTCACTCTCGGCAGATAATGCTCAGCATCATAGAAGCTGGGAACATCCACTCGTTTTTTGCCTGTCATAATAATATCCACGGGGACGGTAGTGTACTTCCCGCCGTGCAGGGCGATCATCTTGCCGGTTTCGCCGCGGCGAATCAGCTGGCTTGCCAGGTTGCCAAAAGACATTGCCACCATGCGGTCGAGGGAATCCGGGGCGCCCGAGCGCATCAGATAACCGATCTGCTGGTACATGATATCCTGACCGGTGCGGCGTTTGATCTCATCCGAAAGCATCTGACCGACACCGCCCAGCTTCTTGTGACCGTAGGCATCGGCTTCTCCGCCTTCCACCACCTCGCCACCCTGCATGATGGCGCCTTCAGAGATCGTCATAATGGCGTAATTGGATGGATTGTTGCGTTTATCTTCCATCAGGTAATTGCACAATCTTTCCGCATCGAAGGGGATTTCAGGAATGATGGCCCGGTCTACATAACCCAGGTAGGCTGAGATCAAACTTGTTTCGCCCGAGTTCCGACCGAACAGCTCGACCACGCCAATGCGTTCATGCGAACCGATGGAGGTACGCATGTTGGTGATAAATTCAACCGAGCGGGTTACCGCAGTCGAAAAACCGATGCAGTAATCGGTGCCGTAGACATCGTTATCCATCGTCTTGGGGATGGCAACCACCGGGAAATTTTCCTTATGCAGGCGGGCGGTATAGCTGAGGGTGTCGTCACCGCCAATGGTCACCAGGTAATCGATGCCGAGGTGATCGATGACCTTGAGTACATAAGATGTGTAATCCAGGGTACCATCTTCCCCAACTACTTTGCCGTAACTGGAATTCTTCAAAAAGTCAGGCGCCCTACCCGGTTTCACATTCTGCGGATTGGTACGGGAGGTGTGTAAAAACGTACCACCGGAACGATCAATAGTACGCACATCTTCCCGATCCAGCGGGCGGATATAGTAATCATGGGTGGATGGTTCATCCAGGTTGTACATCAGCAAACCAGCCCATCCGCGGCGTATGCCCAACACCCGATACCCTGACTCGATGCAATTCAATACAACACTTTTCATGCAGGGATTGAGGCCAGGCACATCTCCCCCACCGGTAAGAATACCAATTGTCTTCGACATATATGAATCTCCTGAAAAAGAATAAGTGCAAAACGGATCAGGCGGCAGCAGTAGCAGCAGGTTCAGCAGCCTTTACCATTGGCATTTCAAATGTAATCCGGGTTCCCTGATTGGGAACGCTGTCAATCTCGGTACGTCCGCCAATCATCTCAACTCTCTCCCGGGTGAGCTTGATGCCCCAATTGGCATCGGCTTCCAATTCCTCAACCGGGAACCCCTTGCCGTTATCATCCACACTTACCCGGATGGTATCGTTATCGATATTGAGCGACACTTTCACTTTGCTGGCCTGGCTGTGCCGGGCGGCATTATTCAGCAATTCCTGTAGTGAGCGGAAGATCATCACCTCAAGGTAATTCGCCATGCGCAATTCAGACCCGGTGATGACCAGGTCCACGTCCAGCCCGGTCTGCTCTTTGTATGAATCAACGAACCGCTTCACCGTAGGCACCAGACCCAGATCGTCCAGCATCATGGGGGCGAGTTCGAAGATGAAATTGCGCACCTTCTGAAAGGTCATCATGGCTGAATTCTTCAGGTTGGTTAACTCATCCTTGGCACGATTTTGATCCACATCGAACAGCCGCATGGCAATTTCAGTTTGCAGAATAAAATTAGACATTGCCTGGGCGGGTCCATCGTGCATCTGGCGGGAAAGGCGTTTACGTTCCACCTCCTGGGCGTTGATCAGCATCTGGACGGTTTCAGCAGCGCTCCCACTTTTACTTGTCTTCTTAATATTCCCGCCCTCGAGCATCCGCTTGGTCCTATCCAGAAAGCTCAAATATTTTTTGAGGGAAAGCTGGTCAGCCTGAAGCTTCTCGATCTGACCGCGCATCACCAGCAGGCGCTGCTGGGCATCCAGAGCGGAATCATACATGGAGCGGATTTCCTGCCGCGGAAGCGATTCCATGGAAGCCTGAGCCTGTTGAAGCTGGGCGGTAATGGCGGTGTTTTTCTGGGTGATGCGATTCAATTCGGCCTGGCTCTGTTCGAGCAGAACATTGATCTCCCGGATGGACCGGTTGGTCTGTTCGAATTCCGTATTGATCTCGCTCTGAAACTCATCCACTGGATTGGCTTGATCATTTGCATTTTTCAGCATCATTGTCCCGCTCCTGGCTCTGGTCTTCAAGGCGACCGCTCAAATATCTATCCCATAAATTATACCCAATTCTTAACAAATGTTATAGACAACCTGCATAATCATTCGAGTTTGATGACCTGCATGTGGTTGCCGATCTCACCGGATGGATAAACCACCTTCCCGTTCACGCTCAACGGCGGCGTATACCAATTCGGGAATATGACCAGATAGTCTGCGTCTTGCTCCCGGATATAGGATGAAAGCTGTTCGCTGTCACGGATGAAGGGGATGACCTGCGGGGTGACCAACCCAGCCAGGTCTAGAATCCTGCGGTTGCCGAAATACCCCAGCGCACCGATATCGTGCGCTGCGATCAGGGTATCGGCAGGCGTGTTGGCATCGATCCAGACAGCGGTATCGACCATCTCCTGCTCGATGATCGCCGTATCGCGGGCATATGCCCCTGCGCCGATCGCCAGGAACAGCAGCGTCACCAGAATAAGGGTGACCGCATATACCCGGCTGACAATGAACTGCGTGTTTCCGGCTTTGATGCGCCGGGACAGGTCAATGAGCGGCTGCACGGAAAAGAGCATGAACACCGCCAGCACCGGCATCAAATAGCGTGCATGCTGGTAACTGACCGGCAGACGAACCGCATACATGAAGATGTATCCGGCGACCCACAAATAGGGCGCCAGGGCGGATATTTTCCTCCGCTGAATGGAAAGCACCATGCCAGCCAGAAAGCCAGGCAGCCAGAGGATGCCCGGTCCGGCGAGGATGGTTTTGAGCATGTTCCAGGTACGCCCCGGGAAGGGCTGCGAAAGCAACGCCAGGTACTCCTGCTGTTTGGCGGAAAAAGTATTGGGCAGCAGCCCACCGGATAAATGATTATTCAGATAGAGATACAAACCAGTGAAGACGGTCACCGGAAGCAGCAACGCCGCCAGACTTTTCAACGGACGGTCGGCTCGATGATCCAAGAACCAAACCCATAATACCGGCGCCAGCAGGGTAATGCCATCCGGTCTGGTCCACACAGCCACACCGAGCAACAACCCCAACAGCCACCAACGCGGATGCCCGCGCAGCGCCTCCACGGTCACAAGCAACGCCAGCAACACCAGCAGCAGGATTTCCATCCCCGAGACCTGTGACCAGACCAGATGCCACTCGGCAAAGATCAACCCGGAGATGATCAGGCTGCGCCACATACCCATCCCACAGGAGCACAGGTAGCGGTAAGCCGTGTATCCCGTGGCAGACAGCGCCATCACCCCCAGCAGGTATGCCCAGACCAGATGGTCGATCCCCAGGCGGCAGCCAACAGCCAGCAGCAGGGTCCAAAACGGCGAGGTGGAACCGGCGGACGGCTCACCGGGGTTGTAATCCCAATCGCCATGTTCCGCCAGGTTGCGCGCGAACGTTTGATGAATCCAGGCATCATCCAGGGGAAAACCAACACGGTATTGCCGCGAACTGGAAAGCAGGTAACCCAACGCCAGCATAGCGGCGGCTACAAAAATGATCAGCAAGGCTTTCCAATGCTTCATGGCATCTCTTCCGCATCGAATTGGAATATCTGCATACCGGCTGCCTGCCCCAACGGCTGCGCGGGGAGCGAGCCCTCCTGCAATCCGTTCCACAGGGACTGGTAAGCCTGCGCAGGGTTGGCATCGAGAATGACGTATTGAACTTCAAACAGCCTGCCGATGGGATAGATTTCCCGCGGGTCTCCGGTGGGGAGCATTACCGCCGGGCGCATGGTTGCCGCATAATAAGCCGGTGGATTGGCGACCATCACCCCGGCGCCATCCGGTGCACCCATCTTTTGCAGGTATTGGTCCACCGTTCGATATTCCTGCCAGAGATTTGCCTGTGTGATGGCTGCCGGCTGACGGGTTTCGTTCCAGACCAGGAAGAAACTGGCAGCGGTCACAATGACGATCATCCCGGCACAGACCTGCACCTGCGAATACCCCGGACGGGGCTGCCTTGTCTGCCGACCCTGTACGAGGTGCGACAAACCGGATGGGGCGACGATCCACAGGAATGGCTGGATGATCGCCAGGGAGTGCAAAAATCCGCCGCGTGAACCGGCATAAGGGAAAACCAGCGACATCATCACCAGCACGGCTCCCAATCCGGTCAGCCAGTAAATGCGCTGCACTCGATCGGGAAAATGCCTCACCCCGGCATAGATCCCCGGCGCCAGGAACAAGAGCCCGCCCACCGCAACCAGCGAGAGCAGATTCAAGCCCAGCGATTTCAACCGGTCAAAAATGATCCCAGCCCATCCAACGGACATCCAGTGCGCCAGGTTCAACTGCTGCGGCGGATACAGGAAGAGGTCTTCATAGCGGGTCAGCCATAATCCGCCTACGCCGCCGGGCGGGAACAGGCTGCCGTATACATGCAGATTACGCAGATACCACCCTCCGCTGACCAGCAGATGTCCGGCAGCAAAGACCAGCAAACCGCGAACCAATGGCATAACCGAATTATCGCTGCCCACCCGGCGCAGGGCTGCCAGATGGAACAGCAGGAAAAGCCCGCACAGCGCAAACCAGATCAACCCATCCGCACGGGTCATCTGGATGACGCCGCTGATAATGCCCAATCCCACCGCCAGCAATATGGGTTGGAGGCTGGATCGCTGGTGGATCAGGTAGGCGATGATCGCACCGCAGAGGAAGAGCAGGGCGAAGCCATCCGGTTCGGTGACGAACTTCAGGTAGTAGCCGGAAAGCAGCACCAGGCAACCACTGGTCAGGGCATAGATGCGGTTCTTGAATATCGCGAAGCTAACCCCCGCGACCGCCACGGATGAAAGCGCAAATAACAAGACAAACGGCAGCCGGGCTGCCAGCAGGGAATCGCTGCCGGCGATCAGCATGCCGAGCCAGGAGAAAATTGCAGCCGCCGGCATCCAGTACGCGGCGGCAGGTGCGGGCAGTCCGCCTGGATCGGACAAATAATTCCATAATTGGAAATCAACAAAGCCCCTGCCTAGGAACAGATTCCGCCCCAGTGAATAATAATAATCCGCATCCATATAGCCGGTATATGGTTTCAGCCACAGCAAAATACCGCCCCAGATCACGCCCAGTACGAACAGCACAATCGCAGTCTTTTTCATTTTCCGAAGTGGTAGATCACCAGATCTCCCATGGTAGATTGCCCCAGCAAAGTATATGCTGTTTTCAACACCCCCAACGAGGGTGCAGTTTCCAAACCAAGCGCCTGGTACTCACCGATGGCACGCTCGAAGATGACCAGATAAACCTCGCGCCTGTTATCCGCTGCCGCCAGCGCCGTTTCGGATGCCAAACGCCCGATTGCCACCTGACTGGCTTTTGCCAGTGTGTCATTATGCGTTCCCGGTTCGTCGGGCAGATATGCCTGCGATAGATGTGGTTGATAGATCGCCATCGGGAAGTAACTGAGCTTGTTGTCGTGCACCACCATACAATCCGCGGGGTCGCATTGACCAACCAGCGTTTCCGCCGCCTGTCGAAAGGGTGAACGCGGAAAAGTATCGAACGAATACATACCGGGCAGGGAAACCACAGCCGACAGGGCAAAGAGGATGGGAACAACCAACGCCTGGAAAATGTTCCGCCGGGGAACGGCAGCCAGGATGCGGGCTGATAAAAATCCTGCCAGAAGATACACAAAAATACCGCTGGCGATAAACGCCCTCGGCACGTACACCGGTCGCATCAGGTAAGATGCCGCAAAGAGCAGCAGCGGCGGGAGGACGATCCATCCCAGCAGGGGCAGGGCCATCTCAGCGGAGCGGTTGCGCCAGAGCTGCAAACCGAGCAATCCCAGTGCCTGGACGGCAAGGATCAGAATCAGCGCAGTCACGATCACCGGCTGCGGAAGATATCCGTACAGGTTGCCAACCGATTGGACGATCTCCACCAGTCCCGGACGGGGCGTCCAAAAGGCGGTCTGGATCTTTTCAATCTGCCCGGGGACGAAGAACAACCAGGGCAGGAACAGCACCAGCATGATGAACTGCGCGGCAACCAGTTGCAGCAGGAGACGCCATTTGCGTTGAACCAGCAATATCAGGTCGGGAACCGCCAGGGTGAATATCGCCAGATTGTGGCTGTAAAACGCCCCGGCGCCTGCCAGCACCAGCATCCCCCAGCTCCAGGTCTGTTTTTGCGGCTGGCTGAACAAACGGAGGCACATCCAGGCGTAGACCACCAGGAACAGCTCCAGCAGAACGTACATGCGCACTTCCTGCGCGTGATAGATCTGCAGCGGCGCCACGGCCGTCAGACCGGCGGCTATCCACCCGGCAGACTGTCCGGCGATCTCCACTCCCATGCGGTAAACAAGGCAGACCACCACCAGGCTGAGCAGGATGTTCAGCAGCCGGATGAAAAGGATGCCCGGTGAAAGCAGCATCCAGAAATGCAGCAAAAAGTAATAGAATGGCGGCATGGTATCCGCCGCGGTTCCACGGATGATATTCCCCAGCCCCTGTTCGGAGAGCAAAATGCTGAAAGCATCGTCGTACCAGATCCCCCGCGCAGATGCAAAAAGCAGCCGGAGGATGCCCGCCAGCAACAGAATGATCAGAATGACGATGGGTTTTCGATCCGTCTTTTCCAAGATGCCTTGTCCGTGAATGTTTCCCGGGGATGGGTGTTGCTCAGGGTGAATCGAAGAACGTTTTGAGCGGACGCATCATCCAAAAGCGCATCCACCACAGGAAGAACAACAGCAGAAGCGGAACCGGCGGATACATAACCGCCTGTTCATCCACGCCCTCTACGGTTGCCACAAACAACCCCCACAACCCGACGAACAACACCAGATACATGATCCGCGATACCCAGCTGCCGGCGGAGCCCCACCTTTCATCCAGTACACGACTGACCAAAAACAGGGGCGCGATGAGCGCCACGTAATGCGGGGTGGCGGTGCGATAAGCAACCAGATTGGTGATCACCAGTGTCAGGAAAGCCGTCCAGAGGAAGCCATTTTCCCCTTTGCCCCGGCTGCGGAACCACTCCACCACCAGGTACAGGTAAAATGCGCCGTGCAGAAAGATATTGACCGGCTTCATAATCCCCGGTGCCAACCCGGCAAGAATGGAAAGCGTCGAGCCGATCCGGTCGGTGTAGCTGGGATAATTGACCAGTTGACGCAGCCAGTCCATGACCCAGGTCGGCAGCAAAATGCTGGTTACGCCGAACAATACCAGCGTGGTGACGACCATGCTGACGATAAGTTTGATGCGCCGGGAAAATATCGCCCAAAGAAAGATGTAGATCACCAGCAGATAACTCATTTGCGGTTTGGAAGTGGAAAGGATCAGGACAATCCCTGCGGCGATATCCTGCTTTTCCTTCACCGCCCAGATGCCCAGCAGCATCAACAGCGCGTTGATTACCGCATACTGACCCAGGATCACCCCACGGACGGCGCAATACCAGAACACACTGAAGAGCAATACGCCGACCAATCCTAGCTTTTTGACCTTCCAACCGGTAATCTTAAAAGATACCAGCGCGATCAGCACCAAACAAATTTCCAGCACGGTCATAAATAGCGCCCGCGCAAAGGTATAGTCCATCAACCCGAACGGCGCAAAGAAAATCATTGAATATAACGGGTAGACAAAATGAGCAATATCCTCGCCCGCCTTTGGATCAGCCGCCCTGCCGTAGATGTATTTCTGCGCTACCAGGCTGACTTCATCCGTATAGGGGTTGTTGCCATTGACCAGCCATTCATGCGCACCGTTCCAGCGGGCTAGAAAATCGTTCCCACCGGGATTCTGCACCGAGAATTGATAATTGAAATAGGTCAACCCCACCGGGATGATGATGGCGGTCAAAACGACAAAGATAAGCTGAAGTATCTGAATTCTTGATTTGGATGGATTGATCATGGGATAATGGAAAAGTTAGTTTCAGGTATTGTACACGCAATTAAATACAGGGTCAATTAACACGCTTGTGAGGAGAGTTACCGTGAGAATATCGCTTGCCCAATATGCCATTGCCTTCGGCGATCCCGGCCAAAATCTGGAACGCATCCGCAGGTATGCAGAAACGGCTGCCCGTGAACAGTCGCAGCTGCTCATTTTGCCCGAACTGTGCCTGCATGGCTATCACAAGAGCTCCATTCTGGCAGGCGGGCAATTCCACCTGCCGCAGTTGAAAGATACGCTGGCGGGGATTGCTGTGCAGTACAAGGTGGGGATCATCGGCACCTACGTCGAAAGCGTGGCGGATGCCCGCTACAATACCATGGCTTACATCCACAATGACGGCACTCTGCTGGCAGCATACCGCAAAAAGCACCTGTTCCAGCCGATGAAGGAGCACCTTTTCTTCTCACCCGGCAGCGAACTGTGTGTGGCTTCCACGTCCCCGGCAAAGCTCGGATTCGCAGTCTGCTACGATCTGCGCTTCCCCGAGCAATTCCGCAAGATGACCGCCCAGGGCGCTGAGATGTTTATCATCCCCGCGGAATGGCCGCAGGTAAGGCTCGACCACTGGTTGACCCTGCTGAAAGCCCGGGCCATCGAGAATCTCGCCTGGGTGGTGGGCTGCAACTGTACCGGCATGATCTATAAGACCCTGTTTGGCGGGAACAGCGTCGTCATCTCCCCGTGGGGGGATGTGATTTTTCAGGCAACAGAAAAAGAGGGGGTATATACCCTGGATGTGAATATGGAAACGGTGCGGTCGATCCGCCGGGAGAAACCCTTTCTGAAGGATATGGAGGCGGATTAATCGATCCGCCGGGCGATGCCGGCTGTATCATCGCTGTAAACCGGCTGCCAGGCGAGCGGGTCGGCGAGGATCGCACGCCAGAGCGGTGAATCTGTGCGCACCAGCACCCAATCCACCCGGTAGGAAGCCAGCTTCGTCTGCCAGCCATCCCAGGCGTTGATAATGGACTCATAGTCGCGGGTCAACGCCTCTCCATAGAAATCGGTCTGCCCGTCTATGAAGACCTTGATGTCGGGATAGGACCTGAAAAGCAGGTACCCGCCCCACATGAAATCGTTGAACACATTGCCCTGCTGCGGATGCGTCTCCAGCCAGGTTACCGCTTCCACCGGGAATTTCTGCGGCGAAAGCTCGTTGCGGCTGCTCAACCCCGGCTGCAGCCGGTAGATCAGACCGCCAAATCCAAACGAGAGCACAAACAAAACACTTAGAAAAACCGCCAGGTTCAGCGGAGAACTTTGCGCCGGTTGATCCAGTCCACCCAACTGTGCGTCCAACTGCATACGAAAACGGGGAAGCAGCGGGGCAAACCCTTCTGCCAGAATCGGCAGGGCAAGCAGGATATAGAGGGGAATGTTCCTGCCGCTGGTGATGCCGAAAATCCCGAAAAAGATCAGCAACAAAATCTTGCGCAGGGCAAGCCGGCGAAAGGCAATCACCGCGCAGACCAGCCCCAATGCCAGCATGATGGTGAAGGGTAGCACACCGGTTTGCAGCAAGTTCGGCGGCTGATATTCGGCAGTATGGCTGACCAGGTAGCGGCTGCTCAAAAAACCGTAGATGGTTGCCCAGATCTGGATGCCATCCGGGTTGATCAGGCTGAGCGCCAGACCAAGGAAAAATAGGGCAAGGTTTTCCCGCACCGGAGGCGCCTGCAGCGGATTTTGTTTTTGCCGCAGGGCATCGACCGCATCGCCAACGAGGAACATCCCCAGCACCGCCAGCCCGCTGACAAATGCCCCGTGGGTATTGACCCACAGCAATTGCAAAATGGCATAGCAGAGCAGCTTCCAACGGAAGCGCATCCGGCTCTGCACCAATTCCACCATCAACAATAGAAAAATATAGGTAAAGATGTGCGGACGCGCCAGCCAGTGGATGCGGGAGGCTGCCAGCCCGATTACGATCAGGATCAAGGTGATGGGGGTGGACGCGGATATTTTCAGCACACGGTAGGTGAGCAGCCAGAAAACCAGCCCCAGAACGGCACCGGTCACCAACACCACTCCCGAGAGACCGAACCAGGTATATGCCAGCGCAAAAATCACCTCGGCGATCCACTCGTGCGGGGAGAAAGGATCGCCCAGGCGGGTATGCGAAAGCTCATCCAGCGTGGGAATGCTGCCCCGTTCCAGGATGATCCGCCCCAGGGTGATGTGCCTGCCCAGGTCGCCATCCGAATTGAACAGGTAGGGGCCCATGGCAATACAACCGGCAAAAACGCTAAGAAAGATCACGGTCGGCAGGAAGTAGGCAAAGTATTTATCTGCGCTGGAGCGTTGGGTGGTCATGATTTTATTCTACCGGAAAGTTGAGGTCTTCTGTTTCGATTCTTGCGCTGAGATCATAAAAGATCCGATAATCAGCGATGGATTCTTCCTGCCAGGTGATCTGTTTCCCACGCAGTAACTCGCGGATACGTGCATCCAGCGCCGGAAATTGATACGTGACCAGCGCCGTGGTTTCGGCATCAGCCAGCGCGCGCTGGTAAGGCTGATAGCGATCATCGCGTGAAGTGTAGCGGAAATCCTGATGGTAGGGCAGACGCGGGGTAAAAATCAACGCTTCGTCGGAAAGAAATGCCAGCGGATAGGATACCCAGTAGGTGGTATAACCCCTTGTCTCGCCATGCGCCAGCAAAAATTGCTGCACCTCGCCCATCCGTGCCTGGTCGATCCCGGTGTGCGGGGCAAACTGCGTAGTAAATCCATCCGCCGAGAGTTTTTCCGCCTGGAAGATACCGGCAGCCTGAAAGATCAGGATCAGTGCCATCCCCGCCAGGAAGAGATTGCGTTTTCTGCCCGCGAGATGGATGAATACACCGCCAGCCAAAACGGGCAGCAGGATGCAGAACGGCAGAAAGTACCTGCCGGAAGGATCCACACCAAAGGGGGTAAAAACAAACACCAGCAGCAACAGTCCCAGCGGCGCATAAAGCAACACCCTGCCTGCCCGGCCAGGATGGTTCCTGTCCCGCCACAGCATCCAGACCCAGGCGATCAGCACAAACGGGATCAAGGGCAATACCAGCCAATCAGCCGACCAGGGCGGGCGGAAACCCAGCGCCGCCGGAAGGCCCAAAAAGAAGAAGCTGAACAGGTGGGTAAGCGTTCCGGACAGCCAGCCGCCCTGTTCCACGGCAATCGCACTGCCCCCCAGTTCCAGCAGCAGGGTGTGGAAGCCGTATTGCAGGGCGAACAGCCACCACGGTACGGCGCCGATCAACAAGCCTGCGGCAAAAACAGCCGTGCGCGGCAGGCGTTGGCGGCAATCCGCCGTCCTGACCACGCCCCACCAGAGAGCGAACAAACAGGCTGGCAGGCTGAATAGCAGCGAAAATCCGAATACCCACAACCCGAAGCCCGTCCACAAGCCCAGCAGGAAGAATTGCAGCATTGGAGCGTGGTGACCGCGCCGGATTTGATGCGCCAGGATGACGGTCCACACGCCGATGATCAACGCCTCCAAGTACCCGCCCAGCGTCACCGTGGAATACAACAGCAAGTTCACCGGCGGAAAAGCGAGAAATGCCAGGGCTATCCAGCCGGCTCTGGCGGAATTAAATACTTCCCGGGCAAGAAAGAACACAGAGAACAACAGGGCAATCCACAATACGGTCTGGGCTGCCCGCAGGCTGATGACAGTGGCACCGAACAGCCTGAAGAACAGGGATACCCAGATGGCATCCAGGCTGCCCATGTATGACTGTCCGTAAAAGAAGGTGGGAATTTCACCATGCAAAACATGGTTTGCCATCAGCCCCACTACCGCTTCGTCACTGTTGAAGGGGAACCTGCCGAGCAGGATCCAATACCAACGCAACAGGATCCCCGCCGCATGCAGCAGGATGACCACCAGGGGAAGCTTATTGCCGGAAACAACAATTCGCATTCTCATCAGCACCATTAATTCTAACTGCAATTATTTCACTGACAAATCCCATACGGGGGATACTTGTGAAGTGAAAGATGCGTAATCCACCAATCCGCATTACAATTTTAAAATGATGCCTTCGCAAAAATTCCTTCGCCCGGCTTTGCTGCTGATCGGGATGATCGCTTATGCCGTTTTTTTCTTTTGCGGCATCCCAGGCATCCCCTTTCACCCGGATGAAGCCACCCAGATCTGGATGAGCGGAGATGTGAAAACCACATTGCAGCGCCCTGCTGAACTCGCCTATTCAACCCATCCCGACGACGAACTTCGGCAACATTACCGGCTGATCGATGCACCCCTGGCAAGGACTATGATCGGTTTCGGATACCTGCTGACCGGTCAGACGCCACTGGCTTCTGATTGGGATTGGTCCGCCGGCTGGGAGGAGAACAACCTCGCCGGAGCGCTGCCTTCGGCGGACCAGTTGCTGATCGCCAGGCTGGCGGTGTCGATCTGGATGATCCCCGCCCTGTACGCCTTCTTCCGCACCCTGCGCAGATTCGCCTCGCTGCCGGTCAGCCTTGCCGGGGCAGCGATACTTGCCCTGCAAGCCGGTTTGCTGCTGCACACCCGCCGGGCGATGGCGGAGCCCCTGCTACTTGCGCTCTATCTGTTCATCCTGTGGGCTATCTTTAGACCTTACTCGTTCAAGAACCTGATGCTGGTCGCCTGCCTGCTGGGTCTGGTTTTTCAAACCAAGCAGACCGGTCTTCCGCTGATCGCTGCGGTGATGATAATTTACGCGGCTCGCGGATGGAAGGACGCCCGCTGGAAGGGGCTGGCTGCATCCATCCTCCTTCCTGCCCTCGCCATCATCCTCTTTGCCTGCATTCTCAACCCCGTCGCCTGGAAAAATCCGCTGCAGGTGGGCGGCATGATGCTGCACGA
Source organism: Anaerolineaceae bacterium (assembly GCA_036746315.1). GTDB lineage: Bacteria > Chloroflexota > Anaerolineae > Anaerolineales > Anaerolineaceae > DAIOEK01. The sequence goes on along the minus strand of DAIOEK010000007.1, from coordinate 67,344 downwards.
ACGGCTGCTCTTCAGCCGTTCGCAGTTTTCCACGCTGCTGGAGGCAGGCAGCGGATTGGCGCTGCCCGGCGTTCCCGCGCGGCTGGCTGGCATCCTGGCCCAGGTGTTCATCGCTCCACCGGCATTCTACGATGTAGGCAACTATGCGCAAGAGTTATCTTTTTCCATTGCCCACTACCAGCACAGCCTTTTCCACCATCTATTTTCTGGCTGGGTGTGGGGGGGAATCCTGTTTACAGCCGTGCTTGCCTCGCTGGTGATCGCCGCCGTTCAACTGGCAAAAAAACAGCTTTCCTGGTATTCACCGCAAGTTGTAATGGCATTCATCCTTACCCTTCATGTCATCTTTTTCGGAGCTTTTCTGAACATCGGCTTTCAAAGATATTATCTTCCGCTGGTGCCCCAGTTGTTGTTGCTGGTGATGTTCACCATTGGCAACCTGACTGCAAGAGACAAAAAACAAGGCTGACGACAACGTCAGCCTTGTTTTATTAATTCACAACCGGCAGATTATGCCTGCATTTCAGGTGCTTTTTTCTTGCTCTGGGTAATGCCCCAGACAACCAGACCAGCCAGGATGACTGCGGCAACCAGGACGCCAAAGTTCATACCGTTCGTTCCGGAGAGCGGATATTTCACGATCACGGGGGCAGCCAGCAATGAGACCATGTTCACCACTTTGATCATCGGGTTCAGCGCCGGACCGGCAGTATCCTTGAGCGGATCACCTACCGTATCGCCCACCACACCGGCTTTGTGACGTTCGGAACCTTTACCGGTATTGGCAGCCAGATCGCGGGGTTCATCTTCGATGGCTTTCTTGGCATTATCCCAGGCGCCGCCGGCATTGGACATGAACACTGCGAGTAACTGACCGGAGAGGATCACGCCAGCCAGGAAACCGCCCAGGGCTTCGACCTGTAGTACCAGACCCACCAGCAGCGGCAGAGCGACGGAGATCGCGGCCAAAGGAATGAGTTCCTTCTGGGCCGAAGAGGTGGAAATGCTCACTACACGGGCATAATCCGGCTTGACAGTGCCTTCCATGATGCCTTTGATCTTGAACTGATTGCGGACCTCAAGCACGATCTCAGCCGCAGCGCGGGAGACTGCTTTGATGGAAAGGGAGCTGAACAGCCAGGGCAGTGCGCCGCCAAGCAGGAAGCCGACGAACACCTTGGTATCCGAGATACGGATGGCATCCATCACATTGGCAAGCTGCATCTGGACCTGAACGCGGCTGACATCGGTGATGAAGGAGGCAAACAGGGAGACTGCTGCAATCACGGCGGAGGCAATCGCCACGCCCTTGGTGATGGCTTTGGTGGTGTTGCCAACTGCATCCAGGTCAGCCATGATCTGGCGAGCCTTGAGGGTGCTCTCATCTTCCATGCCATGCCAGGACATTTCGCCGATACCATTCGCGTTATCGGAGATGGGACCGTAAGAGTCCATTGCCACGTTGTTACCGGTGTGGCTGAGCATACCGATACCGACCATGGCCACGGCATACAGAACATACATGGAGCCGTCGCCCTGGTAGAGCGCCAGGCTGAGGATGAAGCTGATAGCGATCACCACCAATGCCCACACCGAGGATTCCATACCAACCGAAAGACCGGAAAGGATCAGGGTGGCGGAGCCGGTATCTGAAGATTTGACAATCTCTTTCACCGGGGTCTTGCGAGTGGAAGTGAAGTAGGAGGTCAACGGGTTGAAGGCAACTGCCAGACCGACACCGATCGTGGTCAGCATGCCCAGGCGCCAGTCATGGGCATACCAGATGGCGACAACGAAAGCCCACAATACCGTGTTGACGGAGGATACTTCATAAGACCGGAACATGGATTCCTCGGCATCATGCGCGCGCAGGAATTTGACCGGGATTTTCTCCCAAATGGGCACGGTGAAGGTGCCCAGAATGGAGCTGATCACGCCGATACCACGGATGATGAGCGGATAAACAATCCATTTCAAACTATGGGTCGGATCCGCAGCCAGCAAAGACAGACCCAGGATCAAAGCGGAAACGATGGTGACTTCGTAGCTCTCGAAGATGTCGGCCGCCATACCGGCGCAGTCACCCACGTTGTCACCCACCAGGTCAGCTACCACAGCCGCGTTGCGCGGATCATCTTCAGGAATATCTTTTTCGACTTTACCTACCAGGTCGGCGCCGACATCGGCAGCCTTGGTGTATATACCGCCGCCCACACGCATGAACAGCGCCAGCAGCGTGCCACCGAAGCCAAAGCCCAACAGGGCATCCGGGGCGGCTTTACCGAAAATAATGAAGATCAACGTACCGCCGAGCAAGCCGAGACCATCGGTAAGCATACCGGTCACGGTACCGGCATAATAAGCAATGGAGAGGGATTCATTAAATCCGCGGCGGGCAGCTGATGCTGAACGGACATTCGCCTGGATCGCCATGCGCATGCCCAGCTGACCAACTACCAGGGAGAAGGAAGCACCCAGGATGAAAGCAATGGTGCGTCCGACTGCGATGATGATCTGCGTATTCTGCGGGAATTCTTCCGTCGCCTCCAGGGAAGGCGGAACGATATACACGCTCAAGAACAGGGCAACTGCCAGCAGCACGATGGCGGGCAGAATTGTCTTGAGCTGACGGTTCAGGTAGCTGTCTGCGCCAACCCGGATGGCGTTCCAGACTTCCTGCATCTTTTCCGTACCCATGTCTTTCTTGAGTACGATGTTCTTTAGCAGCCACGCGTAGATCAGGCTGATGAAAGCCACAACCAGGACAGCGTAAATTGCTATTGACTCAAATGAATTCAAACCATGACGACTTAAATCAAAGATGTTCATACATTCTCCTCATCCGAAATTTGTCCTAAATTATAAGTCAAAAATGAAAATCCGATTAATTGATCTGAAGGCAAAAACCCATATATGACAAAGAAATGAGCTATTTCCTGATTTCTTCATTAGTATCACATTAGAACCCAAATTGGGACTTGAAATCTTGAAAAAGGAACTGTATAAATTTACAAGTCGGAAATTGGTCGACGTTTTTGCGCTCCATATTGAATTTTGATTGCCAGGATTGTGGTATCACAGCGATGGCAATTCGTTTTGTAAAGGATTATTGAGCTTCAAAAGAAAACCCGCAATTGGAAAAATCGTTACGGTTCTAATCACTTTTTAACTCGTACGGGTATTGAAAATAAAAATAAAAAAGGTTATTCTGATATAGCTTTTGAAAAGCCCACCCGCGGCAGACTCTTACATCAGATAACCTGATAACGCGTGAAAAAAATCATGCGGTTGAGTTCTGCCGCTTAAAAAACAGGTAGACAATTGATGGATGATATTGTACTGAACGTAGCAGAAGAAGACGAAGACGAATACTCTGCCATAGCGCGATTGATCGAACTGGGCAGACAAAAATCTTACGTCACCATAGATGATATTCTGCACTTTTTTCCGGAAGCCGAACAGGATGTGGAGCAACTGGAAGAAGCCTTTGCGGCCTTATTGAGTGCGGGTATCCCATATATCGAGGATCTTGCCTCCATTGAAGGCCCAAGCGACGAAGAATTGATCCCCGAGGAAGAGGACGAACTGGAAGAGCGCCAGGCGAACGTAATGGATGACCTGGCCAACATCGACACCAACGACACCATTGGGCTTTATCTAAAAGAAGTCAGCCGCGTTCCTTTATTAAACGCCGAAGAAGAGGTCACTCTTGCCCAGCGGATCGAACGCGGACGCACCTCCCGCGAGGAGCTTGCCCGCGGCAGCACCAATGGCAAGCGCCGCAACGAACTGCGCCACCTGATCGAAGACGGCTGGGGTGCACGCGAACACCTGATCACCGCCAACAGCCGGTTGGTCATTTCCGTGGCGAAAAAATACATGGGGCGCGGGGTGCCTTTTCTGGATTTGATCCAGGAGGGGAATATCGGTCTCATCCGTGCGACAAAAAAGTTCGATTACCGGCGCGGACATAAATTCTCCACCTACGCCACCTGGTGGATCCGCCAGGCGGTCACGCGCGCCATCGCCGACCAGGGTCGCACCATCCGCGTGCCCGTGCACATGGGCGATCAGATCAACAAGCTGCTGCGCGTACAGCACCAACTCACCCAAAAGCTGGGACGTGAACCATCTGTGGATGAGCTGGCAATCGCTCTGGATGTACCGCCCAAAAAAGTGGAGAACATGATCCAGGTAGCCCGGCGTCCATTATCCCTGGAAACGCCCACCGATGATGAAGAAGATTCCGTTCTGGGTGACTTCATCGAAGACGATCAGGCGCCTCCGCCGGATGAAAGCGCCACCTACAACCTGCTGCGCGAGCATCTTGAAGAAGTGTTGAACAGCCTGCCCCCGCGTGAAGTGCGAATTTTGCAGCTGCGCTACGGTTTGTTGGATGGTCAGGCATATACACTCGAGGAAGTCGGACGCAAAATGGGCGTAACCCGCGAACGCGTCAGGCAGATCGAAGCCCAGGCATTGAGCCGTCTGCGGCATCCGACCATCCGGCGCAAGCTAAGGGATTATCTCGGAGAATGATGCATACAATAAAGTCCCTTCTGCGGAAGGGACTTTTCTTTCGGTACAATACTTGCATATTGGTGGATAATGCTGCATACTATTCAAGGGAGGTATCCTGAATATGCCTAAAATTACCTTGCGAGCCTATAATCGTGAGATTGGCGGTCTGATCGACCGCGGTCTTACGGATGAAGCTGTAGCACACTGCCAGTATATCCTGCAGACGTATCCGAAACATCTGGATACTTATCGTCTGTTGGGTAAAGCCTATCTGGAAGCGCACCGCCACAAGGAAGCCATCGACCTATTCCAGCGCGTTCTGGCAGTGGTGCCGGACGATTTTGTCACCCATGTGGGGATGAGCATCATCCGCGGAGAAGAAGGTGACCTCGATGCAGCAATCTGGCACATGGAGCGGGCTTTTGAAGTTCAGCCCTCCAATCAGGCTATCCAGGATGAGCTCAAACACCTCTACGGCAAAAGGGATGGACAGGAACCGCAAAAGATCCGCCTGACCAGGGGTGCACTCTGCCGGATGTATGCGCGCGGCAATCAAAACCGCCAGGCAATCGCAGAGATCAAATCCATCTTGCATGAGACCCCCGACCGCCCGGACCTGGAAGTATTGCTTGCCCGCATGTATTATCTCTCGGGCATGGTAAATGAAGCCATCACCCTGGCACAGAAGATCCTGGAAAAACTGCCCTTCTGCTACGATACCAACCTCTTGATGGTGGAGATCCTGCTCTCCCAGGGAAAGATGAAAGAGGCGGATTTCTATCACAAAAAACTGGTGGCGCTCGACCCATATGAAGAAACCGTACTGGGTTCCAATCTGACAGTCGATCAGATTCCGGATGACGCCATTTTCATTGAAAAATTCTTCTATGATTCGCAATCTCACGCCGGCGAAGGTTCGGGCGGCGAAGAAGCCGCACCCGACTGGCTGGCAAACGATATGGCAGGTATTGCCGACCTGGGCGCACAGGGCTTTACCAAAATCCTGGATGCGGCGTCCCTGCCCCAGGAACAGTCCGCGGAAGGCGGTACATCCTCCACCCAGCCGGTCGTGACTGAGCCGGTGGATGAAACGCTGCCATCGTGGCTGCAGGAATCCGAGGGAGCCAAGCCTGAAAAGGATGCCGATATCCCCGATTTCCTCAAATCCACCGGATGGGCATCCGCCGGCACAATTACGGAAGATACCCCTCCGGCGCAAGTGATCAAGGTGGATGATGAGCCAGCCCAGGAAGGCGAAATTACGCCTGGTGAGATCCCCGATTGGCTGCAATCCATGGCTCCCGGCGATGCGGCGGAAAGTACAGCACAGCCTCCGGCTTCTGATGAAGCATCCTTCACCGAATGGCTGAGCGGTCTGGATCAGAAATCTGATACTGAAAAACCCGCGCACGCTGAGCCTGCGCTGATAGAAGAGAAAGCTATCGAACCGGAAGCGGAACCGCCGCAGGAAAAACCGGCGGAAGTCGCCCCGGTGTATACCCAGGTTTTGGAACTCTCCGCCGAAGAACAGGCACTTTCCCCGGCGGAAATACCGGATTGGCTGCAGGAAATTTCGCCGGACATTGAAACCAGCCAGGCAGAGAAGGGTGAAGAATGGCAGCCTGACCAGGTGATGGATGAAGGCTTCCCGATTGCGGGAGGCACCAGCATCCTTTCACCGGAAGATGTTCCCGATTGGCTCCAGGAGATGCCATCGGCGGGTGAAACAACCACCCAGCCGCCGCAGGCACAGATCCCCATCCCCCCGGTGGAACCCACATCCAGCAACAACGAAGTGGTAACGGTGGCGCTTACGCCTGAAGAAAAAGAAAAGATGCCAGACTGGCTGGCAGACATTCAACAGGAAGTTGCCCCCGTGGTAGTAAAGAAAGAAACCGAAGACAAAGTCCGCACCGCGGTCTTACCGGAAGACGAACGTGAAGAGGTGGAGCAAATGCCCGATTGGCTGCATCTGCTCGACCAGGATGAAAAACCCATCATGGGAGAAAGCGCACCGGCAGCTGTCATGCCGGAAATACCGGCACAGGCTGAAGAAGAACCCGTTGCGCCAGAACCTGAAATTACACCTGAACCCAGCCTGTTTATTGAGGAAGAAGAAACACAGGCAGTAGAGACAGCCGAAGACAAACCCACCACCTCCATTCTTCCTCCCGACGCTGAAGAAGCCGCAGAAGAATTGCCGGAATGGCTGAAAGAAATCGACTCATCGGAAGGCACCAGCCCGGTCGAGATGGCAGCCGCCACGGGCGCGGATGAATTCCCCGACTGGCTGAAGGGCTACTCTGCTCCGCCGCCCGAATCGCCCCTGCCTCCGGCCGAACCGGCGCCGGAACCGGTGATCTCCGCCGATGTTCCAAGCTGGCTTGACGGACTGGATATTACCGAAGCTGCCGAAAGCAGCACGGAAACCGGCGTACCGGATTGGATGGATGACATTCAGGGAAGCGTGGAGACGGGTGAAGAGCCCGGCGCCCTGGCCACGACAGGAGAATTACCCGAGTGGCTGCAGGACGAAAAAGAAGCGCCCACACCGGCAGCGGTGACCAGCGCTGAAACTGAACCGGAAGCGATTGCCGAGACACCGGCGCCCGCATCCGAAGAAACAGTGGAAGAAATGCCGTCGATGGCGGAAACCGCCGCCGCAGTGGTGGAAGAAACACCCGCCATGGAAACGGAAGAAACTGTTGGCGAATTGGCGATCACAGAAGAACCCGCCGCCGAAGCAGCACAACCGGGTGAGGCAGGTGAAACTGAATCCCCAGAATCGATCTTGAAAGACGCCGGAGCCGCCGCCGCGGCTGCTGCAATCGGCATTCCATTATTTGCCGAACGGGCAGCCAATGCCGGCGTGACCGAATCGCTTAGCAGAAACGATATGGAAGGTTTCGCGGAGGAGCCCGCTGCTGAAACAGCCGATGTTTCTGCCGAAACAGAGGCTGAAGTATCTGCCGCCCTCGAAGAAATTATGACCCCGGCGGAAGAGCCGGTTGCGGAAACCGAAGCCGAGGTGGAACCTGCCGCGGAACCCGAACCGGAGCCTGTGGAACAAAGCGCACCGGAACTGGTGGAAGAACCACAATCAGAACCTGTCGGCGAGGCAGAGCCGGAGCCCCAAGAAGCGCCCCAGGCGGTACCGGTGGCAGAAATCCCGCAGGCAGCCGAGAAAGTGCCTGCCCGTAAAGTTGCAGCGATCCCCACCGGCGATTACCAGGTCATTTTCGACCAGGCCCTTTCAGCGCTCGATGCCGGGGATATTGACAACGCCCTTCCCGCACTGACCTCCCTGGTGGCATCTGAACAAAAGCTGCATGAGGTGATCCAGGTCGTCGATGCAGCCATTCACGATAACCCCACCGATTTCAACCTTTGGGTAATTCTGGGTGATGCACACGGACGGAATGGGGATCTTCAAGAAGCGCTTGATGCCTATACGAAGGCAGAAGAATACCTGCAATAAGTCCGCAGATAGAGTTATGTTATACTACTCGGGGTATCCTTACCCCGAGTTTTTATTATCACAGTCAGCAGAGGTGCAACTTTGGAACGCTCGCTTGTCTTAATCAAACCGGATGGTGTTCAGCGTGGATTGGTTGGCGAAATTATCAAGCGCATGGAAACACGCGGTTTGAAACTGGTCGCAGCCAAATTCCTGCAAGTCGATAAATCCCTTGCCGAAAGACATTATGCCGTACATCAGGGAAAGCCGTTTTATGCCGGGCTGATCCGTTACATCACCGCGTCGCCGGTGATGGCGATGGTATGGGAAGGTCCAGAAGCGATTGCAGCCATCCGTCAGACGATGGGCGCCACGAATCCGTTGAATGCCGCGCCGGGAACAGTCCGTCACGACCTGGGGCTGATCACCAGCCGCAACCTGACCCACGCCAGTGACAGTGTGGAAAACGCCGAGGCGGAGATTGCCATGTGGTTCGATCCACAGGAACTGGTCTCGTGGGATCGGGTCACGGACGGATGGATTTTCGATTTATAGATGCCAATTCCTTGACGCCATAATAGGGTCATGATAATATATCCTCCGTTCGGGGGCGTGGTGTAGCGGTTTAACATGCGGCCCTGTCAAGGCCGAGATCGCGGGTTCAAATCCCGTCGCTCCCGCAGAGAATAACCTTCACTTATCGTGGAGGTTATTTTATTTTCACCCGCGTCAGGTATTTAGCCAGGTTCAAATCCTCGCCCCCATACGGGGATGTTATCGCTCTCCGCAGAGAATAACCTTCACTTATCGTGGAGGTTATTTTATTTTCACCCGCGTCGGGTATTTAGCCAGGTTCAAATCCTCGCCCCCATACGGGGATGTTATCGCTCTCCCGCTTAAAAATTTTGGCCCCCATGTGGTGGAGGCGTTTTCTTGAAGTATTGGAAAAAGTAAATTTGGATGATGAACAGCAAAAAAAGTTGCTGATCAGCTTTCTTCACGGCGACAAAGCTTACGACACTGGTTCAAGGTATTCCAGCGATTCCATCTTGATATTGCCGTACTCCCCGCGGTATTTTTCAGGCAGCAGGGCCGCGATCAGCCGCATTACTTCATCGGTCACGCCCTGCCTGACCTGCCTGTCGCGGATGTCGATCCCACTCTTCAACCGGTAAATCCCGCCCACATGCACGTGGAAATCCGTGCGCACCAGATGCTGCATATTATCCCAGATCAATTCCCCGCCGTAAAACGCCATGGGCTGGATGGGCGACCGTGATTCCGATGCCAGTAGACTGAACCCCGGTTTGCCGCGCTGCAAATATCCGGTTTTGCTGCGCGTTCCTTCAGGAGCAACCACCAGTATCTGTCGTTCAGCCAGCGCTTCCTTGGCCAGTTTGAACGCAGTCAGATCCACTTCTCCGCGCCGGATGGGGATGGCTTTCCACATGGAGAACAATGCTCCCAGAAACAGGTTATCCCAGGTTTCCTTTTTTACCAGTGCAGTGATGGGTCTGGGGAGCAAGTGCGTATAAAGCAGCGGCGCATCGAGAAAATTGACATGATTCACCGCCAGGATCAGCGGACCACGTTGCGGAACTTTGTACAACTCATCCGCATCCACCCGGCAGATGGTGCGTGTCACCCCCCTGATGGTTCCGTTGATCATACGCGTTGCAAATGTCATGTTAACCTACCTAGCAGACCAGCCGCAGCGCGTCTGGGACGATCTTCACGCTTACTTCACTACCCGCGGTGCAGACCGTCTCTCCATCTGCATGCGCCGGAAGAGTGCCTTCCAGGGCAGTGATCACCACGTTTTTGCTCTCAAAGAAACGAACCGCCGGATGCCCAGCCTGGGAACCTTTCATAAACAGGCTGATCAATGGGAAGGTGCCCAGCTTGGATACCTTATCCACGCAGCACAGGTCGAAATGATTATCGTGCGGATTTCCCTGCGGCGCCATAAAGAAGCCGCCGCCCATGCGAATGCCATTCATGATCGACACCATCAGCACCGAAGCAATCACATCTCCCTCATCCATTTTCACCTGCACTTTGGGTGCCTTGTAAAAAATGAAAATGGTCTTCAATGCCGCCACCAGGTAAGAAGCAAACCCTTTCAGCCTTTTCATCTTCAATGCCTCGAAGCCGACCACGGCATCGAAGCCTATGCCCACGCCATTGCCGAAATAACGGCCGTCGGGGAAGTTGTCGCCATGCACCATGCCCAGATCGATGGATCGGGGTTCGTGTCCGGTGAGAAATGAAAGGCTCTCTTCCAATTCAACAGGAATGCCCATCGAAAAGGCGAAGTCGTTTCCGCGCCCCACCGGAATGACCCCCATGCTCACATCCAAGCCGTGTTGGTTGTGAGCCTGCATCAAGCCGTTGATCACTTCATTGGCGGTGCCGTCACCACCCGCCGAGACCACAACAACATCATTTCCGGCTTTCTGCATGGCAATATCCATTGCCTGCCCGGGAAATTCAGTGACAACCACTTCATAGTCCAGTTGATGATCGTCAAAATACTGCCTGATTCTAGGGAGGGATTTTTCGCCATTTCCTCTGCCGGAAATGGGATTAAGAATAATGGTGTATTTCATTGACACCCCGGGTAAATAAGATAGTTGGATTGTAGTGGATGAAGAAAATCGGGTCAAGGATTTGCATTGAACGAAAAATGAGTGCTGTGCACTTTATGCTTGCTTGACATTAATTCTCTTAGCCCGTAGAATGATTTTATCTTTGGGAAGAGGACTGGTTCACCCAGGCACCGAAGGGGCAAATCCGTATTGGATGAAACTCTCAGGTAGAAGGACCCGAGATCATGCTTTCTGGAAAGCTTGCAGGTACCGAAGGGGCAAACCTTATTGTTAAGGCGAATCTCTCAGGTTAATAACAGAGGCACACGGTTGTTACCGTGTGCCTGCTAATTTAATTCACACTATTACGGAGGCAAGTAATGAATATTCCCGCAGGTTTAAAGTTTGCCAAGACAGATGAATGGGTAAAAGTGGATGGCAATGTTGCCACAATCGGAGTGAGTGATTTCGCCCAGGAACAACTCTCGGATGTTGTATTCGTTGAAATCACGGTCGGCGAAGGCGATGAGATCAAGCAAGCAAAACCATTTGCCACCGTTGAATCGGTGAAAGCTGCCTCTGATGTGAATGCTCCGGTGAGCGGCAAAGTGGTTGGCATCAACGAAGCCTTGGCAGATGCGCCTGAAAAGGTGAACAGTGAGCCATACGACGGTGCATGGATGATCAAAGTCGAATTATCCGACCCCGCCGAACTGAACGACCTGATGGATGCCTCTGCCTACGAGGCATATTGCAAGTCCCGCGAGCATTAATATGTTCATCCCACATACCGATTCTGAGACCAGGGAGATGCTGGATGCGGTCGGGATCAAATCCCTGGATGACTTGTTTAAGTCCGTCCCGGCCAAATATCGCTTCCCCAGGCTTAATCTCCCCCCCGCCATGACCGAAATGGAGGTCATGGCTGAATTGCAGAATCTTGCAGCGGCAAACGAGACTTCGGAAAATCTGGTTTCGTTTCTCGGTGCCGGGGCATATAATCATTACATCCCGGCTGCCGTGGATATGATCCTCCGCAGAGGGGAATTCTATACCGCCTACACACCCTACCAGCCCGAGATTTCGCAGGGAACCCTGCAGGTGATCTTCGAATATCAAAGCCTGATCGCTTCCCTGACCGGCATGGAAGCCTGCAATGCATCGCATTACGATGGCGCCACTGCCAGTGCAGAGGCGGTGATCATGGCTTATCACCACTTCCGCGGCAAACGCCCCAGGGTTATCCTCTCGCCCACGCTGCACCCGATGTACCGGCAGACAATCCGCACCTACACCCAGGGTTACGCTGATCTGCAACTGACCGGCGATCGTATCGACGGCATCCCCACCGGAGACCCCGCCCCGCTGATCGCGCAATTGGATGACCAGACTGCCCTGGTGATCGTTCAGTATCCGGATTTCCTTGGAAATATCTATGACTACGCGCAACTAATCCAGAAGGCGCACGAGGTTGGCGCTTTGGTGGCTGTTGCGGTCAACCCCATCTCCCTTGCCCTGTTCAAATCGCCCGGTGAAATGGGCGCCGACATCGCCATCGGAGAAGGGCAGCCTCTGGGCATCCCCCTGTCGTTCGGCGGACCCTATCTCGGTTTGTTTGCCACCAAAAAAGAATACATCCGCAAGATATCCGGCCGCCTGGTCGGCGAGACGACCGACGCGGAAGGCAAACGCGCGTACGTGTTGACCCTGACTGCCCGCGAACAGCATATCCGCCGGGAAAAAGCCACATCCAACATCTGCACCAATCAGGGCTTGCTGGCGCTTGCCGCCACCGTCTACCTCAGCCTGTTGGGCAAATCCGGCTTGAAGAAAGTGGCCGAGTTGAGCTACCACAAAGCCCATTATGCCGCGGAGCAGATCAGCAAAATCCCGGGATATTCGATTTGCAGCACCCAACCCTTCTTCAATGAATTTGCCGTTTGCTGCCCGGTTCCTGCAGCGGAATTGAACGCCCATCTGCTCGATCATGGGATTCTGGGTGGTCTGGACCTGGGAGAGATCTACCCTGGCATGAAGAATTACCTGTTGATCGCGGTGACCGAAATGAACAGCAAAAATGAAATCGATGTATTGTGTGAAATTCTGGAGGAGGGCAACCATGATTGAACCTACCATTTATGAAATCTCCTCCAGCGGACGCCAGGGGGTTCGCTTCCCCGAGCCGGATGTCCCCCTCTCCGCGCTGCCGGTGGAATTGCTGCGCGGCGACCTTCCCCTGCCGGAACTGTCAGAACTGGATGCGGTACGCCACTTTACCAATCTTTCCAAGCTGAACTACAGCGTGGATGGAGGCTACTACCCGCTCGGTTCGTGCACCATGAAGTACAACCCCAAGGTGAACGAAGTGACCGCCCGCCTGTCGGGCTTCGCCCTTTCGCATCCCCTGCAGCCGGTGGAAACGGTTCAGGGCAACCTGCTGTTGATGTACCAGCTTCAGGAACTTTTGAAAGAGATCAGCGGATTTGCCGGTATCACCCTGCAGCCCGCTGCCGGCGCCCAGGGAGAATTGGTCGGCGTTTTGATCATGCGCGCCTACCATCATTCCCGCGGCGATGTGAAGAGAAACAAAATACTGATCCCCGATTCGGCACACGGCACCAATCCGGCCACCTCTAGCATGAGTGGTCTGGAAGTGGTCGGCATCCCATCCGACAGCCGCGGAAATGTCAACCTCGATGCGCTGCAGGCAGCCTGCGACGACACGCTGGTGGGCATGATGCTCACCAACCCCAACACGCTCGGATTGTTCGACGAGAACGTGGAAAAAGTGATCCAGATTGTGCACCAAGCCGGCGGATTGTTGTATGGCGACGGCGCCAACCTCAACGCCCTGCTGGGGATTGTACGCCCGGGCGACCTGGGCTTCGACATTATGCACTTCAACCTGCACAAGACTTTCTCCACCCCGCACGGCGGCGGCGGCCCGGGCTCCGGTCCGGTGGCGGTGGCTGCCCATCTGGTCGACTACCTTCCCTCGCCACTGGTGGCAATTCTGGATGCCGGGGACGAAGAAACCGCCCCATTGTACGGGTTTTATAGCCCGCCCAAATCCATCGGGCGCATGAAAGCCTTCAACGGTCATTTCGGTATGCTGATCCGCGCCTACACGTACATCCTGATGCATGGTGCAGATGGGTTGCGCAAGATTGCAGAATATGCCGTTTTGAACGCCAACTATCTGCTCGCCAGGGTGCGCAACGCTTATACGCTGCCTTACGACCGGATCTGCATGCACGAATTTGTCCTCGAAGGTCACTGGGACGACGCCCCGGAAATCCATGCCCTGGATATTGCCAAAAGGCTGATGGATTACAACTTCCATCCGCCGACCAATTACTTCCCGCTGATTGTCAAGGAAGCCCTGATGATCGAGCCGACCGAAACGGAAAGCAAACAAACCCTGGATGCCTTTGCGGATGCAATGCTGAAGATCGCCGAAGAAGCGCACCAGCAGCCGGAGCTTTTGAAATCTGCTCCCCACCATACCCCGGTTGGGCGGCTGGACGAGGTGAAAGCAGCCAGGGATCTCGTTTTGTGCTGCTGGCGACCGGACGACGAATAACAAAATAACGTTGAGAACAAAATATCACGAAGATTTCCCTCTTCGTGATATTTTGTTAAGGAATTGATAAGATTTACCTATTGCAGTCTTCGATTTCACGGGTAATAATCTATGTAGAAATCGTGTAGCTTCGGATGCATATATTTAATTCACAGGAGGTGAAATCGAATGAAACTGAGAAAGGAGCGAGGGCAGGGATTAGTAGAATATGCGTTGATCATGGTCATGGTTGCCCTGGCAGTCATCGTCATCCTTGCTCTCCTGGGACCAACCATCGGCAACGTTTATAGCAACATCATTCCATTAATTTAGCTTATTCATTATTTCCGTTTCATCTTGAAGCTGCCCGAAGGCAGCTTTTTTTATTCCTTTAAGATCAAAGACACCGGGCAGTGATCCGAGCCCATCACATCATCATGAATTTGCACATCCGCAATGCGGTCGATGATGTTCGGAGAGACCATGTAGTAATCCAGCCGCCAGCCGACATTTCGCGCCCGGGCGTTGGTGATGTACGTCCACCAGGTGTATTGCACTTTGTCGGGATACAGTTGGCGGAACATATCCACCATTCCATGCTCGACATACTCATCCACCTTGGCGCGTTCTTCGGGTAAAAAGCCGGATGTTTGCTGGTTCTGTTTGGGATTTGCCAGATCGATCTCATTGTGCGCCGTATTGAAGTCGCCGGTAATCACCACCTGTTCGCCGTTTGCAACCAGGTCTCGATAGATTTTCAGCAGTTCATCGTAGAATTCCAGCTTGTATTCCACCCGGTCCCTGCCGCGCTGCCCGTTGGGGAAGTAGATATTGAACAGGGTAAAGCCGGAATGTGTGCTCTGGATCACACGACCTTCCACATCGAACTTTTCGATCCCCAGCCCGTAGGTAATATTCTCCGGGGTATTTTTAAAGAAGGTGGCTACCCCGCTGTAACCAGGGCGTTGAGCCGGATTCCAGATGATCTCATAACCGGGCACATTCAATTGCTCCGGTTTCAATTGCTCGGGCTTGCTCTTGATTTCCTGCAGGCAAAGAATATCCGGCTGTGCTTTATTCAACCAATCAAAAAAACCTTTCCCGGTAACCGCGCGGTATCCGTTCACATTCCATGTTGTAATTTTCATCGTCCCTCCGGTTGCGTTTAAGAAAGCATGTGGTAAACTTTATTTATTATAAGGAGGAAATCTATGGATGCCAGTCCCTCAAAGAAGATTGTATATATCGAAGACGATCCGGAGATGATCGATTTGGTGGAAATGATCCTGAGTCGCCATGGATTTTCTATTAAAGGTGCGCACGGAGGTAGAAAGGGGCTGGATGTGGTTCATCAGGAACCGCCGGATCTGATCCTGTTGGACCTGATGATGCCCGACCTGGACGGCTGGGATGTATACCAGCAGTTGAAAGCCGATGATGCCACCAAATCCATCCCGGTCATTGTGATCACCGCCAAGGCGCAATCCATAGATAAAGTCCTTGGGTTGCACATTGCCAAGGTGGATGATTACATCTCCAAACCCTTCCGCCCGCAGGAACTGCTGGACAGCGTGGATAAAGTTATCAATCAGCGAAAGTAATTATTTGATCTTCTTTTCGATTAATTTTCTCGGACGACAATGGTTGTCGTCCGAATTTGTATGATGAAGACAGCCAGAATATTCAACCCTTCAAACCCAGCCATCCAACCCATTCAACTCAGGATATGCGATGATTTTTCATCCCGATTAATGGGGATGATGTTTCAGCGCGATATTGAAAAGCAGTCCGGCATCCTGTTGAAAATGGATCAGCCATCGCGCCTGAATGCGTCGATCCATATGCTGTTCATGAATTTTAATATTGCTGTAATCTGGCTGGATGAGAATCTGGTGGTGGTAGACACCGCACTGGCGAAAGCCTGGCGCTTGTACTATGCTCCGCAAAAACCTGCACTGAGTGTCGTGGAAGCACACCCGGACAGATTGAGTGACTTCAGCATCGGAGACCGATTGGAATTGCAATATGAATAGAATTCGCTTTATCATCATCCTCGGATTGGTATTCAGTCTGGTGGTGCCGCAATACAACACTCCCGCTCAGGATGAAACTCCCGCCGGGCCGATCTACATTGTTCAGTCAGGGGATAACCTCACCCTGATCGCTTCGAGATTTGGCATTTCTGCGAACGATTTAATTAGCGCAAATCAAATCGAGAATGCCAACAATCTGAAAATTGGCGATGAACTGGTAATTCCCGGTTTGCAGGGTGTGGAAGGGTATCTCGTCACCCAAACGGTCGGTTTTGGAGATACGCTCCAACAATTAAGCTCGCAAAACAACGTCGCGCTGGATTTGCTGGTGAAGTTAAATCATCTCACTTCACCGGCGGAACTCTATGCCGGGGTCAATCTGGTCATTCCCCAGCCGGCGGATGCAGAGCAGGAACCCCAGCGCGGTATGGCATCCAACGGCATGTCGATGCTGGAATACGCCATTCTCGCCGGCGCCTCGCCCTGGACGATCAAAAGTCAAAACGACCTTCAGGGGGATTGGGACCTGCTGCCAGGTGAAACTTACTCCCTGCCGTCCGCCGGCGATCACCCCTCCGTGCTGCCGGTCTCTCCGTTCGATCAGATCGAGATCAGCCCGCTGCCGATGGTGCAGGGTAAAACCACCGTGATCAAGATAAAAAGTCAGCCCGATACGGTTTATGGCGGCTCGTTGACAGGGCACGACCTGGCATTCTTCTCCGATGGAGAGGGCACCGACATCAGCCTGCAGGGCATTTACGCCATGCAGGAGCCGGGCATCTATCCGCTGCTGATCACTGCCACCACGGCAGACGGCACCAAAGTGCAGGCGGAAAAAATGGTGGTCATCCAGGATGGCTATTACAGCCAGGATCCGGTGCTGGTGGTGGAATACAGCTTTATCGACCCGGCTGTCACCGAACCCGAACTGGAATGGTTGACCGGCGTCACCAGCCAGTACACGCCGGAAAAACTGTGGGATGGCAAATGGATAAGTCCCTCGCCATACAGTTATCAGGAGTGTTTGAATTCCAAATATGGCAACCGCCGGTCATACAACGGCGGACCTTACGATAACTTCCACACCGGGGTGGATTTCTGCGGGGGCGATGGTGTTCAGATCCTTGCCCCTGCTGCCGGACGGGTGGTCTTTGCCGGAGAGAAAACCGTGCGTGGCAACGCCACCATCATCGATCATGGTTGGGGAATCTATACCGGTTACTGGCACCAGTCAGCCATCTATGTCAAGGAAGGCGACATGGTCCAACCCGGCGATATCATCGGTCTGGTGGGCGGCACCGGTCGGGTAACCGGTGCACATCTTCACTTCGAAGTATGGGCAGGCGGGGTGCAGGTGCAGCCGATTGACTGGCTCGAAAAAGTGTATCCCTGATCGAATTACACCAGGTAATCTGCCAGAAACAGCCAATACACCAACCCGGTAAAAGTATCCACCCCTGAAGAACTGCCCCAAGATGACAACCCGCGGGCGATTTTCTGAGGGTCACCATTCTCACCAAACAACTCATCCAGCGCGCTGATAATGCGTTCATCCGACTGTCCCCGCAGCGACCAGACGAGGATATTGGCGCTGACCAGTGTGGTATCGGCAAAGGCTTTCTGCATCAAACGTTCCTGCCACCCCGCGGGCTTCACAAGCTCTACGGAGCCGATGCCATAGCGCGACCATCCCAACCCCATCCCGCACACAAAATCATCCCCCGAGGGCGTCAGCCCCCTGCCATATCCGATCAACCGGGCAAGCTGCTCTTCCGCCACCGGTGCGGAGTTCCCGATCAGTCGGGCAAATCTCTCATCCAGCCAGTTCGGCGCAGGTGCGCGCCGTAAAAGTGATGGAAGCATCCCTGCCAGGGAACCTTCCCCGTGCTGCCGGATAAGCAGGTCGCACACCCGTCCGATCAGTTCGCGTGGAACCGGTTTGGGCTGGCTCGCCGGGGCAGGCTGCCAGATGGGGGCATCCCGCCAGCAGATGACGCGGCCGTTCTCCAGAACAACCTCCCCTTCCTGGTAAGGCACATTCCGACCGGGTTCAAACACCGCGGCCGGCAGTTCAGGAAAATTGACCGTTAACGGACCTCGAAATGGAGATGAGGTGAGGAAGATGACCCTGCCGGCACCTGATTTCAGAAAAACGCCCTGTGAAGTGACCCCTTGTATGTAAAGATGGTCGCCAGTGTCTGCCGGAGCATTTACACCCGCTCCAATCTGAAAGGCTTGGATCATATTTTGCGGTTGAGAAAAAGAGGACATGATGTTTGATTATAGTGGAAAATATTATGACAAAAATCAGCATTTGTCTGACATCCTGATACTTGACCTTTGACTGTGAAATCTTCATAATAGGATTTACCTTGTATTCGTCAAGATTTTTTCTTCTGAAAGCTAATCCACTCCAGAAAGGCAGGTGATGATCGGTCACGTGCAGGAATTGTGATTTAACCCTCCTGGCACATATAATTTGTTCAAATTCTGTGTCTCGCGACCAGATAAAGTGTAAGGCAACGACGATCTTTTAAATCTATTATGAAAGAGAGGATGTGAATATCTATGATCTCTGCGCATCCAGGGTTACCTGAATTTGACTACGTCAGGCCAGCCACTCTCGCCGAAGCCAGCCAATTTTTGGCTAGTCACGCTGCTGAGGCCCGTCCATTCTCGGGCGGTACAGACACATTTGTCCGCATGCGCGACGGCTTCTTTACCCCCAAATACCTGGTTGATATTAAAGCATTGGAAGGAACCAAGGTTTTGAGCTTCGATGCCAAAGCCGGTTTAACCATCGGCGCCGCTGTTCCCATGAACCGCGTTTCCGCCCTTCCAGAAGCCAACAAATATTATCCGGTGCTTGTTGAGGCGATCAAGTCAGTGGCGAGCTACCAGTTGCGCAATCGCGCAACCATTATCGGCAATATTTGCAATGCTTCCCCTGCCGGCGATACTATCGGCGCCACACTTGTCTACAACGGTGTGTTGAACATCCACGGTGTGGATGGCGCTAAAACGGTAGCGGTGCGCGAATTCTTCGCCGGGCCTGGCAAGAATGTGCTCAAACCCGGCGATATCGTGCTATCCATTACGCTGCCCGTCCCCCCCGCCGGACATGCCGGTAAATACATTAAATTAGGTCGCAACCGTTTAAGCGACCTGGCAATTGTAGGCGTAACCGCTTTAGGCGTAAAAGATTCCTCTGCAAAATCCGGTTACCGCTTCTCTCTGGCGATCGCTTCCGTTGCACCCACGCCCTTCGTACCGGTCAAAGCGGAAGAAGTCCTGGCATCCAAACCAGTGGCAGCCGAAGCCGTTGCTGAAGCCGCCCAGGTTGCCATGGACAGCGTTACCCCCATTGATGACGTTCGCGGCAGCGCTTCTTACCGGAAATTCATGGTTCGCAATCTGATCAAGCGGGCTGTTGAAGATACCCTGAAGAAATTGGGTTAGTGGTATTCATTCGGAGGCAATTATGAGTTTTCATCAAATTACCTGTACTGTGAATGGAGAGAACGAAGTAATAACCGTTCCCTCCAATATGACCCTCCTCACCATGCTGCGCGAAGTTCTTTCCCTGACCGGTACCAAGAACGGATGCACTGCCGGTGAATGCGGCGCCTGCACCGTTTTGGTGGATGGTGAGCCGGTGAACAGTTGTATGATGCTGGCTGTCGAAGCTGAAGGTAAAGACATCGTCACCGTGGAAGGTCTGGCGAAAGATGGCAAACTGGATATCGTTCAGGAAACCATCATCGAAAAAGGCGGTGTTCAGTGCGGTTTCTGCACGCCTGGCATGCTGATCTCAGCTCGCGCGTTACTTAACCGCAATCCCAACCCCAGCGAAGCGGATGTTGTCGAAGCGCTGGTTGGTAATTTGTGCCGCTGCACTGGTTATTCCCGGATCATCGAATCCGTTCAAGAAGCCGCCAAGCGGTCATAATGCCAAATCCGATTGGAGAATAGGAGACTGCATATGGCTCAAGCTGATAAAAATCTCGGAACATTTAGCCCGGTCGGTAAAAGCGTAAGACGTTTGGATGTGCTAGAAAAAGTGACCGGGAGTGCCCACTATACAGATGACATTCCATTCGGCAATGCCCTTTTGTTTGGTCGGGTAAAAAGAAGCCCGGTGGCGCATGGCGTTATCAAGCGGATAGATATTTCCAAAGCCCAAGCGCTGCCCGGTGTGAAAGTTGTCGTTACCGGTAAAGACTTTCCCAACCTGGTAGGTCTGTACCTGAAAGACAAGACCATTTTTGCCATCGACCGCGTACGCTTCATTGGAGAAGCGATCGCTGCCGTGGCTGCCACATCTGAAGAGATCGCCGAAAAAGCGATCGACCTGATCGAAGTGGATATCGATCCGCTGCCGGCGGTATTTGATGCGGAATTCGGCGCATCCAAAGACGCCCCGCTGCTCCACCCCGATCTGGGCAACTATGAGTGCCCCAATTTCATCTTCCCCATCCCAGGCACAAACATCGCCAACCACTTCAAGATCCGCAAGGGGAACGTGGAAGAAGGCTTCAAGAAATGCACCACCATCATTGAAAAGAAATTCCGCATCCCGCACGTTCAGCACGTGCCCATCGAACCGCATATCGCCGTGGCGCAGGTTGAATCGGATGGCGATGTAACCGTGTGGGCGTCATCCCAATCACCCTTTGCGCAGCGGAATTCATTCGCCAAGGCACTGGACATCTCTGAAAGCAAAGTCCGCGTGATCGCCCCCTACGTGGGCGGCGGTTTCGGCTGCAAAGCCGGAGTGACGATGGAAAATGTCGCCGTTGCGCTGGCATCCAAAGCTGGCGGCAGACCGGTGAAAGTCCGCCTCACCCGCGAGGAAGAGTTCTTCACCAATTTCGTCCGTCAGGGCTTGATCATCAACCTCAAGATCGGATGCGATGCCCAGGGCAACGTGCTCGCCATGGAAAACACCCAATACTGGGATGGCGGCGCCTCCACGGAATATGGTGTAAATATCACCCGCGCCGGCGGCTACAACTCATCCGGTCCGTTCGATATCCCCAACGTCAAGACCGACGCCATGTGCATCTACACCAACCACCCCATCGGCGGTGCCTATCGCGGCTTCGGTATGTCCGAATTGCATGCGGGCATCATCCAGGTCATGGACATGCTGGCCGAAAAGATCGGCATGAGCAAGAGCGAATTCCTGAAGAAGAATGCCATCCAGGGCGGTGATTTCAACGTTACCGGCATGAAGATGCACCCGGTGGGTTTGCAGGAATGCATCGATGTGGTTTCGAAAGAGATCAAGATTGGCGTGCAGGAACCCGCCAGTGCTCCCCATAAGAAACGCGGCAAGGGCATCGGCATTGTTTGGAAAGCTCCCTCCATGCCCCCGAATGCCGGTTCCAGTTCTGAAGTCCGTTTGAATGAAGACGGTTCCGTAACCGTTTCCGTGGGCGGACAGGAGATCGGACAGGGTACTTTCACCGCCATGGCGCAGATCGCTGCCGAGGCGTTGGGCGTTTCCTACGAAATGGTCAAGATCGAAGGTCCGGTGGATACCCGCTACAGCCCCTACGAGTGGCAGACGGTTGCCTCCCGCCTCACCTGGAGCATGGGGAATGCGGTGCGCCGCGCGGCGGAAGACGCGCGTAAGAACATCCTCGAGCTGGTCGGCGAAGCCTGGAATGAAAACCCGGCTGATCTGGATATCAAAGAAGGTGTGGTCATCTCGCTCAAATCCGAAAACACCATCCCGCTGAAGAATATGGTGGTATACGGCATTTCCCGCGAAGACGACAAGGGCTGGATCGGCGGTCCCATCCTGGGACGCGGCAGCTTCATGCCCACCTACGTCACCGGGCTGGACAAGGATACCGGTCAGGGTGAGCGTGCTGTCGTCCATTACACCACCGGCTGCCAGGGCATCGACCTGGAGATCGACACCCTCACCGGGCAGATCGAGATCCTCAAGGCGGTTTCCGCATTCGATGTCGGTAAAGCCATCAACCCCGATCTGGTGCGAGCCCAGATCGAAGGCGGTTTCATCCAGGGTATGAGCTCAGCCATCTTCGAAGAGATGAAGCTGGTCAACGGGGTAATGAAGAACCCCAGTTTTGTGGATTACCGTATTGCAACCACCGCAGACCTGCCCAAGGTAAACAAAGCCATCTTTGTAGAAACAGCACAGGATGACGGACCCTGGGGCGCCCGCGGTATCGGCGAACACCCCATGACCCCGACGATTGGCGTTTTGGCAAATGCCATCTATGATGCCGTCGGTGTCCGCGTTTCCAATCCTCCGTTATCAGCAGAAAAGATTTATCTGGCAATGGAAGAAGCAGGCAAGATTTAAGTTTCGAGTAGTGAGAGTGTATCGGCTTAGCCCGGTACACTCTTCTTAATAAATCATGACAATATCAGCAGGGTAGCTGAACACTATCACTTGATTTGTCAGCAGCAAATTGGATAGACTAAAAGTAATTACTAACTAAATGGAGGTTCATTATATGGGATCGTCCTCAGAAGACATGATCAAGAAATTGAAAGAGATGCGTGCCAAACTCGCTGAAGGCGGCGGGCAGAAGCGCATCGACGCTCAGCATGAAAAAGGGAAAATGACTGCTCGCGAAAGGATTACGCAGATGCTCGATGCCGGATCCTTCCAGGAAGTTGAACCCTTCATGGAGCACCGCTTCACCGATTTTGACCTGGATAAGGATCGATATTTGGGCGATGGCGTGGTGGCTGGTTTCGGAAAAATCGACGGCCGCCGCGTTTGTGTTTATGCCCAGGATTTCACCGTTATGGGTGGGTCATTCGGCGAAGTTGCTGGCAAAAAGATCTCTAAAGTTATGGATTTGGCAGCAACTGCTGGTATTCCCGTCATCGGCATTAATGATGGTGGCGGCGCCCGGATTCAAGAAGGTATCTGGAGTCTGGAAGCTTACGGTGAAGTCTTCTACCGCAACGTTCAGTCATCAGGTGTCATTCCTCAAATTAGTGTCATCATGGGACCCTGCGCCGGTGGTGCAGTTTATTCACCCGCCATTCAAGACTTTATTATCATGGTCCGTGGTATGGGAAATATGTACATCACTGGTCCTCAGGTTATTAAAGCCGTTACCGGTGAAGAGATTGATAGTGAACAGTTGGGTGGTGCAGATGCGCACAGCTCAATTAGTGGTGTGGCACACTTCGCAGTGGATAGTGAGCAGGATGCATTCGATGCGATCCGGAAGATCCTATCCTACATCCCCTCCAACAATACTGAAGCTGGACCTTCCTATGCAAGTGACGATGACCCCAACCGCGCCGATCCTGAACTGAACACCATCGTCCCGGCTGATCCAAGCACTTCTTTCGATATGCACGATGTCATTTCCCGTGTATTTGATCTGGATAGCTTTTATGAAGTGTCAGCAGCATTCGCCCAGAACGCAATCATCGGTTTTGCCCGTCTGCATGGTCAGTCTGTTGGTGTAGTTTGCCAGCAACCCGCTGTTATGGCTGGCTCCATCGACATCAATGCTTCAGACAAAATCGCCCGCTTTGTACGGTTCTGCGATGCATTCAATCTGCCCATTGTTACATTCAGTGACTCACCCGGCTTCCTGCCCGGAGTTGCACAGGAACATGGTGGAATTATTCGGCATGGCGCGAAAATTCTATACGCTTATGCAGAAGCATCTGTTCCCAAGATTACAGTCATCACCCGTAAGGGCTATGGTGGCGCCATGATCGTGATGGGATCAAAATACCTGCGCGCTGACCTGGTTTACGCTTGGCCATCCTCTGAAATCGCTGTCATGGGTGCTGAAGGTGCGGTTAATATTCTTAAACGCAAAGAACTAAAAGAAGCTGCCAATCCAGATGAAGAACGGGCTCGCCTGGTTCAGGAATACCGAGACAAGTTCGCAAATCCATACGCAGCCGCCTCAGCAGGACATATTGATGATGTGATTCTACCCTCTGAAACCCGCCAACGCCTGATCGCAGCCCTGGAATTGTTGAAGGATAAGCAAGCTACCCTGCCCTCTAGAAAACACGGCAGTATCCCGCTGTAAAATAATTAGCTTAAGAGGAGGTGTAAATTGAATCCAATTCAACAGGGACTGTACATCAGTGTGGTCGGGATTATAGTCCTGTTTATAGTCTGCGCAATTTTCTATTTCCTGCTTGTCGGGTTGCAGGCAATCTTCCCTGATAAGTCGCAAAAAGAAGAAAAAGAGGAACAGGAGATTGCTCCTGTGAAAGTAACACCCTCTGACGATAATTCAATCGTGGCAGCAATAGCAGTTGCTCTTCAATTGGCGCAAACCCAACCATATGAAGGATTGGGGGAGAGTCTACAAGAAAATCGTAGCGCCTGGTGGAGTTCAAGACTGATTACTGCCCATAATAGAAGAAAAAAATAAGATTCAGGTGGTCAAATGACAAAACAAAACTTGATCGTAAATGGAAAAAAATATGAGGTTGAAGTTGGCGATACTACCGGATCATTAGTAGATGTTATCGTCGATGGTGTCAAATACTCGGTTGAAATGCCCGCTTCGGTCTCGATGCCCAAACCAGCAGTAAAAGCTGATCGCCCGGCAGTATCGGCAAAGCCAGCTGCTGCTCCTGTTGTTCGCGCTGCTGCTCCGGTTGCACCATCTGGTTCCGGTAATGAAGTGATCGCACCCATGCCCGGTACTATTCTGGATGTACTGGTAAAAGTAGGCGATAGCGTAACAAAAGGACAGGAAGTTGTCAGCCTCGAAGCAATGAAGATGAGAAACGCTATTCGCAGTCCAAAAGATGGCGTGGTTTCTGGTGTGAGTGTTGTAGCTGGGCAAAAGGTAAAATTCAACGAAATTCTGGTCCAGATCGACTAAGAGGTATACTATGGACCTATCCAAATTGTATTTCCTCATAGAAGCTCCCAGCATGTTTACCTGGCAAGAATTGGTAATGATTGTTATTGGAGCAATTCTGATCTATCTGGCCATTGTAAAAGAGTATGAACCCGTACTACTCCTGCCTATCGGTTTTGGGGCTATCATCACCAACCTGCCCTTAACTGAGATTTTCGGTGAACATGGGTTCATTACCATCATCTACAAAGCGGGCATAGATACAGAACTTTTGCCTCTGCTCCTATTCATCGGGGTGGGCGCAATGTGCGATTTTGGTCCCTTGTATGAAAACCCAAAAATGGTTTTCCTGGGAGCATCTGGTCACATCGGTATCTTCGTAACCCTGATGGTTGCCCTCTTCCTCGGATATGAGATTAAAGACGCTGGCGCCATCGCAGCAATCGGCACTATGGATGGACCGACATCAATTGTTGTTGCAAAAACCCTCTCTCCGAGGTTCCTCGCGCCAATTGCTGTTGCGGCATATAGTTATATGTCGCTGGTTCCCATCATCCAGCCTCCAGTAATGAAGCTGTTAACAACCAAGGCAGAACGTGCCACTCATATGCCCTATTCTGAGCGGAAAGTATCAAAAACTGTCAGAATTATCTTCCCGATCGCGGCTTCGGTTGTTGTTTCTCTCATTGCACCGGCAGCTTCCGCTTTGATCTCAACAATTATGTTTGGTAACTTGTTACGCGAGAGCGGTGTTGTCGATCGCCTGGCAAGTGCCGCAGAAAACGAAATTGCCAATATCACAACTCTATTACTTGGCTTGTGCATCGGTGTCTCAATGCAGGCAGAAAGCTTTGTCCGTGTGGAAACATTCGGTGTTATCGGTCTTGGATTACTGGCATTCGTTTTTGATATGGCTGGTGGTGTACTTTTTGCGAAGCTGCTCTACGTTCTATCAGGCAAGAAATTCAACCCCCTCATTGGGTCTGCTGGAATTAGCGCATTCCCAATGGCAGCCCGTGTAGTTCAGCGGGTTGGACAGGAAGCGGATCCCAGCAACTTCCTCCTCATGCATGCAATGGGTGCGAATGTTGCGGGTCAGCTCGGCAGCGTTGTAGCCGGAGGGCTTCTACTCGCATTTCTTGTAGGTGGAGTTTAGTCTTATAATTAATCGAAGCTGATGAAATTATTAGCTTCGATTTTATAAATTAAAGTTCAGGTAACATCCAGTAAGTATTTATACATACAAAAGGAGAATAACCATGAAACTAATCGATCTAACCATCCCTTTAGGCATCGCCACCCCCGCTTGGCCAACCTATGAGCCTTTACAAATTAAGTACTTCAAACGCCTTGCCCCCAACGGCGCCAATGGCCAGCTGCTCACCCACTCCAACCACCTGGGCACCCACCTGGATGGTGAAATCCACTTCTACACCGCCGGAAAAGACATTGCCGACCTCGACATGGATTACCTTGTGCATGATGCAGCTGTTGTCGACCTGACCGATGCTGTCGGTGATTACCAGGTGTACACCAGCAAAATGATCGAAGACCGTGTCGAAGTTAAAGAAGGCGATATTCTCGTCATCCATACCGGTTACCATCATTTCGGATGGGATCACCCCACCGCGGATGAAGTCCGCTACATGGTGAAACATCCGGGTCCAGGACAGGAATTCGCGGATTGGGCTAAGAAAAAGAAACTACGCTGGATCGCTGTTGATTGCGGATCTGCTGACCATCCCATGAACACCATCATCCGCACCTGGATGCCCCGCCAGGCAGCCCAGGCACAAAAAGTATTCAAGAAGATGTACAACAAGACCCTGGAAGAAGTGTTCGATGATGAGAAATATCAATTGATGCACATCGACCTCTTCCCCGAATCCATCATCCATGCCGAATGCTTCGGCGGTCAAATCGACCTGCTGCTGAACCGCCGCGTTAAAGTCGGCTTCTTCCCCTGGCGCTTCGTCGAGGGCGAATCCTCCATCGGTCGTGCAGTTGCCTTCGTGGAAGATGATGACTATGACAAACTGATGGCCAAGGCTGCAACCATGCCCAAGACCAAATTCGGTGATGCGTACGACCCGACCCATGTGGAGCGGTTAAACAAGCTGTCCAAAATCTAGTCGTGCGAAAAATTATTCTTATCTAACTTTATTTAAAGGAGACTTGCTGTGAGAATTGAACCCCCCGAGAAAGTATCTGAAGAGCAACTGACGATCGACGTTCGCGAGATCGAACCCCTGCTCCAGGCTCCTGCCATGGACCTCAAACCCTGGCCGGGCGCCATGGTGAAATTGAAAGACGGTCGCACCCTGTATATCCGCGAAGCCAAAATGGAAGAAGCCCCCATGATGATGGATTACATGAAGCGCGTCATGGAAGCCGACCACGACTTCTACGATATCGTGGGTGCCCGTGTGTACGCTGAAATTCTGGGTTGGTACCGCAAACGCCTCAAGGACCCTTACACCCTCGTCGGTTTGATCGATGGGTTGTGGGCTGGCTTCGCCAATGGCCGCCTGGTCAGCGAAGACATCAACATCAGCCTCCACACCATGGCGCTGGTCCGCGGTGGACGCATTGGCGCAGTCATGTACTACGCCAAAGCCTACTACGGCTTCGAGATGCTGGGCAACAAGGAATGGTGGGCAACCTACGAAAGCTACAACGGTTGGATGCGCTGGGGTCTCGGTATGGCTCAGCCTTCTTACCCGTGGCCTGAATACCAGCACGAACTGGGTGGCGCCCGCGTTTACTACGTCACCAAGAAATACTGGGACAAGGTCGTCAAGAACTACGTCCGCCAGATGACCGGTACGGAACTGGACTTCAACGTCCCCGATTCCGTTGTCAAGGCGAACGAAGTGATGCGCGTTCCCGAAGAGGTTCTGGTATAATCCGAACCCGCAGGAATATCAAAACCACCGCTCAAAAAGCGGTGGTTTTTTAGTCGGCTGTTGTCTTATGTTTATGCCTCGTCGATGACGAACGGCTGTTGGTTGATGGTCTGCGTTACATGCACGGGCACCGAACCGGTCAGCACTTTTTCGGTAAAGCACATCTTGCGCGCCACCCGGATTAGCGTGGCGATGATGTCGTCATCCTCTTCGGTATCGAGTTTGATCTCTATGTCGAAGCCATCGCAAAAACCTTCTGCATCGCCTTTCAGCACGGAACCATGCTCATGAAAATGAGCCGTCACTATCACATGTTCGTTTTGGATGGATAACTTCTTTTTTTTCGCAACCTGCGAAACGTGAGAGATCAGTCAGAGTGCCATCCCTGAAACGAAGTAGGTGAGCGGCGTGGGGGCGGTGCCTTCCCCGCCCGGCATGTACGAGCCCTCATCACTGATCAACGCGTAAGACCTGCCGGTCTCCGGTTGTCCGGCAATCACCTGCTTGCGCCACTTCTCAATTGAGCTGGCTTCAGCAACGACGGTGATGCCGCGATAATTGGGTTGCTTTGCGTCTTTTGGGTACATTGTCCTCTCCGTGGGTATTTGAATATATTATATATCTTCCAGGGCAGCCGTGTCGGCGGACTTCCGTCACCTGTCATACCGGGATTCTTATGACTTTCTTCGTTCTTCGCTTTTTCTTGTGCTGCGATTAACCCTAAGGTATAATTACAGGGCTATTTTTAAATCAGAAGAAGAGGCAAGGTATGACAGGTGCCCCAGCATTACTCCAGGCAGAACAATGGGAAGAGTATCAGTTTTCACAGAATGACCTGGATTTTATCAACAATCACCTATTCGAACTAGAAACCCCCCAGACAACGCAGGAACTCCTCAAAGCCGTGATTCAAAACAGGCTTGAGCAGGAAAAGAAATCCTTTCAACAGAAACAATTGAAAAATGGACGGGTATATTTACCCAAAGACCATTACGAACCGGGTGAGCAGGTTCAATTCCCCGCGCTTGGCTGGTCACAGGGCAAGGTGAAATCAGTACGGGATGGCAAGAATCCTGAAGTCGCGTCCTTTAAAGTTATGGAAGTTGAATTCGACAAAAACGATATCCGCAGTTTTGCGTTGGATCTGGAAGACCACGAACTGAACACCCCGGCAGTCACGGAAGAACCGCAGGACTCGCAACTGGATCAGATACTGGAATCCTACGGTGAAAAACTGGAAATTGCACTGGAAGAATTACTGGCTTCCGACCCGAACCTCGCCCTCATCACCGGTGCATGGTTCCCGCGTGCCCTGTTCGTGGATATCAACATCGGTCAGCTGAATCTCGCCGAAGCAGTGTTGGATATGGCTGCCGGTGTGCCTCTTTCCACCAATCAGCTCATGGAACAGTTGGACCTTCCGCCGGGCGTCAACGAAAAACTCACCGAGTTTTCGCTCAACCTCGCTCTGCAGGAGGACCCGCGCTTTGACGAAGTGGGCGCTTCGGGGGATGTGCTCTGGTACCTGGAACGCCTGGAACCTGAAAACGTCCGCCAGACGCCGCTTAACTTGCAATTCCAGCCACAGGAAGTGAACCGGGAGAACTTTACCCCGCAGCTTTCTGATCTCGAGAAAGCGCTGGATGACGAATACTGCACCGCCTGTTTTGAATACGAAAAAAAGGAACAGGTGGAAGTTGTGCTGACATACCCACACTGGCGGGCTGGTTCACTGCCACTATCCAGCCGCACCCGAAAGCTCTTCCCCACCGCACTGGAATCCCCCCGCATCCAGTTCTCATTTATCGATGCGGAAACCCAGACCCAGATTCCCGGATGGGTGGTGCGCCCCAATCGGTACGTTGTCGGTCTGGAAGAATGGTACGCACAAAATGGCGTCCTCCCCGGCAGCATCATTACCATCCATAAAGCCAATGCCCGGGGTGAGGTGGTGATCAACGTCGAGAAAAAAAAGAGCAAGGAATGGCTGCGCACCATCTTGGTCGGCGCAGACGGAGGGATTGTATTTGCTTTACTGAAACAACAGGTAAACACCACCTATGACGAACGTATGGCAACCGTGGTACCCGACGTTGCCAACCTGGATAAATACTGGGAAGCCCAAAAAGCAAAACGCCCCCATTGGGAAAACATCATCATTCAATGCGCTCAGGAACTAACCAAACTAAACCCACAGGGACATGTCCACGCCCAGGAACTTTATGCTGCAGCCAATATCTATCGTCGCTGCACGCCTGAAATTGTCTTCTCTGTACTGGTGAATTCACCGGCATTCAAACACGTCGGTGACCTTTACTATCGACTGGCTGATACGGGCATGCAGGAGACATAGATGGAAAACAAGCCTCAATTTTCTCTTGTAAAACCAACCCTCAATACCCCCTTCCACATCGATTTCGACTGGTGGAAAGAACATGACAACAACTGGCGGGTTTTCCTGCTGGATTACCTTTGCCCCGAACACCGCCAGCTTTTTGCCTCGGCCGCGGAAGGGGAATTGATCGACCACATCGACCCCATCACAGCGGAAGTACACCAGGTGGATGGTATTCAGCAAAAGCTCATGCTGCATTGCTCCCGACTGGAAGGCTTTGTGGAGGAGAACCATAGCGTGGTGGATAACGTCTTCCGCATCTTCCTCTCCAACGGAAATACCCCGCTCAACGCCGAAGAGTTGGGCGCCATGATCGGCAAGCCGGGGGATACCATTCTACGGCTGCTCTCCGGTTCACGGATCTTTATGGGCATTCGCCCCACGAATTTGTGATAAGATTGTTGCCATTGCCCCAGTAGCTCAATGGATAGAGCACCGGACTTCTAATCCGATGGTTGAGAGTTCGAGTCTCTCCTGGGGCGCCATGATTCTACCCCCGTATATGCTGCCCCTGCCATGTCGTCACCGCCATATATGCCGTGTACGCTTTTGCAATTAAAATGCTTTACCTATAATCCATTGTACATCATTTTTTGATTTTGTCATTACATTTTCCCTTCTTCTTCGTCAAAAGATATCAGTAAATGCCCTAATTGCTCGAATTGCAGCTCATGGACGCTTTTCTCTTCTTCCAGTTCTTCGATCTCTTCCGTGAGGATGTTTATCTTTTCGGTGATATTGGTGATCTCGTCATATACCCGGATCATCTTCCTGGCAACCGATTCACAAGGATTATGCTCAGCCATTTTCTGCTCCTTCCCCTCACCATTGAAAGCCCAGCGCGCTCATGGTGTTGATCGCTTCGGGCATTTCGTCCTTGATCCATTCTGCCAGGCACTTCTCAACCTTGCCGCCATTCTGCAGCGCGTTGATCTGTACCATGTACCCCAGCACAATGGAATTTAATAACCGCTGTTCTTGCGGTCGATCTTCCAGGGCAGAGGTGAGACAATCCCCGCCCCAGCAGCAGATGATATTCTCGATAAATTCTACCGATACCATCGGCTCTACCAGTTCCCGATCTAGAACCTTGTTACTCATTGCATAGCCTCCTTTTGGTTAAACACAAACCGCCTGTCTGAATGGACAAGCGGTTTAAGGTGGCTGCTATGATATAATCAGGTTAGCCATTCGCCGCTTATCCCGGCGTTTTGGTTAGGTCCTGGCAGGTGTTCTCGCACTTGCCAGGATCGTTCTATATCTATTATACGCCGGTTGTCAATACCTGCCATTATTTTTTTACCCGAATAATGGTTTTTCCCGTCGACTTTTCACCGCGTCGATTTCTTCCTCAGAATAACCATGCTTGCGCAGGAAGTTATACCAGCGGGTATTATTATCCTCATAAGGCGCGCTTTGTTTGGTATCGGGTATTTTGATCTCGTCCCGATGGTTTTGCCGTGAATAAATGGAAGCCAACCCGCTGATTGTTTTCACCCAGGCAGGTGTCTGGAATTTCGGCTTCTTAGTTTTGAGTTTCTGCCATTGATCGTCCATTATTAACCTCTTTGATTTCCACGTTTCCATCGGGCATAACACGGACCCTGTTTAATTCTTCACGTAAAGCACCGTGTACAAATATCTGATCCCTGCTTTCGCCCAGAATATCGGCAACATTCGTGACGTATTCCCTGCAGCTTTCCAGTTCATTCAATCCATCAATGACCCCTTGCGCTGCCTGCTTCACTTCCGGCGTGTCAAGCATGGTTGCCAGGTCGTTTTTTGCCTTGCGGACCAATTCGACCATCGCTAGGTCTTTGCCGCCGTCCATCGCTGCAAATAGCTCAGCCGCGGCACGTCTGCGGTGTTTATCCGCGCTGTTCGCCGCGTCCTGGTAGATTTTCTGCAGTCCATCCGGCTGCTTCTTGAATGGGGATGCCTGCTTGCTATTCAGCCCGATCATGGTCTGTAGCAGGTTGATTTCCCCTGCCAGTTTTCCGGCGTCGTAGCTGTCCGCTTCTTTTTGCCGTGCCTGCTCGAATTTTGCCCGGGCATCCTGGTATTTCTGGATCGTACCGCGCCAGTCTGCTAATGCGCCATTAACTGCCGCTGGTCTTACCGCGTCCACTTTCGATGCTATTTCACGGGTAATTACCGAACGGGCATAAGGGTCCATCATCCCGCCATACTTTGCCAGTTCTTCTCTTAACGCTCTAATGCTAATTAGTTGATCTATCCATGCGGTCATAATTAGTAGCCTTTCCGGTGCAAGTTTGCACCTTTGTAAAATAAGTCTAGGATTTTTTGATCTCTAATTTCTTTGTTGTATTCCCTTTCTATGTTTCTTGTAATTAGGCTGGTTAGCAGGTCCCCATCAATGACAGAAACATGCGCGCCATCCGGGACGTCAACCGGCTGATTGTCCCCGATCCAGATCCCCGTCTCAGGGTCCACCATGTGCGCGGTTTCCCGTTCGCATGCGTCGCAACCCCGGTGACGGTTCTTACAGTTCTGCCAGGTGACACCCGGCGGGTGTTCGGCGGTGTTCTGCTTACGCCATAACCAATCTTCATAAGTTTCTTGCCCCGCCACAGTACCGAAAATAAAATTTGGTGCATATTCCACTTCACCAACCCCAGCCCGTTTTACCAAGCCATTGACACACAATGCCAGGACGTCGCACAGGTCGTCGTGTGTAATCCGGCCGCTTTTTGGTGCCGCGATATCAACCCCGTTGCGGATCTGCAGCGCCTTCAGTTCATCTATGGCGTCCTGCTGCTTATACATCTGGAAGTTTTCGAGGTTGATCGCTTCTTTCAGGCTGCCATAGATTTCAAGTTTCATCGGTCGGGTGAATGGTTTGTATTCCAGGTTCGGCAGCTTGCTGCGTAATCGCTGTACCAGGCTGGGATTATCGCAAAGGATTCTCAACGGGTGAAAATTCTTATTCAGCAGGAAGAGTAAATCTTCCGCTTCGTTCGGGTCCACCGGCGCCTTAAGTGCGCGGACCATGTCCACAATATGCACGCCCTTCTCTGTGTGCATCACCGCAAAAGCAAAGTTATCCCGCATGATCGCCGGGTCAATCGCCATAATGTACTGCTTGCCCGGCTCTGCATGGTGAAGCTCTGCCAGGTGTTCATCGACCGCCCGGTCAATCGCAAGCGGATTAAGGAACGCTTCCAACGGGTCGCGAAATTCTGCAAAGTATTCTGTCCGCGCTGATTCCTCATCCCGTTTCAACGCCCGCTTTATGGTACCTTCCCCGACCTTCGGATTCATTTCCTGGGTGGTACAATGCGTCAAATAGATCTGATCTGCCAGTTCACCGCTGTTTATCCGGTCAAATAGCGAGAATACAATCCCGGTTCGTGTAAATGGCGTCGTGGTTATCACAATCCGCGCCGCGTCCCCGAACGTTGCCACAGTCGGCGAAAACGCATTGTAAACCGCGTCCGCGCTCTGATTTCCGTCACTATCGACGAAATGTGCCAGCTCATCAAATATCACGCAGCTTGCGGTGTACCCGCGCCCTGCCCGTGCGCTTGCCGGCAAGCACAGGATTACCGCCCCGTTGGATAGCTCGATCCTGTCCTGGGTAACATTCGTGATCTTAGACTTGAACCGCCGGGATAACATCTTGCTGATATTGTCGATATGCAGCCTGGCATTATCTAACCGGTTCGCAACAATGATGATATGGCGCGGCTCTTCCGGTCTGATATACGCGCTGAAATCCGGGACCAACGCTTCATAACACGCGATCACGTCCGCAAGCAAAGACTTACCCGACCGCCGCCCGGATAGGTTCAACCAATCAGGCAGCCCGCTCTCATAGTAGGCAGACAATTCCCGTGCCTGCCCTGGGTGCAGCTTTATTCCCAGCTCACCTTTGGCAAAGTTAATTATTTGGTGCATCTTCGCCCGTCCCTTCTGCTGTATCAGCGTCCCTGTATTCTGCCAGGATTGCATCGACCTCAGTACTGTTGCCCTTAGCCGCCTTCTCTTCTATCGCTTCAGCCTGCCATAACCGCGTCACCACACCCAGCAGCCAGCCAAACCGCTTGACATATTCATCTAGCCGCTGCAAGTCGCCTTCGTCCGCTGCCTTCTGGATTGCCTGCCAGAATAGATTTGCCGTCGCCTGCCCCCGATATGCGTTATGCTTCATGATCTCCAGACGCCCTTCATCCTCGAACGTCTGGATCACCTCGCACAGTTCACGGGCAGCCAACCCGGTAAACGGTTCACCCCTGGATAACGCCCGGACCGCTGCTTCTGCCCCGCATGCTTTGGTTACTTTCGCTGTCATTCCTGCCCCCAAAGTACAGAGGACTCTGAGATTAGCAGCTCGTTATAGTGGCAGATCCCCGGCGTTGTACGCTCCCACCAAGCACGAATAACCCGCCTGAACGCCGCTGCAGCGCTTGAAATATACAGAGGACGGTGAATCCCCTGTACTATTTCTAGAGGATACAAGCCCTTTTCTTTGATAGGTAAATAGCTCATTTTTCCCATGATCCACACTCCCTAAGTTCTCTGATTTCGTCGTCCACCGTCTTCCCCTTAAAAGGGGGGGAAGACGGATGACGGTTTCGGTTGTCATCCGGAAGACGATTGGAAGACGCCGGAAGACGGATGACGGTATAGCTTCTCATTGGTTATATTGCCTGGTTTCTCTGCCAGTTTTCCTGCAGCTGCCAGGAAAGATATCCGGCTCTCGATGCGGTGATTGCCTATGTCGGGCAGTTCTTCTTTGACTAATTTCCGCAAATTGGTTTTATTGGTCCATGTACCATCTACGCTGGATAAAATAACGCGGTCAAGTGCGTGATCTGATTTATCGTCATCCGCTGCCAGACCGTAGAATGCACCCTCGATCAGAGTATCATCTGCTTCTTTTTTGTAGGTCCATTCAGCCGCGAATGGTGGTATTTCGCCATGACGGCTCTTAGTTGTGATCAGGTTGATTTTGCTGCTGTACTCTTCCCGTTCTACGCTGATAGCCAGATCCAGGGCAGCTTCAATGCTTGAATGTCCGCGCAGTCTGTCCCCTGCTCTTCCCCCGGTTCCCCGGTCTTTGCTGCTATGGTGTATCAAGATTATGGCGGTTCTGGTTGCTTCTGATATTTGCCGCAAGTTATTCATAACGTCGTCCATCTGGCGCGTGTTTTCGTCCACGCCCGCAGATACTCTTGCCAGGTTGTCGATGATCACTACTCTTGCCTGGGTTAGGAATATGCGGTCTTTCAGCTCGTTTGCTTGTGCTTCATCAATCAGACGTGGCCAGGGTGATGGCATGGTGTAATAGAACAGGGCGGCGCCTGGATCTACCTTGTGACCGGTTGCAAGTGCCTTAAAACGGTCTTCTGTGGTGTCTTTGCCATTATCCAGGTCAAGCCATAGGACCGGGCATGGCAGCACCGTGCGCGGTTTTGATCCCGGCTGCCATGCAGCTGGTTGCAGCCAATCAATACCCCCGGAAATGCAGACTGCCATATCTGCCAGAAGCATGGATTTTAAGCAGCCTGGGGGACCATAAAACATACCTAGTGAGGGCAGCCGGATTAGGTTTGCTACCGCGTACTCAGCGGGCGGGCGTGGTTTGAAAGCATCTTCCAGGGTGTATAGTTTCCATGTATCTGCCATTATGCACCCCCAACAATGTCCTGCAGCATCCGGATTGCTTCGGTGTACCGACCCTTCCACACCGCTTGCAGAATCGCGTCGATCTGAATAGCATGCCGCCGTTGCCGGAAAGCTGCCAGAACGCGATCAGCACACTCTTTCGCGTATTCCTGGGGAGTAACCCAGGTAAATGGATCTATTGCGGGGGGATTGCTGTATAACAGGCAGCTAGTCAAGAACGAAGGCGCTATGGTGCGCTTCATCCTCGCCAGCTCTCTTTGTACGCTGAGAATGTCAATAGTCTCACCGCGCGCGCTCAGCATTTCTAAGCAATGCCAAACTATGCGGTGTTGCTCCCGGTAAAAGTAATCCGGGCGTAGGCTTAGACCCTGTGGGATCGCCCCCAGGATGAGGACCGCACCTATGACTGCCTGCTCAGCGGCGTTATCGTGCGGAAGTATTTCAGGATTGTAATTTTGGAAATTTTCGTTATAATAAGTTTGTCGAAAGTTTCCCGCCGTGTTCGTGCCTGTCCCAGTTTGCCGCTGGGATAGTGCGTTTAAAATCGTTCCAGCATCCATAATCGATCGCTTTCTGCGACGGCGGGTGATATTCACCCCGTCTGCCATGATGCTCGACGCCCACCCCGGCGCGAGTCGATAACATTAAGTTAAACATCTTGACACCTCCATTTTTATTAAATCCAAATCAGTATTGCTCTTACCAGCCGCCCCAGGTCATTATTACATCCGACGCCCCGACGGGACCGCCAGTAGGTACGCCCGTTGCGCCACCAATTCGATCCACAAGGATGTTTTCAGCTGCCAAAGGCGTCTGAAAATCAGGTATTCCCGCTGCACCGTCCAGGTTCGCATGGAACACAAGCCCCCAATCGTTGCTGGTTACACAAGCCATCTGCCATAATTCAGATACTTCTTGCGCTGACAGGATGCGGTTGTAGACGCGGACGTCAAGCAGGACGCCGTCAAATGATTTTGTTCCATCCGAACCAATGGTTATACCACTCAAGCTGGTATCAGCGCTCCCAGACGGCGTTTGAATTTCTGTAGTCGCAACGGCTGCCCCGTTTATGTAAATAACCGGATCGTTGCCGGTGCTGGTTGCGTCATAAGTGATAACCACTTGCTCATAGGACCCGATAGGCGGTGCGCTGTTTGTTCTCCATGCGCCTGACGTTGTTGAGAATGTCTGGGAGAACAGAATATTTTTCACTGTGGTTGCGTTATTTGCTATAAACGTCACGGTCGATACGTCGCCAAGCATAAGCGGCACGCCCCACTTACCCAGGGTCGGGTCGGTGACATGCCCGAACGAATCTGCCCGGAACCTGAAAGCCAGGGTATATTGCGGAATGTTTTTTGTTGCCAGGCTGAAATCAATTTGTTGCCCGTTAGCTGTGAAATCGATCATTTTTTGCATCCTTATCTGCGGACGTGCCGCTATTATCAGTCCGATTACTACGCACAATCCTAAGAATAAAATCGCTGAACGTTTCATCGCTCCCTTCTTTCCGGCGTTCTCGAAACGCCAACCATAACCCCCATACCCAGCTCAAGCGGTACCCGCCGGGCAGATGCCGCGCATTACTGCAGCGCGCCGGATAAGCTCGCGAATCATGTTTGATAGGCTTCTCCCTTCTGCAGCCGCCAGGCTCTCCAAGGTGCTACGATCATCTGGCGTCGCTCGCAACATGATAAGCTTTGTTTTTTTGTTCTTATTCATCATCTTCTCTCCTGGTGGTTAAATTAAAATCAGAGACGCAAAAATAAAACGTGCGTCTCTGACCATAGAATGTTAGTTCTATCTTATTATACGGAATTGTTAATCGCTTGTCAATATCTCGAATCTTAAAAAATCTAATTTCAGCCATTGAATTTTACAACCTATCCCCGGGACTGCAGCGGGCATGCGCGGTCGCGGCATCGTTGTTGTCAACCTTCAGGTATCTTTGCAGTACCTGTAAATCGCTGTGACCCATGATATGCTGCAAAGTGTAAACATCCACCCCGGCGCGTAGCAAGGATAAGGCAGCAGCCCGGCGCCATGAATGAGGCAGCCATACCTTGATCCCTGCCCGCTTGCAGCGTCTGGCAAGCACCTGGCGCAAGCTATCATATTCCAGGCGTTCACCGGTCCGATTGACGAATAATGCCGCGTCTGTGTCCGTTCTGGCGCGCAAATACGCTCTCAGCGCCTTTCTGGCGTTTTTACCTATGTAAGTTGTCCTGGGTTTTCTGCTTTTGCTTTTGCGAATGAGTACGGACCCTGAAAGTAGATCCACGTCGTCGGTATTCAGCGCAAGCAGCTCAGAAGCCCTTACCGCTGAATCTAACAGGCATAAGAAGATTGCCGCGTCTCTCAGGTCGGTAAATAGCTTCGTGTTGCAGGTATCGAGTACCTTGCGTACATCCTCTAAGGGAATCGGCTGTAATGGCTCTATATCGACCCTGGGTGCTTTTACACGCTTGATCGGGTTCTGCCATGTTCCGGCTGGTAGGATTTCCTCATCTTCACACCAGCGCAACAATGCCCGGATGCAGCGGTAAAATGCGTGAATCCCGCCGGGTGTGTGTGTCCCTTCCAGGCTCACCAGAAATTCACGGATATCTGTCGGCTGTAACTGTTCCAGGTATCGCAGTTCCCTTTGGTCCAGAAAATCAATGAACGTCTGCAGCTTATGCTGGTAAAATTTAAGCGTGGAACCACGCACCCCAGCAGCCCTACGGTCAAACATGAACGCTTCAACCGCAACCCCAAGGAATGACGCCTGCCCGATGGCCGTCCGCTGTACTTGCTGAGTTTCTATCATGTCAATCACCTCCAATTCGTGCGTAAATCGGCTGCGTGGCGGTGACGTGCGACTTCTAATCCGATGGTTGAGAGTTCGAGTCTCTCCTGGGGCGCCATTTTATAAGTTTGTTGTTTTCCTCCGTCTGCCAATATTTTGCTAAAAAATCCATAAAGACCAACCCTTCGGCATATTTAAGGGTAAAATTTTCTTATCACTTGAATGTGAACCTCATTTTGAACATTTCCCGAAACCAACATCATGAATCACCAGGGAAGCGCAACCATGATTAAACGAGCTTTGGGATGCCTGATCGGTTCAGCAATTGGCGACGCAATGGGGATGCCGGCATCTTTTATGTCACCAGGGCAGATAAAAAGAATTTATGGCAGAATCACCGATTTCCTGCCCCCCGATCAGGAGCAAATCCAACACGGGAATTTGGCACAGGGAACGATAACAGATGATACGGAAGAGAGTTTGATCATTGCCGATGTTCTGCTGCAAGCCGGTCGGTTCGATCAAACGCTGTTCATACAAAAAATGAAAAAATGGGCAATCGAAGCGGACATGCTGAACACCACCGTCATCGGCCCTTCCACCCGCCGGTTTTTGGAAGCTATCGTAAATGATCAGGATCCGCGTGAAAACGGGAAAATCGGGGATACAAATGGAGCGGCAATGCGGGTGGCGCCGGTCGGCATTTTCCATCATGCCGATGTCGCAAAAGCGATTCGGGCGGCAATCGAATCGGCTTCCGTATCGCACGGCAGCAAGCCCGGGCTTGCCTCGGCAGCCGCTGTTGCAGCAGCCATTGCCACCGCCATCCAGGGAGAATGCACGGTGCGTGCGGTCCTCGAGGCAGCCCTGCTCGGCGCAACTGAAGGAGAGAAGGCGGGGTTTGATATCCCGGCCCCCTCCGTTTCCGCCCGTATCGGTCTTGCCGTGAAAGTGGTCGACGAATATCGTTGGGCTCCGGTGGATGAAATCAGCCATCGGTTGTATCAACTGATCGGGGCAGGCATGAAAAGCTACGAATCAATTCCGCTGTCGCTCGGCGTATTCTACGCTGCGAACGGCGAATTCGAGCCGGGATTACTTTCCGCCATTAATTTGGGGGACGACGCCGACACCAACGGAGCGATTGTCGGTGCATTATGCGGTGCATATTGCGGCGCGGATCATATCAAGCCGGAATGGATTGAAAAATTGCAACGAACCAATCAGATCGATTTCATGCAAATCGCCAAAGGTTTGTTGGCACAGCCGTAACTGCGTCTGCGGGCTTTTATCGGCTGCTGCCTGCAACTAGGCTGCCCTACCATGCGCACCTTCCCGTTCGTCATGGAAGTTGGAGGAGCGGTTCATGCAAATTTTGCAAATACCTCCTACTATTCTTACGTTATTCCAACATCTGGACATATAATTAAAGTGACAACCATATATACAACCAAGGATAACCTTCATGGATCAAGAGAATAATCAATACCCTGCAAACCCTTCCGGAGATGAAGCCGACCAACCATCGGGCGTCATTACCTGGCGCGTCTCCGTTCGCCGTCCCCACACCTGGCAGCCCCCCACCGATCTGTATGAAACGGATGAGAAATTCATCATCCGGGTGGAGATTGCCGGAATGAACAAAGAAGAATTTTGTGTCAGCCTAGAGAATAATATCCTCACCATTTCAGGCAGCCGCCCGGATATGCCCCTGCGGCGATCCTTCCACCAGATGGAAATCATGTTTGGAGATTTCAAAACCGCCGTGGAGCTTCCCTCCCCGGTGGATGCCGACCAGGTGACCGCCGAATACCGTGACGGATTCTTGAATATTCATCTGCCCAAAATACAACCTACCATTATTCAGATAAAAGAGTGAAACATGGCCGCATCTCGTTGGAATGAAATCGCAAACGATCTTATTGATTGGATAGAAGAAGATCAAAAAACAATGGAAGAATACCTGATCCTTTCAGGACAAATAGCCGACAACCCGATTGCATTGGATGAAGAAGGTAAAACAGGCACGTCTGATGACGAGCGCCTTTCGAAACTGCCCGAAGAACTGCCCATTTTGCCCCTCCGTGGCGTGGTCGTCTACCCTGAAACGACCGTTCCCCTCACCATCGGTCAGCCCCGCTCCATCCGGCTGGTGGATGACATCATCGCCGGTGACCGGCTGATCGGTCTCATCACCTCCCGCGATGCAGATATTGAGAACCCCGGCCCGGATGAGCTTTACCAGGTTGGCACCATCGCCGTGGTCAACCGGCTCTTCCGCGCCCCCGATGGCACCATCCGCCTGCTGATGCAGGGCATTGCCCGTTTCAAAATTGTGGAATTCACCCAGCAGGAGCCTTTCCTCAAGGCAAAGATCAAACTGCACCCTGAAAAAGCCGAAACCGGGCTGGAGGTGGAGGCGCTGGCACGCAATGCCCGTGACCAGTTCGAGCACATCGCGGAAATGATCCCTTCGATCCCGCGCGAGCTGGTTGCCACCATCGCCTCGCTGGAAGACCCGCTGCAAACGGTGTATTCCATCGCCAATTTCCAGCGCATGGATGCAGAGGAAGCCCAATCCATTCTGGAAATCGATTCAGCCAGCGAAAAGCTGCACAAACTGGTCGGCATCCTCGTCCGCGAAGGGGAAGTATTGGAACTGGGTCAAAAGATCCAGAACGAAGCCCGCTCAGAGATTGAGAAAATGCAGCGCGAATATTTTCTGCGCGAGCAGATGAAAGCCATCCAGAAGGAACTGGGCGACACCGATGAAACCACCGCCGACGTCGAAGAATTCCGCAAGAAGATCGAGCTTGCCAAAATGCCCGAAGAGGCAGCCAAACAGGCTGAGCGTGAACTGGAACGGCTATCCCGCCTGCCGACTGCGGCAGCGGAGTATGGGGTAATTCGCACCTATCTCGACTGGCTGGTTTCGCTGCCCTGGAAAACCGGTACACAGGATAACCTCGATATTGCCCACGCCCGCAAGGTACTCGACGAAGACCATTACGGGCTGCAGGATATCAAGGAAAGGATATTGGAATTTCTGGCGGTACGCAAGCTGCGCGAGGAACGCACCGACGACATTGCCCGCAGCCAGAGCAAGGATTACATCCGCAAAATGCGTGAGGGGGTCATTCTGTGCTTTGTGGGTCCTCCGGGTGTGGGCAAAACATCACTCGGACAGTCCATCGCCCGCGCCATGGGCAGAAAATTCATCCGTGTTTCGCTGGGCGGCGTCAGGGATGAAGCGGAGATCCGCGGTCACCGCCGGACCTACATCGGCGCCATGCCGGGGCGCATCCTGCAAACCATCCGCCGCGCCGAAAGCCGCAACCCGATCTTTATGCTTGACGAAGTGGATAAGCTAAGCCACGACTTTCACGGCGACCCGGCTTCCGCACTGTTGGAAGTGCTCGACCCGGAGCAGAACTCCGAATTCCGCGACAACTATCTAGAGGTTGCCTACGACCTCTCGCAGGTGATGTTCATCACCACCGCCAACACGCTCGAAACCGTTCCGGCGCCTTTGCTGGACCGCATGGAGATCATTGAGCTTTCCGGTTACACCGAGGGTGAAAAACTGGCGATCGCCAGGCAATATCTCATTCCGCGCCAGATCCGCGAGAACGGTTTGAAAACCAAGGAGATCTCTTTTGCCGATGATGGCATTCGCGAGATCATTCAATCCTACACCCGCGAAGCTGGCGTACGCAACCTGGAGCGCGAAATTGGCGGTATTTGCCGCAAATTTGTCACCCAGCTTGCCGAGGGCAAAAAGAAGAGCATCACCGTCAACCCGCGGGTAGTGAAGGAACTTTTGGGCAAGCCCACTTATCACGGCACGGAAGAGATCCTTCTGCGCACCATGCTGCCGGGTGTCGCCACCGGGCTGGCGTGGACGCCGGTTGGCGGGGATATTCTCTTCATTGAAGCCACCAAGATGGCTGGCTCGAAGGGTTTTCAGATGACCGGCTCGCTCGGCAACGTGATGCAGGAATCTGCGCGGGCGGCTTTATCCTATGTGCGTTCGAAGGCGGCGGAGTACAATATCCCGGATGATTATTTCGACAAACACGACATCCATCTACACGTGCCGGCCGGCGCCCAGCCCAAGGATGGTCCCTCTGCCGGTGTCACCATGGCAACTGCGCTGATCTCATTGATCACCGGGCAGCAGGTCAACCCCGAAGTTGCCATGACCGGCGAGATCACCCTGCGCGGACAGGTTCTACCGGTGGGCGGAATCAAAGAGAAAGTGCTGGCTGCGCATCGCGCCGGGCTGAAGAAAATCATTCTGCCCCGCCGTAATGAAATCGATCTGGATGACCTGCCAGAAGAGGTGCGAAATACGATAAAATTCATTCCGGCAGATAGTATGGATGACGTCATCAAGGCTGCACTCATGAAAAAGAGCAAGTCGAAAACAAAAATCAAAACATCTGATACCAAGGGGAATAAATAGAACATCCATGTTAACCGATACGCATGTTTTTATTGTGGAAGACGACAAGACCATGATCGGGTTGTTGAAGACCCTGTTGGAGATGGAAGGCTGCCGTGTTACCTCCTATGTCCACCCTTCTGACACCCCACTCCTGGATACCATCCGGCAAATCTCGCCGCAGGTGATTCTGATGGATGTCAATCTGAGGGATGCCGACGGGATGGAGATCCTGCAATCCATCCGCGCCGACGATAAGCTTGGCAATATCCGCATCATCATGTCATCCGGGTCAGACTATAAAGACCTCTGCCTGCGCCTGGGCGCCGATGACTTCCTCATGAAACCATACATGCCTGATGATTTGATTAAGATGATTAAGAAAGCGCTATCCGCGTGATA
Source organism: Anaerolineaceae bacterium (assembly GCA_036746315.1). GTDB lineage: Bacteria > Chloroflexota > Anaerolineae > Anaerolineales > Anaerolineaceae > DAIOEK01. Next base: position 23,762 of record DAIOEK010000007.1, on the reverse strand, counting down.
GCAGATTGAGGAGAACAGCTTGGGGAAAAAATCGAACAGCCTGCATTGGTACAACGTAGACCTGCATATTCACACGCCTGCTTCCGTTGATTTCCAGCAGGAAAATGCAACCTATCTGGATGTTTTGCAGCGTGCCGAGGCGCGCGGTGTGGACATTCTGGCATTTACCGACCACAACACGATAGCCGGTTACCGCAACATGATGGAGGAGATCGAACAGCTTACGCTGCTCGAACGGCTCAACCGTCTGATGCCCGATGAAAGAGCAAAGCTGAATGAGTACCGCCGCCTGTTGCAGCAGATCAAACTGCTGCCCGGTTTTGAATTTACCGCCACTTTTGGCTTTCATATTATCGGCATCTTCTCCCCCGCCACTCCGCTGCGGGATATTGAACATCTGCTGCTGAATCTCAACATTCCATCCGAACATCTGGATGAAGGCTCGGCGACCGTGGGCGCCACCAGTGACGTTCTCACCGCCTATCGCATGATCAAGGAGATGGGCGGCATCACCATCGCCGCGCATGCCAACTCTGCCAATGGCGTCGCCATGAAAGGCTTCTCATTCGGCGGACAAACCCGCATTGCCTATACGCAAGACCCCAATCTGGATGCAATGGAGGTCACCGACCTGGAAGTCAAGGGCGGTCGCTCCACCGCCGGTTTCTTCAACGGCACCAAGCCGGAATATCCCCGCCGTATGCACTGCATTCAAGGCTCCGATTGCCACCGCCTGATCCTTGATCCGCTGCGCAAAAAGAACCTGGGCGTCGGCGACCGCACCACCGAATTCCTGCTGCCCGAGCCAACTTTCGAAGCCATCCGCGACCTGTTCGGTCACAACGATTACGCCCGCACCCGTCCCTATCGCCTGAAGGAAGAGCCGGCTTACGATTTCATCCAGGCTGCCCTTGAAGAAGGTTCGAACATCATCCAGGAATTCCACGAGAGCATGGAAGTGAGGGGTGGAAAGCAATATGCGGTCATTTCGGATATTTGCGCTTTTGCCAACACCAACGGCGGGACGCTCTATGTGGGTGTCGGTTCGGACCCCAAAAAGCTGCCCACCGGGGTGAAGGATACCGACCTTTCCACCGCGCAGCTCGAAAAGGAGATTACCAACCGCGTCAGCCCGCCCATTCACTGCACCTATGAGGTGAGCGATTATCGGGGCAAGAAGATCCTGCGGGTCCTGGTGCCGCGCGGAGATGACCCGCCCTACGCCCTGGATGAAAACAAAATCTACGTGCGCGATGAAGCCGAGACAGGGCTGGCGGTACGTGATGAGATCGTCAACCTGGTACTGCGCAGCCAAAAAGGAACTTCCCAGCCTGTGCAGGGGAAACCTGAAGCGGAAGAACCGATTATTTCGGATGAGAACGTTCTGGCAGAGACCAAAACCGCCCAGCCCACCGCCAATCCCCGCACCGGTGTGGAAATCATCAGTGTCGAAGAACGCAGCGGAACCCGCTATTACACCATGCGCGACCTGCGCAATGGGAACATTGTTAAAAATGTAACCCACTCTTCCGCCCGCCGCCTCTGGCATTATGCCATCAAGCGCTATGACGAGATGGAATCGATGGGTGAAAAATTGCAGGTGCAATGGCAGGGAGATTACGGTTTGCTGCACAAATACAAGCAGGGTCAGATGAATGTCTACGACCTGGTGCAGCGTACGGATGACCACTTCCGGTTCTATTTTGGCGTCACATCCAACGGCATTCATGGCGCCTGGAAGTCTCTTACCGGCGAAGAGTAGCAATATGACGATCCCATCTTCCTGGCGGATCAGGGAGTTCATTTTCCCGCAGGATTATCCCGCGGCAGCCGAGATATGGAAGACCGCGAAAGGCGGGGTCAGGTTCAGCCCATCCGATACCGAGGCTGAAACCTGCAAGAAGCTCGAGCGTGATCCCGACCTGTTTCTGGTTGCCGAAATGGATGGCGCAATCATCGGCACGGTCATCGGCGGTTTCGATGGCAGGCGAGCCATGATCTACCACCTTGCCGTCAGGCAGGAATACCGCAGACAGGGCATTGCTGCGGCATTGATGGCGGAGGTTGAAAAACGCATCTGGGCAAAAGGCGCATTGAAGATCTACCTGATGATGAACAGTGAACATCCCGACCTGGTGGATTACTATCGCAGACTCGGCTGGGAAAAGATGGATGTGTTTGTAGCAGCCAAGGAGAAAGGGAAATCATGCTCCGCTTCGCAGTGCTGACGGTGTCGGATCGCTCTTATGCTGGCATCCGGGAAGACCTTTCCGGTCCCGCACTGTGCAAATCCGTCGTCGATGCCGGGCATGAAGTCATTGCCACTGCGCTGGTGCCGGATGAGGTCGAAAAAATCAAAGAGATGCTCGTCCAGTGGTGCGACTTGGGTGTCGTGGATGTCATTCTGACCACCGGCGGTACCGGCTTTGCCCCCCGGGATGTCACCCCGGAAGCCACCCAACAGGTGGTGGAGCGGCAGGCGCCCGGGCTGGCGGAAGCCATGCGCTGGAACAGCCTGCAAATCACCCAGCACGCCATGCTCTCCCGCGCCATTGCCGGAATTCGGCAGCAGACCATAATCATCAACCTGCCGGGCAGTCCCAAAGCCGCCGTGGAAAACCTGGGCTACATCATCCACGTTCTCACCCACGCTGTGGAACTGCTCCGCGAAAGTAACGTTCCCGATTCACATCACCAGGCTTGAAGCAATCCGTCCAACAATGGAATGCGTAACAGGGTAATCGCATCTAAATTTATTTTTCTAATTCCCCTAACCCCGCCCCAATGCAGGGAAATGGAAAAAGCAGAGATATTGTGCCTTGGGGCACAATATCTCTACAAAAAAGTTCTTTTCCCCTTCCCGAAGCGGAAAGTCGGGGGATGGGCAAAAACCATTGTAAATCCGATAAAAAATAAGATGCAATCGCCCTGGAGCGCGAAATTTACGCCTTGCCACCCACCTTCAGGCAGGATATAATCAACCCTTGGAAAAAATCAAGAACGAGGAAGAAAAGCAAACATGATTGACGTAAATGAACTGCGCAAAGGGACCACCTTTATTCTGGACAATACCCTTTATAAAGTATTGGATTACTCACACAACAAATCCGGGCGCGGCAACGCATCCATCCGTATCAAAGCCCGCAATATTCGTACCGGCACCACCCTGGAAAAGACCTTCCAATCCGGCGACCGCGTTCAGGATATCCGCCTGGACTTTCACAATTTGCAGTATCTGTATGCGGATGGTGATAATTACGTTTTCATGGATATGGAGACCTTCGAACAGCCCGCCATTCCTTCCACGGTGATCGGCGAAGCCGCCGGCTACCTCAAGGAAGGCATGGAAGTAAAACTGACCTTCTTTGAAAGCGAACCCATCGATATCGACCTTCCCACCTCCGTGGATCTCAAAGTGGTCGAAGCGGAAAATGCCGTCAAGGGCGATACTGCCACCGGCGTGACCAAAAAGGTCAAAACCGAAACCGGTTTGGAAGTCAGCACTCCCTATTTTGTGGTGGAAGGGGATACCATCCGGGTGGATACCCGCACCGGAGCTTACGTAACCCGCGTGTAATGCACCGGGAGAGATACAGTTTTCCTCCAGTTTATTCAAACCACGGCAGGAAAGCCGTGGTTTTGATTATATGAACGTAATGATAAATGCGAGGTAACAATGAAGATAAAACACTTACTGATCGATCTGGATGACACACTGCTGGAAAACAACATGGATACTTTTGCCCCGGGCTATTATTCGCTCCTGAGCAAAACCCTGGCGGAATTCTGCCCGCCCGAACGCCTGCTGCCTGCACTCATGGCAGGCACCAAAGCCATGATGCTCAATGATGATGCCGACAAGACCCTCGAAACAACTTTCGATGAGATATTCTATCCGCAGATTGGCGTCGAAAAGAAGGATATTGCCCCGCACATTCTCAGTTTCTACCAAAATCAGTTCACCTCTTTGAAAAGCCTGACTAAAACCATCCCCGCCGCGAAAAAGCTGGTGGATACAGCCCTCGCCAAAGGATACCAGGTGACGGTCGCCACCAATCCGCTCTTCCCGCGCGTTGCCATTGACCAACGCCTGAAATGGGCGGAACTGCCGGCATCCCAATACCCCTTTGCCGTCGTCACATCATATGAGACTTTCCATTTCTGCAAACCCAATCCCAAATACTACCTGGAAATCCTATCCAGGCTGCAGGCGGATGCTGCTGAATGCCTGATGATCGGCAACGACCTCGATGCCGATATCCTCCCCGCGCTCAAAGCCGGGTTGTCTGCCTTTCACATCAGCAGTTCCGCTGCGGAAAAACCGGATGGTTACCGCTCCGGTACACTGGCCGATGTCACCAACAGCCTGTAAAACAAACATCTATAAGAAATGTATAAGAAATGTCCATAACATTGCAGTTTGGCTGGAATAACGGTTATGCATTGGTATAATCAATTCAAATTAACAACGAAGAAATGAATTCCCGGAGGTATGAGTGAATTCTCGGAATCAATCGTATATCGTTTACCTGTTGCTCTTTGTCGCCATCATTGCGATGGTTTTCACCCAGTTCCGCCAATCTTCAACCGGTACGGATACGCTGACCATCAACCAGGTCGCCGCGGATATCCAGTCCGGTCTGGTGAAGCGCATCAGCGTGGATGAAGATCGTTTGACGGTCGTCTATGGCGAAACGGAAAAGAAATCCAACAAAGAGCCGGGTGAAACCCTGGTCAAACAATTGATGGATCTAGGGGTTACTTCCAGCCAGTTGACAGCCGACAAGATCAAAATAGAAATCAAACCGCCGAACGCCTGGGTTGGCATCCTCACCATCATGGGCTATGTTCTGCCATTCCTGATCCTGGGCGGTGTACTTTGGTTCATTTTCCGGCAGGCACAGGGCAGCAATAATGCCGCCATGTCCTTCGGGAAATCCCGCGCCCGCATGTTCAGCGGCGACCAGCCTTCCGTCACCTTCGCCGATGTCGCCGGTGTGGAAGAAGCCAAGGAAGAATTGAAAGAGGTTGTGGAATTCTTGCGAGAACCGCAAAAGTTCATCTCGCTCGGCGCACGCATACCCAAGGGCGTGCTGTTGGTGGGTCCTCCCGGAACCGGTAAAACATTGCTCGCCAAGGCTGTTTCCGGAGAAGCGGGCGTCCCCTTCTTCTCCATTTCGGGTTCTGAATTCGTAGAGATGTTCGTCGGCGTCGGCGCCAGCCGTGTCCGCGACTTGTTCGAGCAAGCCAAGCGGCATTCACCCTGTATCGTTTTCGTGGATGAAATCGATGCCGTCGGGCGCCAGCGCGGCGCCGGACTGGGTGGCAGCCACGATGAGCGCGAGCAGACCCTTAACCAGATGCTGGTTGAAATGGACGGTTTCGATACCGATACCAATGTCATCCTGATGGCAGCCACCAACCGCCCGGATATCCTCGACCCGGCGCTGCTGCGCCCCGGTCGTTTCGACCGCCGTGTGGTGCTCGACCGCCCGGATGTACGCGGTCGCGAAGCCATCCTCAAGGTGCATGTCAAGGGCAAACCCCTGGCGCCCAATGTGGATCTTAATCTGCTCGCCCGCGCCACTCCCGGCTTTGTCGGCGCCGACCTGGAAAACCTGGTCAACGAGGCTGCCATTCTGGCTGCCCGTGCCAATAAAAAGGTCATTAACCAGCCTGATTTTGAAGAAGCCATCGAACGGGTCATTGCCGGACCGGAACGCAAGAGCCGCCTGATCAGTTCCGAAGAGAAGATGATCGTGGCATACCACGAAGCCGGTCATGCCGTGTTGATGAACGCCATCCCTGAAGCCAATCCGGTGCAGAAGGTCTCCATTATCGCCCGCGGTATGATGGGCGGATACACACTTGCCCTCCCCGAAGAAGACCGCACTCTCATGTCCCGCAAGAAAATGCAGGCAGACCTGGTCGGTCTGTTGGGCGGACGGGTAGCCGAAGAACTGGTCTTCGACGACATCACCTCCGGCGCATCCAATGACATCGAACGTGTCACCCAGCTTGCCCGGCAAATGGTTACCCGCCTGGGGATGAGTGACGAGTTGGGGCCCATGGTCTACGGGCAGAAGGAAGAGTTGATCTTCCTCGGTCGTGAGATCTCGGAACAGCGTGATTACTCCGAAGCCGTAGCCCAGAAGATCGATGCCGAGGTTCGCCATGTGGTGGATGACGCCTACAGGCAGGCAAAGGAATTGCTCACCACCTACCGCAAGGAATTGAATGCGGTGGCGGAAAAACTGCTCGAGGTTGAAACGCTATCCCGTGAAGAATTCGAAAAGATCTTCCCGCCGCCATTGGCGAAGAAAAGCGGCACACCGCTGCTGGCAGACGGCAGCAAGGCGTAATAAAATCAACAGCTGTTCTGAATTCAGGACAGCTGCTTTTTTGTGTAGTAGTCTTCCAGCAGAATACGTCTTAACACCTTTCCCACAGTCGAGCGGGGAATGCGGTCGATGAAATATATCTCCGCCGGAAGTTTATACCTTGCCAGGTTCTGCCGGCAGATTTCCAGAATGAGTTCCTGATCCAGTGAAGCGCCCGCATCGGTTACCACCCAGGCAGCCGGCACCTCGCCCATCATCACATGGCTGACGCCCGCCACGGCGACATCCTTCACCCCCCGGATCGTACGGATGACATCTTCGATCTCGGTTGGCCAAACCTGGAATCCACCCACTTTGATCAGGTCTTTCTTTCTGCCCAATATGTAAAAATATCCGTCCTCATCCATGCGGACGATATCGCCCGTGCGCAGCCAGCCGTTCACAAAGATATCCCGGCTTTCCTCCGGGCGCTGATGGTATCCGCACATCACCTGCGGACCGCGCAGTAACAGTTCCCCGGCTTCCCCGGCTCCCACATCGATCTCGGGGTTATCCACCGCCACAATGCGGCAGGTCACATCCGGCAGCGGCATCCCGATGGAGCCGGTTTTGTTCTCACCACGCACCGGGTTGCAATGCGTCGCTGTAGGCGCTTCTGAAAGCCCGAAACCCTCCACCAGCCTGCCGCGGATGCGGCTTTCAAAAGCCCGTTTCGTTTCTGCCGCCAGCGGCGCGGAACCGGAAATGCACACCTTGAGTGATTTCAAATCTTCACCGTAGGCATCCAGCCCATCATAGTGCAGAATGGCATGATACAGTGACGGGACACAGGGAAAAATCCCTGGGGCGTATTTTCGGATCGCCTGCAGCAGCGATTCGATATTTCCCGGCTGGTGTACCATTACCATGGCGGTGCCCATCTTGATCGCCAGCCAGAAAGCCAACACCATGCCATAAACGTGGAACAACGGGATGGCCGCCAAAACCCGGTAAGGAGATTGCTCCAGAAGCAGCCACGTGCTGAACTGAATCACATTGGCAAGGATGTTGCGATGGGAACCGATGGCGCCTTTGGGTGTACCCGTCGTTCCGCCGCTGTATTGGATGATCGCCGGTGTATCCGGGTCGATCTTCTCTTCCACCGAAGAAGTTCCGCAGAGCGCCAGCAGGTCCTTCAATTCGATGATCCCCTCGCCGGATCTGCTTTCGTATTTAACCGCCCGGGTGGGCTGGTCGATCAGCGAGTACTTTTGCTGGGGATACACCAGGATGATTTTTTTAATGTGGGTCTGCTCTCTGACTTCTTCGAGCACAGGCAGCGCAGCATCCAATGCAATGACAACCTCAACCCCGGCATCTTTCAGGTGAAATGCAAATTCACGCGCCTGGTAGGTTGGATTAAGCGCCACCACCACACCGCCCATTTTAATGATCGCCAGGAAGCAGATGGCAAATGCCGGGATATTGGGCAGGATCAATCCGATGCGGTCGCCGGGCTGGCAGCCGATTGCCAGCAGGCTGTCCCGCAGCTTGTTGGTTAACAGCTCCACCTGCCGGTAGGAGTATTTCTGGCTCTCCCAGAGGATTAACGGTTCATTGCCCTGGATCTCTGCCTGGCTGCGGAAAAGGTCCACCAGTGAAATATCAGGGTAGGTCAGGTTTGCCGGCACACCGGCATCGTAATGTCGCAGCCAGGGTAGGGTTGGATCGGACATCAATGTGCTCCCCCCTCCAGATTGAGTTTCGTCAGAGACAGCACTCTGGCATCCGCATCCTGATCCATATCCAACCAGTGGATGGCTGGATCGGAACTGCGGAACCAGGTTGCCTGTTTGCGGATGAAGTTATGGGTGCGCATCTTTATTTTGTAAACCGCCTCTGAAACCGTCATTTTACCATGCAGGTATGCACATAGTTCATAATATCCAATGGCGGTCATGCTCGGCAAGTTTTCGTCAAACCCGTTTCCCAGCAACGCCCAGACTTCTTCCACAAACCCATGCGCCATCATCCAATCCACCCGGGCGTCGGCACGTTGATAGAGCTTTTCCCGCGGCAGCCGCAGACCGATTTGCAATGGGTGGTATGGGCTGGGTTCCCTGCTGCGCTGTTGTGAAAACAGCCTGCCGCTGGAATATATTACCTCAAGTGCCCTGATCACCCGCCTGGAATTGCGCAAATCCACCTGCTGATACGCCTGCGGGTCCAGCAGCTTCAACCAGCGCTGCACTGCTTCAGGCCCTTCCTGCTCCCACAGCTTCAAAAAATAGGTGCGGATTTCAGGCTGCGGAGCCACCTCAGGGACAGTCCAGCCTTCCACCACCGCACGTATGTACTGCCCGGTCCCCCCCACCAGGATCGGCAGCCTGCCCCGTTGGTGGATATCGGCAATAACCTGTGCAGCCATTTTCTGAAACATTCCCAGGCTGATCACCTCGTCCGGGTTAGCAATATCCACCATATGGTGCGGTACGCCCTGCATCTCTTCAAGCGAGGGTTTGGCGGTGCCAATATCCATACCCCGGTAAAAGTAGCGGGAATCGACGGATACAACCTCGCCATCCGTCTCTTTTGCCACGCGGATGGCGGTTGCAGTCTTTCCCACCGCGGTGGCGCCCAGAATAACGACGATGGAAATCTGCTCAGTCATGGATCACATTCTCGAAGTGTGAAATATCTGCAAGCCCGGTCCGTGGGGAGCCGATGATGGAGATCAGGTCCACCCGCCAGTTCTGCGGCAGATCAGGTCGGTCTGCCATGTATTCTTCAGCTGCCTGTACCAAGTGCGACCATTTTCTCCTGGTAATGGCCTCTTCGGGATACCCCATCTTCGTATTCGACCGGGTCTTCACTTCCACCATCACCACTTCCGCATCCTTGCTGCAGATCAGGTCGATCTCGCCATAAGGCGTGCGAAAATTCCGCTCCAGAATGGCATAACCCAGGTCGCTCATAAACCGGGCGGCGTGCTGCTCCCCCCATTTGCCAATCGTCTGGTTGTGGGGCTTCTTCGGCAACGGACCGATGCTGTTCTTCGCGGGTTCAACCATGCATGCACACGGGGGTTTTCATCCATTCGATGATAAAATTAAACATTCTATTTATCTTATCATACCTATGCCTACAGCTGAAATTCTAACCATTGGTACGGAGATTCTACTCGGTGAAATTCAGGACACCAACACCGGATACCTGGCGCGGGTCTTAAAGGACCTCGGCGTCGATTTATACCGTACGCAAACCGTCGGAGATAATCACGCCCGCATTGCCGCCATCCTGAAGGATATTCTCACACGGGCCGACCTGGTCATCACCACCGGCGGTCTGGGACCTACGGTCGACGACCCCACCCGCCTGGCGGTGGCGGAAGCCTGCGACCTGCCGCTGGAATTCAATGAAGGCTGCTGGCAGGATATTCAGGGTTATTTTGCCCGCATTAATCGCGATATCCCGCAGAACAATCGCAGACAGGCATATCTGCCGCAGGGTTCCATCCCAATCCACAACCCGGTGGGCACAGCCCCCGGTTTCATTCTCAATTATGATCAGAAGATGATCATTTCCCTGCCCGGGGTTCCCAAAGAAATGGAGCACCTCGTGCGGCAATCGGTCATTCCTGCCATCCGCGAACAATGGCAGGTGCACACCATCATCCGTACCCGAGTGCTGCACGTTGCCGGCATGGGAGAAGCCAGCCTGGATGATTTGATCGGTGAGTATGAAAAACTTGCCAACCCCACCGTGGGGTTGCTCGCCAAGAACGGCATTGTGGATATCCGCATCGGCGCCAAGGCTGACAGCATTGCAGAAGCGGATGCAATGATCGACAGCTTGAGCAACGAGCTCATCGTTCTCCTGGGAGATCATTTCTTCGGTGTGGATTCGATCACCCTGCCGCAAGCCATTGCCGCACTGGCGCTGGAATATCCGCTGCTATGCACCGTTTTTGCCCAAGGCTTTGGGGGAGAGATGGCCAAACTGCTCTTACCCTGCCTGCCCGACTGGCGGATTGTGGATGTGGATGATACCGAGGGGGCTGACATGCCGGATTGTTCACTCATCTTCATCGGTCATTTCGATCGCCAGCCGGCTGAACTTCAGGCTACGGTCAAAGCAATGGATCACGTGGAAACCCACGCACGGAAATACGCCGGTCCGCCGGAGAACAGTCTGACCTGGGGAATAAACGCCGCCCTGGATATCATCAGGCGATTTCTTATCAAACAAACCAATCGAAATGGGAGATGAAATGAAACCGGTTGATATTCTATTTACCAATGTACATATTCTTACCATGGATGAGGAATTGAACCAGTATCCCAAAGGGGCGCTGGCGGTTACCGGAAACTCCATTGTGGATGTAGGCGAAGAGAAGGAACTTGCCGCCAAATACCAGGCAAAGCAGACCGTTGACTGCGGTGGTAAGGTGATGATCCCCGGTCTGGTGAATGCTCATACGCACGTCCCCATGACCCTGGTGCGTGGTCTGGCAGACGACCTGCGGTTGGATGTCTGGCTGCTCGGGTACATGATGCCCGTGGAACGGGAATATGTCTCGCCGGATTTTGTCCGTCTCGGAACCTCCATCGCCTGTGCCGAGATGATCCGCAGCGGCGTCACCAGCTTTGCCGATATGTATTACTATGAAGAAGATGTTGCCAAAGCAACTGCCGAAGCCGGCATGCGCGCCCTGTGCGGACAGACCATCCTCAAATTCCCCAGCCCCGACGCCCAATCGTACGAGGATTCCCTGGAATACACCCGCGATTTCATCTCGCGCTGGAAGGATCATTCCCTCATCGTCCCTGCCGTCTCGCCGCACGCGCCGTACACCTGCACCGCTGAGATATTGAAAGCCTCGGCGGAACTGGCAATGGAATTCGATGTACCCCTGCACACCCACATATCCGAAACCGCCCTCGAGGTGGAGAACATGCGCAATGAACAGGGCATGCCCGTGGTACCTTATGTGAAAAAGCAGGGATTGCTGGAGGCAAAAGTTTTGGCAGCCCATTGTGTGCATATCGACGAAGGCGAAATGCGCACCCTGCTCCATTACAACGCCGGCGTGGCGCACAACCCGTCATCCAACCTCAAACTCGCTTCCGGTTTTGCCCCGGTCAAGAAGATGCTGGATGTGGGATTGAACGTTGGCATTGGCACCGACGGACCGGCTTCGAACAACGACCTGGATATGTTCGAAGAAATCCGCCTGGCTGCCTTCCTGGCAAAAGCCTCCAACAATGATCCCACCGCCCTGCCAGCCTCCACTGTGCTGTCTATGGCTACGCGCATCGGCGCCCAGGCCATGCACATTGGGCACCTTACCGGCTCGCTCGAAAAAGGCAAGCGTGCCGACCTCGCCGTTATCAATCTCGATACGCTGCACAATTCCCCCAAATTCGAACGCGACCCCAACGGCGTTTATGCCCGGATCATCTACGCCGCCAAAGCCAGTGATGTGACCGACGTCATGGTGGATGGCAAGTTCCTGATGCGCAACAATGTGCTGCTCACCATTCAGGAAGGTGATTTGCTGGTTGGCGCACAGGAATACGCCAAAAAGATCGATCATTTCCTCTTTATTCGTGAAAAATCCGTCCTTTCAAAGTTGATCGCCATCGGCGGCGCTTCAGAGGTGGAGAGCTTCGAAGTTCAAATGAAAGCGGAGGTCGAGGATACCGACACTGTGCTGGGGAATCTCGACAACCCGGATATCGAGATCCTGCGCAAACGCCATTACCACGAATACGATACCTACTTCAGCTTCTCGCAGCCCGAGAAGGACCGCCTGCGCTACCGTGAAGATGACTTCATCGGAGAGAATGGCGAAGTGGAAGGCACCCGCTTCCGCCTTACCCTCATCGGTCCCGAATCCGAGCATGAATACGCCGAGAACATTCAGCTTTCACGCAGCCTGTATATTGCCCCTGCCACGCAAAGCCTGCGCTTCTACCGTGAGTATTTCAAACCGACCCATGAATCCGAGGTGGAAAAGGACCGCCAGCGCTTCCGCGTCCTCTACCAGGGCGTGGAGTTCTACATCAACATCGATACCCTCATCAAGCCCATTCAAAAGAAATTCATCGAGATCAAAAGCCGTACCTGGAGTCGACAGGATGCGGAGAACAAAGCCCGCAAGATTGCCGACCTGCTGGGCATTCTTCTGGAATGCTGCCCGCAGCCGGTCAACAAAGACTACATCGACATGGTGGATTAAGCGGACATGGGCAAAGAACGGCAGGAACGCACAACCGTCAACGTCCTCTTTATTGCCGCAGAAGCGGACCCCTTCGTCAAGATCGGTGGTCTGGGGGATGTTGCCGGGTCGCTGCCTGCTGCCATCCGCAAGATATGTGCAGCCGGCGCAGCCCCCGTGGATGTCGATATTCGTCTTGTCATCCCATACTATCCGCAATTGAAAGAGTCGGTGGGCGATGTAACCCCGCTGGGCGAGTATGCGTTTACATCGGGCAACGAGCAGTTGACGGTACAGGTCTATCAGACAACCTCGCGCGGTGTACCTGTGTACCTGCTCGATGGTGACCCGATTCGCAACGGGGGCAGAGTCTACTCCAACCAGACGGACCTCGACGCAGAAAAGTTCATTTTCTTCACCCTGGCGTGCGTCAAACTGCCCGAATTTCTCCATTGGGATTGCCAGATCATCCACGCCAATGACTGGCACACCGCCCTGGCGCCTTATGTGCTCAAAGCCCTGCCCGCCTTCCGCAAGCCAAAAATTAAAACCATCCTGTCGGTACACAACCTCCCCTTTCTGGGCGAAGGCTGCCAGCCCTGCATGACCGCTTATCAGATTCCCCCCTACCCGTTTGGATTGCTGCCTTCCTGGGCGCAGCATCTGCCGCTTCCCATGGGGCTGAGCACCGCAGACCGGATCATCCCCGTCTCGCCGGGATATGCCCGAGAAATCCAGACACCCGAATATGGCAGCGGATTGGAAAAGCTGCTGCAAAGCCGGGCAAGGCAGATCGTCGGCATCGTCAACGGCATCGATGTGGATGCCTGGAACCCGGCAAGCGACTCCCTGCTGCCGCATCCATATTCATCCGCTTCCATTTCAGAAAAAATCGGCAACAAAAAAGCCGTCCTCGAAAGCCTCGGTATGCCATTCGACCCAAACACACCGCTTTTAGTGGTCATCTCCCGTATGGATTATCAAAAAGGGATCGACCTGGCTGTCTCCGCACTTGCCAACCTGCTGGATATATCCTGGCGGGCAATCATCCTCGGTTCCGGAGATGCCGCCATCGAGCAAAAGTGCAGGGAATTTGCGAAACAGTACCCTGACCGTATGCAGGTGATGACCGGTTTCCATGCCGAACTGGCGCACCGGTTGTATGCCGGCGCGGATATCTTCCTCATGCCCTCCCGCTATGAGCCCTGCGGCATTTCGCAAATGATCGCCATGCGTTACGGTACCATCCCGGTAGCCCGCGCAACCGGCGGATTGAAGGATACCATTCAAGCTGTCCAGCCCGAAAAAACAGGGACCGGGTATCTGTTCGAGGAAGCATCACCGGTCGCCTTCTCACAGGCATTAAAAACCGCCCTGGCGGATTTTGCAAACCGCTCACGCTGGCAGGAAATTCAGCTCATGGCAATGAAAATGGATTTTTCCTGGGATGCATCCGCGCTAAAATACATACAACAGTACGTTGATCTCGTTCGCATCAAACAACCCGCTGGAGGCAGGAAACCATGAAAACGAGAGTGGTGATTTTGGCAGGCGGTGAAGGTTCCCGCTTGGGCACTTTGACTGCAAAACGAACCAAACCTGCGGTGCCGTTCGCCGGGAAATATCGCATCATTGACTTTACCCTTTCCAACTGTGTTAATTCAGACCTGTACGACGTAATGCTGGTGGCGCAATACCGCCCGCACTCCCTCATTGAACACATCGGCGCCGGCGGACCATGGGATTTGAACCGGGACTTTTCCGGCGGTGTGCGAATTTACACCCCCTATAAGGGGCGCGGTGGAAAATCCGCCTGGTTTGCCGGAACTGCGGATGCATTGCAGCAAAATCACTCCTTTATTATGCACAACCAGCCCGACCTGATCCTGTGGCTGGTGCGCGACCACATCTACGCCATGGATTATGAACCGCTCATCCCCTTCCACCTCGAACACCGGGCGGATTTGACCATGGCGACCATTCGCGTACCCCAGGAAGAGGCTTCCCGCTTTGGCATTGTGCAGGTCGAAGACAACTATCGCATCACCGGCTTTGTTGAAAAACCAAAGCAACCCCCCAGCACACTTGCCAATATGGGTGTATACCTGTTCAATGCCAGGGTGTTGGATAAGATCCTCTGGCAGGATCACGAGGATTCGACATCCTCCCACGATTTTGGCAAAGACATCATGCCCAAAATGATCGCCGAACATTACAATGTCTTCGCCTACCCATATAGCGGATATTGGGTGGATGTGGGAACCACCCAATCTTACTGGCAGGCGCACATGGACCTGCTGAAGACGCCTCCGCCGATCAATCTCAACAATCGATCCTGGGTCATCCATACCCGCACCGAAGAACGTCCGCCGGTGTACATCGCCGGAAATGCCAACATCCGCAACAGCATGATCACCGACGGCTGTGTCATCTCGGAAAATACCGAGATCCTTGATTCCGTGTTATCCCCCGGGGTGTTCGTGGAACCGGGAGCCCGCATTTACAAATCCATCATCCTGACGGATGCCAGAATAGGCGCAAACAGCGAAGTCAGTTGCGCAATTATCGATAAACGTGTTACCATCGGACAGTCTGTCCGCATCGGGGAAAATATCGAGGATAAACCGCTCGTCACCACAATCGGCAAAGCCTGTATGATTCCAGATAACATGGTGATCGAAGCCGGTGCCGCACTCGATATCGAACTGGGTCCCGCAGACTTTGCAACAATGCGTGTGAAAAGAAATGAAACAATTCTTCGACAGGGGATGCAAAATGACGGAAATTCGTAAATCGGGCATTATCCTACACCCCACCAGCCTGCCAGGTCCGGATGGCATCGGAGATCTGGGTCCGGCTGCCTTCGCCTGGCTGGAAGCCCTAAAAACGGCTGGAATTGGCTTGTGGCAGGTTTTACCGCTGAGTCCGACCGGATATGGGGATTCGCCTTATCAGGCGTTCTCCGCCTTTGCTGGCAATCCCTATCAGATCAGCCCGGCTTTGTTGCTGGAGAAGGGCTGGCTGGAAGCGGAAGATTTTAATGACCGCCCCGAATTCCCGGTGGAACATATCGATTTCGGCAGCGCCATCCAGTGGAAATTGAAGATCCTCAACCGCGCTTATCAACGCTTTCTCCATATCAAACACCATAAACAGGCTGACTATGCCGGCTTTGTAGAAAAGAACCGCTACTGGCTGGAAGATTACGCCCTGTTCATGACCATCAAGGAAAGCCAAAACGGGGTCGCCTGGACAGATTGGCCGGAACCGCTGCGCAATCGGCAAACGGATGTCATCGAAAGTTTTATCGAGAAGCATGCATCTGAAATCGAAAAGCAGCGTTTCTTCCAGTATTGTTTTACCCAGCAATGGCAGCAATTACGCGAATTTGCCCACCAGAACAATATTCAAATCATCGGAGATATCCCCATTTTCGTTTCCCACGATTCCGCCGATGTATGGGCCAACCCGGGCTTGTTCTTTCTGGATGAAACCGGCAAACCTACGGTCGTTGCCGGGGTGCCGCCGGATTACTTCTCTCCCACCGGTCAGTTGTGGGGCAATCCGCACTACCGCTGGAAGGTGCATGCAAAAGATGGCTACCGGTGGTGGCTGAGCCGCATTGAAAATACACTTCAGATGGTTGATTTGATCAGGATGGATCATTTCAGGGGCTTTGCTGGATATTGGGAAGTCCCCGCCGGTCAAACGACTGCCGAAATCGGAAAATGGGTCAAGGGACCCGGCGAAGATCTTTTCAATGCCATCCGCAGCAAGTTGGGCGATCTGCCCATCATAGCCGAAGACCTCGGACGTATCACCCCCGACGTGGTGGAGTTGCGCGACCATTTCAACCTGCCGGGGATGAAGATACTGCAATTCGCCTTCGAGACAGATGCCAGCGACCCCTTCCTGCCTCATAACTATCCGGTGAACTGTGTAGCTTATACCGGCACCCATGATAACGACACCACCCGTGGCTGGTATGAAAGCCGTCCACAGGCTGAAACATCCGCCTGCCTGCGTTACCTTGCCAGCGACGGCGAGAACATCGCCTGGGATATGATCCGCGCGGTGTGGGCATCCACTGCCAGACTGGCCCTGGCTCCACTACAGGATTTCCTGCAATTGGGCAGCGAAGCCAGGATGAACTATCCGGGCAAACCTGCCGGAAATTGGAACTGGCGGGTGCGCCAGGATCAGATCACCCTTGAACTGCTCGATTACATTCGTGAATTGAACGCCACTTATGGAAGAAACAGTCAGGAAACTGCCTCTTGAGGCAGTTTTTCTTTTTCTTCAAGACTGACCAACAGTATCCCGGTCAGGATCAAAACCGCACCAAGCATTTTGATCCATGAAGGGACCTCTTGAAACAGCAGGTAGCCCAGCAAGGTCGAGCCGATGGGTTCCCCCAGCAGGGCAATGGAAACATAGGTAGCAGACAATTTCTTGAGCGCCCAGTTCAGACTGGTATGCCCCAACAGCTGCGGAAAAATCGCCAGGCAAACCAGCCACATAAATGCCGCAAGACTGGGGATGTGCATTCCACCGCCGGTGACCAACTGGAATAGCACCAGCAAGAGCGCTGCACACCCGTAAACCAAAAAGATATACGGCGGAAGATCAACCCGCTGTCGCACATCTTTTCCGATCAACAAATATGCCGCCGCCATCCAGGCGCCAATCAGAGCCAGGATGTTACCCAGCATGGCATTCCTCACTTGCGTATTCCCGCCGCAGACGGGGATACCGCCTTCCAGGCGGCATCCCTCGCTCAAACCGACCACCGCACCACCCAGCAGGGCGATCAGCAACCCCAGGTAGAGCATTCTGCCCGGCCGGTTTTTTTGAAAGAGGATGGTATATAAAGCCACCCAGATGGGCGAGGTGGTCACGATCACCACCGAACTGGCAATGGATGTGTACTCCAGGGAACTGATCCACGTGCCAAAATGGATCGCCAGGAACAACCCGCCTGCCAGGCATTTACCCAGGTCGGCGGTGGAGATTTGTGAGAAGTATCCCCGGTAACGGATGAACAGGATGGGAGCCAGGATGATAACCGAGAACGACAAACGGTAGGCAGCCACAGTAACCGATGCGGTTCCCTCGCCCTGCGCCAGCCGGGCAAAGATGGCACCCGAAGATGCACACAAAACGCCCAAAAGTAGAACCCAGTAAGAACTTGTACGCTTACCCATCCACCTGCTCCGAAGTACCCAGCTTGACAAGCATTTACGCCACAGCTAAAATCAAATCAGTTGTAATTCCAATTTCATCAATATCCAAAGGAGGATCCATGGCATTTGAGTTGCCCCCATTACCTTACGGGTATGAAGCACTTGAACCATATATTGATGCCCGGACTGTAGAGATTCATTATACCAAGCACCACGCTACATACTTGGCGAATTGCAACAAAGCGCTCGAAAATCACCCCAAACTTGCATCAAAATCGATTGAAGAGCTGCTGTCGGACCTTTCCCAAGTCCCTGAGGAGATACGCACCGTCGTCAAGAACAATGGCGGAGGTTATTACAACCACAACCTCTATTGGGAGAATATGCAGCCGGCAGCCGAAGGGAACCCGGAAGGCAAACTGCTTCAGGAGATCACCGCTGCATTCGGCAGCCTGGAAGCTTTCAAAGCTGAAATGGAAAAAACCGGGCTGGGACGTCTGGGAAGCGGTTACGCCTGGTTATGCAAAAAACCGGATGGCAAACTGGTCATCCTTTCCACCCTCAACCAGGACTGCCCGCTGTCGGACGGGCTGAACCCCCTGCTCGTGGTGGATGTTTGGGAGCACGCCTACTACCTGAAATACCAGAACCGGCGTGCCGAATATCTCGCAAATTGGTGGAACCTCGTCAACTGGAAGGTTGTCGGGAAACGTTTGGAATCATAACCTTATTGGAGGAGCCTTATGACGCACGTAATTACCAGTTTATGTCTTCGTGATGGCGGATGTGCAACCGTCTGTCCTGTGGAATGCATCGTCCCCGGAAAACCTGAGAGTCAACATCCCTGGTACTACATTGACCCTGATACCTGCATCGATTGCGGTGCCTGTGTACCGGAATGCCCGTTTGCAGCCATCTTCCCTGAGGATGAGGTTCCTTCAGCCTACAAAGCCAAAGGCGGTGAGAAGGTTTCTGAACCCACCGGTACTGAGGTATACGATGGCACCGATCATCATGGCGATGCAGTCCACCTGGTCGCCACCCGCACTCTGGCTGCTGGCGAGGTAGTGGACCTGACCCCCGCCATCGAAACAAACGCAGATTTCTTCAAATCCGGTCCCGGCTACAATTCCGGCAAGTAAAAGAACACCCGAGTAAATAAAAAAACGGCTGCGAATTGTTTCGCAGCCGTTTGTATTTTAGAGCGTTTCAGCGGCGATGATCGCCGCCCCGATGATGCCGGCGTTGTTCAAGAACTTCGCCGGAATGATTTCAGCTTTGATCTCAATATATTTGCGGTATTGGTCGAACTTGCTGCTGACCCCGCCGCCGACAATAATCAGGTCGGGGTAGATCAGGCTTTCAACGTACTGCAAATAGCGGTTCAGCCGGGAACCCCACTCCTGCCAGGAGAGATTTTTGCCCTCTCTGGCAGCCGCAGAGGTGCGTTTCTCCGCATCTTTGCCATCCATTTCAAGATGACCAAATTCCACGTTGGGCAGCAGATTACCCTCCACGAAGATGGCCGTGCCTATGCCCGTGCCCAGCGTCATCATTAAAACCACTCCTGCCTCTTTCCCTCTACCCGCCCCCAGGCGCATCTCCGCCACGCCGGCAGCATCGGCGTCGTTGACCACCTTCACCGGCAAGCCGGTGGATTTGCTGAACAGGGCGTCGATATCCTGACCGATCCAGCTTTTGTTATGCAGATTGGCGGCAGTGTACACAATGCTATGCCGTACCACACCCGGAAATCCACAGCCGACCTTTCCAGACCAGTGGAAGTGTTCGACCAGTTGCGCCACCGTTTCTGCAATCGGTTCCGGTTTTGCCGGAATGGGCGTGGGGATCCGAAAGCGCTCCGAAACCAGTTCGCCGGTTTCGCAATTGACAATTGCCCCCTTGACCCCCGACCCGCCGATATCTACGCCGAATACTTCCATCCTGTCCTCCAGCCTGCACCTCACGGGCAGGCATTGCCAATGTGTTCATCCAGTGTGGCTGCGAAAAGATGATTTCCCGATCCATCACATGCCGCTCTGAAGTAATAATATCCATGTTGTTCCGGATTGGCAACCGCGCGCAGGGACTCAATACCGGGGCTGCAAATCGGGCTTGGCGGCAGCCCGTTGATCTGATAGGTATTGTAAGGTGAATCAACTGTCAGGTCGTTTGCGGATAGCGGAACTTTCCACCAGCTTTTTGTCTTCTCCGAATAGCCCAGGGCGTATTGCACCGTAGGGTCGGTCTCCAGGTTCATACCCACCGCCAGCCGGTTATAGAATACCCCAGCGATCTTTGCTTTTTCACTGTCATTGACCGCCTCCTTCTCCACGATGGATGCCAGCGTCACTGCCTGTTGGAGGGAAAGACCGTTCTTTGTGAATCCTTTTTCCAGCTTGTTGGTCAGGTTTTGATCGAATCTATCCACCATGGTAAGGATGAACTCGCCTGCCGTGATATCCCGGTCGAGTTTGTATTCCCCGGGAGCCAGAAACCCCTCCAAGGAGGGCATCTCCCGGTATTTCTTGGGCAAATTCGCTACTTGTTTGGGATTCCGCGCGAGGTACAAGAATTCACTCGCCTTGAAGGAAAAACCGTAGCTTTCCAGCGATTGGGCGATCTCCTCCATCCGCCAGCCAGCCAGCACATTGAATGCGGATCGGTCGCCTGCCGAAGTGCACAGTTTTTGCGCAATCTCCGCCGAGGTCATTCCACCGCTCAGATAGTACTCCCCGCTGCGCAGGCAGCGGTCGTACCCCTTGTAAATCAGGTATGAGGTGAAAATTTCCGGCTTGGGGATGAGCGGGATCGCATACAGCTTTTCCGCAATCGACCCGACGCTCTCCCCAGGTTCGATGGTAAACAACGTCTCCGCCTGCCCGCTGTTCACCGGCAAAAGCAGATCGTCACCCAGGGAAAGCAGAATGTAGGAAAGGTGATATTTCTGTGTAAATGAAAGTTCCGTGGCGGACGGTCCGAATTTTTTTTCAGCGGCAGCGGGGAAATATACCCCCAGACTGATCACCCCAATTACACAGCAGGCTGTGACGATCAGGATGATGGATAACAGGCTGGTTCTTCTACGTGCTCGACGGCGTGTTGTCATCACGGCTCCTGTCTTCGCATTTCCAGAAAATGTTGAAGGAGAATCACGGCAGCCGTTGCATCTTGATGCCCCCGGCGTTTGTGTTTTGGAAGTCCCAGCGTCAAACCCAGCGCAACAGCTTCGTTGGTTGTTTGATACTCATCGGTCAGTTCCACCGGCAGATCGGTTAGCAATTTGATTTCTTCTGCTAGTCGCATGGCTTTTCTGCCCGAAGCGGAAGGCTGCCCGTGTTCATCCAGGGCGCAGCCGATCAGGATCATCCCGGCTGATCTTTCCTGTGCCGCTATGTGGATCGCTTCGGCGCTCTGCTTTCTGGACTCGTGCTGGATCACACCCATGGGGTTGACGCTGATTTCCAACTCATCACTGATCGCCAGCCCGATCCGTTTCTCGCCCGGGTCCACTGCCAGAATGCGCATGCTAGTTTGCCTCCACGCTAATGCGAAACGGCGCCAGCGGCAGGATGAACCACCCGGCAGGTTTTGTGCTCAGTTGCACATCCAACACATCCGGATAGTACCGTCGCACGGCATCAACCGCCGCCTGGGGAGTTTTCCCAATTACCAATTGGCGGACAATCGATGGGTCGATTTTTCTGGAGATCAATCGCTCGCCGGTGACCATGCAGTTGTCATCCGCTATCCCACCGGTCGTATCACATTCCACTTTGATGCTGTGAACCACCGGCGTCATGGAACTGCCGCCTTGCAAGTCCAACTGTGCAATTTGTTCGAAATAGGAAAGCACATCGGCAAACCTTAAAGCCTGTACGGTACCGGTAGCCGTCATCTGGATGGTAAGCGTATCGCCCGGTTCGCCAACCTCGGGGTAATATGATTCCTGTACGATCTCCGCCAGTTGGTACGTTTGCGGCAGGAGGATGTAAGTATCATCCATTTCGTTTTCGATCTGCTGGACGATTTCTTCCTGCACGGTGCGGATCGCATTCGCATGCAGGGCATTCCGGTCAGCCGGACTGGCAATGCCGCTCATGTCACTGCTTCCACCGCTGAGTGCCGCCGAATTTTCCACCTGAACCTGAAAAGGCAGCAATGCCTGCACCACCCGGATCGAACCAGCCGCGACGTTCCACGCTTCTCCCGGTCCAACGGCGGTGACTGTTGCTGCCATCTGTGCGCCTTGTCTGCCTTCCAATGTAATCTCGTCGTTCGTTTTGAACGAGAGAGGCGGGGTATCCGTCGTCGATACGATCGTCCCCGCCGGGATCACGCCGGTTGTATCGGATAGGTTGGTAAACACCACTTCGCCTTCCGCATACCCCCTGGGCACCAGTGTGGTTTCAGTCACCACCTGCGAGAGCACCACGTCCACGCTCCGGTCGAGCGCGACCGTCGGTATGCCTGAGGTGACGCTCACAGATGCGGCGTCGGAGTTGAACTTCAGCGGATAACTGACCGTCTCGGGCAGCGCCGCTTTTTGGATGATAATGGCGGCGGATGGCAGCAATGCCGCCGCCAGGAACAATACAGCCAGCAAGGCCGCAATGAATACCGTCCAGCGCAGCAGGGCACCACCCAATCCCTGGCTGTTCTGTTTCGATCCGGCAGGTTTTTGAATATTCCGCGGCTCGCGCCTTGTCAGCGTTGGCAGTTGATTCTCCCGCCAATCTTCGTATTGAGCCGAAGTCAGATCCTCGAAAACCGATATCCCGTAATCCGCACAGATGGCAGAGAGTTCCGTCCGCTTCGAAACAAAACCCAATTGAATTCCCTGTCCGTGGCAGCTGCGCAGTAATATCACAATGTTTGCTTCCCGACACAAAAAAAACAGATGGGGGTTATCCACCAGCAGCAGGCGGAATGCTTCAGCCTGTTTGATCTTGTCCAGCAGCGAGGGGAGGTTATCGAAGTTTTCGATGTGAATGACTTGAGTCTTCATTGATGAGATTATACATGAAGAACCCAGCCTGCCGGAGTTCTCAGCAGGCTGGGTTTCGAACTTTTTGTTTATACCAGAGAGGCGGTCAGCCGTTCCAGAACGGCCACAACCTCGCTTTGTGGAAGATGCAGCCGCAAAATGCGACGGTTTCTGGCAACCAGGCTTTCGAAATCTCCCAACGCCTGGGCTCTTTCAAGGATGCCGAAGGTCATGTCATCGAACGCAACATCTCTGATCGGGTCGCTGGTAATTTGCAGAAAGAGTCCATTATTCGCCCCGCCCTTGTGGATCTGTCCGGTGGAATGCAGGAAGCGCGGTCCAAAGCCCCGCGTTGTGGCAAGCTTGAGCTTGCCGCTGATCGCAGTCCGCAGATGGTCCAGCGCAACGGTATACGCTTTTTCGTAAGGCAGATACGCGGTGATGGCTACATAATCGTTCTTCTGGGCTGAAGCCAGGAACTTTGCCAGAATGCTTTCGAGATCGCCGGCGCTTTCCAGGCGGATATTGGCGGAAGCGAAAACCGCCAGGTCGTTCTTCTGCCACACGGGTTGGGGTTCCAGCAGTGCGCCGTTTTTGCGGAATTCCGCGATCTTGTTCACGGTGCGGCTTTTGTTATCCTGCACATCCGGCTGATCGAAGGCATTCACCCGTATCACGGCGCAGGCAACCGCCGTGGCGATCTCCCAGCGGTAGAATTCACCACCCAGTTGATACATATCTTGAATGGGGTAAACAAGCACCGGAAAACCGTGCTTTTGCAGTTTGTTCACAAACCCCTGTTTGGCACCCCGGGTCGAGAGGTACACAAACAGCCGGTCATCGCCATATTTTTCAACGGGCAGTATTTTTTCCCGGACGATCGGCATAATCCCTCTGCCGAGTTTGCCGCTGCTTTCCGCAATGAGCTGCTCCAGCCAGTCAGCAAATGGCTCCGCCTCGGTGTCGCAAATGATCGACAGTTTGTTCTTTCCGCCCAGGGCAGCCTGCCCTAGCATGGCGCCAAGCACCAGACCCGGGTTTTGCCCGGCAGG
>DAIOEK010000006.1:0-96458 GCA_036746315.1 Anaerolineaceae bacterium | reverse complement strand
GAGGGAGAATCTCTGCGGGATATCATTGCTCAACAGACTTTCTTAGAGATTCTTCGCCTTTTCAAGGCTCAGAATGACATACTCTCATTTGCATAAAACCCCGACATTATCTATACTTTTTACAGGCAATACATTAACGATCATGGGGAAATAAAACCAGTCAAACCGACAAGGGAACAGCATGCCAAAACCGATCACCCGCAATACCCTCTTCTATGGCGACAACCTCGACATCCTGCGCGAGTACATCCCCGACGAATCCGTGGATCTGATCTACCTCGACCCGCCCTTCAACAGCAACCGTTCCTACTCGGTGCTCTTCAAGGACGAAAAAGGAATGGACAGCGAGGCGCAGATTAACGCTTTCGACGATACCTGGCACTGGAACGAGCGCGTCTTCCGCAGCCTGATCGCCTCCGCTCCGCTGCACGTGGCGTCGATGCTGGACGCGATGCACGGGTTCATCGGCGAGAACCAGATGATGGCGTACCTGGTGATGATGGCTGCCCGCCTGGTGGAGCTGCACCGCGTGCTGAAACCCACCGGCAGTCTGTACCTGCACTGCGACCCGACGGCGAGCCATTACTTAAAGGTATTGCTGGATACGATTTTTGGCGTACAGAACTATCTAAACGAGATAGTGTGGAAAAGAACAACCTCGCATAATGACCCTCAAAGATATGGAAGAATTGGCGATAGGATTTTATTCTATTCAAAATCAACAAAAAAAGTCTTTATACGAGGGGGTGGAGATTATTCAGAAGAACAACTGAAAAGGTATAAATTCGAAGATAGCAAAGGCCGATATCGAGCCGAAAATCTTACAGCTCCTCACTTTTCCGAAACACGAACTATAGTTTGGAAAGGTACTCATCCAGGACTAAATCGCCAATGGCGATACTCAATACAAGAACTTGATCGTCTCTATTCCGAGGGCAAAATTCTATTGAAAGATGATGGCACACCTCGCAAAGATGGTTTAAAAGAATATCTATGCGAAGCAAAGGGACAACCATTCCAAGATATTTGGACAGATATTCCTTTCCCGCCAACAACTGCCGAGCGGTTAGGCTATCCCACCCAGAAGCCGCTGGCACTGCTGGAGCGTATCATCCAGGCATCCAGCAACCCGGGCGACGTGGTGCTCGATCCCTTCAGCGGATGCGGCACGGCCATTGCCGCCGCGCAAAAACTGGGGCGCCAATGGATCGGCGTCGATATCACCCATCTCGCCATCGCCATGCACAAGAGCCGCCTGAAGGATATGTACGGACTGCTGCCCGAAAAGGATTACGATGTGGTCGGCGAGCCGGTGGACCTGAACGGCGCGAAAGCGCTTTTCAAACAAAATCCCTTCCAGTTCGAATCGTGGGCGGTCTCGTTGATGAGCGCCCGTCCCCAGGGGGGTAATACCACTGACAGGAAAAAACAGGTGGGCGACCGCGGCATCGACGGCGTGATCCTCTTCACCGAAGACGCCAGGGGCAGAACCGGCAAGATCATCATCCAGGTCAAGGGCGGCGGGGTGAAAAGCGGGGATGTGCGCGACCTGCGCGGGGTGATCGAACGCGAGAGCGCCGCCATGGGCATTTTCCTCACCCTCGAAGCGCCCTCCCGCGAGATGAAATTGGAAGCCGATAAAGCCGGCGATTACCACTCCGAGCTGTGGCAGATGGATTATCCCCGGCTGCAGATCGTCACCATCGAAGACCTGCTCGACGGTCGCCGTCCCGACCTGCCGCGCTGGTTGGATGATCCGCACAAGAAGGCGGAGCGGGTGAAGGGCAAGGAGGGGGACGGTCAGTTGGGGTTGGAGATGTGAGGTGTTGTATTAAAGATATTTTCTCCTAAAAAAAACAATACACAAGCGTCATCAATTTTCTTGGTGGAGGTTCAATGGAATACAAAAATAAGAACTCAATTCTACAGGAAGCGAAAGAAATTATCCTATTGCTTGATTCAAATACTGATCAACTGACCTTGCTCAGGGTGTACAACAAATGGTACACAAGTGGATTAGAGTTTGTAAAATCACACACTGAAAGTCGACTTGGAGAATTTGAAAGTCTCCATTTTGAAATTCAGAAAGCATTATGTGACATAAATCCTGATTTGAAACTAGTAAGGCTGAATTTGATAATCCTGTCTGCGATTATCGAAGGAAGTCAAGATCATACACCATTTATTGTTTTTTAACTGCGGAGAAAAATGGAAACAGAAATCTCACCCATCGGAATAATATCGGTTATCACTTCAGGTATAGTTGCTATAGTGAGTGTAGTCACCCCATTAATAATTAACTACTATTCTGAAAAAGGAAAATGGGAACGAGAGAAAAAAGCTTCCCAAATTATCAGCATAATTAATTCTACCACTGCATTATTGGATAAACTCGCAATCTTCCGGACAGGCGCCGTCCAAGAAGCAACAGGGGCACACCACCGAAAAGTACTTGGAGAAACTATTAGCGCTTTCTATACTTGGGAGAGGGTCTTGTGGGCATTGGTTGACGAAACCGATAGAGATTCTATAAAACATCTACGAAAAGAATTCGAAGATGGTTCATCAGGAACTTTATATGATGAAGGTCCAAAGCTTGCAGATTCTATTCTCAAAATAAGTTTCAAAGCCCAAAAAGCAATTAAGGGGTAGATAATCATCAAAATTCATAGCTACTGTAGGAATCTAAATTATAAAATTCGCAAAATATAGTTAATATAAACTTAATATTATTGTGAAAGGTTGCTATCGAATAAAAATTATCAGTAATATTTCGAATTCAGCATGGTTTCTAATCAATTAGAGCAATTTCCAATGTTCATTTTTTCAATGAAATATTTCATTCTATTGTAATCATTATCCCTTCTACGGAAGTATAAAGATGTGCTAAACCAAATACTCCAATTATGAGTAGATGTACTTTTAGGTGAGATATCTGCTTTTAGTATACCTACATGAGCAAATGCAACAAGTCGCACCATACTTAACCACATAATCTTATAATCTCTAAATGACTCTGCATTAAAATGATTTGATTCTTCAACATCAGAGAATCCAAGTACACACTTTGGTCTAATGACTCGATTATCTATATTAAACTCTGATTGAACATAACTAACGCACTGCCAAAGAAATCGTGACATTTTTCCTGATTGTCCAGGTGCTCCAAAGTGTTTTACTTCTAAGCCAAACCAAACGGGATCAAATCCATTCTCAATCAGATGTTCTTTTGGGAAAATCATAAAATCAATGATGACTTTCTTTTTGTATATCATGTCAAAACCGCAGAGATTTTCAGCAATATTAAAATCATTTTTGAGTAAATTAGAACACTTAATCTTTAATTCTTCTTCACCTAATGCACTCATGTCGTTTCCCTCTTGGCTTGATATTCAATTGTTTTTGGCTTTTTCACTTATTCCTTTTTGTCGTTTCATTTGATGATGCTCAGCTCACTGTGATTGGATTCGAGCACAATCTGACGACGTATATCAGAGTTAGTACACTATACAGGCTATCCTTTGTACGGTTTATCCGGTTCCTCACTGCGCTCGGCGCAGAACGCCAGATAATCTTCTACGGATTCAGCCAGCGCATGGCACAGTTCATCCACGCAGGCGCCCAGAAAGGTGATCACATCGCGCAGGTTGACCACCTCGCCATGAAAAATCCCCTCTTCATCGTCAAAATCCACCCGGGCAACGTAACCCTTATATTCCATCATCTTTCACCCCGTCTTATGAATCATGCATTGATTCTATCTTAATTAATACCAGCTTATACCTATTCAACATTTTCTTGTCACAAGTGACAGGTTGACTCCGCCCCCGTCTTCCGTTATAAACAAATATAGAACAAATATTCTATTTACGGAGGCACATGTCCATCCTCAGCCAACTCTTCACCCGCCCCAGAACCGCCCGGCGCGAAAAACTGGCAGTCTCGCTCAGCGATGGTTTCTACGAGTATCCCGCCGGGGCAGGCGAAACCCGCGAACGTTACCCCGCCGACCGCCAGGAACTGCTGCGCCAATCGCTGGAAGCCTGGCAGACCAACCCGCTGGCGCGCCGCATTGTGGAACTCACCAGCCAGTACGTGGTGGGCGGCGGCATCACCCTTTCCAGCAAGCATCCTGCTGTCAACCGCTTTCTGCGCCAGTGGTGGAATCACCCCCTTAACCGCATGGATGTGCGCTGCAGCGAATGGTGTGAAGAGCTGGTGCGCTCGGGCGAGATCTTCGTCATCCTCTCCAGCGACCCCGCCGGCATGAGCTACCTGCGCGCGCTGCCCGCGGTGCAGGTGCAGCACATCCACACCGCCGCCAACGACATCGAGCAGGAGACTGCCTTCAGCGAGTATCCCTCCGCGATTGCCGGGGGCGGTACGACCTGGCAGGCGTGGCAGCCCTCCGCTGCGGGCAGCGAGGAACTGCCCTTCGCGCCGGTGGTGCGCCATTATGCCATCAACCGTCCGGTGGGCGCCCTGCGCGGCGAGCCGGATCTTGCCCCGCTGCTCAAATGGCTGGCGCGCTACTCCGCCTGGCTCGAAGACCGCGTTCGCCTCAACCGTTACCGCCAGGCATTTCTCTATCAGGTGAAGGCTGCCTTCACCAACGAGCAGGAACGCCACAACCGCCAGACCGCGCTCAACCGCGCCGCCCCCAACCCCGGTTCGATCCTCGTTACCGACGAAAGCGAAACCTGGAGCGTCATCCAACCCAACCTGGCATCCACCGAGGCGGGCGAGGATGGTCTGGCGATCAAGCGCATCATTGCCGCGGGCGCCGGTTTGCCCATGCACTTCCTTGCCGAACCGGAGGGCGCCACCCGCACCACCGCCGAGAGCGCCGGCGGGCCGACCTTCCGCCACTTCGAACAGCGCCAGCGCTGGTTCCTGTGGATGATCCGCGACCTGGCAGGCATTGTCCTCGCCCGCCGGGCGCAGATCGACCGCAGCCTCGACCCGGCGGCGGAGATCAGCGTGCAGGGCACCGATATCAGCGCGCGCGACAACGGCGACCTGGCATCCGCGGCGGAGGGCATCATCCGCGCCTTCAGCAGTCTGCGCGACCGCGGTCTCATCGACGATGCCGAACTGCTGCGCCTGGCGTACCGCTTCTCCGGCGAGGTCACCGACGTGGAGGAGATGCTGCGCAGGGGCAAGGACGCCCAACTTAAATAAACAACTCGAAACAGAAAGGTCCACCCGTGACACTACACCGCATTTGCCTGCAAGCCACCGCCATCCAGCCCCTCGAGGGGCAAGCCTACCAGGTGCTCGCCATCACCAGCGGAGAGGGCAACGGCTGGCATTTTTCCGCCGCCGTGCTGCAAAAATCCCTGCCCTATTGGGATCAACTGCCCTGCTACATCGATCACAATCCGCTGCCCCACATGCCGCGCTCGGTGCGCGATCTGGCGGGCGTCTGCCGCAAACCGCAATGGCTGCCCGAAAAAGAGGGCATTGCCCTGCGGCTCATCCCCCAGGGTCCAGCCTCCCGTCTGCTGATGCAAACCGGCAGCGAGTGGCTCGCCCTGCCCGAACCCCGTCCGCCGCTGGGGTTCTCGGCCGATCTGCTGTTCACCGCGGCGGACCGCGAAGTGCTGGAGATCCGCAAGGTTTACTCGCTGGATCTCGTCACCCAGCCTGCCCGCGGGGGCATGTTCCTCGCCCTGCCGGCAGGTCTCAACCCACAAGGAGAAAACCCACCCATGACCGAACTTGTTCCACAGCCCGAGCTTCCGCAGCAGGTCAGCCACCCACTGCAGGAAGACGCCGACCAGCCGCCCGTTCCCGTCGCGGCGGAAGCCCTGCATCAGCAGATGTGCACCATGCTGCTCGAAACCGCCCTCTCCGCCGCCCGGCTGCCCCTGCCGCTCGCCGGACAGGTGCGCACCCACTTTGCCGGACGCATTTTCGACCCCGCCGAATTGAACCGGCACATCCAGAGCTGCCAGCAGCTTGCCGCCGAACTGAACCCCGGCGGCGCCATCCACGGGCCCAACCGCATCACCCAGATGGCGGATACCCGCGACCAGCTGCAAGCCGCCTGCGACGATCTGCTCGGCGCGCCCCGCCAGCCCGGCATGGAAAACCTGCACCCCGCCCGGTTGGGCGGCATCCGCGAGCTTTACCTGGCGCTCACCGGAGACAGCGACCTGCACGGCGGATATCACCCCGAACGCATGCAGCTTGCCACCACCGCCGATTTCAGCGGGCTGGTCAAGAACTCGCTCAACAAGATCGTCGCCAACCGCTGGGATGAACTGGGCAAAGCCGGTTACAACTGGTGGGAACGCATCGTGAGCGTGGAGCATTTCAGCAGCCTGCAGCAGATCACGGGCACGCTCATCGGCACGGTGGGCAGCCTGCCAGAAGTGGAAGAAGGCGCCGCCTACACCGAACTGGAGATCGGCGACAGCCCCGAAACCGCCGACTGGAAGAAGTACGGCGGCTACATTCCACTCACCCTCGAACTGATCGACCGCGATGAAACCCGCAAACTGCGCGCCTATCCGCGCGAACTGGCAGCCGCCGGTCTGCGCAAGATCAGCGCGCTGGTGGCGGCGCTTTTCACCCAGGGCAACGGCACCGGTCCGCAGATGGCGGATGGCGGAGCGCTGTTCAACAACAGCGCCGTCAGCGGCGCGGGCGGGCACAAGAATCTGCTCACCACGGCGCTGAGCGCCGCCGAGTGGGAGGTGGTGTGCACCGCAGTCTACAACCAGCCGCTGCTGGTCAAGAACGCCGCGGGGGTTTACGGCACGGGTCCGCGCATGGCGGTCAATCCGCGCTACCTGCTGGCGCCGCGCAATCTGCAACTCATCGCCATGAAGATCCTCTACCCCTCGCTTGAGAACGCCGCCAACATCTACAGCGAGAACCAGCAGCGCGGTCAGCCCGGAGACGTGATCACCGTGCCCGAGTGGACCGATGCCGGCGACTGGGCGGCGGTCTGTGATCCGCGCATTGCGCCCGCCATTTTCATTGCCGAGCGTTTCGGTCTGATGCCCGAGGTGTTCATTGCCGGAGATGAGCTGAACCACGCCGTCTTTACCAACGACGAGCACCGCCTGAAGGTACGCCACTTCCTGGCGGTGTGGGTGAACGACTACCGTCCGCTGCACAAGAGCAATGTGGCTTAAAACCTTCCGCGTTCCTTCCCCCTGCCTGGCGGGGGGAAGGAGGGACTAAACCCATCCGAAATTCAATCGTCCGACCCTCGTCACAAAACAGCAAACACAGGAGGAAAATTGCAAACCATCTGGATATCCCGTAAGTTCTGGGCAGCTCTCATCAGCCTGCTGATGGTCATGGCAGCCGCCTGGCTGCCCGGTCTGCCCGACCTCGCCACCCCGCTCACCGAACTGGCAGTGCTCAGCGCCGCCTATATCTGCGGCACCGCGGTGGAGGGCAAACCATCCGCCGGCTTGACCGACACCCTGCGCGGATTGCTGCGATCGCGCAAATTCTGGGGAGCGGTCAGCGGGCTGGCGCTCATCCTCATCCGCGCACTACTGCCCGGCTTTCCCCTGGCGGATGAACAGCTCAGCGCCATCATCCTCACCCTCTCCGCCTATATCTTCGGCACCGGTGTGCAGGATGGTCTCGCCGTGCGGAGCGACGCACATGCCGCGTAAGCCCAACCCACCCCGCGCGGCGGCAGCCCCATCCGCAGCCGAAAGGCTGGCAACGCTCTGCCGCGAATACAACTGCCGGGTCGAAGACCTGCTCGGCTGGAAAACCTACCCGGAAGGCAGGCTGGTCATCCTCCTGCCCTCCGGGGCAAAAATCTCCATTCCACCGGATGACCCACGGAGGCAACCATGAACATCGATTATCAAAATCTGGAACAGCGTGTGTCGTCGCTGCTGCAAGACCTCACCCGGCTCACCTTTTCCAGCGAACTGATCCGTGAGGGTGTGCGCATTGCGCTGCGCGAATACAGCGCGTACAGCGGCATGTCCGAAACCATCAGCGGGCTGGATGAAGCCGAGCGGACTTCAGTGCCGGAGGACGACTGCGGCATTCTGGTGCTCGGCGCCGCCGGGTACATTGCCGCCGCCAAAACCATCGACCGCCAGCAGCATTTCAACCTGCAGGGGGAACTGCCCGAGGGCGTCACCAGCCTGGGCAGCCGCCTGCTGCTGCGCTTCGACCGTCTGCTCGGCACCGTCAAATCCGCCCGTTCGCGGGCAGCCGACGTGGAGTGCTGGGGCAGCGGCTGGGCGTTCAACTAAATGGGGAGCGCAGTATGATCCTCGGCATAGACGTCTCACGTTACGACGAAAAGATCGACTGGACATACCTCAAGCAACAGGGGGTGGAGTTCGCCATCGTCAAAGCCACCCAGGGCGATTACCTGCGCGACCGCTCGTTAGAGGAACACCTCACCCGAGCGCGTGCCGCCGGTCTGACCTGCGGGGTGTACCACTGGTCTGATCCCCTGCGCCCCGATGAAGCCCAGGTCAGCTTTTTCCTTAACAGCATCCGCACCCTGCCCTGGCAGTTCCTCTGCCTGGATGTGGAACAGTACTGGTCGGATTGGAATAAGTGGTCTAACCAGTCTAATGTGGTCGCCAGCGGCAAACGCAAGGGCGCGCGCAAGCCGCCGCTGCCGCCGCGCATCAGTCCCAGCCGCATTTCGCAGAACGCCCGCACCGTAGCAGCCCTGATCCGCAAGGAATACCCCGAGAAGCGGCTGGTCATCTACACCCGCACATCTTTCGTGCTGCAATACGCCCGCCCCATGCTCAACTGGCTGCCGGAATATCCGCTGTGGCTGGCGCAGTACCCCTACTGGCGCGACCTGCCGGCTGCGATCAACTGGTCTGACCTTTATACAAAAGCCGCCCAACCCCATGCCGTTCCGCATCCTCCCGGCTGCCAGCCGTACACCTTCTGGCAGTGCAGCGGAGACCGCTTCA
This sequence comes from Anaerolineaceae bacterium, assembly GCA_036746315.1. GTDB lineage: Bacteria > Chloroflexota > Anaerolineae > Anaerolineales > Anaerolineaceae > DAIOEK01. The sequence goes on along the minus strand of DAIOEK010000006.1, from coordinate 87,531 downwards.
CCCTGCCCGGCATCTCCTCCCGTCCGGATGTCAACATCTTCCGCGGCGAGGTCGCCGACCTGCTGCGCTGGGCGGGGAACGGCAGCCCAACCGCCTAAGGAGGCAGCATGCCGGAACCCGGAACCGATTGCGATATCGTCCTCTATCACCAGCAGGTGGCGGATGGCACCCCCCAGGGCTACCTGCTCGACCGTTCACGCCTGGCGCGCGGCGCGGTCAACGTTTTCCGCTCGGCGTACAAACAGGCGGATGGCGACTACCAGGATCAACAGACCATCACCTTCACCGTGCTGCTGGCGGATGGTCTGGTGCGCCCGGACGGCTCATCTGAAGAGCGCACCGCCGCCGAGATGTATGCCCGCCTGTTCGACCTGCTCAACCAGCGCGCGGATATCGGGCTGGTGACCCGCGAGGGCGTTTTCAGTGGATTGTACTCTTCGGGCAATTACGCGCTCGAAGAACGGGCGGGCGGCGCCAACCGCATCACCATCCAGCTTTCTTCGGATGGCGACATCTTCGCCCCGGCGGATCGCGACCGCTACGAACGCTCCTACTGGGTGGAGGACGACTACGCCGGAGATATGAACTGGAACAACAGCTACTGGAGAGCCTGATATGACCGCACCCATTTACCCCGCTTCGTTGGATGTCTCTGCCGGGCAGCCGACCAGCTACCTGCAATACAACCGCCTGCGCGCCGATGCCCTGCGTTTCGGCGCCATCGCCAGCGATGCCGTTCCGCTGGGACAATTCCTCAACCGCTACATTTCGGGGCTGCAACTGGTCAGCATCCCCACCAACCGCCTGCGCGTGCCGGTCGATCCGCTCTTTCCGCCCACCCTGATGATCAACGGTTACATGTGCCAGGCAGCCGCCCAGGTGGATCTGCCCTCCAATTCCTTCAGCGGACCCAGCGCCACCTGGTATGTCTTTGCCAACCGGGTGCCGGGTTCGTCGGCGTTCACCCTCTCAGTCAACACCAACCCCGCCGAGAGCGTCGACCAGCGCCTCATCGGTTCCTGCCGCTGGGATGGCTCGGCGCTGGATGACACCTCCATCGTCACCTACCAGGGCATCCTCGGCGGCAGCCGCGTGGAGGTGATCACGCTCCACGGGCAGAATACCTATACCACCTCCACATCCTACAACGGCTCGCTGGTCTGCCGGCAACGGCTGAACCTGAGTCTGCTCAAACAGGGCGCCAAAACCGCCTACCTGGTGGCGAACCTCATCGCCTCCAGCGGCACCGCCTATGCGCGGCTGTACGACACCACCAACAGCACCACCATCATCGAGATGTCGTCAACCTCCACGGCGCTCACCAACATTATCAAAAGCGGCGATCTGATCAGCGCCCTGCCCGGCGCAGAGGTGGAAACGCGCTTCGAGATCAAATCCTCGGGCAGCCGTGTCGATTGCACCTGGGCTGCCCTGACCCTCGAGTATTGAGAGGTAATGATGGAAAAAAGCATCCATTTCGAACAACTCATCGAAGAGGTCCGCGCCGCCAACCCGCAGGCACAGACCATCTGGGGGACGGAAAATCCCTTGTCGCTTGCGGCGGATGATGCCGCCCTGGCGCCCGAGCCATATCTGCACGCACACCAACCCGCCTGGCTGACGGTTTCCTCCGCCAGCCTCGTTGCGGATGGTCTGACCACTGTGACTGTGCATGCCTGTTTTCCGGCATGTGCCCGCCAGCCGGTGCGCATCCTTCTACGGCAGGGTGCCACCACCCTGGAAGAGACCCTGGCGCTGGATGACAGCGGCGAAGGCGATATTGAAATCTGCACCGCCACTGCTGCCGACATCCAGGTGGCGCTGGCAGAAAAGCCCGTGCGCTTGGACATTCCGGTGCTACCCGCGGAGGTGAAGGCATGACGCACAAGATCATCATCAACGACCAGCAGAAATTGAACCGGCAGCAGAAGCACCAGCAAGCGGCAGCCGCGTTGAATGGCAGGCTGGTCTCCGACCTGAAGACAGCCGAGCTTTCCGCCCTGGTGGAGGTCCTCGCCATGCAGCTTGATCTGCTCGACGAACAAAACCGTATCGTCATTCCCCAGGAATCCACACTCCGCGGGGGGTTGCCCGGGGTTGTATAATGAAAATGAACTGACCTGGAACCATGCCGCTGCATGGAAGGAGGAAAAATGAAACACTTCATCCGGGCAGGACTATTTGTTTCTTTTTGTTTCCTGGCAGCCTGTAATTCCGTGCTGCCGGTAAATTTACCGGCAGCCACCCCCACGGCTGAGCCGCCTCCACAGGTGGAAATACAAGACCTGTCCACCCCGACCGAGGCACAGCCCTCCCCCACCCCGCAGCCCGAAATCACCCAACCCCCCGCGCCCGTCACCCTGACGGCGAAAGTGGCTGCGGCAGCCCTCAACATGCGCGGCGGACCGGGCACCCTGCACACCGTCATCGCCCAGTATAACGAAGGCGCCGAGGTCACCCTGATCGGGGTAGCCCCGGGCGACGAATGGGTCAAAGTGCTCACCGCCGATGGGCGTACCGGCTGGATGAGCGTTGCCCATCTCGAAATCAGCGGAGAAGTCTCTGCGCTGCCCGAGCTAGCCATCCACGAGAGCCTGGTCATTACCGGCAGGGTGGTGGATGCTTCGGGCAAGGGCATCCCCGGTATCGATCTGGCTGCCCTCTATCAGCAGCGCCGTGTAGACGGCACCACCCTGGAGAACGGCGTATTCTACGCCTATGCCCCGCCGGAATTGCAGGGGGAATGGGTGGTGAACGTGGTGGGCATCGGCTGCTCCAGCCCCATTGTGGATAGCAACTGCCGCTATGCTGGCACCTTCCAGCCGCAGGCGGGCATTCTGGTCAAGCTGCCACAAAACGCGGATGTGACCTTTATATACAAATGATATAGAGGCTTATACACCCCAGGCAGGCGCATTGCCAGCAAGAGGCGAACGGGTATACTGGTATCTATATATCTTGGAGGTGGAGAATGAAAAAAGTAATCGCTATATTTGTTTTACTGCTCATCCTGGTATCCGTTTTGTCAGCCTGTTCCTCGTCCGCTTCCCCGGCTGCTACCGGGGCGACCCCTGCGGGTGATTCCGTCTCCGCATCGCAACTGGATGGCGAAGCGCTGGTGAACACCAAGTGCACCCAGTGCCACGACTTGAACCGGGTCACTTCGGAAAAGCAAACGGAAGCACAGTGGACCAGAACGGTGGATAACATGGTCAAGAAAGGCTTGAGCCTGACTGATGCAGAAAGGACTGCCATTATCGGCTACCTGGCGGAAACATATAAATAATGAAAACTTCTGTCAGGCTGTTCCTCTTATTGGTATTAGGTGCTCTGTTGGTTGCCGCCTGCGCTGCCCCCGCGGTGGAGGTTGCGCCCACGGCTGCACCGGCTGAAACCCAACCTACTTCGCCGCCGCCCACCGCCGAACCGGTCCCGCCGACTGCCGTCCCCACGGAGGTCGCGCCCACCGAGACGGCGGCGCCCACGCAGGAACCGGCACAGGTCGGGCTGACCGAAGCACAGATGGCAGAGGCAAAGGATATTCTGAACACCAACTGCGCCGCCTGTCATTCCACCGCGCGGATCGCCAGCGCAAGGAAAGATCTGGCTGGCTGGAAAGCCTCCATCGACCGCATGATCGGCAAGGGGGCGATCCTTACCGACGCACAGGCGGGGTTGATCGCCGAATACCTGGCGGAGGGTAACCAACCCTGATCTTCACATGCAAACCAAAGACCTCCGGCAGAATTGCCGGAGGTCTTGATAAACTCTGTTATCACACCAATCCCACTGCTTCCAATTCCCTGAACAGCTCCCGGTAGCGCAGTTTCGCCGCCTGGTGGATGGCTGCCTCTTCTTCGGCAGTGGCGCCCTCGGGGATGAAAACCGGCTCATCCAGGGTGGACAGCTGCTCGCAATCGCGATCCACATGGAAGCGCAGATGCCGGTCATTGGTCATGCGATGCTGGGCGTAAATCTCCATCCAGGGGCTGCCGCCGTCCGCGCCGAAACGGATGGTGATCCACCAGCCCGAATGCGAAATGCGCACAGGTTGGTTGGTCATCTCCATCCCCGCTTCGGGAAGGATCACCTGCCAGTGTTTGAAGTATTCGTTGAACTGATCGATCAATCGCGGATCGGTGTGTGCGGCGCTCATCACATCCCGGCCATGTAAGCGATGCTCACCGTGCCCGGTCCCACGTGCGACCCCACCACCGGGCTGACTTCGCTGGGGATCATCTCCACCGGTGAAAAGCGCTCCCGGCAGACTTCTTCCAGATACTGCGCGGTGTCGAGGTCCAGTGCATGGAACACCGAGATGCGCACCGGGCTTCTGCCCGCAATGCCATCCTCCACCAGGCTCACGATCCTTTCCAGCGCCTTCTTGCGGGTTACCGCCGATCCGGCGGCTTCGATCTTGCCGTTGCGAATCTCCAGGATGGGCTTGATCTTCAGGGCGGAACCCAGCAGCCGTTTGGCGCCGCCGATCCTGCCGCCCTTGTGCAGGTATTTCAGATCATCCACGGTAAAATACACGCCGATATGATCGTATGCCCGCACCGCCTCCGCCTTCACCTCTTCCAACGAGGCGCCCGTTTCGGCTTTACGCGCAGCCGCCAGCACCATGAAAGTCAAAGCCATCGAAACCAGCCGGGTATCCAAAACAGCTACAGGCTTGTCTTTGAAATGCTCCAAAGCCGTGATGGCATTATTGTAAGAAGCCGATATCCCCGAAGAGATCGGCAGCACCAGTACCGAATGCCCCTCGTCAGTCAGTTTTTTATACAGCTCTTCAAATTGATGCACGGAAATTGCGTTTGTGGTTGGCAGCGTGACGGCATCCTTCAAGCGGGTATAGAACTCATCCGCCCGGATATCCACCCCGTCCAGGTAAGACTTCTCCTCCCAATTTACGGTGAGGGGAACTACTTCCAACCCATATTGGTCAACATATGATTGTGGAATATAAGCTGTTGAGTCAGTGATAATTTTGACGCCATCCATAATTACTCCTCAATAAATAAAATCATCCTGAGTATACCTTCTTAATATACCCGATGACAGTTTTGGAACAAATATTGTCGAACGAATGAAACCTCAGCTCAGGCTCCGCCACCCTGAAGCATGAGTACAGTCACAAATACAGCCAAAATGATCAGCAAGAAGGCGCCAAATACCACGGCGATCCAGAAGGGTGTTTGATACGGATCGTTACCATACCCGGAACGGGTTGACCTGCGGTTGGCATCCGACTGATTATTGTTTGTCACATCCATATCGGAGAAGAAGGGCGAGGATTCCACCGATTCCTGACCAATATCCTGCCCGTTCCACATCACCGGTCTGTCAGGCATGCTGGTCTGCCAGGGTGGGGTGGTCACCGCTTCTTCCTGCTCCAACTCTTCCAGCGGTTCAGGTTGTGTAAACGGATCGACCGGGGTTTCAACTTCAATGACTTCATCGAAAGCCGGGTCGGGAGCGGGATAATAAACCTCTTCGGGTTCCACAAATGCAGGCGCGACCGCCGGCACTTCCGGTTCCTCGGGCTCCGGCATGCTCATCGCCGAAGATCGCAGGCTGGATATCCAATCTCCATCCGGCGAGGAATTATCCTGTGCCTGTTCATCCTGTTTTTCAAAGGGTTGATCCCAGGCGAAGTGGGAGGAATCGAAGCTGGAAGGGGTTTCAATGACTGCACCCTGAACAATCGGCAGCTGCGATTCCAGGTTGCCGATGTCATCCTCTTCACCGCGTGATCTTTGCTCGTCAACCATACTTTGCAGGCGTTCGATCCCCCGCGTCAATGGCTGCGATTTGGGGCAGAATTGCTCTGCATAGCGCATCACCATCAGTTGTTCGACAGGCTTGCTGAAGGTGGAAGCAAACCAAACCCAGGCTGCCTCATTGGTGGGAGTCACTTCCAGCACCGGGCGCAGCAATTTGCGCGCGTCGGTAAGGCGTTTAGCCTTGATCAGATCTATTGCCTGGCGAATGGTATATTCATCCATGGGCTAATCCGTTAAGGGACAGGTGAAATGGTCAACTCAGTTGATGGCGTTTCCAAAACAATTTCCGGGGTGGGCGTTTCCGTTGCCGGCATAGGAGCCACCGCCAGCGCCAGACCGGCTTCCTGCCGGGCGTGGTCTGTAAACAAGATCACCTTTCCGGCAATTGCCTGCATTTTATTTGCTTCCCAGGAACTGATGAAAGACGCGGAATCCCCCGCCTTGATCAGCATGTTCACCGGAAAGCCCACGCCGTCATCAATTTCGATCTTCTCCCCGACGGGCAGGGAGGTACCCAACAACTGCATGCTGTCAACCAGGCTGTGCGGAAAAACGATCAACTTCACCAGAACATCTTCATTATCGGGATTATGCAAATCGATCCGGATATCAAACGCGGAGTTTTCCATGATCGAATCGGGCGTGGATACTTCAATCTCCAGCTCCCGGTACACATACACCGTGGCAGTGGGGACGGTTTCAACAGGTGCAATCGAATAACCGAGAATACGGTACACCTGCCTGCCGGCAAGGAATACGAGCACCAGCAGGACAAGATCGACGAATACCACCAGTAAAAATGGCTTCTTCATCCCGCTACCTCTAACCGCCCCAGAAATACTTTCATTAATAATCTCTCCCGATCGCCAATTAACTTAAGTATTCCTTTAGATTCTTGCTTCGGGTGGGATGACGCAGCTTGCGCAAAGCCTTTGCCTCGATCTGGCGAATGCGCTCGCGGGTGACGCTGAAATAACGGCTGACCTCTTCGAGGGTGTGATCTTTGCCATCGGTAAGCCCGAATCTCAATTCGAGCACCTGCCGTTCGCGTTCGGTAAGGATGGAAAGCGCACTTTGCACCTGTTCGCGAAGCATTTCGCGCGCCGCGGCATCCATCGGCTCCAGCGCTTCATCGTCCTCGATGAAATCGCCCAACTGGCTGCTTTCCTCATCGCCCACCGGTCGCTCAAGTGAAACAGGCTCTTCAGCGGATTGGAGGATTTTCTGCACTTTCTGGCTGCCAAGCTGCCAGCGGCGCAGCAGGGTGGGCTCGATTGGTTTTCCTTCCTTGTTCGCTTTCTTGATCGCCGCGGCATCTTCCTCCGAAAGGAATTCACCCTCCAGCGCCAGTTCATCATTGGTCGGCTCTCTGCCCAATTCCTGCACCAGTTTGCGCTGCACGCGCAGCAGGCGGGTGATCGATTCAAACAGGTGCACGGGAATGCGGATGGTGCGTGCCTGCTCGGCAATATAGCGGCTGATCGATTGCCTGATCCACCATGTGGCATAGGTGCTGAATTTGAATCCGCGGGTCGGGTCGAACTTGGTGACTGCGCGGAGCAAACCCAGGTTTCCTTCCTGAATCAGATCCAGGAAGGAAATGCCGCGCCCCAGGTAGCGTTTGGCAATACTCACCACCAAGCGCAAATTGGCGCGGATCAGCGTCTGGTTTGAATCATCCGCCCGGCGCTGAATACCATCCAGCTCATCCCGCAGGGCATCTGCATCCGGCAGCATGGTCTCTATCTGCTTCTTGCCGGGCAGTTTCTTGTTTTTTTGTAATATTGCCATCAACTTGCCGGCGGTTTCCGGCGGAAGCAGGTACATGCACAGGAACATATTGAATGCATCGCGCACCAACTCGTCCCACAGAGGGTCTTTGCCCCACCTGCCGTTATCCAGATATTTGCGCAAGTCGGAAGGCTCATCGCTTTGCCACTGTGAGCGAAGGAATTGAGCCTCCGCCAGGATCAAAGGGATATCCGGCGGATCATACTTCATCCGGTGAACATCTTCATCCAACCGCTTCTGGTAGATCAGCATCTCTTCGTAAACTGTGGCGAACAGTTTTATTTCGACTTCAGAGGGATCACATTTTTCAGGGAGTTTTTCCCGCAGCGCGTGGATCAGGCGGATGGCTTCGATGCGGGCTGCCAGGCGAAATTCGCAATCGGCATCCAGCAGATTGATCTGTCCGATTTCCTTTAAATACAGCCGCACCGGATCTTCCGACAACTCCACAGACAAACCCGTGGTGTCGAGATCCTCCAAAGGTTCTGATGCAAGCAGTTCGTTGATTTCCGACAGGCTTTGCGGAGAAAGGGATTCTTCCGATTCCTCCGCAGCACCCATTTCATCCGGCAAAGCCATGCCAGGCAGGCCGGTATCCTCATCCAACATGGATTTACCATGGTCATCGGCTTCCCCCCCACGAACTGCGCGCTTCCGCACTGGTTTGGCGGCGCCGCTCTCTCTGGTTAGTTTCGCTTGTCTGGGCATAATCTGTTCCACCAATCTAGGGTGTGTTTAGCCGGGTCAGTGTTCTCATAGCCAGGGTGATTTTACGCAGTTCCTGGGTGAACAAAAGCACCTGCTGCTGATATTGGATGGCGTCATCAGAATTACTCTCTTCTCCATCCTCTTGCAAAAACTTCATCTCCTGCAAATTTTGATGGATGGTGATCTGACGCATACGCAGGATGGTCCGAAAACAATCAGCCAGCATATCATCATATTTTAAACCACTATCCATTTTAAAGCGCCGCGCCTCTTCAATATAGGATTCCATCCCGAAGGTGTCATGATCCTGAATATAGGCGATGGGTTCCACTTCATCCTGCGTGAGCGATTCCTGGATGATCGCGAAGAGGTGTTGATTCTGGGTAGAACTGAAGTCGGCATCCTTCAATCTATCCAGATTATCCTGTTGCAACTTTCGGTCCAGCCCATAGAGCAGGTCGGGCTGCTGGAAGATGGCTGCCAGCAGGTGTTTTTCCAACGGTTGAACAGGGTCGAGCAAATGAAGCGGGGCGCCCGCCTGCTGCTGCGCAGCATCGTCACCCGCCTGCGTCTGCCTCCGCCGGTTCCGCGAGAAGGGTCGGGAAATGGCAATCGAGCGGGGATTGATCCCGGCGAGTGTGTTCTCGTCCAGCTTCAACAGGCGGGCAAGTTTCTGCCGGTAGGCGTCCCTTTCCACCAGGTTGGGCACATCCTCGATCAGCGGGATCACCTGGTTGGCAATTTCGCGCTTCACCTTGGGATCCTGAATGTCTTGATCGGCTGCCAGCGTTTCCATCACGTGCACCACCAGCGGTTTCGCGGTATCGAGAATTTGTTTCCATTCCTGCGGGTCGCGCAAAACCACCTCGTCCGGGTCCATGCCTTCGGGAATGGCGGTAACCCGAATATCCGCCTGCAGACGGGCTTCCTGCCGCAGCAATCCACGGACGTCGAACCCGATCTCGGTTTCGTGATCCATGGCTTCGCGGGCAATCTGCAATCCGCGCAGCGTTGCCTTCTCACCGGCAGCATCAGCATCCAGTGCCAGCACCAGCCGGCGGGTAAATTTTTTGAGCATGCGCAATTGATCTTCGGTCAGGGCAGTGCCCATCGGCGAAACGGTGTTGGTATAACCCGCCTGATGCAGCACGATGACATCCAGATAGCCTTCCACCACCACCGCCTGATCCAGCGCGCGAATACTCTTCCGCGCGGCATCCAGACCGAAAAGCAGCCTGCCCTTGTCGAAGATGGCGGTCTGAGGGGAATTGAGGAATTTGGGAATATCGTTGGGGTCGAGGATCCTTGCGCCAAAACCCGCCATGTGCCCCTGTCCGTCGCGGATGGGGATCATGATGCGATTTCGGAAGCGGTCGTACACGCCGCCATCATCCCGCTCGGTGAGCAGCCCCGCTTCGAGCATGTACTCGTTGGGAATGTTCTTTCCGCCAAGATGATTGAGCAGATTATCCCAGCCGGGCAGTGCATAGCCAAGCATGAACTTTTCAATGGTCTGGTCCGTCAGACCGCGTTTTTGCAGATATTCCAGCGCCAGTTTCCCTGCCGGATTGTTTTTCAACTGGTCATGGTAATAAACCGCCACATCCTCCAGCAATTTACTGAGCCGGTTTTCAGCCTCGTCCTGCTCGATGCGCTGCGGAGACAGCGGCGCCAGTTGTACGCCGGCGCGTTCCGCCAGGGCTTTGAGCGTTTGAGAAAAATCCCACCCTTCGCGCTTCATGACGAACTTGAAGATATCGCCCCCTTCGTTGCATTGTCCAAAACAGCGCCAGGTTCCCGAATCGGGGAAGACCACAAACGCCGGGGTATGGACGTTGGTATGAAAGGGGCAAAAACCGGTGTAATTCTTACCGGTTTTGCGAAGTTTTACCGTTTCTGAAACAATATCAACAATGTCCAGACGGTCTTTGATATCATCAATTACTGTCATAGCGTATGGGAATTATAGACTCCTCGGTATGGAATCGCAAATCCTGGCTGGTTCAATTATTGAAACCCCAATGCGAATTCGCCGGTGCTACTGGGAACACGCCGGTCCCGGCTCCATCTTTTCCAGATTCCAGAGGCTGCTGCGGGAAGTGGCATCCATCTGATAGCCGCACAGATTCGGCTGCGTAATGCCGATCCGCACGTACTGGTACAAAGGTACCACCGGCATTTGTTCCAGAAAACCGGTTTGGACAGCCTGCTGGCTGGCAGGGTAATCTTCTTCACCGGGCAGTGCAAAACTGGCGGTCTGGCAGGCTGCGTCGAATTCCGCGTTCGAGAAGCCGCCCACATTTACCCCATACCAGGAGTTCTGCACGGTGGGGATCTGATCGGTCGAGAAGAACTGGCAGGCAGGCAGGGTGCTGGGACTCCAGGAGAGGGAAGCCGTATCGAAGCTTCTCCCGAATAAAGGTCCATCCGGACCGCCGGCGAACAATTCATCCGGGTCGAATTCATTTACCGAGACCGCTACTCCGCAGGCTGCCAGGTCGGAAACGACTTGTTCACTGACACTCTTGCGCAATGCAGCACTCGTTGTGTAGTAAGTGAATTGAAGCGGTGTGCCCAGATAAACCGTGGGAATATTCACCGCCACCCGGGGCGTCGCCGGATTTTGATCCATATCCTTCCAGCCGATCTGTTCCAGCAGAGCGCTCCCTGCTGCCGGGTCATACGGGATTGCCTGATCCGCACCGAGACTCAACGGGTTTGCGTTGTCCAGCATCCCCACCGGCACCTGGCTGGTTCCCGCCAGCAGATCGGTGACGATCTTTTCCCGATTGATGCACATTGCCAGCGCTTTTCGAGTGCGGGCATCGCCAAACAAATCCTGCCGGTCGCCCAGGTTGGGATAATATCCATCATCGTAACTCGCCGGAGAAATACCGTAATACAGCCCTTCCCAGACCGGTGAAGATTTGATGGCAGCTCTGAGTTTGCCGGCGCTCTGCAACTGCAACAATGTGGCGATCTGATCATCCAGCAGCGTGGATTCATCCACCACATCGCACTCGCCGGTAAGCAGCGCTTCCACACTCTGCTCGGGGGTGGTATTCAGGAAGCGGAAATTGACATAGTCCACCCGCGGCAAGCCTTCGGCAGCACGGAAGTAAGCCGGATTTTTCTGCAGGGTGATGTGATCTCCGGCAACCCATTCTTTCACGGTAAACGGCCCCCAACCGAGCGGCGTCTTGCCAGCCAGCGGATCGGCTGCAATGGATTCAGCCGTTTTGCCGCTGAAAACATGTTCGGGCAGCGGGATCCAGAAATGCGACATGTATTGCTGGTCACGGAAACCGGGCAAGCCGATCCACTGCGTGGTCCGGTCATCCAACGCGGTATACGATGCGGTCTTTCGTACCAGATCCTTGTTGCCGGTGTAGGACGGTGCGCCAGCCAGGGAGAATGAGAAAACAGAATCAGAAGCTTTCAGCGGCGTGCCATCCGACCAGTTGATGCCCTCCTTCAACTGGTACTTTACCACCAGTTGATCCATGACCACATCACCGGTGCCGGGATATTCCGCCACGCAATCCGCACTGGCACACCCGGTGGGCAGATACTTCACGCCCTTCTGCAACGCCTGCATGGCGCCACCGGCATCCACTATATACATGCCCTGTTTTACAGTGACCGTCTGGATGCTGGCATCCCCATCCGCCAGGGAGGGGATCTTCTCCAGGATGACCGGGATGTATTCATATTGCACGTAATCGATGGGACCATCATACAGCCCTTCGAGCACCGCCCAGGTGGATTGGTTCCGTGCACCCGAATATAGATACAGGCTTTCCGGCTCCTGCCCCAGACAGACGTTCAACACGGTCGGGATCGGGGTGGGTGTGGCGGGGATGGGGGTGTTCGTCGGTTCCGAGGTGGGTGTTGCGGTGGCAGGGGATAATTCCGCGCCGCTGCAGCCCGCCACCAGCAAACCGGTGAGGATCATGAGCAGAATAAAGATTACGACAGATTTTCTTTGCATTAGTTTTTCCAGTTCACTACTCTGTTTTGATTTGGATTAAAGGAGCGGTGATATTGTTCAACTCGATCGGTCCGAGCGAAATCCCGTTCGCCTCTAGCAGAAACGCCGTGATCTGCCAGTACTCATCGGCGGTCAAATAGCCGGGATTCCACCAGGGCATGGTCTCCACCATGTCGTCATGCAGCGCCTGCGCATTTTCATAATGGTCCAGTACACCCGAACCCATCACCACCGGCGCATATTGCGGGATTTCAAAACCTTCGGGCGGATGGCGCTTTCCGTGGCATTTTGCCTGAAAGCAATTATTGTCAGGCGGATCCAATTCCTTGCGCCACTCATCCAAACCCTGTCCCACATCGCCATGACAGGTCATGCACACCTGGCAATACACATAAGCGCCTTCCTCCGCCTGACTGGGCTGGGCAGGCACCGTGGGACAGGTCAAAGGATCATCCCGTTTCATTTGCCCCGGCAGGGCGGTTTTGGGCACAATGGGCATGACCACCTTTTCAGACCGGCAGGAAACAAGTGCCATCACCAGGAATAGTAAAACAACTACGAGGGGCAAAAGAATATGGATGGATTGTTTTGCGCGCATAGATGAATTCCATTATACATTGGAACAACGCGGGCATAGAATAATGTAAAACATCCGGACAGCGAAAAACTGCCCGGATGTTGATCTTGAAACAAAGCGCCGGCTAGGCTCCCCGTCCACGCATGCGCGGGTCCATAATATCGCGCAGTGCATCGCCCACCAGGTTCCAGCCCAAAACGAACAGGATCAGGGTCACACCGGGGTAGACCACAATGTACCAGTATTTCGCCAGCTGCGGTATCCAACTGCGGGCGAAGCTGATCAACTGCCCCCAGTCCGCATATCCGGCTTCGGTGCCGATACCCAGGAAGCTGAGTGCGGCGAAGGAAATCACGATGCTGCCGATATCCAACGAGGCGACCACCAGGGTCGGATAGATCGCATTGGGGATAATGTGGCGCAGCAGAATGCGGCTGTCTTTGGCGCCCACCACCCGCGCCGCCATCACATAATCACGTTCACGCACAGATAAAATATCGCCCCGGATCAGACGGGAATATCCCATCCACCCGAAAGCGATCAACGCAATGGTGGCTGGCCACAATCCTTTCCCCATCACCGGAGTCAGGATGGCTGAAAGGGTCAGCGCCGCCAACAGGAAGGGGAATGCCATGAAAATCTCGGTAAGACGCTGCAAGACAACATCGACCCAGCCGCCATAAAAAGCGGAAAGGCTGCCGATGAGAATGCCCAACAGCAGGGTGATCCCTTCGATAATCACACCGACCTTCAGAGCGGTACGGGTACCCCATACCACACCGTAGAAAATATCCCACTGACCACTTGCGGTTCCGAAAACGTGAACCCATTCATCTTTGCCGGTGATGCCGTACCAGAAGGGAATTGAAGGAGCATTTTGCTTCCATACCGTGCCGGGTTCCTTGGGAACAGGCGAAAAGCCATCCCGCGGGATCATGTAGGCATCGCGCTTGTTTACCTGCGGAATGATGGCAGGAGCGAGGAAAGCAACCACAATAAAGAAGAGAATTAATGAGGTCCCGATGACAGATAACGGGTTCCTCAGAATCCCCATCAGAATTCGATAGAATTCCGGTCCGATCGTCTGCTCCAGCTTCGAAATCTTGCGCTGTGGGAGATCATCAATATCGATATGTTTGAGTTCAGTCGGGGCTGTAGTCATTGTTCCCATCTCCTTTACGCAAGTCTGACCCGCGGGTCGAGGAAGGCATACATAACATCAACGATCAGATTCGCAATTACCAGGATACCTGCTGTCATCAAAGTGAAAGCGAGAACGGTGATCACATCCAGGTTGGCTGCCGCAGAACCGGCTGCCGAACCGATGCCCGGATATTCGAAAATGGTTTCCGTAATCACCACCCCGCCCAGCAGGCTGGCGACCAATAAGCCGCCCAGTGTCGCCACCGGGATAAGCGCATTCGGCTGCGCGTGTTTTCGCACCACATCAGACTCTTTCACGCCTTTGGCGCGCGCCGTCACCACGTAGTCCTGGCGCAGTGTCTCCAGCATGGAAGAGCGGGTAACACGCAGGAAGGATGCCCAGTTGATGTAAGAAAGGGTGATAATGGGCAGCACCATGTGACGCAGGGCATCCAGGAAGATGTCGAACCTTCCGTTCAGCAGCGCATCGACGGTGACGAGCGAAGTGTAAGACTTGAAAACGGGCGAATCGATGATTGCATTCGCCCAGTCAGAAACCCTGCCTGGCGGGAACCACCCCAGTTGTACGTAGAAGAACATCAACACCAGCAAGCCGAACACAAACGAGGGGAAGGAGTATCCAATAATGCTGAATACGCGCGCCACCTGGTCGATCAGCTTGTTGTGATTGACCGCGGCAATGATGCCCAGCCATACCCCAATACCCAGGATCGGGAGAATGGAATAAAGTGTCAGCTCGATGGTGGCGGGGAAACGACGATCGATGAGAGCGGAGACTTCCTGATTGCCGGTGCGGGAATATCCGAATTCACCACGCAGAATGCCGCCTTTCATTTCGCCGGTTTCCGCATCTTTGCGCCCAACCAGCCAATGCCAATATTGCACCGGAATGGGATCATTTAATCCGTACCGCTTGATAATGCCGTCCATCATCCTTTCATTTTTTGGGATGTCGCGAACATACAAAGCGGCACGTTCAGCGGGGCTTAATCGCGAGAGCATGAGAAAGATCATCATGGTCACGCCGATAAGAATGACTGGCAGCAGTAGCAAACGACGGATTATATATTGGGTCATGGATTTACTCCATAAGAAAAGATAATAGCCAAAATTCAAGGATGGTTGGAGGGACCTGATTGCTCAGGTTCCTCCAACCAAAAGTTATTACGCTACAAAGTTATTTCTTGAGGGCGTAGAACCAGTTGTCAGCGTACATCGGGTTGTTGTACCAACCGGAGACGTAGCGCGGTTCGTAGTGACGTCCACCGGCAACGAAGAGCAGAATACCGGGGCAGGTGTCATAGAACAGCTGGTTGAATTCAGCGTAGATCGCTTTGCGTTTGGCGGGATCATTCTCGCTCACACCGCGGGTGTTGATGTCTTCGAATTTCGCCATGACATCAGCGGGCAGGCTCTGGCGGCTGCCATAGGTGCCGGTGGTGTAGGGCTGTACCCAGTTGTGGGCATCGAAGATATCGGACTGCCAACCAACCACGAACACGGGCAATTTCTTGGCGCGCTGGTTCTGGAGGAAGGTAGCCCACGGGAGACCGGTAACTTCCACAACGAATTTATCGTTGATGGCGCTCAGTTCACCCTGAAGAATCTGGGCGATGGTCTGGCGGGCGGTGTTGCCGGTGTTGTAGGCGGCGGTGAAGCGGAAACCGACATCCATCAGGCTGATTTCGCCATCTTCCTTGGGTTCCCAACCATCAGCGGTCTTGGTCCACTTGGAAGCTTCGAATTCGGCTTTGCATTTCTCAGGATCGTAGTCATAGTAGGGCGCGTTGTCATCGTAACCGACCATGCCGGGGAAGATGACGGACTTGGAACGGGTGCCCAGACCCTGGAGAACGTCGTTCAGATAGGTGTCGTAGTTGAAGCAGTAAGCAAAGGCGCGGCGTACATGGACATCAGAGAAGAAATTGGCAGGAATACCATTTCCATCCAGTTGACCGGAACCAACGAAGTTGTTACCGCCTTCGGTGTTGACTTTGAACGCCATGTAGAGGTCGGTGCGGGAGCTGATACCGCTGGTGGGGATGACGCGGATGGCGCCATTACCGGTTTCGGTGCAGTTCACGTAACCATATTCGCATTCCTCGCCAACCAGGGTATCCATGATCGGCCAGTCAGCCTGTGAACCAACGGTGATCTGATCGGCATCACCAGCCTGGAGCATGGCCAAGCGGGTGTTGAATTCTTCAACGGATTTGATGATGACTTTCTTGATGGTAGGAACACCGGAGGGGCCACCATCCCAGATGGGTTCAGTGCGCCAGTAGTTCTCGTTGGCGGACATAACGATTTCCTCGCCAGGAGCCCATTTATCCAGTTTGTAGGGGCCGGTGCCCATGGCGCTGGAGCCGAGCGCGGTTGCGTTCAGATCTTCAGCTACCTTGCCGTAGTAATTCTGCCAGGTGTCACAAGAACCATCCCAACCGCCATTTGCCATTACCCAGGCCTTGCTCTGGATGGAGCCCCAGCCGCCGGTGAAGGTGGCGATGAAAGGAGCCCAGGACTGCGCAAGGGTGAAGGTAACAGTGCTGGCTGCGGGGTCAGCAACGATCGCGGAGGTGACCATTTCGCAGGCGGCTTTCAAAGCGGCCGGATCGGCAGCCTGAAGACCAGCAGCGTCGTCATCGAGCGCGCCGGAAGGATCAACAACTTCGGCGATATCGTAAGTGCCAACACCCAGGAGAGGTTCAGCGAACAGCCACTGCGGGGAGGCGGTGCCGCCCTGGAGCAGGTTGCGCTGGAAAGTGTAGGCAACATCATCAACGGTCATATCGGTGCCGTCATGGAATTTGACGCCCTGGCGAATCTTGAAGGTGACGGTCTTGCCATCGGCAGAGATGCCGCCGTTCTCAAGGGTCGGTACTTCGGTTGCCAGCTGGGGAACGAATTCAGCGGCGTTGTCCTTGTGGTACCAAACGAGGGTGTCATAGACCTGCATGGCGATGCCGCCACCGGCGGTCTCATAGTCGAACGCGGGATCCAAAGTCTCAGGATCACCAAAGGTTGCTTCCACCCATGTCGTTGGGTCTTTGGCGGTAAAGGTTGCAGTTTCGGGAGTAGCAGTTACAACAACCGGTTCACCATTCACGATCACGGTCTGGACTACGGGTTCTGAAGTCCCACCGGGAGCGCAGGCAGCCAATACCATGGATGCCACAATAAACACTGATACTAAAACTAACAGTTTATTTCGCATTATCTCCTCCAAAAAGATATGGTTTTAAATTATGGAACTATTAAAGTTCCTCTCCCACAAAGAAATTAGGTCCCTGCAATATCACCTCCTTCACATCCCATGTTCTTACACACTCACCATATGGCAGGCAACAGAATGACCGGGCAGAACTTCCCTGAATTCGGGTTGTTCTTCCGCACAAATTGCACCGGCCATTGGGCATCGTGTTCGGAAACGACATCCGGATGGCGGGTTGACCGGAGAGGGGACATCCCCCTCCAGAATGATCCGCTGCCGCTTCTCTTCAATCACAGGGTCCGGAATGGGAACGGCACTCAGGAGCGCCTGTGTATATGGATGAAGCGGGTTGGTGTATAGTTCGTTCCGGTTTGCCAGTTCCACGATAATTCCGAGGTACATCACGGCGACCCGGTTCGAAATATGGCGGACCATTGAAAGATCATGGGCAATAAACAAATAAGTCAATCCCAATTGTTCTTGTAAATCTTCCAACAAGTTGACAACCTGCGCCTGAATGGAAACATCCAGGGCGGAAATGGGTTCATCACATACGATCAGGGCGGGCTGCAGGGCAATCGCGCGGGCTACGCCGATACGCTGCCGTTGACCGCCGGAAAACTCGTGCGGATATCGATCCACCAAGCGCGAGGACAGACCGACCACATTCAACAGTTCTTTTACCTTGTCGCGCATTTCTTTGCGCGGCATGATGCCATGCACCACCAAGGGCTCGCTGATGATCTCTTCCACCGTCATGCGCGGATTCAAGCTCGCGTAGGGGTCCTGGAAGATCATCTGCATGCGGCGGCGCATACGGCGGAGTTCTTCGCCCTTCAGCGCGACAAGATCAATATCCTCATAGTAAACCTTGCCCGAGGTCGGACGGTACAACTGAAGCAGCGTTCGTCCCGTGGTGGACTTGCCGCATCCCGATTCACCAACCAGGCCAAGTGTTTCACCCTTAAATATTTCAAATGAGACATCATCCACTGCGTGGACTGCACCAACCTGTTTCTGGATGATGATCCCCCGGGTAATGGGAAAATGCTTTACCAGATGATCAACTTTTACAAGGACGTTCTCTGGAGAGGTGTCGACCATTATCTTGCCCTCCCGGTTTGAGGATCTACCCAGCAGGCAGTCCGATGGTTGGTGCCAACTTCGACCAACTGTGGATTTTCCATCTTGCAGCGATCAATCGCATAACTGCACCGATTGATGAAGGGACAATAATTAGGCTTTTCCACCAACACCGGGGGCAAGCCGCCAATGGATGCCAGCCGTTCATGGCGCTGTTCATTCAGGCGGGGAAGACTGCCCAGCAAACCAAGTGTATAGGGATGCTGCGGGTTCGCGTAGAGCGTTTTGACATCGGCTTCTTCGATAATATAGCCGGCGTACATGACATTCACCCGTTTCGCCAGCCCGGCTACGATCCCCAGGTCGTGGGTGATCCAGATGATTGCCATGCCGATCTCATCGCGCAGGCGCTTGACCAGCTCAACGATCTGAGCCTGGATGGTTACATCCAGGGCGGTGGTGGGTTCATCGGCAACAAGGATCTGGGGATTGCAAGCCAGCGCCATGGCGATCATCACTCTCTGGCGCATACCACCGGAAAACTGGTGGGGATAATCATCCAGTCGCATATTGGCTTCCGGCAAGCCTACCAGTTGCAGCAGTTCAACTACACGGGATTTTGCTTCATCTTTGCTCATGCCCAGGTGAAGCATCAGGGGTTCGGCAATTTGTTTTCCAATGGTAATCACAGGATTCAGTGAGGTCATGGGATCCTGGAAGACCATGGCGATTTTTCCGCCACGAACCTGACGGATTTCTTCATCCGTCATTGCCAGCAAATCACGACCCTGGAAAAGCGCTTTGCCGCCGACAATCTTGCCGGGTGGCTGAGGGATCAGCCGTAATACTGACAGCATCGATACGCTTTTACCACATCCGCTCTCCCCCACTACTCCGAGAACTTCGCCTTCCCTTAAACTAAAAGAGACTCCATTGACTGCATGGATCACTCCTTCAGGGGTAAGGAATTGCGTCTCGAGACCTTGCACGTTGAGCAATTCTGTCATGCAATTCTGTCCTTTGGAAAGTAAATTGTAAATAACAGGTACCTCGCTTCGTTCAGAGTATCGGCGTTCCTCTCTGAAGGGAAGTAAAATCAAGTATACCTAACACGCTACATACTGTCAACTTGCGCCATTGACCGCCTGTACTAGTACGTACGTTCAATTTTTTCAAAATCTACAAATCCAACTTTTCCAATAATACACCTTAATTCACTTCAGTATGCACATTGAATTTTGGGGGGTTTTCAAGGTGCTTTTTTACGGCGCATTGATCCGCTGCACGGATGAGTGCATCATGATATTTTTCTGGAAAATCAGCCGGAACTCTGATCTCGAGATCGACTTCTTCCACCATCCCGTTCACGGGGTTCACATTCAGTTTTTGGGATATCGAAATTCCTTCGGCGGAGATACCGCGTTGCCGGCAAAAGCCCAGCACATAAATCCCCGCACAGGTGCCGATGGATGCCAGAAAAGTGGCAAAGGGTGTGGGGTATTCGCCTTTACCTCCCCCCATGATCGGTTGGTCGGTTGCAATGGTAAAGTTGGCAAAATGGGCGTCCACCCTTGCCCCACCGGGAAAATCAATCAGCATTTCCATAAGTCAAATTCCTTTCAAGTTTTCATCAATTAGAAATTAGATGACATCCGACATAAAAAGTTACAACAGGGTTAAAAATCAGGCTTGACTGTACCCTGCACACAGGATGAATGCCACTACCCACATTGCAACGATTCCGTTATGATGTGTATCATTATGATACGCGATAAACTGGCACAAACCGATTTACTCAAAGACCTTGCTCCGGCACACATGGATGAAATTTGCAGGTTAATGGTCGCCTGCAACTTCTCTGCGGATGATACCATTTTTGAGCAGGATCAGTATGCAGAATATCTGTATATCGTCATCTCCGGCGAGGTTTGTATTCGTTTCAAACCTCACGATGGGGAGATACTGGAAGTTGCCCGTCTTGGCTCCGGACAGGTGTTCGGCTGGTCTGCCGTGCTGGGCAGGGCAATTTACACATCGGCAGCGGTCAGCGTCACCACATCCGAATGTGCCAAGATCAGGGGACGGGATCTGCAAAACCTGTGTGAGAATCACCCGGATACGGGTATTATTATTATGGAAAGGCTGGCAGCCGTTATCGCCGAAAGGTTATCCGGCACCAACGCCCAGATATTTAATTTGCTCTCCAAAAACCTGGGGCAAAAAAGGTGAGATTCAGCATCGGAGGAAAAAATGACGACCCCCAACCCTGATTATTCTCCCAACGAGCGGATGAAGGCTCTCATCCAGCAGCTCAACGCATACATCGAACACTACCACGGCGGCTCGGTTGAATTGGTTTCTTTTGATGGGAAAACGGTAAAAGTGCACCTGGGCGGTGCCTGCCTGGGCTGCCCGCTCTCACCCAATACGCTGCATGGTTGGGTGGAAGGTACCATCCGCCAGTTCTTTCCTGAAGTGGAAAAGGTCGAAGCTTCCACACCCTGATCATTCTATAAATATTTCGACGTGCTCGCCATCCTCATCGTCGTAAACGTCGATCACCTTCCCGGTGGCGCCGCTTTGCAGAAAATCGGAAAACTGTTTCTGATCCATCCCCTCCACATGGGGGGAGAATTTTGCACCCATTTTTATTCCAGCGTTCGCCAGACTAAGCGGCAGGCGAACATTCACTCTATTCTTGCCAGTAACGGTATCGGTCACTACCACACGGAACCATTGGGCGTTCGACCTGGGGGGTCCGGCGGGTTCTTTTTCAACACCACGTTTCCCTTCCGCACCACTACCCAACCGGTCGAGTAATTCAATTCCTTCTTCGGCAGTAATCTTGCCATCCTGGATCAGTTGCAGTATTTTCAGCCGTTCTGGTGATGGTGTCATATCACTACTCCTGAATTGATTATATACCAATCAGCCCTATTTGGTCTGATACATCTCCTGGCGCACGGTGTGATACAGGTTTTCGGCCTTCAATTCGGAGAGCGAGTAACACGGAGCTTCCAGGTGATCTGCCAGAGACTGTGCCAACCCCTGGTCGAAAGCGGCATGCTCCATGTTGACGACCACACTGCGATAACTTTCAAACGCCAGCTGCTTGGCAAACCGGTAGGATTCCTCCAGCGGCGGCAGGTCACCCATCGCCACATTGCCCGCTCCATCGGTGAGGACGATCAACAGCGGTTGAATATCCGGGTGCAGATTCTTCTCCCGTTTCAGCACTTCATAGGCAAGTTTCAATCCTGCCGGCAGTGGGGTCTTTCCCCCCACGGGGATATCCACCAACGCCTTTTGCGCCAGAAAAACGGAATTGGTCGGGGGCAGCACCAGGGTGGCGCGATCTTTCTGGAAGACGATCAGCCCCACCCGGTCGCGCCGTTGATAAGCATCTGTCAGCAAAGAGAGAATGGCGCCCTTGGTGGCTGTCATGCGTTCCGCCACAGCCATCGACCAGGATGCATCCACCAGGAACAGCACCAGGTTGGCGGCACGTCTCACCCGGACTTTCTTCTGAAAATCAGCCTTTTTTACCGAGAAGGCGACTTTGTTTTTCTCGTGTTTTCGATCTTTTTGAAAAGGAGCGGCAGCGCGCAATGTGGCATCGAATGCCAGGTCTTTGGCGGCATCTTCCGCCGGACGAGCCTGAATATAGCGCCCGCGCTTCCGGTCGGTGTGGGTGCGGGATCTTTTGCCGCCCTGCTGGCGGACCATTTTATCGAGCGGGGTATCCAGACGGCGGGGTTGGAATGTCTCGCCGGGAGCCACGGTTCTCCCGCCCTCC
Organism: Anaerolineaceae bacterium; assembly: GCA_036746315.1. Classification (GTDB taxonomy): domain Bacteria; phylum Chloroflexota; class Anaerolineae; order Anaerolineales; family Anaerolineaceae; genus DAIOEK01. The sequence goes on along the minus strand of DAIOEK010000006.1, from coordinate 65,424 downwards.
CACCATTTGGAGTTTTGGTCATCAAAAACGTTCTGTACAGCCTGTAATTGCCCGGTCTCCGGTGTTTCGGGACCTTCCTGCTGGTCATCTAAATCGTTTTTTTTTGAGCCTCACTGCTCTGCGGCGCGTCCATCTGTGGAACTTCCTGGTTTTGTTGTTCACCGGTCTGGTTTTCCAGCTGGCTGATCCGTTCCTGCAAATCCTCCAGGCTCACTTCCATCTGTTGGAAGGGTCCGCGCTTGATGCGGTGCGGCAAAGCCAGCTCCGCCGCCAGGGCAATATCATGTTCGCTAATGGATAGCCTGCCATCGAACGCCGCCTGCGCCCGGGCCGCCTTCAGTATCACCAGGTCGGACCGGTGACCATCCACGTTCAACGAGGTCGTCAGCGCGGCGATGGAGAGCAGGTCGCGTTTTGTATAAGCAACCTGATCCACCAGTGTGCGCGCGTGCTCGATCTGTTTGGATAAATCTTCTTCTTTCTGGCTGAAGTGGGCGCGAAATTCTTCGGGGTTGCCTTCGAAGCCCAGGTTGCGCTCCATGATCTGCACCCGGTCGCGCGGGTCGCGAATACCGTGGATATCCACCGATAAGGCAAAGCGGTCCAACAGCTGCGGTCGCAGATCGCCTTCTTCGGGATTCATCGTTCCCACCAGGATGAAACGCGCCGGGTGGCTGAAAGAAATGCCTTCGCGCTCAACGATGTTCATGCCCATCGCCGCGGAGTCGAGCAGCACATCCACCACGTGATCGTCCAGCAGGTTCACTTCATCGATGTACAACATGCCCCGGTTGGCAGCCGCCAATACGCCGGGTTCGAAACGTCGTTCCCCCTGCTGGATGGCTTTCTCGATATCCAGTGTGCCAACCACACGGTCTTCCGTTGCCGACACCGGCAGGTTAATGAAGGGTGTGGGCTTGAAATCAATGGGGAGCGTACCTTCATGCTCTGAGCGTTCCCGGCATTCCGTGCACCAGGTGGCGGGTTGATCCGGGTCGCATCCAAAACGGCATCCACTGACCACCTTCACCTGCGGCAGTAAAGCCGCCAGGGCACGCGCAGCGGTGGATTTGGCTGTTCCGCGCTCTCCGCGAATCAGCACCCCTCCGATCCGGGGATTGACTGCGTTCAAAACCAGCGCACGGCGCATTCTGTCTTGACCTACGATGGCGGTAAATGGGAAAATGGTTGGCATGGTGGCTCCCTGTTGGCTTATTCGTCCTTTACGCGAGAAAGTGTACCACTATCACAGGCAGCTATCAACATACGTATAGGATGTGTACAGCAACTTTTGGAGTTTGGGATTAAGATTTACAATTATCTTTTCTTGTGCATACGGGTAACAAAGGAGACCAAATGAGATTCTCTCGCATCATCGGCAGTGTAGTATCCGCAGTCATGTTTCTGACTGCATGCAACCCCATCGCGGCGTTGAAATCCACCCCGGCGACGGCAACCCAACCGGTGAAAATAACCGGTACGTTTTCCTATTCCAATGATTTCGTCCTGGAAACCTACTATGTGGAACAGGCGGTAGCCCTGGCGGATATGCACGGATTCGTCATCCGCGACCAGGAATGGGTCACCCCGGTGGAATCCCAGGTGCTCGGTTACATGAATGTGGATTACGACAATAACAAGGGTACCTTCAGCATCAGCCTGCCCGTCTTGCCGGAGGGCGTTTTCAACGACGTCGACAATAACAATCAGGCGGACAAAGGGGTGCAGATCTTTGCCGCTTCTTATTGGCCCAACCTGGCAGGCGGACCGTATTCGGAAGGCGACGATCCCTCGTTTGGCTGGCCGGGCTACCTGGCTTCCATCAAAACCGATTCCGAAAATCAGAATGAAGTTACCGGCGGCATGTTGGTGATCTGGTCACCTGATGATCAGCAGCAATTCCCCACCGGCTTTGGCGCCGACGGTCTGCTGTTTACCCAGGACGACCCGGTCGGCAAAATCCCTGCCGGATACTCGGTCATCGATCTGGACCAAAAACCCTTTAAGATCATCCGTGATGCCGAGCCGGAATTAACTTTATATGAGCCGGCAGATCTAGAGGTAAAGGATTTTTCCGCCGACACTTATCTCGATTCCTTCAACAAAATGTTCGCCATTGTAGAAAAAGAATATGCCTTTTCCAATATTCCGGGAAAGTCGCCCGACTGGAAAGCTCTGAAAGCAGAGATCGAACCGATGGTTCAGAAGGCGCAGGATGACAAGGATGGTGCCGCGTTTTACGAAGCGATCCGGCAATTTACGCTGGCGTTCAAGGATGGGCACGTCGGTCTTTCGGGTGGGGATTATGAAAATGAAGCGTACTGGCAGGCGGTAAGCTATGGTTACGGGCTGGGCATCCGCGTTTTGGATGATCAGCAGGTGATAGCCAGTTACATTACAACGGGTGGTCCCGCCCAATATGCCGGCATACAGCTGGGGGCTGTTATCACTGAGATGAATGGCACCCCCATCCTGGATGCGATCCGCGCGGTGAAACCATACTCCGGTCCCTTCTCGGCAAGCTACACGGAACTGTACCAGCAGGCGCGTTACCTCACCCGCGCTCCGCAAGGTACAACCGCCACTTTTACATTTACCAACCCCGGCGGAAAGCCCCAACAAGCCACCTTGATTTCAGTGGATGAGACCGAAAGTTTCGATCAGAGCTCCACTTATCGAAACATGGATCGAAATGCGCTCCCCGTCACGTTCACCGTGGTACCCAATCTGTCGGTAGGGTATGTACAGATCAACTCGAACTATGATGATCTGAACCTGGCGGTCCGGCTTTTCGAACGCGCTTTGAACACCTTCGAAGCCAATAGTCTGGATACCCTGATTATCGATATGCGGTTGAACTTTGGCGGTGCTCCGCTCGGGCTGGCGGGTTACCTGACCGATCAGGTGATTGAAATGGGACAATTGGAGTATTACAGCGAAAAAACCGGCAAATTCGAACCCGATGGTATTCGCGACAAGATATATCCGATGAGCCGCCAATTTGAGTTTAAGAATAAGATCCTGCTGGTGGGTGATGGCTGCGCGAGCGCATGCGAGTTGGAAGCCTATGGCTTCAGCCAGGTGCCCGGTATGCAGGTCTTTGGTGAAACTCCCACGGCGGGTGTGGAGGCAGAGGTGGCGCGTGGGCAGTTCGAACTGCCGGATGGCATCAGCTTGCAGGTGCCGACCGGAAGGTTCACCCTGCCGGATGGCAGCATCTTCCTGGAGGGGACCGGCGTACAGCCCACCCACCATGTAGCGGTGACCGCGGAAAGTGTGCTGTCGGGCAGTGATTCGGTGCTCACAGCGGTGGCGGAATACATTAACCAATGAACCTGTATTCTCCCGCCAGCCGGATTGAACGGCGCCGAATGTACAGCGGAAAATAAACACAAAATAAATGATCTCCTCCGGTTTTCTGGAGGAGATCATCATTTTGATCACTTTGGATTTTACTGTTTTATTTGCCGGTCTTGCGGGTTGCCACATCAAAGATCACGGCAATAGCCAGCACGGCGCCCCTCACGATGTATTGCAGTGAAATATCGATGCCCATCAAGTTCATACCGCTGGTCAAAGACATCATCACCAACGCGCCGACCAGCGAGCCGATCACTTTTCCTACGCCGCCCGCCGCAGATACACCGCCCACATACGCAGCCGCGATCGCATCCAATTCAAAAAGGGTGCCAGCGGTTGTGGTGGCAGATTGCAACCTTGAGGCAAACAAAATACCGGAGAGCGCCGTCAGAAAGCCCATGGAACCGAAAACCATGAAGATCAGCTTTTTTACGCTGACACCGCTCAATTCGGCCGCTTCAGGGTTGCCGCCGATGGCGTAAATGTGCCGCCCGATGACCGTTTTGGTGGTGATAAAGTGATATACCGCAACCACTATCAGTACGATCACCAGCGTCCACGAAATTCCGCGGTACCCGGCAAGCACCCAGGTGATGTATGAAATCAGGGCGGAGATAAAGATCAATTCAAGAATAAATAACTTCGTGGGGAGAACTTCAAAACCATATTCCTGTTTCTTTTGGCGGCTGCGGAGTTGACCGATAATAAATAGAACGATGGCGATAATTCCAACCAACAGGGTCAATTTGTGCAAACCGTCCAAAAATGGAATTCCCGGAATGTCAGGAATAAACCCATTTCCAATGGCATTAAAGGCGGCATCCGGGATGATGATGGTGCCAGTGCCCATGGTGACCAGAAGGATCGCCCCACGATAGATCAACCAACCGGCAAGTGAGGCAACAAAGGATGGGATACCCAACTGCGCCACCGGGAAAGCGGTAATCATACCGGCAATTATCCCCAGGAAAAGGATAAACGGAATGACAATATAAACCGGCCAATGCCACGAGGTAATGGCAATTGCAGCAATGGCTCCCAGGAAACCGGCCAGGAATCCGACGGAGAGGTCGATATGACGGATGACGATGACCAGTGTCATACCCACCGCCAGCACGGCGATATATCCGGTCTGATTGAGAAGGTTGCTGATGTTACGGGATGAGATAAATATCCCCTTCGTAGTGACGGTGAATATTGCCATGATAAAAAATAAAGCAATGAACATGGCGTATTCGCGTATGTTTTGTTTTAGTACCCTTTTTGCATCTTCAAAAAATGACATCTCCGTCCTCCTCAATCAGTGATCGCCAGGGACATGATTTTTTCCTGGGTTGCTTCTTCCACCGGCATTTCTCCTACCACCTTGCCCGCAGAAACCACATAAATCCGATCACTCATGCCCAGAATTTCTGATAATTCAGAGGAGATCATAATAATGCTCATCCCCTGTTCCACCAGTCTGTTCATGATCGTATAGATCTCATACTTTGCTCCAACATCGATACCGCGTGTCGGTTCATCCAAAATCAAGACTTCCGGCTCGACGAACAACCACTTTCCAACAGAAACTTTCTGCTGATTTCCACCGCTCAAATTGCCCACAGTTTGTTCTATGCTGGGTGTCTTAATATTCAGTGATTCTTTGTAATGAGTGGCGGCATTAATTTCTTCATGTTCATTGACAATGCCGCGCTCGGATACTTCCTTCAGGTTGGCTAAAGTGATATTCTGCTTCACGTCCTGAATCAAAATCAGCCCATCGCCTTTCCGGTCTTCCGTTACATATGCCAGACCTGCCCGGATGGCCTGTGAGGGGTGGGTAAAATTCCTGCGCTCACCCTTCAGGACCATCTCCCCCTGTACGCGATAGTGGGCGGGATTTCCAAAAATGCTCAGGGCAAATTCCGTTCGCCCGGAGCCCATTAATCCTGACAACCCGATGATTTCACCTTTACGCAAATTGATGCCGATGTCGTGCAAAATTTCCCTGCCCAACGCCGGGTCGTACGCCTTCCAATTCTTGATCTCCAGCATGACGTCGCCGATATCCTTTTTGGTTCGGGCGGGATAAATATTATCGATCTCCCGTCCCACCATGTTCTTGATCAAGATATTTTCGTTCACCTCGCCTTTTCGGGCATCCAGTGTGCAAATCGTCTGCCCGTCGCGCAGAACGGTCACCACATCGGCAATCGAGATGACCTCTTTCAACTTGTGAGAGATCAGCACACACGTTACACCGTGATCCTTTAAGACACGCAGCAGGTTGAGCAGATTCTCGCTGTCAGTCTCATTCAGCGCGGATGTAGGTTCGTCAAGGATCAGGAGTTTCACATCCCGGCTCATTGCTTTGGCAATTTCCACCAACTGCTGTTTGCCCACCCCCAGATCTTTTATTTTTACCTCCGGGCTGACATCCAAACCGACCTTTTCAAGCATTACGGTCGCCTGCTGGATGGTCTCATTCCAATCGACCACGCCGTTATGATGGATTTCATGCCCCAGGAAAATATTCTCGTACACCGTCAATTCGGGGATCAACGCCAATTCCTGATAGATGATGGCGATGCCAGCCTTTTCGCTGTCACTGATATTGTTGAACCGCTGCACTTCGCCATTGAGCAAGATATCCCCGCTATAACTGCCGTGCGGATACACGCCGCTCAGCACTTTCATCAGGGTGGATTTACCCGCCCCGTTCTCGCCCACCAGGCAGTGGATATCTCCCGGAGATACGGTGAAAGTCACATTATTCAGTGCTTTCACACCGGGAAATTCCTTTGTGATGTTTTTCATTTCCAGAATAGGTGGCATCCGGTTGCCTCCGTTCTATTTGAGGTCGATTGAGTTGTAGGTTGCAATTACACAAATCCGAATGGACATATGGCTTCCAGCGATTCTAGCCTTTCAGCGATCCGGCCATCATGCCGCGCAGGAAGTAATTGCCCAGGAAAATGTATACTAGCAGCGTCGGGAGGGCAGCCAGGAAGGAGCCCGCCATTTGCACATTCCAGGCGATGATCTGCGACCCTGCCATGTTGTTCAATGCGACGGTGACCGGCCACGATTCCGATTTTGTCAGCGCAACGGCAAACAAAAAGTCGTTCCAGGCAGAGGTGAATTGCCAGATCAGCACCACCACAAAGCTGGGAATGGAGATGGGCAGCAAAATTTTCGAATAGATGCTGAAAATATTTGCTCCGTCGATCCGCGCCGCCTCGAGCAGTTCCCGCGGAATGGTGGCATAGTAATTCCGGAAGGTAAGCGTGGTGATGGGAATGCCGTAAATCACGTGGGTGAGGATCAGCCCCGGAATACCGCCATACATGTTGATACGCCGCATGAAATCCACCAGCGGGATGAGGATCGACTGATAGGGGATGAACATGCCGAACAGGATCATGGGGAAGATGATATCCGCACCCTTGAATTTCCATTTTGCCAGAATATAGCCGTTCACAGATCCGAGGATCGAGGAGATGATCGCTGCCGGCACCACCATCATAAAGCTGTTCCCCAGCGCAGGCGCCAGGTTCTTGAAAGCTTCACGGAAGTTGTCAAAGTGAATTCCATATTTCGGCAGATCCCACATGGTTTGCAGGCTGATCTCATCAAAGCTTTTGAAACCGGTGACCAGCATGATATACATCGGGATCAGGAAGAAAATGCTCGCCAGCACCAGAGGGATATACAGGAAGAAACGGGACTTGGAGCGGGTCATAATGATTCCTCCGTTCTCAAGCTGTAGCGGATATACGGAATGACCAGTACAGCCACGCTGATCAAGAGCAGAATACCGATGGCTGCGCCACGTCCGTAGAACAATCCATCGAAGGTCACCTGCCACATATAGATGGCGGGAACATCCAAAGCCACCTGCTTGCCGGCGATGGCATAGATCAAATCAAACACCTTTAAGGACATGTGCCCCAGAATAATCAGGGCGCTCAATGTAATCGGACGCATCAATGGAAGAACGATGTGCCGGTAAATTTCAACTTCGGTCGCGCCATCCACCCGGGCTGCTTCACGCAGTTCCTGTGGAACGCTGCGCAGACCGCTCAGGTAAAGCGCCATGACATACCCAGACATCTGCCAGATGGCTGGTAGTGCAATAAATGCAATTCCCCATTTTGGGGTGGTATACCAGGTATTGACCAGAAAATCCAACCCCAGTTTGTCGAACAAAAGATTTAAGCCGCTAATTCTCGCGCCCATCGCCGGATTCATCAACCAGCGCCAGGCAACACCGGTCACGATATAAGAGATTGCCATCGGGAAGATGAACAGACTGCGGAAGAAACCTTCCCCGGGCAGGTCCTGATCCAACAATACCGCTAGAATCAGACCAAGCAGTAAAGCTCCACCCACAAATAAAACTGTAAAAATAACCGTGTTTCGAATATCGATCTGGAAACGGGGGTCTTTGAATAAATCCAGATAATTCTTTACCCCGATGAAGGTGTAGTCAGGCAGCAGACCTTTCCATTTGCTTACTGACACCCTTCCAGACCAGAGAATGAATCCATAAATAAAAACAGCAACTGCAATGATGGAGGGGGAGATTAGCGCAATGCCGATGAGTCGCTCTTTATCTTTACCCATATCAGTTCCCCGAAAATAGAAAGAATGGGGGTGAGTGAATTCTCACCCACCCCACTCATACAATTGTATACCGATTTTACTTGCAGGGACCGCTGGAAACGCAAGCTGCGGTCAGTGCGGTTTGGAAGGCAGCTACATCGCGGGTGCCCAGGAACAGACCCAGGGCAGTGTCGATTTCGCTCTTCCAGGAGTCATTGGCAACCACACCGTGGGTCAGAGAGCCGACGACGGTATTGGAAGCCCAGTCAGCCATGGCGGACTGCAGATAAACATCATACAGTGACTTGTCGCCATCGCTGCGCGCGGGGATGGAGCCCTTCACCGGGTTGAATGCATCCTGACCTTCCTTGGAACCGCACAGGGTCAGCCATGCGATTGCTTCGTCACGATCGGGGGCATTGGTAGCCAGTGTGAAGGAGTCGGAGAGGAACTGGAAGGTGCCAACGGTGCCGGGAACAGGAGCCCAACCGAAATCGGTTTCGGGGGTCTTGCCAAGCTCTTTGAAGTAACCTTCAGCCCAGTCGCCCATTACATTGAAGGCGGCCTGTCCATTGATCACCAGCTGTGAAGCATCCTGCCAGGTGAGGGAGGTTGCATCGCTGTTGGTGTAGCCAAGCAGTTTGTCGAAGTTCTGCAGCGCGGTGGTAACTTCCGGGCTGTCCCAGGCGGTCGTGCCGTCCCACAGACCGTTGTATTTTTCCGGTCCGAGGGTGCCAAGGAGAACGGTTTCCATCAGGTGCATGGCGGTCCATTGTTCGCCCATCGCCAGAGGAGTCTCGACGCCGGCTGCCTTGAGGGTTTCAAGGGCGGTGAAGAATTCATCCATGGTGGTGGGGACTGCAACGTTGTTCGCCTGCAGCACCGCGGGGTTGTACCAGAGGACGTTGGCGCGGTGGATGTTTACAGGAACGGAGTAAATGTTGCCGTCTTTGGAGATCAAGGGGATCAGCGTTTGGGGCATGACATCCAGCCAGCCGTTCTGTTCGTACAGGAAGTTCAACGGTTCGATCTGACCGGCAGCAACGTAGGTACCGATCAATTCCTGACCGGCGTGACCCTGCCAACTATCCGGGGGATCGCCAGCCTGCAGGCGGGTTGCCAGCACGGCGCGGGCATTGGTGCCAGCGCCACCGGCAACGGCTGCGTTGATGAATTCGATTTCAGGATGCTGTGCATTGAAGATCTTGATCATGGCGTCGAGACCGGCAGCTTCGCCGCCGCCCGTCCACCAGGAGAAGACTTCCACTTTGCCGGGGGTCGCTACGGGAGCGGCGCCGAGGGTATCCAAACCGGTGAAGTCACTGGCAGGCCAGTAACCGGAGTCGATGATGGCTGATTTGAGGTTGGACTGATCAACAGAGATAACTACGGACGGTTTGGCAGGAACCTGGATCTTGCCGTTATCGTAGGTGTTGGTCTGCTCGGGGGTCTTACCCTCAAGGAACGCAACAGCAGCTGCGATGGCGTCGCTGACCAGGGTGCGGACGTCTTTTAGAACAGTCATGGACTGCTTGCCGTCGATGATGTACTGTACGGAAGCCTTTTCAGCATCCTGTCCGGTGACCACGTAGCTGGTAACATCTTTGTCGGCTAAGAAGGCATCGGCGATGGCGCGTGCGGTACCATCGTTCGGGGCCAGGATCAGCACGTCGCCTTTGTCAGCAGCGGCGGTGGCGGTCAGGTTGGCTTCTGCCAGGTTCTTGGCTGTGTTGAAGTCCCAGTTGGTGGTGATCTGACCGATGATCTTGCCCATTTCATCGCGGGTCAGGGTGGCTTTATCCTTCAAAGCAACAGCTTCGGCAGAGTTCTTGATCACAAATGTGCCATCGGCGATCTTGGGCTGCAGAACATTCCAGGCACCTTCGAAGAACAGGAAAGCGTTGTTGTCAGAAGCAGCGCCGGCATACAGGTAAATGGGCTGTCCGGCAACACCGGAGGCATGATCTACCAGGTATTGACCCTGGGCAGCGCCCACGGCAATGCTGTCAAAGGTGACATAGTAGTCCACTGCATCGGTGTTCAGGATCAGGCGGTCATACGAAATGACTTTTACGCCTGCGGCACGCGCGGCATCAGCTGCGGCTGCGGCAGCGGCGCCATCCTGCGGGCAGATGACGAGGACTTTGACGCCCTTGGTGATCAGGTCTTCAACGTTGGATTTTTCCTTGGCGGAATCACCCTGGCTGAAGAGGATTTCAACATCGTAACCGGCTGCCTGGAGGGCATCCTTGAAACGAGTTTCATCCTGAATCCACCGCGGCTCATCCTTGGTGGGGAGTACGATACCGACTGCCAGCTTCTGTTCGGTTGCGGCAGGAGCAGCAGGTTGGCATGCGGCCAACACAAATGCCAAAATGAGCACAACACTCAAAATAGGTAACAACTTCTTATACATACTTATCCTCCATTTGTTTGTAAAAGAAACAACGACATATCAGTTATAGCAAGTTGGATGTACGGTTTCAATCACCTCCTCTCATGGGTTATTTTTTCCGCAATGTTTGATACAAATTGACTTCATTAAATGCGTTCATCATTACCAGGGTGGCTGCCCCAATTGCAACGGCATCAGCACCCAATTCCCCTAATACCAGTTTCTCACGATGAATCCCGAATGGAATGGATCTTTCACGGATGGAAGCCTGCATGGGATCGAGGAACAATTTTCCCGCCGCGGTTAATTCGCCTCCGATAACTACCAGACCGGGATTAAAAAGATTGACCAGGTTGGCAATGCCGATTCCCAAATATTTGCCCGCCTTATCGATCACTTGAACACAAACTTCATTCCCGCTTTGGGCTGATTCAATGATTTGTTCGATTTCCAGGTTCTCAAGTTTATTCTGCCAGGCTGGAACCTTCATCAAGCCCTCGCGCACATCCCGCAGCAGACCGGGGATGCCGACATAGCTTTCAATGCACCCGTGATTGCCGCAGCGGCACAAACGACCTGCGGCTTCGATGGTCGTGTGCCCGATTTCTCCCGCGTTCCCGTTCACGCCCCGGTAGATTTCATTATCGATGATTAAACCCGAGCCAACGCCGGTGCCCAGCTTTATGTAAGCCAGGTTATCGTAGCCTCTGCCGCTGCCCCAGTGTTTTTCCGCCAGTGCAGCAGAGTTCGCATCGTTCTCTACGTAAATGGGCATATCAATGTTTTTGCGCAGGTAATTTACAGGGAAGATGCCTGCCCAGTCGGGCATATAGTAGGTAAGAAATTCGCCGGTGTTTTCGTTGATCAGCGGCGCCGGGACGGTGAAGCCCACACCCAAAAGATCGTCGTAAGTCAGCCGGCAATCTGCAAGCGCCGCCTGGATCATTTCCAGAATCACATCCAGGCTGGGAATGGGTTCGTGGATGACATCCACATTCCGGGTGCTGCGGTAAATCACATCCCCGTTCAGTTTCATGATGATCACGGTGATGTGGGTGGCGCCCATATCCACGCCCAGCGTGTAGCGGGCGTCATAATTGAACTCCAACACCACCGGTCGCCGTCCGCCGGAAGAAACGCCGATACCCGCTTCATTTACAAAGCCGCTGGCGATCAAAACATTGACCAGCGCCGAGATGGTTGTTGGGGAAAGATGTGTGATTTGATTCAGCTCTGCGCGGGTGATGGTTCCCCGCTCGCGAATCAAATTGATCGTGAAGCTGAGATTATGCGCACGTACAGCGGCAGGGGTTGAATAATCCTGATTCATGTTGAGGGGTAATCGTAAAAGTTTGCAGGGTTTTGGATTACGATTTAGATTGTAGATGAGGAACGATACTTTGTCAAGTAGTTTTATAAAGTCTTAATCAAAGTAGTTGAATAAGAACCGCTGCATTCTTTCCCCCCCAGGGCGTGTATACCCCCCACGAGCGCAAAAAATCGTCCGCGCGCATCCAATACAGGTATGGACCCCCATTTTGCCAGGAATTGATCAATCCCCACGGACGCAAGACGCCGTCCCGGCAAACGTGTGCATCGTCATAGGCTGCCAGCAGCATGGTATGGTATCCCACCCGGGCGGCGCCCTGGTTCAAATTTCGCTGATCCTGTCCGTTCACAATTTCCGGGGCATGCCCCGCCCACCAGCCGATGGTCACCAAAACCGCCGCCCGCGACGTGGCCAGGTAATCCAGCAAACCCTGTCTGTCCAGCGAAGCCTGCGCGACGGAACGGATCGGCAACTGCACGGTATAGGATACCCATTCGGCAAGATGTACCTGCTGGGCTGGCGTGGTCGGACCGCCCGCGAATGTGCGGTAACGCAAAATCTCAGGGAATGGAATGGCATCCACCCGTTTTCGCCATTCATCCGCTTTGGCGTCTTTTCCGGAAAGCAAATTGATGGCGGCACTGACCGCGCAGATCGCACAGCCGTTCCCCACCTGCGCCTGCTGATAGGCAGCCAGTGAGGGCTCATCCATGCCGCGAAAATAATATTTCATAATTGTATTCTACACAAAAACACCGCCCGTGGAATTCCCCGGGCGGTGCAATTCATGCAAGGGTTTGGATGGGTTACTGGGCGCCCATTGGGTTGTTCTGCGCCCAATCGTTCCCGAGGACGACGATCACATCCACCTGGGAACTTGGATCATACGCCGCATTGCGGATCTGTCCTGATGTGAGTTTGAGCAGATTGGTAAAGTAACTCACCGTGTAAGGCTTGCCGGTAATATCGATGATGTACGAAACCGAGGACGGGTTATCGTTGCCGACTTCGACAACATTCAACCCCATGTTGCGGAAGTAATTCCCCGAAGTCTCTGCCAGACCGTTCACATTCGATCCGTTTCGAATCGAAAGACGTGCCTGCTCCTGCTTGAGAAGTTCGGTCGAATCTGCGGATACGATGGTGGGACCGATCGGACCGCCGGTTGCGAATGTTGCATCCCGAACCTTGCGCACTTCATCCATGATCGGAATCAGAATTGCCTGCCCGTCCGGAGACATGCCGGTGAGGGATGATTCCGGCCCCAAAAGCCCATAGGTGATGCTATTGGAGGGGATCTGCGCTGCATACAATGCCAGTTGGATAATCTGATCCAGGCTAAGGTTTGTATGGATTCCGGCGGAGAGCTCCTGGTACAGCTTGGGGGCTTTGGTGATTAAGGTGGGCAGCATGTTCAGGTTCAGCACTTTATCGCGCACAGCCTTGATCACCTGTTGTTGGCGATAGGCGCGGTCGAAATCGCCGCCGCCGGTATGGCGGTTACGGGCATACGCCAGGGCTGTTGCGCCATCCATCTGCTGCACACCGGGTTTAAGTACTTTTTCCTCCCGGGTGAAGGTCTTCTCTTTGTTTACATGAACGGTATAACCGCCCAGAAGGCTGACCGTCATCTTCTCAGGCACCTTGATGGTAACGCCGCCCAATTCATCGATGAATTGTACAAAGGCGTCGAAATCGATCTGCGCATAATAATTGATGGGCACACCTAAAAAGCTTTCCACGGTTTCCACTGCCAGTCCGGCGCCGCCGCCGGGCAATTGATAGGATTCGCCCAGGAAGTAAGCCGTATTGATCTTGGCGTAATCGAAACCGGGGATGTTGGTCCAGGTATCACGCGGAATGGACATCAGCCCCGCCGTCCGTGATTGCGGATCCATGGATACGACCATCATCGAGTCTGTACGTGGGGTCTTCCGTTCCTCGGTGTCATCGTAATCCAAACCCATCAACAGGATGGTCACCCGGCTGGCGCCATCCCAGGGCTCCGCGGTCGGCCCCGTGGAAGGCTGCATCACGGTATCGGATGGAACCACGTTTCCTTCCGAATCGACCCCGGCGGTGGGTTCAGACAGGGCAGGAGCACCGGGCAGGTTGCCCAGCGTCCAGGAAGATACCAGTCCGCGGACAAAGAAAAAAGCGGCAATTGCCAGCCCAATCCCTGCCACACCAAAGAATGCAAGAAAAACATTTCGCGATGATTTTGCATTCGTGCGATTTCTTGTTCGAGTATTTCTAGGTTGTGTCATAGTCTATTCCAAAATGCCTTGCCGTGAAGTAAATTACTGCATCGGTTGGTGCAAGAGATGTTCCAACCGTTTCCATGACGCCAGGGCAAAAATGTAGAAATTGTTGAAATTTATCCCATATCCGGCGGCGGTACGGGCAAATCCTTTACCTGCGTATTCACCCACTTGTCGCCTTCGTCAATCAACATCACCGGTATCCCATCTGAAATGGGATACTTGCGTCCGCAATCCTGGCAAACCAGCCAGGTATCATGTTCCAATTTCAATAAGCCATCCTTTTCACGTACACAAGCCGGACAGCGTAAAATTTCTAACAGGTCGGGATGAACCATTTTGCCTCCATCTTAGCCAACAGGTAGATGATACCATAAACGAAATCTTCATTATGCAGCATGCAAAATCCTTGCCGATTATGTGGATCCATCTATAAATCCGGCGGATTCTTTGGCACTTTGGTGCCCTCGCCCATTTCGTACACAGCCTGCCAGGGGACGTAATGCGTCTTGAACGAATCGGTAAAATACGCCTGCCCATCTTTGTAAACCGTGCGAAGCACATCCACATCCGCCCCGTCGGCTGAATAGTCGATCTGTTTGAAGCGCCCCTTCGCCATATCCGGGTTTTCGACGTATTTGGGGTCGGGCGCCTTGACAATATTCACCGGACCGGTCGTTTCCCAGCTGACGGTTCTGCCGTCGTAGGTTGAATAGAACTTCCAGGTGAGTGAAGTATCGGTCGGGTATGTTTCCATCAACAGCCAATAGGGCGTGTCGTTCTTGAACTTCATATCGACCACCGGGATGAACACCGTGGCATCCAATCCAGCCAGGCTCGGGTCACGCCCACCTGAAGCAGTCTGTTCGTAATACCCCACCCGGTAGGCATGGGCGTATCTTTCCAGAATAGGGAAGCCGCTGAAGAAAGCCGCGCGGAACAGGGTGGTGCTCACCTGGCAAACGCCACCGCCCACGCCTTTGATCGTCTGATCGCCGTAGATGATCAGCGCTTCGCTATACCCGTTATCCAGGCTGATATCGCCCATAATATCTGCCATCGAGACAATGCCGCCCGGCGGGATGAGCAATCCGTGAAATTCACTGGCCGCCGTTTTGATGTTCTGGATGCGGGAGCCGTTGGAGCCATAAAAATAAGAAGTCTCAGCATGCACCAGTTCGGTGATGCCCAGCGATTCCGCCGTGGCGGTATCGGGTACTTCCGGCTCGTGGGTGACCACTGCCAGGTCCACATCGTGCCCGCCTTGCAGCAGCTTTTCGGTGGCTGTTGCCAGCGTACTGTTTATATCCACCTGCCTTCCGACCACGGCACTGGAAAGCAGATCCAGTTGGCGGGTATCATCGTTGAAGATGAAACGGGCATTGGTCGGTTGCTGATCCACATAAGTGGCTACATTTTCCAGGTAGGCGCTCAGTTGAAGCTGATCCAGCCCGATCACCAGATCACCTGCCGGGTCGTTCCCCGCATGGTCAAAGGTGATCATTTTCGCCAGATCGGCTGGTCCAATTGCCCATGGACCCGGTCCCTCGGCGCCGGCGCCCGGCATGCGAATTCGCAGCGGTTCGGCAAGGATTTTTCGAATCACATCCGCCTGCGCGGAAAGGTCCACCACTTTGGGGGTTTTCTGATTAACCACCACTGCGATAATACCATCCTGCAGGGCGCTTAGCTGCGCGCCGATCAGGCTGGTCGTTGCCTGGATATCCAGGGTGCGCCCGGTTTGCCCGGGGATGGTTTGCACATCGGTCCCCTGGATGGAGATGGACGCCTCCAGCACCGGCTTGTCGATCTCCCCGGCGATCTTTTGCAGGTATGCCTGTGTTTTCCCCTGCTCGTAGATCATCCGCCCGGGGATATTCACACCCATAAACCGGGCAACCAGCGGGTAGAACGGGCGCAGAAGAATGAAACCGCCGCGCCCAAGCTCGTATGCCTGTTGGGCGGAAGATGCAAAATCTGGATAGTACCCCAGTTCCATGGGGGTAGCGATCCAATTGGAACCGCTATCCGTTAAGATGATCTTTCCGGTCTGGCTGTAGCTGATGGCGGAAGCCAGTTTCATCTCCGCTTCCTGGACGGACAGGTTGGACACATCCACCCCGGATACTGCCACACCGGGATAAATCTTTCCATGATAGAAAATCCCCATCATGGTAACCAGCGAGATCAATCCAATTACCAGCGCCAGAAAAATACCTGAGATGAGTGCAGCAATGGAAAAGCGGGGTTGAGAAAGACTTTGTGTGTAACGGTTATTCATATTGCTTGACATGTTTGCCAAATTATATCATCCCGGTTTGGGTGCCTTTAATATGCCTCTAATCAATTAGACCTATTTTTACTTTATAATTTGCACACAATTTAACGACGAATCCCGAATGCTTTGGTTCCCGCAAAAGATATCGCCAGTGGAGGTTACCATATACTGCCTATGAAGAAGAACGCCGCTCTCATTCTCGTTTTTGCAATTCTTGGCTTCATCATCAACCTGTTCGTATTCGGTTCAGTCAAGGCACAAGCCGAAACCCCGCAGCCGGAAAAACAGGCTATCATCTACTTCTTCTGGGGGGATGGGTGCCCGCATTGTGCCGAAGCGGAACCTCATCTGCAAGCCCTTGTAAAACAGGATAGCAGGATAATCTTAAAACCGTATGAAGTTTGGTATGACGAAATAAACCAAAAGTATTTCGTTGAGCTTGCCAAAGCCCACGGGTTTGAGCCGAGTGCCGTCCCGACGATTTTTCTGGGGGATAAATATTGGGTCGGTTACAGTGATCAGATATTGAGGGACATCGAATCTACAGTCGACGCCTGCCTGGCAGATGGTTGCCCGGACGCAGCGGAGAAATTGACGGCAGTAACGGCAAGCCCCTCCGAACCCACTCCCGCAGTTCAGCAGACCCCGGCGCCCCAGCCGTCTACGGCAGATACCATTACTTTGCCGCTGATCGGTGAGGTGGACCTCTCCCATCAATCGCTGTTCATTAATACCCTACTGATCTCATTTGTGGATGGCGTAAACCCCTGCTCCATCTGGGTGCTCACCATGCTGCTCGCCCTTACCATGCACACCGGCTCCCGAAAGAAGATCATCGTCATCGGATCGATCTTCATCTTCGTCACGGCTGCCATTTATGCGCTCTTCATCCTGGGGCTTTTCAGCGTGATGAGCATCATTCCCTACAAGGGAGTGATCCAGATCATCGTCGCGATCATGGCGCTGGTTTTTGGTATCATCAACATCAAGGACTACTTCTGGTACAAGGAAGGCGTATCCCTTACCATCAGCGACGACAAGAAGCCGGGTATTTATAAGAAGATGCGCAATGTAGTTGAAGCTCAGGACTCATATTGGGGGCTGTCCATCGCCACCGTGGTTCTGGCTGCCGGAGTTTCCCTGGTGGAATTTTCCTGCACCGCAGGCTTCCCGGTGATCTGGACCAACATGGTCAATGCACAGCATATTTCCTGGCTGGTCTTTGCCGCACTGCTCCTGGTTTACATGATCATTTATCAGTTGGATGAAATGATCATCTTCTTCTCGGCGGTATTCACGCTGAAAGCATCAAAGTTGGAGGAAAAAGGCGGCAGAATATTGAAACTGGTGGGCGGCGTGCTCATGCTCTGTCTGGCAGTGGTGATGATCCTCAAGCCGGAACTGATGAACGAATTGAGCGGATCGCTGATCGTCTTCGGTATTGCCGCCCTGGGCACAATTCTGATCCTGCTCCTGCACCGCACAATCCTCCCGGCAATGGGGGTTCATATCGGCACGGAGTTTACAGCTCACAAAAGAAAAAAGAAACATTGATGAAAAAGCGGAGGCTGGCAAGCAGCCTCCGCTTTTATGTTGCGCCGGAATTATCGCCTGGCCAGACGGAATATTTTGATGCCCGTCTTCACAGCAACCATTACCGCAACCAGACCCAACAGCGTTCGAAAGCCGGTGGCGAATTGATCCTGCACCAGTCTTGCAGACTGTCCGCTCATTCCGGCAACGCCCTGCAGCAAACCGGCTGGCAGTTGAACAATGGCTGGTCCGGATATGATCACCACCAGAAAAACAATGCTGGCGGCTTTGAGAATGATTTCGAATATCTGTGTCGTTCTGGTCCAGGTTCCATCTTTCAGCAGCAGGGCATTTTGAATGATCTCCAGAGCCCAGAGAATATTGAACCAGATCAGGTAGCCAAAGAAAGCATCCGTTAGTATGGGCAAGACTTCCACCCGACCATTCACTTTCTGATAGATGCTGATCAGGTCAGGATAAAAATTGAAGATCACAATCCCAATGGTCGCAAAAACAATCGTGATGATGGGATCGGCAGGTTTGATTTTATCGTCATCGCGGATGGTTAACAATTCTCTCGCATCCCATCCGGGGTTCCACGATTTGTCGATTTTGCCAAAACGGGAGATGATGGCGAATACGATGACAATATACCCCAGCGCCTGAATGCCGGATTGAACCAGGTCCAGGACCGCTCCACCTGCCAGCGCGGCAACGGCAGCCGCATCGGCGCCTGACCGTCCGATTTCTATCCCCAAAGAGACAATCGTAGTAACCGCAAGAACAGACAAGACGATTTTTATGATCATCCAAAAAATTGGATACAGCTTGGGGCTGATCAGGTGCTGCTCGGGGAGGTACCTGGCTGCCGCCTGATCTGGAGAACCATACTCGTTCAACAATGCCAATTCCATTTCTTCATCCACCGGTCGGTTTGCCGACTTTGCCCGGTCATCGAGCATATCCATCAAGATGGAACGCAGTTCCTGTTCAATATCTTCACGGTTCCTGGCAGGCAGCTTCCTTCCAACGGCTTTCACATACAAATCAATGTACTTCATTCTTCCTCACTCATTTCTGATTGAACTTTGAAATGATCCCGTTCAGCCTGGACCATTCATCTACCAATTTCTGCAATAGTTCTTTGCCGGCAGCATTGATCTGGTAATAGCGCCGGGGGCGTCCTTCTTCCACCCGCCAGGTGGAATCCAATATCCCCTGCTGCTCCAGCCGCCGCAACAATGGATAGAGGGTGCCCTGTTCTACATCCAGCCCCATCTCTGCCAGTGTCGTCTGCAGGGAATAGCCATACTGTTCGGATGAAAGGATCTGCAGCAGCGCGTACGTTGTCACCCCGCGGCGCAGTTCCAACACCTGATTATCGACAATGGATTTTTCGATCATCTTTATACCTCTGTATTTATTATACTATATATCATATAGTATTACAATAGACTACTTATTATAAGGAACACACCCCGGATGTCGCGAGGAATTCCCGCCATGCTTTCGAATGGATATGATATAGTATCCTCTATGAATAACTACAGATACCCGACCGAAACAGCGATCTTCTGGGGGACCATTCTCCTGGTTACATTGGTGATCATTCTCTCTTCAGCAGCCACGTTCTGCCTGACAGGCGTTTTTATACTGGCATTCTTTGTGATGGCTTACCTGAGCAACAAATCGCACCACCAGTCCCTGATCCTTCATGCGCAAAGGGTGGATCTGTCACTTCAGCATCCGTTAAGTCAGCTTGTGCGCACCTGTCAGCAAAGACTGCGCCCCGGCAGCCTGGATATGTTTATCGTTCGGGAAAATCAATTGAATGCCTACACCTTTGGCATCGATTCGCCCAAAGCCATCGTACTGTACTCCCCCATGCTCCAATTAATGGATGCGGAAGAACTGATGTTTGTGCTGGGTCACGAGATGGGACACATCAGCCTGGGGCATACCTGGCTGAACACCATCCTGGGCGGTATCGCGGGCATCCCCGCTCCGTACGGTGCCGCGGCAATGCTGGCATTGATCTTCCGCAGTTGGAACCGCGCGTGCGAATACTCGGCGGACAGAGCCGGCATGATCGCCTGCAAAAGCCCGGAGAAAGCCGTCACGGCATTGATTAAATTAGTGAGCGGGGATAACGATCTGACGGAAAACGAGAAAGCACAATGGCTGCAACTGCTTGACCGGCAGGAAGGTTTACTGACCAACCAGATGCAGGAATTGGTTTCCAGCCATCCGATGATCATCAAACGGATCGAACAGATTCGCAGCTTTGCGAAAGACCCTGTCTATCTCAGACGCGTCAGCGTAGAACAATAAAAACCTTTATACCTGGATTTGTTGCTTCCGCCGGCTCTTGTGTGTATACATTTCATGGTCGGCATTTTTGATAGCTTCGCGCAGATCGATTTTTGCACTGGTACAGCAAAAGCCGATTGACAGGGATAATTTAGCCTGGCTCGGCTTGGCGTTGTTCTCTTCCAGAACCTTTTCGATACGTTGAATTGCCTTTTTCACCACTTTCTGATCCGATTGCGGCAGCAGGATGACAAATTCGTCACCTCCAATGCGCGCCACCATATCGCTGGTTCGGAATACCTGCATCAGCACCTTGCCGGAACGGCGCAGCAATTCGTCCCCTGCCGAGTGCCCGTAAGTATCATTGGTCTTCTTCAAGCCATCGACATCCAGCATGATCACCCCAATGGGATTCTGCCTGCCGGTGGAAAGCCTGGCAACTTCCGTTTCGAAATAAGCGCGATTGTACAACCCGGTCAACTTGTCGTGCGTGCTGGAATATTTAAGCGCTTCTTCCGCCTGCTTGCGGTCAATCGCCATGGCGATCTGCGTCGATGCCAGCGTCAACCATTCGGCGTGCTCCCGGGTATAGCGTGTACCGATTTCATAGGTTTGGGCAACGATCGCGCCGATGGTGCGGTCTTTGACAATCAGCGGAACGCCCAGCCAGTCAATGGATTCCGTGCCCACAGTCTGGAGATCATATTCGTCTTCGAAGATGCTGATCTCTTCCGGAGATACCAACACCGGCTTGCCGCTGCGGATTACATGCTCCGTCCATCCATTTGAAAACATCCTGGGCTCGGGCTTTTCATCCTGCTGATCCACAAAATAGGGGAAGCTGACCAATCCGGTTTCTTCATCGTACAGGGCGATGAAAAGGTTATCGGCAGGCATGATCTTTGCCAGTGCCCAGTGGATGGATTGATAGAGCTCCTGCAGCGTTCCGGCACCGCTGGCTTCCTGCACAATCTGCATGATCGTGGATTTAAGCAGGTTTTCCTTTAATTCACTGGTGATGTCCTGCGTGGAAACGATCACCCTTTCCATCGAAGATTCGTACCCCGGCAGAACAGACCAGCGCATACGCACATTCAGAACATCCTTCGCAAAGGTATTATTCTCGAGCACCACCTCATACACCGCCGTGCGTTTCGCCATCTCCACAATCTCCTGGCGGAATAGATTGGGATTGACATTACTAAAAAGAAAGGACGAGTCCGCCAATAGTTGTTCCTTGCTTTCTGCCTTGAATAATTTTAATGTCGCCCGATTGACATCCAGAATTTTCAATTTTGAGATCAACTGGTTAACCTCTTCCGGCTTGCGTAAAAGATAGCTGTTCAGATCATTTACACTCAGACCAAGCTCATCGATGGCATGGATAATCCCGGAAAAGTCTTCCTCCCATAAAGCGATAGGAGAGTCATCAAACAGGGAATGGTACCTTCGTTCACTTTCAATCAGATCAGCCTCGACCTGTTTATGACCCTGTTCGTTCCTTACAAATTGATTGAACCAATGTGTGAGTGAATCCAGTTCGTATACAAATGAGCCGGAATGCTGCGTGCGCCAGTCAAAACTTCCTTCCCTGATTTCCTGCAAACTCTTGATGACCCGCTCAAATGGCACCAACAGAAAAGCGGCAACAGCCCACGTTACAGCCAGGGAAAGCAGAACAATTACCAGAAATACCAGGAAGAAATTCCAGGAGATTGTGGAAACGTACAGGTCATAGTTTTTGAGCACGGTGTCAGAAACAAGTACCCAGCCATAATCCGTTAATCGGCGAAAGGTATAAAGATGATTGTTACTGTCTACGAATCTGGTGAAATACCCGCTTGCATCCTTTGAATCAAGGATCGTCTGAACGACCTCAGGCGGTATCATATTCTGATGATCGACGTTGAGAATCTCGTTCTGCCCCGAAATCAGGGTATATTCCATTTCAGATTCGCCCCTCTCGACCGGCGGATCGTGAACGTCATTCAGTTGAATGGTATAGCTGATGATCACCCGTGCCAGCAAACCGAGATTTGAATCACTGCTTGTATCGTATACCGGCATCAGTACCGAGAATATCTTCGGATCGCTCTGCCCACCCCCGTTGAGGATGGCTGAAACATCTGTTTCTGACCCCTTTTCCCTGGGCAGGCTCATCAGGCTGTCAAGCGCTTCATCGGTAAATACCCGCTGGACCTCATCAGCATCCCTGGTGCTGATGATTTTGCCGGTCCACAGGATCATGTCGATGTTTTCCAGTTGATGATTTGCCTGTAAAGTGTGGAATAAATTCCGCACTTCCTCTTCGGGTATGGTTACGATTTGGGAATTTTGATGTGTTCTGGAATACTGCTGCACGGTAAAATCGGTCAACAGCCGGTTGGCGCTGGCGTGCACTATGGAAATGCGATCTTCCAGCTGGTGAGCTTTGTTGTCCAGCATCTGAATGGAAAAGCTGTACGCCTGTTTGATCAGTGCACCGCGCGCAACGACGCCTGTAAACACGCCAACCACCGCGATTGGAATAATTACAAATGCAAATACACAAATACCAATCAGGTAGGATAATTTTATCTTCTTACCGGATTTCTTTGAATCCATATATTGACCCTGAATAAATTAAATCATGAATCAACCCGGGGCGATGTAAACTGGGGATAAATATTTTCTTAAATTAGTAACGGGATAAAATCAAGCCGGACGTTGAAAAGCCATCGCCACCCAGTCGAGGGATTGGACTTTTTCAACGAATTTCAGCCCTTTGGCTTCACAAGCCCGCCGCACCTCGTCTGCCTGGTGATCCAGTATGCCGGACAGGATGATCAACCCGCCGGGCGCGATCAGTTCATGCAGACCCGCATCCAGCAGGCGGATGATGACCGGTGCCAGGATATTGGCTAATACCAGCGGCGCGGTATGCGAGATGTTCTGCTCTGTCTTCGCCTCCGCAACGGAACCCTGTTTAAAAAGCACCCGGGCGGTCACCCCGTTCAGCTCCGAATTTTCATAGCTGGCTTTCACCGACAGCGGATCGATATCCACCCCGAAGGCGAAACTGGAGCCAAGCTTGATCGCCGCCACCGACAGAATACCCGACCCGCAGCCGATATCCATCACGTATTCATCCGCGTGGAGGTATTTCTCGAGCAGCATCAGGCATAGCTGCGTGGTGGGATGCGTACCCGTACCAAATGCCATGCTGGGGTCGATGCGCAGGGGAATTCTGCCATGCGTATCCGGGTCCATCCATGCCGGCACGATCATCATCTTTTCGCCGACTTCGATCGGACGGTAATGGGCTTTCCAGGAGTTCATCCAATCCTGGTCTTCGATCGGTGTATACGTCGGGTTCGGAATGGGTTGGATTCTGCCCAGATACCAGATGGCTTCTTCCATCTTCCGCCGGTTTTCTTCCAGGCTTTCGTTGACCGGCAGATACCCGTAAATGCGCACCGGTCCGTAAGGCGTGCCTTCATCTTCGGCATCGTTGTATTTGACGTTGCTCTCCACCGCTACGCCGCCTTCCACGAAGCGGCCCAGCACCTCGGATAATGCCTCCGCCAGTTCACCATTCACCACAAACGAAACTTCCAACCAGCGGGGATCAGCCACCCAGCACCTCTTTCAAAACATCCATAAAGCTTTTATCAGCCGGTCTCACTTCGGTGCCCAGCGTTTTTGCCAGCTCTTCCATCAATTTCCGCTGCGTATCATCCAGCCGGTTGGGCACTTCCACATTGATCACCACCCGCTGGTCGCCCCTGCCGGAGGATTTCAAATACGGCACGCCTTTGTTGCGCAGCGTGAAGACCTTCCCCGGTTGTGTCCCCGCCGGTATTTTCAAGGTCGAGGGACCATCCACGGTGGGCACCTGGATATCCGCCCCCAGAGCTGCCTGGGCGATGTTGATGTTCAGATTCAACAGAATGTCGTTCTGCCGTCGTTCAAAGAACTTGTGCTTTTGCACTTCCACTTCGATGAACAGGTTACCGTTCGGACCGCCGTACACACCCGGCTGTCCCTCCCCCGCCAGGCGAATTTGCGTTCCACTATCCACACCCGCCGGTACGGATATCGTCTTTTTGATGTGCTTGCGTTCCAACCCCGTGCCACGGCACGTTTTGCAGGGGAAGCTGATCATCTCGCCGCTGCCGTTGCAGTTCGGACAGGTGGTCACCTGCACCATCGAACCCAGAAAAGTCTGCCGGACCTGCCTCACCTCGCCCTTGCCGCCGCAGGTGGTGCATTTCGTCGGTGTGGTTCCCGGTTCCGCCCCGCTGCCCCGGCAGGTGGAGCAGGTCTCATCCCGGTCGAATTCGATATCCTTTTCGACACCAAATACCGCCTCTTCGAAGGTCAATCGCAGCTTTTGCCCCAGGTCCTGTCCCCGGCGCGGAGCGGTGCGGGAACGCCGGCTGCCGCCCATCGAGCCAAATCCAAAAAGCTCGCTGAACAGGTCGCTCAAGTCGATGGTGGAAAAATCGGGCATACCGCCCATGCCGTTCAAGCCGGCAAATCCATAGTGATCGTATGCGGCGCGTTTTTCAGGGTCGGAGAGAACCGCGTATGCCTCATTGATCTCTTTAAAACGCTCTTCCGCATCCGCTTCCTTATTAATATCCGGATGATATTTGCGAGCCAGCGTGCGGAAGGCATTTTTCAATTCGTCAGGCGAGGCATTTTTGCCGACACCCAATACTTCGTAGTAATCACGTTGCGCCATAAACCAACCTTGGCTGCAAAGCATGGAGCCTGTGAAGCGAAACTTGCTTCACATCTCCATGCCTGCAGGGGTGTGAAAAATAATCGTTACTTATATGCTTTTGAATTCTCCGTCGACAACATCATCGCCGCCGCCGCCCTGTGTGGCGTTGCCGCCATCAGATGCGCCACTGCCGCCGTCACCACCCGGTGTACCTTCCGTCGGACCTGTCTGCTGGTAGGCTGCCGAGCCGATCCCTTGCAGTATCTGCCCGAGTTCATCGGTCGCCTTCTTGATGGCTTCGACATCCTCGCTTTGCATCGTGTCCTTCACCTTTTTGGAGGCTTCATCCGCCTTGCTCTTCATGTCGGCGGGGACTTTGTCGCCCAGGTCGCGCATGGTCTTTTCGGTCGTGTAGACCAGGTTGTCGGCATGGTTGCGGGCCTCGATCAATTCCTTGCGCTTGCGGTCGTCTTCGGCATGCGATTCCGCTTCCTGGCGCATCTTGTCGATTTCAGACTCGGAAAGACCCGAAGAAGCCGTAATGGTGATGTGCTGGCTTCTGCCGGTGGCTTTATCCTGTGCGGTCACCTTGAGGATGCCGTTGGCATCGATATCGAAGGTAACCTCGATCTGCGGAACGCCGCGCGGCGCCGGGGGAATGCCATCCAGTGAGAAGCGCCCCAGGCTCTTGTTGTCCGCCGCCATGGGACGTTCACCCTGCAGTACGTGGATCTCCACCTGGGTCTGGCTGTCAGATGCCGTGGAGAAGATCTGGCTCTTGCGGGTGGGGATGGTGGTATTGCGTTCGATCAGCGGGGTCGACACATTGCCCAGCGTCTCCACCGAAAGGGTCAACGGCGTCACATCCAGCAGTAAAATATCTTTCACTTCACCGCCCAGTACGCCTGCCTGGATGGCTGCGCCAACGGCAACCACTTCATCGGGGTTGACGCCCTTGTGCGGGTCTTTACCGAATTCCTTGCGCACGATCTCCTGCACCAGCGGCATGCGCGTCATACCGCCCACCAGCACCACTTCGTTGATGTCTGCTGCCTTCAAATCGGCATCTTTCAGCGCCCGGCGTACTGGTTCGAGGGTCTTCTGTACCAGGTCTTCGGTCAGTTGTTCGAGCTTGGCGCGGGTCAACGTCATAACCAGGTGCTTGGGACCACTGGCATCGGCGGTGATGTAGGGCAGATTAATCTCTGCCTGCATGGTGGTGGAAAGCTCGATCTTGGCTTTCTCGGCAGCTTCCTTCAAACGCTGCAAAGCCTGCCGGTCATTCTTCAGGTCGATGCCATTGGATTTCTTGAATTCATCCACCAGGTGATCCAGAATACGCTGGTCGAAATCGTCGCCGCCCAGGAAGGTATCGCCAGAGGTGGAGCGCACCTGGAAGACACCTTCGCCGACATCCAGGATGGAGATATCGAAAGTGCCGCCGCCCAGGTCGTACACGGCGATGGTCTCGTTCTTTTTCTTGTCCAGCCCGTAAGCCAGGGAAGACGCGGTCGGTTCATTGATGATGCGCAGCACTTCCAGACCGGCAATTTTTCCGGCGTCCTTGGTGGCGTTACGCTGGGCATCGTTGAAATACGCCGGGACGGTGATGACTGCCTGGGTGACCGGCTCGCCCAGATATGCTTCTGCGTCTGCCTTGATCTTCGACAGGATCATTGCCGAAACTTCCGGCGGAGAGTATTCCTTCCCGTCCAGGGTCACACGCACATCCCCGTTGGGCGCTTTGCCCACGTGGTAGGGAATGCGGCTGAGGGTGCGTTGTACTTCGGCATCCTCAAACTTGCGCCCCATAAAGCGCTTGATGGAGAACACGGTGTTTTCCGCGTTCACCACAGCCTGGTTTCGGGCAACACGACCGATGAGCCGTTCGTGGTTCTTGTTAACCGCCACGACAGAAGGGATGAGACGTTCCCCCTCTGCGCTGGGAATGACAACCGGCTCACCGCCTTGCATTACGGCTACAACTGAGTTGGTGGTACCGAGATCAATTCCAATGACTTTTCCCATTTTTTTGTTCTCCTAACGTGCTACCCTTACCAGCGACGGGCGGATGACGCGGTCGCCAATCAGGTATCCTTTTTGAATGACTTCGATAATTTGACCGCTCTCATGAGCGGGGCTGTCCTCGTGGGTTAGTGCCTCGTGAAAGTTGGGGTCGAACATCGCACCGTCGGCGGCGATCTCTTTCACCCCGTCCGATTCCAGGATACCCTGGAGCTTTTTGTAGATCAATTCAATGCCTTCCGACCATGCCAGACCTTCGCCGCTGGTCGGCTTGTTTTTCAGCGCCCTTTCCAGGTCGTCCATTACCGCCAGATACTTCCGGGTCATGGTTGCCAGGGTGTTCTGCTGCGCCTGGACCTGATTCAACTCGATGCGTTTTTTGTAATTGATAAAATCGGCTCGTTCACGCTGCCAGCCATCGAAATACTCGGCAACCTTGGCGTTTTCTGCACTCACCTGGTTTTCGAGTTCCTGAATCCGTGTTTCCATTTCAGCCAGTTGGTCTTCCTGGGGCGGCGTGGATTGTACTTTAGGTTTTCGTTCTGCCATCTATATCTCCTGCTTGCATTTGCGGGGATGCTTGCTCTTCCATTACTCCACCATGCTGTCGGTAACCAGTTCACTCAGCAAACCGGCTACAAAACGCACCGTGGATATTGTTCTGCCATAATACATACGGGTGGGACCGATCACGCCCACCGTGCCGGTCGCCATCCCCGGAACGCCATAGCGCGCCAGGATCACCGAGCACTGCTTCAGTTCCTCCCAGTTGCCCTCCCCGCCGATCAAAACCTGCACACCGCCTACATTGGAATGCAACACCGTCCGGGCGATCAGGTTATCCAGCAGGGTTCGTTCTTCCAGCAGCCGCAGCGCCTTGCGCGCCTCCTCCGATTGGGCAAATTCCGGTTCGGTAAGCACGTTGGTCAGCCCGTCCATGTACAATTCCCCCGCCACCGATGCGGATACGTTTTCCAACGACTGCACGATCAGCTTGAGAACATCTTCCTCCAGCGGGGTGAAAGGATTGGGCAGGGCTTTGATCGCTGCCACATCCAGGCCCTGGCATAGCTGGGATAACCGGCTTGCGCTGCCCGAGAGCTGTTCCTGGGTGACCGGCTCAGCCAGGGTGAGCATCTGCTGCAAAATTTCGCCCCCCACCAGCACCATCACCATCAACACCTGTCTGCCCCGTGTGGCGATCAATTCCAGATGCTTCAAGCGGGCATGCTCGGGGTGCGGCGAGGTGATCAGCGAAGCGGCTTTTGACTGGTGCGCCAGCACCGAGACCGCCAGCTTCATCCATTGCTCCAGACCCTGCTGGCTCTGGTAGAACTGGTGGCTGATCGTGCGCTGGGTGGTGATGGGCAGATCGGTTTCATCCATCAGCTTGCCCACAAAATAACGGTAGCCTTCATCCGTGGGCATCCGTCCGGCGGAAGTGTGCGGCTGGGTTAAATACCCCGATTCATCCAGCGCCGCCAGTTCGTTGCGAACCGTCGCGGAACTGAGATCGAGACCATAGCGCTCCACCAGATACTGGGATCCGATGGGCAGGGAATTCTGCACAAAATCATGGATCACCAGCGTCAGAATGAATTTTTGTCGGTCGGTCAGCTCATTCATCATGTTCTATTTTTAGCACTCTCGCAACGAGAGTGCTAATCCGTTGACATTAATGATAACATTGCCGTTTTTAAGCGTCAAGCAGTATGAAAAGGATTCAAACAAAACATTAATACTTGGGCAAAGATTTGACTCTTATGCCCACACCATCTAAACTGGTATCTGAAATGAAGCGATTCTTCAGTTTTTTACCCGGAGCTTTTTAGGCGGTCTGGCAACCATGCTGGAACACTTCCTTCTCTCACTTCTCAAGAAAAGATTACAATCATATTCCTTCTATGCAGGTTTCTTCCGCACGGATCACGACCCCCCGCGCTGAGGGTGTTCGGATATTGTGCCCGGGGTGATCCCCAAGAGACTGCGTGAATGGTTCGTATTATTTGGAGAGGTAAACCTATGACCCCCAGAGAATTTGCATCAAAACGTGCTCCGGCATTTCTCGATATACCGGATGAAAAATGGAATGACTGGCGCTGGCAATTAAGCCATCGCCTGAATACGGTGGACGAGATCGAGACCGTCCTCAAGCTGACCGAGAGCGAAAAGAAAGCCCTCAACACCAGCGGTTTGTTCCGCGTGGAGATCACCCCCTATTTCATTTCGCTCATCGACCCGCAAGACCCCCACGACCCCATCCGCCGCCAGATCATCCCCACCGCGGAAGAAATCCAGCCCTTTACCGGCATGATGGAAGATTCCCTGGCAGAGGATCGCGACTCGCCGGTACCGGGTCTGGTGCACCGCTACCCCGACCGGGTATTGATGCTCGTGACCACCCAGTGCGCTTCCTATTGCCGCTACTGCACCCGTTCCCGCATCGTCGGCGATCCGTCGGCAACCTTCTCCCGCGCGGAATTTGAAGCACAGATCGACTATCTCAAGCGCACACCGCAAGTCCGCGACGTGCTGCTCTCCGGCGGCGATCCGCTCACCCTGGCCCCCAAATTGCTCGAAGAACTGCTCTCCCGCCTGCGTGAAATTCCTCACATCGAGATCATCCGCATCGGCTCGCGCGTGCCGGTTTTCATGCCCATGCGGGTGACGCAGGAACTGACCGACATGCTGGAAAAATATCATCCGCTGTGGATGAACATCCACGTCAATCACCCCAACGAGATCAGCCTGGAACTCGCCCAGGCTTGCGACCGCCTGACCCGCGCCGGAATTCCCCTCGGCAACCAGTCGGTATTGCTGGCGGGTGTTAACGATTGCGCCCATTTGCAGCGTCAACTCGTGCAGGAATTGATTCGCATCCGCGTCAGACCCTATTACCTCTACCAGTGCGACCTGGTGGAAGGCGCCGGGCATTTCCGTACGCCGGTGGCGAAGGGTGTGGAGATTATCGAAGCGTTGCGTGGCCACACCTCCGGGTATGCCGTCCCCACTTTTGTGGTGGATGCCCCGGGCGGCGGCGGCAAGATTCCGGTGATGCCCAATTACCTGGTATCCATGTCCGATCACAAGGTCGTGTTGCGCAATTATGAGGGCTATATCACCGCCTACGAGGAACCCATCACCTACCAGCCGCACGATCCCAAGACCTGCCCCTTCTGTCAGAACAAACGCGGAGAGCCGGGTCAGCAGGGCATTTCCGGCATGTTGGATGGCGACCAGATGTTCATCAAACCTGAAGGCTTCGATCTGCTGCACAGCCGCGGCGGAGAATCCCACCGTCTGCGCGAAAACATGGAAAAGTGGAAGCCGTTGGGCATTGGGGATGGCTCCAAATCAAAATCAGAATAAAAAAGACAGGGCTGGTTTGAAACCAGCCCTGATTGTTTTACGACCGCAGTTTGGCGCCCAACTCCTGCTCCAGCCGGCGGATGATCTTCTGCCGGATCTGGGTGGCATCCTTGTCCGTCAGCGTCCGGTCGGCCGCCTGGTACGTCAGACTGTATGCCAGGGATTTCTTGCCTTCACCCAGCTGCTTGCCGCGGAAGATATCGAACAGCTGCACGTTCACCACCAGCTTGCCGCCGGTCTGGCGGATCAAACCTTCCACCTTGTCCGCCGGCAGGGCTTCATCCACCACCACGGCAATATCCTCCAGAATCGGCGGGAACTCGCTCACCGGCGTCACGGCGAACCGGCGCATGGCGGCCAGTTCCAGCATGGCTTCCAGGTCCAGTTCCGCTGCCATCACCGGAGATGCCAGCTCATAGTTTGCCTGCACCTGCGGATGCAGCTCTCCGAATACGCCCAGCACCGTTTCGCCGGATTTCACCTCGGCGCATTTTCCCGGGTGGTAGGTGGGCACGGATGCCGCGGCAAAAGAAACGGGGATTTGCAGGGCACTCATCAACGCCTCGATCATCCCCTTCAGGTCATAGAAGTCGACCCGCTCCCCCTGTTTCCGATCCCAGGCGGATGGGTCGCGCAGCCCCAGCATGGCAATTGCCAGCCGGTGCGGTTCGAGCGGCAGGAGTTCGCCGGAGGGCAGAAAGATCGAGCCAATTTCGAACAAAAAGAGCGATTCCGCCAGCCGCTGGTTGTTCGCCAGCACGTGCAGCACCGACGCCAGCAGGCTTCGGCGCAAAACCCGTTTTTCCGGCGCGATCGGATTCGCCAGGCGGATGTAATCCTTCTCCGCCGTCCCCGGCATGCCCTGCGGCAGCAGGCGCTGCTCCAGTTCGGGTGAGGTCATGCGGTGGGTGATCACTTCCTGCATGCCCAGCGATACCATGCTGTCACGCACGAAATCCTCCGCTTCCAGGGTCGGGTTGCCGCGCTGCGGCGGCAACGGGTCAGCCATACGGCTTTCGGGGATGTTCTCATACCCGTACAGCCGGGCAATTTCCTCCATCACATCGGCAATCCCCACCAGCCCTTCGCCAATATCCATGCGGATGGCGGGCGTCTTGACCGTCAATACTTCATCTTTGATCTCGCCGGAAAATTCCAGCCGCTCCAGCAATTCCTTCACCTTCGCCAGCGGGATCTCGATCCCCAGGGCGCGCTGGATATCCCTTTCGGTCACATGCACCACCGCGTCGCGGGGCGGCAGCGGGTAGTTGTCTACAATGCCCGGCGCGATCTGTCCGCCGCTCCACTGCGCCATCCAATACAGGCAGCGCTTCAAGCCCTCGATAGCCAGCCCGGGGTGCACACCGCGGGAGAAGCGGTAAGAAGCCTCGGAGGGCAGGGCTTGCTGCGTGGCGGTGCGGCGGATATTGATGAAGTTCCAGGCCGCCGCCTCGAGCAGAATGTCCTGCGTGCCGTCGCTCACTTCACTCTCCGCGCCGCCCATCACGCCCGCCAGTGAGAGGGCGCCGGCATCGTCGCATACCAGCACGTTCGCTTCGCTCAGCGTCCGTTCCACGCCATCCAGCGTGGTCAGTTTTTCGCCTTGTTTTGCGGTGCGGGTGGAGATGACCACCGGCTTGCCCGCGGCGCGCTTTTGCAGCACGGCATAATCGAAGGCATGCAGCGGTTCGCCGATCTCGAACATGGTGTAGTTGGTTGCATCCACGATGTTGCTGATGGCGCGGGTGCCCACCAGACGCAGCCGGCGCTGCACCCAGTAGGGGCTGGGCTTGATCTCCACATTGCGGATCAGCCCCAGAGTGAAGCGTGGATTCAACTCCGGCTTGCCGATCTCGATCCTGACTTTTCCTTCGATCGTTTCACCGCTGGTCTCCAGCGTGTAAACCGGTTTTTTCAAGGAACGACCGGTGAGCGCCGCCAGTTCGCGGGCGATGCCCAGCATGCTGGTGTTGCGCGCCATGTTGGGGTTGATCTTGACCTCGAGCACGGCGTCACCCATGTAATCCACCAGCGGGGTGCCGGCTGTGGCATCGTCATCCAGGAAGATCACGCCCTCATGCTCGTCGCTGATGCCCAGCTCCTTTTCCGAGCAGACCATCGAATAGGATTCCACCCCGCGGATCTTCGTCCGCTTGAGCGTAGCCAGCACCAATCCGTCGGCGTGACCGTCGTAGATCACCGCGCCTTCCTTGGCGTAAGCCACCTTGATCGGTTTTTCCAGCCTGCCAATGCCCTTGTAGGGGAAGAGGTTGGGCGCACCGGTCAGCACCACGTGCTGCTCTTTGCCGTCATACAGGTCGCACAGCGTCAGCCGGTCGGCATTGGGGTGCGGGTTGACCTGGGTGATCTCGGCAACCACGATCTTTTCGGGGTCCCATGCCAGACCGCTCACTTTGAAGCCGTGTCCTTCATGGGCGGGCAGCGGCAGACCCGCATAGCGGATGTCCTCCACCTCCATGCCGGACATGGTTAACTTGTAGGCAATATCGGTCACATCCAGACCGCTCAAATCGACAAAATCTTTCAACCAGGATACGGGAACCTTCATGCCTGCCTCCTAGAACTGCTGCAGGAAACGGATGTCGTTTCCCCAGAAATAGCGAATATCGTTGATCTTGTGCCGCAGCATCAACTGCCGTTCCGGTCCCATGCCAAAGGCAAAACCGGAATAGCGCGCGGGGTCATACCCGCCATTCGACAGTACGGTGGGGTGCACCATGCCGGCGCCCATCACCTCGAGCCAGCCGGATTTTTTACACACCGGGCAGCCTTTGCCGCCGCAGATGAAGCATTCCACATCCATTTCCGCCGATGGTTCGGTAAAGGGGAAGTGATCGGAGCGGAAGCGCACCGCGCTGTTCTGCCCGAACATGCGGCGGGCAAACTCCAGCAGGGTGAATTTGAAATCGCCAAAGGTGATGCCCTCTCCCACCACCAGACCTTCCACCTGGTTGAACTGCACCTCAGAGCGGGTTGTGATCTGTTCGTAGCGATAGCACATCCCCGGCAGGGCAATGCGGATGGGCGGCGGATTTTGCGGGTTGCCCGCCGAGAATTCACGCATGGCGCGGATCTGTCCCGGCGAGGTATGGGTGCGCATCACCAGCGAATAGCTACCATCCTCCTGCGGAGAATCGATGTAAAAGGTATCCTGCATTTCACGGGCGGGGTGATGCGGCGGAATGTTCAGCAGTTGGAAGTTGTACTCATCCGTCTCCACATCCCGCGAGGTATACACCTGAAAGCCCATATCCGCCAGCACCGCCAGAATCCGGCGCAGGTTCACGGTGGCGGGGTGCAGTCTGCCGCGGATCGGCTTGCGTCCGGGAAGGGTCACATCCAGCCGTTCCGATTGCAGCGACTTTTGCAGCTCTGCCGATTTGGCTTCCTCCAGACGGACATTGTAGGCTTCCTCCAACGCTACCTTGACCGCATTGGCTGCCTGCCCCACCAGCGGACGCTCTTCTTTGGAGAGTTGCCCCATGCGGGTAAAGATGCCCATCACCGGCGCGTTTCTACCCAGCCAGACAATCCGCCAGGCTTCCAGCGCAGCGGAATCACCCGCCGCAGCCAGGGCATTCAAGCCGTCTTCCCTGATCTTCTCCAATTCTTTCAGTATTTCCATACTTCCTCCTTGACCATTACCCCGGCAATCAAATGTACGCCGGCAATCTTGTGTCGCCATCCTATTAAAAACAAAACCCATCCCTGACCTGGGACGGGAACGAAGACCCGCGGTACCACCCGGATTGGCAAAAAATGCCCGCTCGATCACCAACAGCCTTGCGGCGATTGGCTCCCCGGGATAACGGCGGGGGCTCCGGTCTGGACTACTTTGCCTTTTTCACCCAGACAGCTCGGGAGGGAACTTCGCAACCCGCTGCATGAATGGGATTTTCAGTCTGCGATCCCATCTCCCTGACAGCCTGCGGAAGGCTACTTTCCTCTGTCATCGCTGATATTGATTAGAATTATCCCCCATTATAACAGCAAGTCATTAGAAAAAAGCAGTGATGTTGTGTCCTGCGGGCTGTTTTGGAGTTTCCTGGAGATCATCCCCCCATGCTCAGGGAAAAACAGGGGCAAAATCTTGTCACTTGTGACAGGTTTCATTGCCGCCCGCCATTTTGTATAATTTGAATAAATCATATCCGGCAATGGAATTGTTTCTTTTTGTTCCTGAATATGCCGTTTTTCTGGAACAAATCCCTTATTTCAGCGGGTAATCCGCCTTCCATCTATCCAGCGAAGCATGCGCCAGGTCGTCGCGGAAGGCGGCAGTTTCCTTCAGCATGCGCACCAGCATCTGCTCAAATTCCCTGACACGCAGCGTAGCCGTCGGTTTTTCCGCCACCGAGTAGGTGAGACTGCCTTCCGCCAGCTTCTCGATGCACAGAAATCCGGCAGCTTCCAGGTATTTCAGCCCGACAACCACCGTCTCGGATTTTTGCGCCGTGGCAGCCGCCAGTTTCTCCAGGGATACCGGTTGGGATTGGCAAAAAGTCTTTCCGCGTAGCAGGGCGAACAGCCGCTGGGTGAACGGGCGTGCTGAATCCAGCCCCGGATCGACGCAGAACAGGAAGACCCGCCGGGGCTTGACCCGGTCGATCACCTCCTGGATCTCGACGCCGCCGGGCGGCGCAGTCCAGATGACCAGGTCGTCCGCCGGGGTGAGTTCCATCCGCGGGTCTCCCTGGGATTGGTCGCGGCTTACCCCCTCCGACCAGACCTGCATGTTGCGGCTGGCTTGCAGCCCCTCCAGGATCGTGAAAGGGTCGTGCTCCTGCCGGTAATCCAGGTACTGGATGTTGATCACCGGCAATTCCGCCTGGACGGTATCGGGCAGCGGCAGGGCATCCATCCACTCCAGCTGCAATTGCTTCTCCCCGCGCCAGTCGGTGATCCGCGCGGTGACCGCCAGGTCGAACCAGCCTTCCGGGGGTGATTGGTCGGCAGCCTGCCACCAGAACACCTTTGCCTGTGCTCCGACGGCATCCGCCACGTTCAGCAGCCAGTGCTCGCGGGTCTTGCCGATCAACAGCGAATCCTGCACGCAGACGCGCTCCATCACGAACACCGGCGCCGGGTTTCCCTGACCGAAGGGCGCCAGTTGGTCCAGCGCGGCAATCTCGTTATCCGGGTGCAGGGCAAAATCCGCCGCCATCGCCACAGACAGGCTGCCGTCGATCTCCAGCACAGCCTCTTCGAGTGTCGCCTCCGTTACCATCGCGCGGATGGTGTGCGCCAGCATCTGACGGAATTCCGGCACCAGTTCCGCCGGCAGGGAAAGCCCCGCCGCCATGGGGTGTCCACCGGAACTGAGCAGGATGCCGGCGTGCGTCTGGATTGCCCGGGTGATATTAACGCCCGGAATGGAGCGCGCCGACCCGGCGGCGACTCCCCCGGAGTTGACGCGCAGCAAAATGACCGGACGGTTGAAGCGGTTGACCAGGTGTGAAGCCACGATCCCCAGTACGCCCCCCACCCAGTCGGGGTGGATCAGCACCAAAACGGGGTCGTTTAGCCAGGCAGGGTTCTGCTCGATCTGGTGCAAGGCTGCCTGCAGCACCTGTGAGGTGAGCAGCTTGCGCTGGGCATTCAACCCTTCCA
Organism: Anaerolineaceae bacterium; assembly: GCA_036746315.1. Lineage (GTDB taxonomy): Bacteria > Chloroflexota > Anaerolineae > Anaerolineales > Anaerolineaceae > DAIOEK01. Next base: position 29,637 of record DAIOEK010000006.1, on the reverse strand, counting down.
TATCCTGCGCCAGAAAAGCTGCCCGTGCCTGATCCTGCGTGGTGAACAGATCCACACTGGTGTTGGCATCCGCCAGCCTGCCCACCGCATTCAAGCGCGGAGCCAGTTGAAAGCTGATATCCGCTTCGTTAATGACCTGCGGATTCAATTCGATCAGTTCATAAAGTTTGGCCAGACCCAACCGGCGATTGCTTTGCAGCACTTTGAGTCCTCTTTGCAGCAGGTAACGCGCATCGCCGCGCAATTCCGCCACATCCGCCACCAGCCCCAATGCGGTCAGGTCCAACAGGTCGCTGTCATCCCGGCGCAGTTGGGCGGCAGCGAAAAGCGCCTGCGCCAGCTTGTAAGCCACCCCGCAGCCGGGCAGCGTTGCCAGGGGATGATCCTCCGGCAAAAAATGCGGGTTGACCATCGCAATGGTCCCGGCGGGCAAAATTTTCGGCAGTTCGTGGTGGTCGGTGATGATCACATCCGCGCCGCGCGAACGGATGTAATCCACCGCAGCATTGGCGCTGATGCCGGTATCGCAGGTCACCACCAGGTTGATCCCTTCCAGCAGCTGTTCCAGGGTGGGAATGTGAATGCCGTGTCCTTCACTTTCGCGCAGTGGAATGTGGTAGGCAACATCCAACCCGACCGTCTGGAATGCCGTCACCAGAATGGTGGTGGAAGTCTGCCCGTCCACATCGAAATCACCCCAGACCAGAACGCGCTCGCTGTGTTCTACCGCCTGCAGCAGACGCGCCACTGCGTCCGCCATCCCGGGCAGTTCCCCCGGCAGGGAAGGTTCATAAGCATCGGGGTTCAGAAATCCGCGGATCTGTGCGGGATCGGTGAATCCGCGCCGGGTGAGGATGCCGGCAAGAAAGGTGCTTCCCCCGCAGGCGGCGAGTACCGCCGGGTCGATTTTAACCTCGACGGCAGGTATCCAGCGAAAACGGGGAAATTCATCAAGGGTTTTCATCTACTCCTCAATCGGGACAATATCTGCCAGCCCGGAGAGAATATCATCTTCCGTATCATCCATCTCGGTCAGCGGTCCGGGCGTTACTCCACGGTCGCAATAAGAACGGTAGGGGCAAAACCGGCAGTGTGAAAGATCCGGCGTTTTTGTAAATCCATCCTCGGGTAAACGCACGATCTCAGTAATCAGCCCTGCGACCTGCTCCCGATCCGCCTGGTATTGACTGGCATGGTAGGGAAAATGGATCGGGTTGATCGGGTCGGCAGACATCCAGTAGACCATTTCGATCTGTTCGGGCTGCCAGGCTTTACCGCCGTTCCATTGCGATCCTGCCTGAAGCGCAACCAACGGGTAAAGCACGGTTTGCATCTTCACAGCCAGCCTGTTCTGGCGGGGCGGCTTGCGGGTGGTCTTCCAGTCGAAGATCCATAGCTTCTCACGGGGATAAATCACCAGCAGGTCAAATTTGGCAACCAGGCGGTAATCTTCCAGACGCCCCATCAGGGTGTGCTCCGCCAGACGGATGATACCCGACCGGTCATCGAAGACCGGCGCCAGCACGTCCCGGCCAGCGCGGAAGGCATCCCACCATATCTGCACCTGGGGGTCGGCAACTGCCTGGCGCAATATTTCCTCGGGAACGCCCGCCATCATCTGCTGGATGAGGCGGTGCAGATCGTTCCCCTGTTGTTGGTGCGCTTCGAAGAGGAGTTGGTCATCCGTCTCGGCAGCCGGCCAGGCAAGGTGATCAATATAACGCAGCTTGAATCTCCACCGGCAGTCGTAAAAATCCTGCAGGGCATTCTGGCTGAAGGTGAAATCTCTAATCTCCATGTTGCCTCACCATTATGATTGCCCCCGTAAATGATCATCCAGAGCGGTCAGCGCCACGGCTGCTTTTGCCTGGTTGCGCAATCCACTGTTGCAGGTGATCACCAACTCCCGCCGGGCGCGGGTAATGCCCACGTAGAGCAGGCGCAGCCTTTCCCCGATCAGCTTGTTGCGGTCGATCAGGGTCGCTTCTCCACGCGGAAGCTGCCCGCCACCCAGCAACGCATCCAGTTCTGCCAGAGCTTCGGCGGTCAGGTTCCACCGGTTACGGATGAACCACTTTTCGGAAAGGAATTCATCCGTTGCTGCCCCGGAGGGGAAATCAAAGTTGTTCACCGATGTCAGATAAACCTTGTCCCATTCCAATCCCTTGGCTTTATGCAGCGTTGCCAGCACCACCTTGCCCCTGTACTGATCGGGATCGAACCCTTCATCTTCCCGGGAAAAGCCGGGCAGTTTGCGGGCATAACCGGCAAACGTCGCCAGTTCCAGCACATATTCCGGCAGGCGCCATTCAGGGTGCAAACGGGACATCTGGTTCAGATAGGAAGCCAGTTTATGCGCCAGGGCAAGATCGGCCGGGTCGCTGAACAGATCCTGTGCAATGGTCAGGATGGTCTGATCCACAGGCAGCAGGGTGGCTTCCAGCCATTTGCGGATTTGCAGACGAAACTCCCGCAAGTCGTCCAGCGCCGGGGCATCCCGCTGCGCATCATCCGCCAGGTTATCCAATGCGTCCATGCCCGGCGGGTGAAAGAAGGTAAAAAGATCGGTCTGCTTTTTGAGAACCGCCAATCCGCGCTTCACGATCCCGGCATCCGCTTCCACGCCGCCGGTGAGCGATTTCCAGGTCTTGTAGCAGTCCTGGCACAGCTTTGCGTTGACCGGATCCGCCAGGTAGCGAAGCACCTGGGCGATCTGGCTGGCGGTCTGGCGCGTGGTGGAGGTGCTGCGCAGCAATTCCACATAGGGTACACCTGCCACTTCGAGCACCGCCGCCATGGATTCCATATGGCGGTTATTTTGCGACAGGATGGCGACCGTTTCATCCGCATGCGTATCCAGCCAGCCCTTTACCGAACGGGCGACCTTGTCCAATTCGGAATCCGGCGGATACACCTGGGTGACGGTGATGATGCCGGCGGTCTCATCCGGTGGATTGGGTGAAGCATCGTCTGCCGCCACCGGTTCGATATACGGCTTCGCCAGCGCGGAGTGCACCTCCGGGTTGGGATGCTCGTTCATCGTCCAATCGATCAGATAATTTGCCAAACGGATGATCTTGCGTGCAGAACGTCCACTGGCAGGCAGCGGTCGGGAGACCACCCCCTGTTCGCGGATGAAATTCCGCAAATACATTGGAGATGCCGTGGTAAAAGTTTCGAAAATCGCCTGATTGGGGTCGCCAACGCGCACCCAGTTGCCATCCCTGCCTGCCAACAGGCGCAGAATCTCCTCCTGCAGCCGGCTGGAATCCTGTGCCTCATCTTCCAGAATATAGGGGAACTGATGCCGCAGACGCTCCACCAGCAGCGGATCCTCCTGCAGCATGGTCAGCGCAAAGCGGATCAGGTCGTCGAAATCCAGCCCGTTACGATATTGCAGGGCACGCTGGTAGCTGAAATAGATATCCACTCCCAGCCTTGCCAGGCTCATCCCGCCGGGATGCTGTTCACATAACCGGGCAAGCTGTTCAGGAGAGATCTGCCTGTCTTTGGCGGTGCGGATAAAAGCCAGGGCCGTTTCCTTGAGCACATTCGGCAACTGGTTTTTGCAAATGTAGGCAAATTTGGGGTTTTCCTCGCCGCCATCGATCAATGATGGCAGTTCATTTGCGTTCATCGCAATCCACGTCTGTACCGCCTGGGTCAGAATCTGGTCTGCGGCGTGTTCATCCAAAATGGCAAAGTCGCTGGCCAGCCCCACCATTGCCGGCCGTTGGCGGATGATATCGTGCGCCAGACCGTGCAACGTACGAACGCGATAGCTCATACCCGGCAGAATGGTTACATCCTTCAGAAAGGTCGCCACCCGCCGTGAAAAGTTATCCACCGCTGAGTTGACCAGCGTTACCACCAGCACTTCCTGGTCGCTTTCCAGCCCGCCGCGCCGGATGATCTCGGCTGCCAGGGCAGACAGGGTAAAGGTTTTGCCGCTGCCCGGTACTGCCGATATACCCATCCAGCCGCCCTGGTATTGCAGAATAGCCTGCTGCGCAGGACGAAACTTTTCAGGCATGATCATCCCCCTGGCTGCCGGCGGCGCTCTGGAAGAATTGCGAACGGAGCGCCGCAGTTTGCAGCACCTTCAGCAACTCTCCCTGTTGGGTAAATCCCTGCTCATTGATCTCGGCATAATGGAAATACACCTTCCGGCGGCAACGGCGCAGCAAACCGGCAATCACACGGTACATACTGCGTTGATTGGCTGCATATTCGGTCGTGTCCGTCCACTTACTGCCCGGCTCCCAGGAACGGCTCAAGACATAAGGATGGGTGAGCGGCTGCTCCAGACGTTCCCACCAACCCAATGAGCCAATATCCAGCCAGATCTGCACATCCACCGGCTTGTTTTGCATCAAATAGGTGTGTGCCGGTGCCAGGAATACCGCACCCTTGTTTTCCTGTTGGTATTGGCGCAAGAATTGGGCTGCCACCAGACCGCTTTCCACAGATTGGATGAATTCCCTGCCAATCGATGCTTCCACCCCAACAGTCTGCTGAATGTTGAAGCGAAACTTGGCAGCGGATTCGACCAGGTTGGCAGTGACTTCACCCGCGTTCGTGTCCGCGTGAAAGCCAAAACCCGGCTGTGACAACACCTCGCCAAAGATCCGCCGCAAAAAGATATCCAATTCATCCACCGGCTCCAGCCGATAAAGCTCCAGCCATTTGCGCAACGTTTCATAACGATTGCCGCAAACATAGCTGATCTTTTCCTTTTCAGCACGGTGAATTTGATCAAAATCAGAGAGCGCAAACTGGCTGCCCTTGCGGCGATAGATGATCCTGCCCAATTGGGTTGCCCGCAGCAAATCCAGCTCTTCGATGGATACATGCAGGGTATGGATAATATCCTGCAAATGCGGGGCAAGCTCCCACTGCGGATGCGCCAGTTTGGCGAGTGTCAGTATGCAACGCACATAAGCCTCATCGCGCAGGGAGCGCGACGGGCGCACCGTACGCACCGGGATGTTCAGCGTACCCAGGCGGTGAACCAGGCTGAAACGCAGGGTATCCGGCATGAACGGCGCCAGGATGGCGATTTCTTCCGCCGGCACCTGCTGTTCTTCCACCAGTTCTCTGACCGTCTCGACACAGGCATCCAACATTTGCGGAAAGAAATGATGTGCAGCGAATTCGATATGGGCAGCCAGTGATGGAATAGCCGGATCATCCTTCTGCGTCCATTCCGCCTGCCTGCTGGCTGCTGCGATCTGCTTCACAAATTGCTGCAACGGCTCGGGCGAAACGAAGGACTGTTCCAGAGTGATCACTTCGTCACACAGGTTCGCTACCTTCTCCGCGGAAGACGGGTCTGCCCCCAGAAATTGACGGTAACCACCATCCCGGTCGGCGATCAGCAACGCGGTCTTCAGTGAGGGCAGCCAGGTGGCCAGAATGTCATGCGCGGCTGGGGTGTCTTCCTCGAGGTTATCAACCAGCAGGTGTGGATAACGATCAACGAGATATTTATGGCAGAGCAGGCTGTCCCACAGGCGCTGGTAGAAAAGCTCCATTTGCAGAGAGTAATCCAGCAGGCGATTCTCCAGGCAAAATGCGCGAAACAGGTTGATGCAATCCTGCGCCTGATCGTATACCCGCAACTGGCTGGTAGGGCCACTCCAGGCGGATTTCAGGCGTTCACCGATCTCGGCGTAAGGGAAGCCAACCAGGGCGGATTTGTTCAGGTTATCCAGTAGCTGGCTGTACAGCCGGTGCGGATCCATCTTCACCGCGGCGAAGTAACCCTCCCGCGAGCGTTTTTCCTCGACAATGCGCGCCATATAAAACTGGGCGGTTTCGATGGTGAGATAGTTGGGGGCGGTGGAAACAGATGCAAACCCGGCATTGGGTGCCACCATAGCCCAAAACAGGTTGATCATGCGCTGCGCCAGACCATTCATGGTCAAAATATCCACCGACCCGCCCGGGGGAATATCCACACGGGCGAGCACCTCATGATACGCCCCTGCCAGCGAACGCTGCGGGGTCAGCACCAGTATCTGGTCTGCCGGAATGCCACCCAGAAGCATTCGATACAAGCGCTCCGCGCCCACGGTGGTTTTGCCGCACCCGGCTGGTCCGGTCAAGAACGTTCTGGCTGACCGGACTGGGTAGGCAATTTCCTCTTGCTGGGATGTCAGTTCCACAGGATCAAGATCCATCCATAATTGGTAAAGGTGTGAAATAAAAGAGAAAGACCGTTATGCAAATCAGTATAGCATAGCTACCGTGGCGCTATGGTAGTCTTGTATCTGACTTTAAAGACGCGATTGCATGCAAAATATGTAGCCAGGATTAAAGCAAATTTAGATATCTGTTAGAACATTATTAGATGTGTCGTAAAGATATTGACTTAACCACCCGGCGGCTCATAATTAATACAACTTATGGAATATAAAGACTACTACAAAACTCTTGGCGTCGAGCGTAGTGCTTCTGATCAGGAAATTAAAAAAGCTTATCGCAAGCTGGCGATGAAATACCATCCCGACCGCAATCCGGATGATAAAAAGGCAGAAGATAAGTTCAAAGATATCAATGAAGCATACCAGGTACTGAGTGATCCGCAAAAACGAACGCGGTACGATCAACTCGGTGATTCTTACTTTAATTACCAGCAGAGCGGAGGGACGCCGGGCGGTTTTAACTGGGAGCAATGGTATAACTCCGGACAGGGTGGTGGACGCCGGGTGCAGGTGGATAATCTCGGCGACCTGTTTGGTGGCGGTGGAGGAGGTTTTTCCGATTTCTTCCGTATGATCTTCGGAGATTTCGCAGCCGGAGGGATGAATACTGCCGGCAGAACATCCTCGCGCAGCCAGGCGCCGCGCTCGATGGAACAGCCCATTCAGATCACGCTCATGGAAGCTTATCAAGGTACCACGCGCACCATCCAATCCGGCACTTCCCGGCTGGAGGTTAAGATTCCACGCGGGGCAAGGACCGGTACCAAGGTTCGCGTACCGGCAGGTTCCACTGCCAACCTAAAGGTGGATCTATATCTGGTGATTGATGTCCTTTCCGATATCCGATACGAACGCAAAGAAGATGATCTTTACACCGACGCCAGTATTGACCTATACACTGCCATTCTGGGCGGACAGGTCAACGTTAACACGCCGGGAGGGTCGGTACTGCTCACCATTCCGGCAGGCACACAACCCGGGCAGACATTCCGATTGAGCGGAAGGGGAATGCCACATTTAAAGACTCCTGCTCAGAGCGGCGATCTTTACGCCCGCATTAAAGTCACCATTCCCCGCAATCTATCGGAAGATGATAAAGCTTTGTTTAGAAAATTAGCCGGGAGAAATTAATCATAAAACATCCCTCCCGACCAAGAGGCAATATGAAAAGGTTAAAAATACTAATACCGGTAATCGTCATCATATCCAGCATGCTTGCATGTGCGGGGCCCATTCATCTGGGTGATGGCATCGTGGGACAAATTCAACAAGTCCCCACGGCAGCCGCACAAATGTCCACCCAGGTGGCTGCCTTACCCCAGCAGGTCTTGGATACCCAGGTTTACGCCAACCTCTCAGACGCCCAGGCTGCCCTGTATGAAAATGTCAGCCCCGGCGTGGTTGCCATTATCGTGGGTTCGGGTATGGGTACCGGGCAAGGGTCGGGCTTCGTTTACGATAAGGACGGACATATCATCACCAATTATCATGTGGTCGAAGACGCTCAGGATATTGAGATCGATTTTCCCTCCGGCTTCAAAGCCCGCGCCACTGTGGTCGGCACCGATAAAGATTCGGACATTGCCGTTTTGAAGATCGATGCCCCAGCCGACGAGCTGGTTCCTCTGCCAATGGGTGACTCGGATCAAATCAAGGTCGGGCAGACTGTGGTAGCTATTGGCAACCCGTATGGATTGGATGGCACCATGACCACCGGCATCGTTTCTGCTCTGGGCAGGACGCTTGATTCCATGCACTCCACCCAGGACGGCAGTGTTTACACCGCCGGCGATCTCATCCAAACAGATGCAGCCATCAACCCGGGTAATTCCGGCGGACCGCTGCTCAACCTGCAGGGTCAGGTTATTGGTATCAACCGAGCCATTCAAACCAGCAGTACAACATTGACCGGTGACTCAGGCAATATTGGCATTGGGTTTGCCGTAGCCATTAATATTGTCAAGCGTGTGGTTCCTGAACTGATTGCCAACGGGAAGTACGATTACCCATACCTTGGTTTGTCCAGTTTGCCATCCCTCTCACTGGCAATGGAGGAAGAACTTGGTTTGCCGCAATCCACCGGCGCCTATATTGTCAGCATCGTATCGGGTGGTCCGGCAGATAAAGCCGGGTTGAAAGCCGGAACCCAAGCCACGCAAATTCAGGGATTATCCAAGGGAGGTGATTTGATTACCGCCATTGACGGGCATCACATCCTCACCTTTGGCGATCTATTGAAATATTTGATCAATAACAAGAACCCGGGTGATTCGGTCACCCTGACGATTATTCGAAACGGATCGGAAAAGGAGATTGAACTGAAGCTCGGAACTCGCCCGTAAGCCAGAGTACGCCATTTCTTAGTACCGTAAGGAGGGCATATGTTGACTGAAAGCGATTTGCGTGAACTGTTGGAGTACACATCGCAGAACCAGGTCCTCAGCCTGTATTTGAATACCGAACCAGCCCAAGGCAACGCCGACGCCTACCGGCTGCGGCTCAGAAGCATGCTGAAAGACCTGGAACTTCCGAAGGACGTGGACCGAATAGAACAGTATTTTGCCCATGAGTATGACTGGACCGGCAGAAGCGTGGCTGTTTTTTCGTGCGCGCCGGATGGCTTTTTTAGAGCCTATCCTTTATCGGTGACCCTCAATAGTCGAGTTTGGGTCGGCAACCATCCACACTTCAAACCATTGGCTGACATATGGGATGCCTATGGCGGATATGGTGTGGTATTGGTGGACAAACAAGGCGCCCGGCTGTTCTACTTCCATCTTGGCGAGTTGGAAGAACAGGAAGGCACCCTGGGTGAGGAAGTGAAACACGTCAAACGCGGAGGAGCTTCCACCGTAGCTGGTCGCAGGGGCGGAATTGCCGGTCGAACCGGTTACGAAGATGAAGTCGTCGACCGCAACATGAAAGCTTCGGCTGATTTTGCAGTCCATTTCTTCGAAGCCAAAAGTATTCGCCGAATATTGATCGGTGGAACAGATGACAATGTACAAGCCTTCCTTGCGGAATTCCCCAAGGCATGGCAAAGCTTGGTGGTGGGTACTTTTCCCATCGCGATGACTGCCAGCCATGTAGAAGTGCTCGGCAAGGCAATGCAGACCGGCGAGGAGGCTGAAAAGAAAAGGGAACACAAAATGATCAATGCCGCCGTCACGGCATCTGCCAAAGGCAGCGGTGGAGCAGTCGGTGTGGAAAATGTTCTCAATGCAGTCAGCAACCATCGAGTTCAGACCCTTATGTTCAGGGATGGTTATGTCTCTCAAGGTGTTCAATGCCAAAACTGCGGGCTCATCACACCCCACAAGCTGGATGTATGTCCCCTGTGTTCCTCCAAAACCGAGAAGGTTTCGGATGTCGTCGATCTGGCAGTTCGTTCTGTGTTGCAATCCGGTGGGGATGTAGAGGTGGTACACAATTCACACGAGCTTGATCAGGTCGGCAGCATTGCCGCCATTTTGAGATATTGAATCTGTGTGATTAAAAGCAACCAGCTCCGGATAACCCGGGGCTGGTTTTTCACGTCAAAGCCGGATTATAATATTCTACAGAAAGCGATTGGAATAAATCATATGAGCAACAATAACACAAAGAAAAGCGGATCGACCCGCGAACAGCGCAAAATACGCATGCAGCGGATCGTATTCATCATTATCTCGATCATCCTGATCCTGTCCTGGGTGCTTGCATTGGTTGTACACTAATGCCCCTGGATACACCGGTAACCCTGCATACCTACGATCCGCAGTGGAGCGTAAAATTCGCCGCGGAACAAAATCTGCTCCAACGAGCCGCTGGAGCACTCCTCACTCATATTGAACATATCGGCAGCACAGCCATCCCGGGCATGACCGCCAAGCCAACCATTGATATTCTGGCTGCCATTATTTCTCTGACGGAAACAAATCAATTGATCGCCGCAGTCGCCTCGTTGGGGTATATCTATGAACCCAGGTATGAAACAGACCTGCCCAACAGGAGATACTTTTACAAGGGCAGACATTCGGAAGATGAATTCCACCTGCATGTCGTGGAATTCGGCACGCCTTTCTGGGTGCGCCATATGGCGTTTCGAGATTATCTGCGCAACCATCCGGATGAAGCAAATGAATATGCCCAATTAAAAATAGGGCTTGCTGCAAAATATCAGACGGATCGTGATTCCTATACCGATTCCAAGGGCGATTTTATCCGCAGGATAGAATCATTGGCAGGTGTATCTTCCGACAATTAGGTTAATCCCACTCTCGCTCCCAACCGATTTTTTCTTCGCCGGCATCTCCGCCCATCTCCAGGAAAATGCTTTCAATATTCCAGGTATGCGGTCCGAAATTATCATCGGGCAGAATGATCGGAATATCCGCACAGGCTTCGCGGACCTGCTCAAGGCTGGCTCCGCCGCCCAGCAGACGCTTCACCATCCGCCTTAACACGCGAATGTACACCAAATCACGTTGAATCCTTTCACGACTTTCAACTGCACCCAGGGAAGGGCACCCATGTCCCGGGACGATCCTTTCCAACGTGTAGCGCCGCAGCTTTTCCAAAGATTTTTGATAAGCAAGGGCATCAAAACTGAGGAAGGGTATCTCGAGGTCGGATAATGTATCCGCGGCAAACAGAGACCCATCCCGGGGAATGAAGACCCCAATCTGGTCTGCGGTATGCCCGGGCAGGGGAATCACCAGCACCTCCAGGTCATTGATCAGGAAGGATTGTGTTCGGTTGATCTGCCAGTCGGATGTCACATCCCATCCCCAGGGTGGCAGATTCATATCTCCACCGGCAACCAGTCTGTCAATTGCCGCCTGGTTGCGTTGTTTCATCCGCGTGTACTCTGCCTCGAAACGGCCATGTGTCACCCGGATGGCATCATCAAAAGCATTGACACCCAGAACATGGTCGTAGTGAAAATGTGTGATCAAAACAGCTTGAATTTCCCAGCCTTGTTTTGTGCAGAACTCACGAATATGGATCACCTCATCCGGTGTCATTCCCGGGTCGATAAGCCAAACGAGACCATCGGATTCGATGATGCCGCTGTTGTACTCATATAAGCGGCTATGCGCATACCAACTGTGATCACTGACCTGTTTGAAATCCATCAGGGTTTATCCTTTGCCAGTCTGTCCAAAATGGGAATCGCGGCAATCACTGCCTTTGCCCGATGACTGAGCACATTCTTTTGTACAAGCGAAAGCTCAGCCATGGTCAATCCCTGGGATTGCAAGAGAAAAATGCGATCATAGCCAAAGCCATTCTCGCCCCGTCCTTCAGGGACGATCTCACCCCTGCATTCCCCGCTGGTAAACCATTCGCTGCCATCCGGAAGCGCGACACACACCGTACAGGTGAAGCGCGCCTTCCAGGGACGCGGAAAGTTTTTCAGGTTGGAGAGCAGGAATTGCCTGCGGTCAGCATCGGTTGCCCCGGGTTGTGGTAAATATCGTTTGGAATACAGACCCGGTGCCCCATTAATCGCCTGTACCTCCAGGCCGGTATCATCCGCCAGGGATGGCAAACCGGTCGCGTTGGCATACAGATGCGCTTTGATCTGGGCGTTCTCGCGATATGTGTTGCCGGTCTCTTCGGCATCAAGGAATAAACCCATTTGCCGGGCGGTAACACATTCAAATGGATACTCTTCCAACAGGGATAAGAATTCTTCCAGCTTACCCGGATTTTCAGTAGCAAGACAGATTTTCATAAAATCCACTTAATCTCCGCAAATAAAATGACCTCGTGAATCATAATTATATTGGAATAATATCGTGTTTTCTATGTGTTCGTTTCGACCAATTACTAATAACGCGATATACTTGCACAAACATGTGAATCTAATTATCTAATTTTTTGCAAAATATTTGCTAAGTTGGAGAGTTTTGTGTCTCAAACAGCCACATCACCACGTTTTCAAAGAATTATAAATTCCATCCTTGGAATACCACTATATGTTTTCATATTTGCTGCATACCCATCGATATTGATGTATGCCCATAATGTCACCGAACTGCAAATTTGGATGATCATCCGCCCCACTTTCATCAGTTTAATTGTTGCAATGGTGGTATTAGGCTGTGCAAAAGTCCTCTTTAGGTCATGGAATAAAGCAGCGTTATTCACTCTGGTCTTTCTGGTAATTTTTTTCTCATATGGTCAGATTTATCAATTGCATGACACAGCAGAAGGGTTTCTGCTAAACCTGCTCCGGCATCGATACCTAATCCTCATATCCATTATCCTTTTGTTGGTGTCTGGTTGGTTAATTCAAAAGGGAAATCCGTCGAATATTAATCTCCCACTTAATGTAATTACCATTGCCATACTTATCATTCCAACAAGCCGAATAATTTCATATGAAAATCGCAGAGAGAAAACCGAAGCAGAAATGTTGACGATTACCAGTAGCGATATTCCAGCACTGGATATCGTGGTCGGACCAGAAGCACCGGATATATATTATATAATTTTAGATACTTACACTCGAGAAGACGTTTTATCTACTCGTTTCGAATATGATAATTCCCAATTTATTAATGCATTAAAAGACGAAGGCTTTTTTATAGGGGAATGTAGTCGTTCAAACTATGCTCAAACACTCCTATCGTTAAACTCATCGCTAAATATGTCATTTGTGCAAAATATCCACCCCAAATTGGATAGTGTGCTAGGGCTCACAAATTCTTTGAATAACAACATTTTGTACCACACGCTTCGAGCAAGCGGATATAAATTAACCACCTTCGATACTGGATTTCCACCTGGGACAATTACAAATTCCGATAACTATCTATCGCCAAAGACCGAAGAACCTCTCAAAAAATTATTCGAAGGATTACAGGCATTTGAATCCATGTTCTATGATTCTACTGCCTTCAAACTTATCCTTGACGACCAGACATCTCAGCCGGCCTGGTTACAAAAATTTATAAACTCTTCGTACTCGGAATTCAGAGAAAATGTGTTCTTTCAGCTAGATAACATGAGCAATCTACCGCCTACAGCTTCTCCAAAGTTGGTTCACATACATCTTATTGCCCCACATCCTCCTGCCACTTTTGATGCCGATGGAAATCCGGTAAATGCAACAAGATATTACACTCTAAATCCTGATCTAACCTCAAGGAGAGAGTTTGCCCGTAAAGCATATATAGACGAGGTAACCTATCTAAATAAACGCATGCTGGAAATTATTAAGCAGATAAAGCTTAATTCCACTCGTCCAGTTGTTATTATCGTGCAAGGCGATCATGGTACCTATGGCTTTGGAGCAGGCGATAAGTATGATCGTATTAAAATACTAAATGCATACTATTTCTCCGACGGAGATTACTCTATGTTATATAATGGGATTACTCCGGTGAATACATTCAGAGTTGTTCTGAATAAATATTTTGGTTCTTCACTATCGTTAATGCCAGACCGAACCTATTATTCACCCTATGAAGCACGTTTTGATTTTGAGGAAATAACCGAAAACAACCCTGCATGTACTCCATAAAGAACGCAAAATGGCTGCCCAATGGAAGTCATTTTCTTTTGTAAAGTTCCAATACCTCCTCGATGATTTCAGGGGAAATATGATCACCACGTTGAGTTACCACAGTCTGTAATTCATATCGATTGATCTCACGATTTTTTTTGAATGTCTGATTCTCCAAATGATCAACCGAATAGGAAACATTGGAAAGCAAAGCAACAAAAAGCAGGCTGCTTAAGACCCAACCGACCCAATTTTTATTTATCCAGCGAAAACCACTAAAACCGGAACCGACAAATAACAGTAAAGCTTCAAAGCCTAAATAAAGTGCTCTATATCGAAATAACTGGAAATGGATTAAGGCATTAATGATCAAAATAAAGAGTGCAGCCACATAAAGCGGATTCTTTTTTCGGCATAAAAATGCCATAACAGATAACAAAAAAATTGAAAGAACCATGGACAATCGTGATTGAAGTTCTGCCCAAGGTTGAAAACCACCTTCCGGACCAAAGATCATCAATATATTAGCAACTATATTTTTAAGAACATTATCCAAAAATACTAGTATTTGAAGAAAAAAAGAGAATTGCGTATTGTCTGGATATGCAATTACCCCCAAAAGATATCCACTTTCCGAGTAAGAATATGCCTGTGATGAAAATACCACAAACCGAAAGGCAAAATATAGCAACAAAACAATCCCACTGGAAATAATGAGCGGTTTGCGATACTTTAAATTCAGAGCGATTGCAAGAACAATGATCAGTAGTGGAATAACCAACCCGCTCTCTTTACAGAGTAACCCCAAAATCGAAATGAATGTGGAGACTGCTACTATCGCAATGTGAGGCGACCTAATATGTCGAAAGATAAGAACCAGATTGAGATTCAAAAGGATAGCCACCATTAAATTTGGTCTGTCAGAAATCCAGGTAGCGGGGGACATGGAATACATCGAAGTGCCAAACAGTAAGGCCACCCCAAAGGAAATCCAAATTGGCACATTATCTTTCCAGAGGATATAGTAAATCAACAACGTATTCAGTATATGCAATACCAAGTTGGTCAACTGGTTTGGGTATGCCCACACACCGACCAATTTATACATAATCCAAATTGAAAGTGAGTGCAATGGACGGTATGCGTTATTCCCCAGTCCCCAATCAGTGAAGAAAAACTCGCCAGGATTTGTAGTGTTGGCGACCTTGGAAAGAATTACCAAATCATCCCCATTTGTAAGCGGAAAGTTAAGGGCAGGATGATATAGCCAGGCTAATCCGAATAAAATACAAATTGCAAGGAGAATAAATAAAAGCAAATTACTATTGAGTATTTTTCTTAGGCTAGTGTTGAGCATTCAGGATAGATTCCATTTTCTCGATCATGTACGCACGCTTTACTAGTTTTAGTTTGAAATTATATCATTCAGAACAACTTTTTTCATCTCACATAGCCATAGAGAAGATAAATTCTATGGATACTACTAGATTAGGGCTACTATTTCCTCATACAACCATACCCTTGGCAAATTTATTATTCCGATGTGGAAACACCTTTATCGATCACAAGCACCAACAAGTCTACATGATCTGCACATCTTTTTCACAAATTCTTCATACCTGGTTGATATCCTGACAGCATCAAAATGTTTTTCAAGGAGATAAAAATGAAAAAGATTGTTACAGGTCTTTTATTAGCCGCAGTACTGGTAGTATCAATTGGAAGTATTGGCATCGTTTCTGCTGATCCTGGAACCCCTCCCGGCGTAGGTGGTGGCGGGCGCAACTCCAACAATATCCTCGCTGATGGCTGGATGCATGATGAAATGATGACGGCATTGGCAAATGAGCTGGGTATGACCGTTGATCAACTGGAAAAAGAAATTGCCGCAGGCAACACACCCGCCCAGATCGCCGGAGAACAAGGTATGACTGTGGTGGAGTTCCGCGAGATGATTTTACGTGTACGCAATGAAGCAATTGATCTGGCAGTCAAGAGCGGCAAGTTGACTCAAGAGCAGGCTGACTGGCTTAAAGACCGCGGGAATATGGGTCAATTTCTGAGTGAAAATTATGACCGGAATGGCTGGCTGCACGAAGAAATGACCACCGCTCTGGCAAAAGAACTTGGTCTGACCGTCGAGGAGCTTGAAACACTGCTGGATGAAGGAAAAACCCTGGCACAGATCGCCAGCGATCAGGGGATGACCGTTGTGGAATTCCGTGAAATGATGGTGAAAGCACGCAGCGCCGCAATCGATCTGGCTGTAGAAGATGGGAATTTGACACAGGAACAGGCTGATTGGATGAAATCGCACGATGGCATGCGCCGCAGTGGACGCGGGCCGGCCGGCAATCAGGGACTTGGCACTCCCCAATCATAAAATAAACAAACTCGAAAACCAGACAGCAAGCCTTCCATCTTATTGTGAGGCTTGCTGTTCCATTTAAATAAGAAGTTGTACTGGTCAGACTTCATATAATTGGTCTGACCACACAGGGTTAATTATTATGAATATATTCACAATTAATTGACTTACTGGAATATTTGTGCTATACTTTCAGTGCTTGCAGCAATTATCCCTTTTATTGAAGTAGTCCATGTGAACTCTAATCGTCACCCTTTGCGGCTCAATGTTGGATTCATTATCAGCCAATCCATTGGTTATAGCCGCGACTTTGAGTTTGAATTCCCTACAATTCGTTTGCTGTCTGAAATGGCGCTCACCGATTTTCACGGTGTGGCAAAAATCAGTCGTACGCCTCAGGGATTGCTGTGCCAGGCGCATTTTCATGGCGACATCCTTTTGGATTGTGTCCGCTGCCTGGAACCCGCACAAACTCATCTGGAAACGGAGTTCAGTGAACTGTATGCGTTTTCAAGTCGAACGGCGACCGAATCGAACCTGATTCTGCCGGATGATGCACACATTGACCTGGAACCGCTTATACACGAATACCTCACCCTGGAAATTCCCATTCAACCGCTTTGCAAGCCGGATTGTCTGGGACTTTGCCCTACCTGTGGTGAGAATTGGAACGAAAGGGGTTGTGAGCACCAAACCCAACCGGTGGAATAACTGCGAACGTGGCAATGCTGTCTACCGGATGACTGCCACCCACATCTTGGGGGTGTAAACAGGCTGGAAAGTCAACCGTTGTATGAGGAGGAGGGTGCAAGTGATTTATTCAAGTCGACACAGGCAGAACACCGAGATTCTGAGCATGTTGCTCGAAAAAGCAGATGTCCAGGGATACCTGACAACTGAAGATTTAATGGAATTCTATCCGGATGGAGATGATGATTCTGAGCATCTTTCAGCCTTAATGGTTGCCCTGCGCCGCCGTGGCGTGGATATCCTTGATCACGATAATGATTTTTCTCTGCAGGAGGAAGACCCCCTGCCCCCCAGCGATTTCGATCCTTATTCTGATCTCGAGCGCATCTCCATTGACGATACCGTTGGCTTATACCTGAAGGAGATGTCGCGCGTTCCCCTGCTCAATATAGACGAAGAGATGAGCCTTGCCCAGCGCATTGAATCCGGGCGGGCAGCTAAAAAAGAAATACACAGCTGTGGCAAAGTGGAGCAATCCCGCCGTCACGAACTGGAAACAACCATTCAGGATGGTATTTCCGCCCGCGAGCACTTGATCAAGGCCAATACCCGGCTGGTCGTCAGCATCGCAAAAAAATACATAGGACGCGGCGTTCCCTTTCTCGATTTAATCCAGGAAGGCAACCTGGGGTTGATGAAAGCAGTCGAAAAGTACGATTATCACAAAGGTTTTCGTTTTTCAACATATGCCACCTGGTGGATCCGCCAGACCATCACCCGGTCCATTGCGGATCAGGGCAGAACCATTCGCGTTCCCGTGCATATGATCGACCGCATCCGTCAACTCTACAAGCTGACCCATGAACTCGAACAGAATCTGGGACGCGCCCCCACCGTGGATGAGCTTGCCGGTGAACTGGGACTTTCCCTGCGCAAGGTACAATGGATGCTGCGCGTCTCATGGCTGCCACTCTCGCTGGAAAGCCCGGTTGGAGATGAAGAAGATTCAGAATTGGGTATGTTTGTGGAAGACGATATTACGCCCACACCCATCCAAACCGCTTACCGCAATATGCTGCATGAAAAAGTGGATGAAGTGCTGGGGACGCTCTCCCCGCGGGAAGCACGCATCCTCCGCCTTCGCTTCGGGCTCGACAACGGTCGAACTTATACATTGGAGGAGGTCGGTCAAAAATTCGGACTGACCCGCGAGCGTATTCGCCAGATTGAAGGGAAAGCCTTGAGACGTTTACGGCATCCACGGCGAGCGAGACAGCTCAAAGAGTACTCATAAAATCACACAACCGCCATTCACTCGATGGCGGTTATTTTTTGCAACTCCGGCACCCGACCTCCGTATATATGTCAGAAACAAAAACTTATGAGGTCAAAATGTCTAACCAAACCATTGTTACAGTAAATGCAAAACCCGGTAAAGTACAGGTGATCGAAATCATCCTGCTGGTCAGCGGTATCCTCAACATTCTCACCGGATTATCGGTTACCTGCGGATTTGTGGTTTCCATCATCGGTATTCTATGCCTGCCCGTGGTGGTCCTGCCTATGGTACTGGGAATTTTCGAAGTAGTCTATGCATCGCGGCTGATGTCTGGTAAAGTTGTAACCGCCAGCGACGTTAAGATGATCGCAATTTTCGAAATTGCCACCATTCTATATGGCAACGTCCCATCCATGATCGGTGGTATTCTCAATCTGGTCTTCCTTCAGGAAGAACCGGTGAAAGAATATCTGGGATAATTACAGCGCTATATCTTCTCATCCGCAACAGCCGGAGGAAATCCTCCGGCTGTTGGTATTTAATTGATCCCATGTCCACTAAAAATCTCCAGTCCACGATCAGCACGGTATAATACCCGATAGATCATGGAGATCATGGTACCCATATTGCCAGTTCAGGAGGAAAGATGACCATCAAAGACTTTCAGATGAAATTGGAAAAATACGCAGAAATTGCCATTCAAGTCGGGTTGAATCTTCAACCTGGTCAAAGGCTGCTGATCCGCGGACCGATGGTCTATGGCGTACCTTTCAGCGCCGCACCACTTATCCGCGAAGTTACCAAAGCAGCCTATAAAGCCGGTGCCCGCCAGGTGGATGTAATGTACGGTGATGAACAAACCGAACTTGTCCGATTTCAATATGGACCCAAAGATGCGATAACCGACTTTTCCGCCTGGAAAGCAATTGCGCCTTATGAAAATGCGAAAGACGGGAATGCGGCCATGACCATTACCGGGTTAGATCCCGATCTTCTCAGCAGGCAAAACCCTGATCTGGTGTCCAAATATTCGCAAGTTTGCTGGGAAAAACTGGATCCATTCCTGAAGATCGCCGGCAAGAACGATATCAACTGGCTGGTACTTGGCGCCCCCACCCCGGGATGGTGCCGCAAGGTGTTTCCGAACCTTCCGGCAGATGAAGCCGAAGAACGGATGTGGGAGATGCTCTTCAAACTCTGCCGCATTGACCGACCCGATCCGGTTCAGGCGTGGAAAGATCACATAAGTACCTTGATGGCTTGCAGTAAATATCTGAACCAAAAACAATATCATTCCCTGCATTACCAGGGTCCGGGTACCGACTTTAAAATCGGACTGCCAGCCGGGCACGAATGGCATGCAGCCCAATCCGAATGTTCCATGGGTTTTCCCTTTACTGCCAACATCCCAACCGAAGAAGTATATACTTTACCACATTGCCGGGAGGCGGAAGGCGTGGTCAGCGCCAGCCTGCCATTGAACTACAACGGGGTATTGATCGATAAATTCCAGATACGTTTCGAAGGTGGTCGCGCCGTAAATTCTACAGCTCATTCCGGCGATGAAGTCCTCAAAAAGTTGATCGAAACCGATGCAGGTTCTTCACGGTTGGGTGAAGTGGCAATGGTGCCGCATAGTTCGCCCATCGCGCAATCAGGCATTCTCTTTTACAACACCCTGTATGACGAAAATGCCGCAAGCCACTTTGCATTGGGGCAGGCATACAACACCACCCTGACCAATGGGACTTCAATGAATGATGAAGAGTTTGCTGCTGCCGGCGGCAACAACAGCATCATCCATGTGGATTTCATGGTCGGCTGCAAGGAAATGGACATTGACGGCATTACCGAAAACGGCGATGTTGAACCGGTGATGCGTAAGGGCGAATGGGCTTTCCAACCTTAGAGGATGTTTTGCATGAATTCGAAGATATTGGTTGCCTATGCCACCAAGACCGGTTCCACGGCTGAAATTGCCTGCAGAATCGCGGATGAGCTAAAGGAGAAAGGCCATTTTGTTGATGTGATCAGCGTCGATCAAGTTGGCTCCATCGACGATTACGACACCATCATATTGGGTAGCGCAGCCCGCGCGGGCAGTGTGCTGCCGGAAGCAACGTTTTTCGTGACCCACAATCAGAAAGTTTTAGAGAACAAGAACTTTCACATGTTCCTGGTTTGCATGACACTAAAGGATGATACGGAAAACAACCGGAAAACGGTCAGCGGCTATTTACAGCCAATCCGTGAGATCATGGACCCTGATTGTGAAGGTCTGTTTGCCGGTGTAATGGATTACGGTAAACTGAATTTCTTTGAGAAGATGCTGGCAAAAGCGCTAAAAGCCCCTGAAGGGGATTTTAGGAGATGGGATCTGATTCTCGCCTGGGCAGACGAAGTTGCCCTGAAAATACCTGCATAGCAGTAAGGTATCCTGTAGAAAATTAAATTGGCATCTGTCGAAGATGCCAATTTAATTTCGCCTAAATTCGATGATAAATTCCGCCCCGCCGTTCGGGTGGTTACGCACTTTTATATCGCCATTCTGTGCGCGGGCAAGATGCCTGGCAATTGCCAACCCCAGACCACTACCGCCCTCTTCGCGAACTCTGCCTTTATCAACGCGATAAAACCGGTCAAACACGAATTGCAGCGATTCCTCAGGAATACCCGGACCACTGTCATGGATGGATAATGCAATTTTATCGGGTAAGAGCTGTGTGGCAACCTGGATGATACCATCCTCAGGGGTAAACCGGAGAGCATTGCTCAGGATATTGGTAATGATCTGTTCGACGCGAAGCGGATCGACATGGGCCATCATCGTTGTGTCGGTCATCGATTGGTACTGTATCCTGACCTTGCGCCGGTCCGCCTGACTGCGAAAGCGTGTTATCACCCGCTCAATCAGCCGCCCCAGGTCGGTTTCGACCTTTTCCAATCTCAGCTCCCCGGCATCGGCAAGTGCCAGCAACCTCAGATCGTCGACCATGTGGGTCAGAAGGATGTTTTGCTCCAAAATCGGTTGAAGATTCTCTTCCTGCATGGGATACACCCCATCGAGCATGGCTTCGAGAGATGCCCGCTGCACTGCCAGGGGGGTACGCAACTCATGCGCAATATCAGCAGTCATGTTTTTACGGCTTTGTTCAGCCCGCTGAAGGGAATCAGCCATCTGGTTGAACGTGCCGCCGAGTTGCGCGAGCTCATCTCCGCCTTTCATTTTTACCCGGGCAGACAGATCCCCCTTGCCAAGAGATTGCACAGCCGCGGATAGCTGCGTTACCGGTTTGAGCAACCAGGAACCAACCACAATGGAAAGAATGATGGCAATCCCTACGCCAATTAAACCTGCTCTGAAAGCGGCTATATTCAGTCTTTGGATCAGTGGTTTAAAAATACCGGGCTGGTTGTTGGCAAAATTATCAGCGTACAGGTACCCAACCAACCGGTTGAAGCGGACACGGATGGGGATCGCTTTGGATATATCATCTTCACTCAGCGTGGTTCGCCCGGACTCCGGCTGGTTATCAAAAATGATTTCGCCATCAGCATTGGTCAATATCAAGTGCCTGTTCGGGTTCCCCGGAGCAGGCGCGCCCCCTCCGCCGCCCATTCCCTGTCGCCCAGGACCGTCTTCCGCACCTGCGCGTTCAACAATCTCTTTGACACCCTGCCAGTTCCCATTCGCTTCATAATAATCTTCCAGATTTGCCACGACCTCACTTAGCCCCATCGTTCCACCGCGCGTCATGTAGCGGGTAACTTCCCTGGCTGTCCCGATCATGGCAAAAACTGCCACGCTAACCACCGTGACCAGTACCAATAAAAGCATCGAAAGGAATAAACGTAACTTCATCAGGAATTTCTCGGTTCAACCCGCTTGAACCGATACCCCAATCCAAATACGGTTTCAATTAACTGAGGTTCGCGGGGATTTTCTTCCACTTTTTGACGAAGGTTTTTAATGTGAGCATCAATGGTCCGCTCATAACCTTCATAGGCCGTACCCTGTGTAGCTTCAAGAAGTTGCAACCGGGAATACACCCTGCCCGGGTGGGCGGCAAGCACAGTAAGGAGAGAAAATTCTGTCGGGGTCAGTTCCAGCAGTTCGCCGGAACGAACGACTTCATGGCTATCCAGATCAATAACCAATTCACTGATCTGTATAATTTCCGGTTTTCGTTCACTGCCTGCTGATCTGCGCAAGACAGCCTTCACTCTGGCTACCACTTCGCGCGGGGAAAATGGCTTGGTTACGTAATCATCCGCTCCGAGTTCCAGCCCAACGAGTCGATCGGGCTCTTCCACTCGGGCAGTCAGCATAATGATGGGTGTATCCTTATGCCGGCGAATAGACCGGGCAACATCCAGTCCATCCATGCCTGGCAGATTCAAATCAAGCAATACCAGATCTGGGTGACTGGTCTCATACATGGCCAGCCCCGTATTGCCTCGGCTGGCAGAAATGACCCGATGTCCCGCTTTTTCCAGATATGATTGCAGAACTTTAACCAGTTCCGGTTCGTCTTCTATAATCAGGATGGTAGGCATAACAAAATTATAGCATCCAGGGGAGTTTTGCGCCTGGATGCTATAAAATCCACATCAAATATTCACAAATGGATCTTTTTAGCTAATCTTCGTAATATCCTGCGATGGCTAATGCCCGGGGACCGGTGTTGATTCCCAAAACAGGCCCGGTAATGCTGGTCAGTATTTCCACCGGGTGGAATTCTTCCCGAATTCTTTGCACCAATTTTTCCGCTTCTTCGTATGCGCCGCCATGCTGCACGGCGATATACAGTTTTTTTGTCAGATCCATGGTTCCAAAGAACCCCGAATACATGATGTCCACCGCCTTCTGGTAGGTACGCGCCAAACCGACTTCCTCAACAACCCCACGCTTGGCATTCACCCTGACCACCGGCTTGATGTTCAACATCATGCCCAACAAGCGGACAGCCTCTCCAATCCTGCCTCCGCGACGTAAAAATTCAACCGTGTTCATTCCCACATACAGTGAAACCCGTTCACGGACGTAGTTGATTTTTTGCAGAATATCCTGCAATGATCCGCCCATATCACGAACGCGTGCAGCCGCAAGTACCTGCCAGCCAAGAGACATGGTTACACTGAGTGAATCGATCACGTGCACTGGAATCTCCACCAGTTTTGCCGCGTTTTGAGCGGATTGAATGGCGCCGCTCAAATGATTGGAAAGCGTAATCACCACGATCTCACGGTATCCCCTGGCGATGACATCTCTGTATGTTTGAAGAAATTGGTTTTCTGTCGCCTGAGCGGTGGTGGGAATCACCGGGTCGGTTTCTATACGGGCATAAAACTCATCCGGTTGAATATCCACCCGATCCAACAGTTGCTGTTCTCCCCACACAATGGTATGCGGAACCACATGGATGTCGTGCTCATTCAATAAGTCAGAGGGAACATCACATGTTGAATCGGTGATAATGGCTATCTCTTTCTGGGTCATTGCGTATCCTACTTTGTTTCAGTTACTTTGGTGATGATGCGCGGCGACTCGGTATCCAATCCACGGTGCCGGGTAAGGTGGTAGGCAAACAACTGCCCGGGAATGATGGCAATAATGGGTGACAGCCACTCTGGTATTCCATGCGGCAGTCGGATGGGGGTCTGTGCGATCTCGAGCAAAGGTGCCTGATCGGAAATGACAGCCAGATCCACTTTGTTGTTGGCAACCATTTTTTTGAGCGGATCACAAATGGTGGCGAAGGCTTTTCCAGAGGGGGCAACCGCCATCACCGGAAAGCCCGGTTCCACCAGGGCAATCGGACCGTGCAGGAAATCTGCGGTGGAATAAGGCTCGGCTGCAATGTAGGATAATTCCTTGGTTTTTAATGCCCACTCAAAAGCAGTACAGTAATTAAACCCTCTGCCCAGCATCACGCAGCGCTGCATGTAGCGGTAACGCAGGGATAGCCTGGCAATTTGTTCATCCTGGGCAAGAACCTGTTCTGCCCAATTGCCCACTTTTTCCAACTCAGCCCAGCGCTCAGGCTCACCGCTCAACGCCGCAGACAGCATGGCAACAGCCATCAGTTCGGCAGTATAACTTTTTGTCGCGGCAGTAGCGGCTTCCAATCCGGCGCAAATATCCAACACGTGATCGGCAGCCTCAGCCAACGGAGAATCCGGGGCATTGGTAATCGACAAGGTCAGGCATCCCTGCCTGCGCCCTTCTTCTACAACGGAGATCAGATCGGGCGATTTACCCGATTGGGATATGGAGACCACCAGGGCATTTTTTAATTTGGGCGGTTGTTCATAAATGGTAAACAACGATGGTGTAGCCAGCGCCAGGGGCAGTTGGTTGTGTGCCCCCCATAGATAGTTTGCATATCTTCCGGCATTGTCCGAGGTGCCACGTGCCACCAAAAATACATATTCAACGTTCTTTTTGCGAATCTCTGAAGCAATTTGCTCCACTTTGAGTCGCTGGGTTTGCAGCAATTTTTTAAGTACTTTCGGTTGTTCGTATATTTCTGAGTAGGTGGACATGTACCCTCGCGATGATATTTAAATGAAATACAGTGCCTTAACCTCAATTATACCTTTGGAAACGGACGGATGAAAACAATACAGGATTATTCAATTGAAAATCAAATGACGGGTTATCTGACGGTTACTATCCGGTTGCGTCCCTGTGCCTTTGCCTGATACATGGCGGCGTCAGCCTCCGTAACAATCGCCTGCAATGAAGCATGTTTCTCATTTATAGTCGTTACACCCATGCTGGCGGTCACATGAATGGAGGATATTCCGACTTTACATTCAGTCGATTCGATGTTCTGGCGCAATCGATCTGCCACAGCAGCAGCATTATCAATGTTTGTTTCTGGCAGTAAAACAATAAATTCTTCACCGCCAATCCTGCCGGGGATATCCATTTTTCGCAGAGATTTGGCAAAAATGGTCGATAGATTACGCAACACCTGATCACCGGCAGCATGTCCATATTGGTCATTCACCAGCTTGAAGTGGTCCAGATCGATCAGCAGGACGGAAAACGGATGTTTGTACCGCTTAAATCTCTCGAATTCGCGCTCGCCCAATTCATAGAAATGGTGCCGGTTATATAAACCTGTCAAAGTATCGATGATTGCCATTTGCTCAACTTTTTCAAACAAGCGGGCATTTTCAATGGCAACGGCTGCCTGATCGGCAAACAATTTTAATCGTTCCACGTGAATGCGGGTGTAGGTGTTGGTTGTCTCGCTATCCACGTTGATATAACCCACCACTTTATCCTTCACGCGAATGGGGGCGCCCAAATAGGATTTTATCCACGCGGCTGAATTTCGTTCCACCCATAAGGGTTCAATATCTGTATCGGCAACCATTAAGGGAGAGCCGGTAATAGCCATGCGCAAAAGGGTTGGGGTTTCGGAGACCTGAAAGCAGGTGTCAGAAAGAAGACGTTCAAGCATATGGGCATCGTACCCGCTGGCGCGTACAATCCTGGCTACCCCATCACTTTCAACCAGCATGATATTGGCGTGGTTGTTGGGGATCACTTTTTCCAAATGCCCCAGAATGCGATCCAATACTTCCTCACAGTTCAAAGTGCTGTTCATTGCAGATACGCTTCCGCTCAGGGCTTCGGCAAATTGTCTTTCCTGTTTTTCCGACTCTTCGATCAATTTGCGGGAGGTGATGTCGTTCAATGAAAGGAACAGACAGGCGCGGTTCTCATATTGCGCCATATTGGCGGCAACCAATACCCATAATTGGCGCCCCAACTGGGTTTGCATGGATGCTTCATAATCCGCCACCATTCCATTTTTTTGCGCCATCATCAAAATACGCGACAAATCTTCCTTGTCATTGAAGTATTTGTCCATTTTGATGCCGCGACTGAAGCGATTGCTGATATCCAACAACCCGGAAATCCGTTTGTTTAAGAACAATATTTCGTAACTTCGTTGATCAATAATAGCCACCGGCAGGGAAGCATTTTCCACCAAATCCTGGTAACGTCTTTCACTTTCGCGCAACGCCGCTTCCGCAGCTTTCTGTTGGGTGATATCCCGGATGGTGATCACATTGCCAATCTTATTCTCGGTCGACCCAAAGATTGCATGACTTTTATATTCAATAAACTTTTCCCCGGGGATCAATTCAACTTCATGCGATTGCAGGGAATCAGTCGAAACCTGTGAGGCGAATCTGGCAAAACGTGGTTCCATTTCAAAAAATGGCTTGCCGATGGCAGTATCACTCTGATAGCCCAAAAATTCCTTTGCCACAGGGTTAATTTCAACCACCCGGTCAAAAATATCGAGTACGACAATACCATCGAACAGGTTTTCGATAATGTAATCGCTATCGATGGGGAGCAAATCGAACAGGCGGTTGCGATACAGCCCCCACGAAATCACAATCCCGCCCAGCGCAAATGCAACCGGTGTAAGGTCCAGACCCTTAATCGGGCTTAACCCAGCGACATACAATACGCTCCAAATAGTCGGGATGGGTACGCCCACCAACAGGGTAATTGCCTGCCGCCGATAAATATTCCGATTTCGATAGGCGCTGATTAACAGTATTGTCGAAGCAATTCCCAACAGGGAATAAATATAGATGATGTGAATCCAGAAACCCACCCCGTGATGGTAAATCAAAATGGTCGAACCCTGAAGCCATTCAAATCCGGACCATATCAGCTTGTGGTACTCATTAGTGAATGTAAGAATGAGAATAACAACCGGGATAATAAAAACGGCGGCTGTCAAAAATCGAGACAACCGCTTCGTACTTCCCGTGAATTTGGAAGCAAACAGAAAAAATAAAGGGGCGATAAACACCACCCCGAGATAGGAAATTTTTGACCACAGGATTTTTTCCTCCTGGGTAACATGTATCGCCTCAAAAAAAGTAGCCGTTGCCCAGATGGAGACACAGACCAACATGACAGCAATATCTTTTGCCCCATTCGCGCTACGGCGATGCCAGACCATCCCCGCGACCGCCAGGCAGAGGATGGTTGAGATTATCAGTGCAATGGAGTAAAAAATTATCCGCGGATCGTACATATTGTGCTCAACAATTATCGTTTATAGCTTAAGCATCCTGCAGATTCAATAAAATGAAGGTAAAACTTTCCCCAGCGAAGCCATAACCAGGGCCGGAAGCCCTTTTTACTGCCAACTCTAGGGTATTTCTGATGTGCAATTCGGACAGCGGGTAGCTTTGATGGAAATTTTTGAATAACAGAAGGGACAATCTTTTGTGGTCGGTTCCGGTTTCGGCTCAGGTTCCTGCAATGATTTTATTCCTTTGATCACCAGAAAAATCACGAAGGCAACGATCAGGAAATTGATGATGGTATTAATGAACACACCGTAATTAATCGTCGGCGCCCCGGCCGCCACAGCATCAGCCAGGGTCGAATATCCCTTGCCCGAGAGATCGATAAACAAGTTGGAAAAATCCACCTTGCCCAACAGCAGCCCGATGGGTGGCATGATGATGTCCTTTACCAGCGAACTCACAATGTTATTGAATGCTCCACCAATGATCACGGCTACCGCCAGATCGATCACGTTACCCCGCCGAATAAAGTTCTTGAATTCTTTTAGCATAATACCTTCTCCATTCTCCATATCTCATATAATTTTATTGTATAAATCTCCACAATCAAATCCCGCAAAGGCTTTCCCGCGTAATGCCGGTTGACACCCCTTTTGTCCACGGGTAGAATGACCCCGTGACCTTTTTAGATTCCCTCAACAAGCAACAGAAAGAAGCAGTAACTGCACCCAACGGGGCGGTCTTGGTGCTCGCCGGACCTGGATCTGGCAAAACGCGTGTCCTCACCCACCGCATTGCGTACCTCATCGGCACCCAAAAGGTGAATCCTTTCCATATGCTGGCGGTGACGTTCACCAACAAAGCCGCCCGGGTCATGGAAAGCCGGGTGTTCGATCTACTTGGCTTGGACCAGCGCGGCATGATGATCGGCACCTTTCACTCGGTCTGCGCCCGTATCCTGCGGCGGGAAGCCAAAAACCTGGGCTACACCCAGGATTTTTCCATTTATGATGAAGACGACCAGCAAGCCCTGGTGAAGCGGGCAATCCGGGAATTGAATATCGACGACAAGGCATTCCGGCCGGCAAGCATGCTTTCCGCTATTTCGCGCGCCAAGAACGACATGCTGCTGCCCGACAAGCTGGAAGTGAAGGGCTACCGAGACCAGGTATTGCAGCGGGTTTATAAGCGTTACCAGGAACTTTTGCTCTCATGCAATGCCCTCGATTTCGACGATCTGTTGCTCGTTACAGCCAGGCTGTTGGCGGAATTTCCGGATATCAATCGCGTATACTCGCAACGATTCGAACACATTCTGGTGGATGAATTTCAGGATACGAACACCCCGCAATACACCCTGTTGAAATCCCTCTCCAAAATTCACGGGAATCTTTTCGTGGTTGGCGATGAAGACCAATCCATCTATCGCTGGCGCGGTGCAGATTACCATAATGTGCTGCGTTTCGAAAAAGATTTTCCCGATTGCAAGAAAATATTGCTTGAGCAAAACTACCGCTCGCCTCAGATCATACTGGATGCAGCGCGGGCAGTAATTGACCGCAATCGCAACCGTACCCCCAAAAAGCTTTTTACCGAGCGGGGAGGCGGCGAGCGCATCATTCTTCACGAAGCGCCTGACGACCGAAGTGAAGCGGAATACGTGGTTGAAACCATCCAGGGTGATGTAAGCAGAAAACGGGCAGCATATGCGGATTTCGCGGTAATGTATCGAACGAACGCGCAATCCCGCCTGCTGGAAGAAGCTTTTCTGCGGGCCGGGATTGCCTACCGTCTGGTGGGTGCCCAGCGCTTCTACGGACGGCGCGAGGTAAAGGATGGCATTGCCTATCTTCGCATGCTGCACAATCTGAATGACGCCAACAGCCTGGAGCGTATTATCAATATTCCTCCGCGCGGCATTGGAGATAAAACCGTGCTCGCCCTGCGTGACCGGGCAAATGAAACCGGACTCCCGGCAACATCCATTCTGTTGGATCTGGTCAGGGGCGAGGAATCCGTGCATTGGCGTTTCTTTGGCAGCACTGCTGCCCACCGCCTGGCGGATTTTGGAAGCCGCCTGGAGGAATGGTTGGGGGAGAAAGAGCACCTCAGCCTGCCGGAATTATTGAAACACGTACTCGAAGATATCGATTACCGCGGTTTTATTGAAGATGAAAGCGAAGAAGGCGCCGACCGTTGGGAAAACGTGGAGGAGTTGATCCGCATCGCTTACGAGTATGAAGAAAGCGGATTAACCACGTTCCTCGAAAACATGGCTCTGGTTGCAGATCAGGATACCCTGCCCGACCAACCCAGCGGCGTAACCCTGCTCACCCTGCATGCCAGCAAAGGGTTGGAGTTCCCGGTGGTATTTATTACCGGACTGGATGAAAAACTGCTGCCACATGCCCGCTCACTGGAAGACGAAGAAGAAATGTCGGAAGAACGGCGCCTGTTTTACGTGGGAATCACCCGCACGCGCGAACGTCTCTTCCTCACCCGCTCCGAATCCCGGGCAATG
>DAIOEK010000005.1:0-103731 GCA_036746315.1 Anaerolineaceae bacterium | reverse complement strand
GCTGGCGCTGGTGGATAACGAGCCGCGCGTGCTCTCGCTGCGGCGTGCCCTGCAGGTCTTTGTCAACCATCGTGAAGCGGTCATCAAGCGCCGCACTGAATTCGAGCTGGAAAAAGCCCGTGCCCGCCTGCACATTTTGGAAGGCTACCTCATCGCACTGGCCAACCTGGATGCCGTGATCAAAACCATCCGCGAATCGAAGGATGCTGAAACTGCCCGCACCAATCTGATGGAACGCTTCAAGCTGAGCGAGATCCAGGCGCAGGCGATTCTCGACCTGCAATTGCGCAGGCTGGCTGCCCTGGAACGGTTGAAGATCGAGGAAGAACACCGGCAAACCGTGGAATTGATCAACCACCTCGAAGATTTGCTTGCCCACCCCAAGAAAATATTGCAGGTGATCAAGGATGACCTGAAGGAAATGGCGGAAAAGTACGGCGATCAGCGCCGCACCGTCATCACCGCCGAAGCCAACGGCGAATTCAAAGAGGAAGACCTGGTGGCGGATGAAGCCACACTCATCTCGATCACTGAAAAGGGTTACATCAAGCGGGTTTCTACCGCCACTTATCGTACCCAGGCGCGCGGCGGGCGCGGTGTGATCGGGCAGAACGTGCGCGATGAAGATGAAGTGATGATGCTGCTTCCCGCCCGCACTCTCAACACCGTGCTTTTCTTCTCCAACCGCGGCAAGGTCTACTCCGAAAAGGTGTATCAGATCCCCGATGCCGGCAGAACGGATCGTGGAATTTCCATTATGAATATCCTCGCCATGAACGGTGATGAAAAGGTGACCGCCGCCGTGGTGGTCAGCAGTTTTGATGATGCTGCTTTCTGCACCCTGGCAACCCAGCGCGGTCGGGTCAAACGCATGGCATTGAGTGAGTTTTCCGCCGTCAGACCGTCGGGGTTGATTGCCATCAACCTGGATTCCGGCGATCAGCTCGGTTGGGCGGGATTGACCCGTGGCAATGATGAGATCATTCTCGTCACCGCAAAGGGGCTGGCGCTGCGTTATTCCGAAGCACAAATGCGCCCCATGGGACGCGCCGCAGGCGGTGTCAATGGAATTCGCCTGCGTCCCGGTGACCAGGTGGCGGGTATGGAAGTGGTGGAAAAGGATGCCGATCTGCTGGTGGTCACCGAAGGCGGCTTTGGCAAGCGTACCCCGCTGGCGGAATATTCGCCCAAGGGACGCGGCAGCCAGGGTATGGCGACCATCAATCAGAAGAGCCTGCCCGAAATCGGGCAGATTGCCGCCGCCCGCGTGGTCAAGGATACCGACGATCTCACCCTCATTTCCTCGAACGGTGTCATTTTGCGCCTGAAAGTCAGGCAGCTCAGCCGTTCCGGTCGGTCCACCCGTGGATCACATGTGATGAAACTGGAACAGGGAGATCAGGTAGCCTCGTTGGCTCGCATTCCTGCGGTAACGGGTGATAACAACTCGAATGGGGAAAAGGAAATCCCCGCGGAATAATTCAAACCTGGAGCAGCAAAGCGCCATGCCGTTTGGCATGGCGCTTTTTTATTTTGCATCAGCCATCCGCATCGGGATGGAAAAGGGAAAAGATCAGGTTGGCGCCGCCCAGCTTGAGAAAGAAAAAAACGCCCATCCCCATCGGCACCGCCCCCGCCAGCGCAAAGATCATCGGGAATAACCACAGCCGCAAAAAGCTTTTGATCCGCACATCCTGTGGATGAAGCGGATCATAGATCACGGTCACCTTGTCGCCCACCTTGAAATCCGCAGGATAGGTGGAAAGGTCATCGGTAAACCGGATGGTTTCGCCGTAGCGGGTGGTGAATTTTACATCCGGTGAATAGCTTTCCCCGTCAGAATCCGAGTAGGTGTTCATGTATACCACGATGCCCTCGGTTTCTTCCGCCGTCAGCATCAGCCGGGTCGTTTTTACCACCTCCACCCCGCCGATGATTAAAAATGGCAGTCCCACCAGGAATGGGATGATAAATGCCATCCATTCACTGATGAAGAAATCCTTGAACTTCGTCGTAAAATCTTTGAAAGCCGTCATATATTCTCATTATATAGAAAATCCGCCCAAATGGACCAGGTTTTTTACCCCTGCCTGTGCGCCGTTTCACCACTTGTTGTCGCTTTCGGCGATCCTTGCCGGGCAACCACGCCTGCCGCGGTAAAACCATGTCACATGTGACAGGGTTACTTTCAACCCGCAATTTCATATAATAGAGATATCTAAATCATGATCCTCAATGCAATTGTTTCTTTTTGTTCCTAAGCACTTTTTTTTCGCATCGCGCAAAAACTTTTCCGCCCCCGGGCAGAGATTCAGAAAAAGTGGTGATGGTGATGTTGTGCTCCTAAGACACAATATCACCGCAAAACAACTTTTTTCCCCTTCCCGGTTCGGGAAGGGGCCGGGGGATGGGCAAAAGCCCAGGTAAATCCATCAAAAAATATGATGCAACGTCCTGTTCGCCGCCCTCCGCTACTGGGCAATCGCATCAAAATTTATTTTTTCTAAAAGGGAATCCTCTACCCCAAACCCGCTCCAGGGCGGAAAAATGGAAAAAAGTGGAGATATTGTGCCCTATGGGCGCAATATCTCCACAAAAAAGTTTTTTCCCCCCCTTCCCGGTTCGGGAAGGGGCCGGGGGATGGGCAAAAGCCCAGGTAAATCCATCAAAAAATATGATGCAACGTCCTGTTCGCCGCCCTCCACTATTGCATCCGCAGAATGGGTATGATATAAAAGGCACATGGAAAAAATCTCCATGCTGATGCGTTGCCAACATAGGTGGTTTACTGCCAGGTAAACCGCATGTGCGGGTCACGCCCCCACAGAACACCCGAGACGCTGGCGAAAGCCAGCGTTTGCAGTGAATAGAGGTAAGGAGAAGAAGAATGAAAAAGAAAATCCTGGTTTCTGCTGCCTGGCCATACGCCAATGCCGAGATTCACGTGGGCAATCTCACCGGTTCTTACCTGCCGGCGGATATCTTTGCCCGCTACCACCGTTTACAGGGGAATGATGTGCTGATGGTTTCCGGGTCGGATGCCCACGGCACACCCATCACCATCCGCGCCGACCAGGAGGGCACCACCCCTTATGAAGCCTATCAGCGCTTTCACAAGGGTTTCATCGATCTTTTCCAGAAACTGGGGCTGCATTACAACATCTTCACCAGCACCCACACCGAAAATCACTTCGCTGTGGCGCAGAAGATGTTTCTGGCGTTGAAAGATAACGGCTACCTGTATACCGATCGCCAGATGCAGTGGTTCTCCACCTCGCAAAACCGCTTCCTGCCCGACCGCTACGTGGAGGGCACCTGCTACATCTGCGGGGATACCAACGCCCGCTCCGACCAGTGTGATAAATGCGGCAGCATGCTGGAACCCGACAAGCTGATCGCTCCCCGCTCCAGGGTGGATGGCTCCACCCCGGAATTGCGCGAAACGGAACACTATTACCTCGATCTGGGTAAATTACAGCCCGCGGTGGTGGAATTCCTCAAACAGCGTCAGGATTATTGGCGCCCCAATGTGTTGCGCCAATCGCTGGGGCAGATCGAAGCCGATGCCCTTCGCGGACGAGCCATTACCCGCGACCTTGATTGGGGCATCCCCGTTCCGCTGGATGGTTGGAATGGCAAGTGTCTTTACGTCTGGTTCGAGGCGGTCATCGGTTACCTCTCCGCCAGTGTGGAATGGACCGGGATCGTGGATAACGGCAAGACTTGGCAGGACTGGTGGTTCAGCCCGGATGCCGAAACCTATTACTTCATCGGTAAGGATAACATTCCCTTCCATGCCGTCATCTGGCCCGCAGAGCTGACCGGAGCCGGTATCCGCTTTGCCGAACTGATGGGCACACAGCCCAAACCGCTGACCCTGCCGTACGATGTGCCCGCCAACGAGTTCATGAACCTCGAAGGGCAGAAGATCTCCGGAAGCCGTCACTGGGCTGTCTGGGCACTTGACTTTCTCTCCCGCTACGATCCCGACCCCCTGCGCTATTACCTGACGGTCAACATGCCCGAATCAAAGGATACCGACTGGGACTGGGAAGATTTCTATCATCGCAACAATGATGAATTGGTAGCCACCTGGGGCAATCTGGTCAACCGGGTGCTCGCCTTCACCTACAAACACTGGGAGGGTGTGCTCCCCGACCCCGGAGAACTGCGCCCGGCGGATCGCGAACTGCTGACCCAGGTTGAAAATGGTCTGGGTACGGTCGCCGACCTGATGAATGCGGTCAAGCTGCGTGCAGCCCTGTCGGAAGCTATGCGCCTGGCAACGGAAGTGAATCGCTACCTGGATACTTCAGCGCCCTGGTTCGAGATCAAAACCGATAAGGACCAGGCCGCCAAATCAGTATATACCGCCATCCGTGCCATCGATACCATCAAAGCCATGCTGGCGCCCTTCCTGCCGTTCACCTGCGAAAAGCTGCACATCTTCCTCGGCTATGAAACCCCCCTCTTTGGCAGCCAGACCGTCGACGCCATTCAGGATAAACTGGGTGAACATCAGACCCTCCTGTACGTACCTGGCAACGCCGGTGGAGAGTGGAAAGCCAGCCAGTTGCAGCCGGGCAGAAAGCTGGTGCAGCCTGCGCCTCTATTCAAGAAACTGGATACCTGCATCATCGAGGAAGAACGCGCCCGCCTGGGATGACACCCCAGTAAAATACAGCAAACCCGCCGGTTTGGTGGGTTTTTATTCGGGGGTCGTTGATGTGTGCCCGCTGGTAAGCTCGGCAGCGAATCGGTGGATAATCTCAGCCAGCTCCTCCGGCTTTTCCAGCGGCAGTAAATGCCCCGCCTCGCGAATACCGAAATATCGCCCCCCGGCTATCCGGTTCGCCAGGGCGCGTGCCGCCCGGGTGGGAAAAAATCGGTCGTGCTCTCCGGCGCACACCCACACCGGAGTTTTGATCTTCTCCAAATGCCTGTTCAGGTTTGCCTTGTGACAGGCGATCAGGTCGCCGTACAACACGCCGGTTCGGGTCTGTGAAACTGCCCGGCGGGTGGCTTCTACCCAGCGGCGGTCGGGCGAACCGCCGGCCAGGCGTTCCACCAGCCAACCCATCGAGCCGGGATACAGCAGTGGGTTGAGCAGCCCCTGGACGATATCGAGAGGAATGGGGCACTCCGCGGATGCGGATACTACCAGTGTCCCTAACACCTGATCGGGATAATCGACCGTCGTCTGCAGGGCGATCATACCCCCCAGCGAGTGCCCTACCAGGATGCCCTGAAACACTTTCACGTCCAGCAGAAAGTCAGCCACACAGCGCGCATAATCCTGCAGGCTTTGTTTGCCTTCACCGGCGGATTTCCCATGACCGGGCAGGTCCAACGCAATGACGTTCAGCCCCGGCAGGCGCCGCAAATGCAAACTCCAACCCAACTGGCTCCCCCCGGCGCCATGAATCAGCACCAGCGGAACGGATCCGGCTTTTCCCAGATTGGAGGTGGTGTAGTAAATATTTCCGGCGGTCGGCATGGGCTTAGTCTCTGCCCGCCAGCCCGATGCGGCGCTTGATGGATGAGAGCAGATAGCCCAACTCCTCGACCCGCAGAAGCCGGATGATTGCCAGGTAAACCAGCGCGCCGCCCGTAATCCCTGCCAGCGCCACCAGCCAGACGGGCATATCCGTACTGACCACCAGCCATCCCCACAGGGCTGCCGCCATCATCATCCCCGCTAGTAAGCTGCGCCAGGCAAGCGATAGGATACGTCGGGCGTACATGCGCTTCATTTTGCGCCGGATCAACACCAGCAGCCCCACTGTTTCGAGTGCGGTCGCCAGGGAGTTTGCCAGCGCCAGTCCGCCGTGCGGCATCCACCCGATGGATTCGAACACCGGCATCAGGATCAGGCTGAAGAGAATGTTCAAAGACATGGCAGCTACGCCCACCAGCACCGGTGTTCGTGTATCCTGCAGGGCATAGAATGCCCGGCTGAGTACTTCCACCATGGCATGCCCCACCAGACCGGCGGCATACCACAGCAGCGCCCACGCCACCAATTCGGTGGAATGTACATCGAACTCCCCGCGCTGATATAACAGGGCAACGATCGGTTTGCGCAGGATCATCAACCCGATCGAAGCGGGTACCGAAAGCAGGATCAAGCCGCGCAGACTGGAAGCCAGCGATTGGCGCAGTTCATCCATCTTGTCCAGCGCCACCTGTGCAGAAAAGGTGGGCATGGCGGCAATGGCAATGGATTGGGCAATGGCTGCCTGCGGCATCAACATCAACTGAAAGGCATAGGTGATGCCATTCAGGCTGCCTTCATGAAAGGAAGCCAGGATGGTGTTCACCCAAAAGTTCAACTGTACGATTGCCGCGCCGAACAATCGGGGCAGCATCAGCCGGCCCACCTGCAGCACAAGACTATCTTTGGGAATGAAGATCGCCTGGTACCTGCCTCCCAACTTTACCAGCGATGGGATTTGCAAGCCCAGGTGAAGCAGGGCGCCGATTACCGCGCCCCACGCCAGACCGAAAATGCCAAGCTGTGGAACCAGCAGCCAGACCCCCAGGATCATGCCCGTGGAGTACATCGCCGGGGTCAGTGCGGGGATCAGGAATTTCTGATGGGCGTTTAGAATGCCCATCACCAGTCCGCTCAGCCCAAAAATGACCACCGAAGGCAGCAGCACGCGCAGTATCTGTACCGTGAGTTGCTGTTTGGCGGCATCATAGCCGGGTGCCAGTAAATACTTTACCAGCCAGGGAGCAACGACAGCGGTGATCAGGCACATCACGATCATGATCACTACGATCAGGTTGGCGATTCCGCTCGCCAGCCGCCAGGCGGTCGACTTTTGATCCTTGACCAATAGCCCGGTGAAGGTGGGGACAAATGCAGAAGCAAGTGCGCCGCCCGCCATGAGATTGAACAGCACCTCTCCCACGCGATTGGCGGCGTTGAAGGCTTCCAGGTCGGGGCTGGTGCCAAAGCCATTTGCCACCACGATCTGGCGCAGCAGCCCCACCAGGTTGCTGATAATGATGGCGAACATTACCGTACCGGCTGCTCTGGCGATTTGCCTGCCTGCTCCTGTAGTTGCACTGGAAACCATGAAAAGATTATAATCCCAGCTGGCGACCCTTTTGGGTTTTACCCGATGTGCAATTCACCTACTCTACCGGGAGGAATGATGTCTCTCAGGCTTATCATTGCCATTATGATGATTTTACATGGATGGATCCACGCCAGCCTTTCATGGGTGCCGGTTGCTCAACCAGGCACCTTGCGCACACCTTTCTTTCCCGCCTGGTGGCGGAAGGATGTGGATGCAATGTGGCCTATCTCCAAAATGAAACTGCCGGAGGGTGTGATCCGCGCTGCAGGTTGGATTTGCTGGCTGCTAGCCACAGCTGCCTTTGCGCTTGCCGGGCTGGGATTGATTGGGATTCCCGGGCTGGCATCCATCTGGACCTGGCTGGCCATGACCGGATCTGTTTCCTCCATCCTGCTTATTGTGCTCTTCTGGCATCCCTGGCTGCCGGTGGGTATTCTCCTCGACCTGGCAGTGTTGGCGGGTGTCATCTTGAAGTTTCCGTCCGGGCTGTTCGAATAACCAAGCATCCGTCAGAATACATAGACTTCATTCAGGAGGATGAAATGAAACCTGTTCTTCTTGTAATCGATGTTCAAAAAGCCTTTTTCGATGATCCCGTTACCACCCGTTCGCTGGAACATGCCATCGAATATATCAACGCTGCTATGGAACTGTTCCGCCAGCGCGGTCTGCCGGTCATCTGCATCCAGCACATGGATGAACAGGACAACCTGGTGCCCGGTCAAAGCGGATTCGACCTCCCGGAGGCGCTGAAAATTCTTCCCACGGATATGCATATCCACAAGACCTACGGCAACGCCTTTAACAAAACCCCGCTGGAGGCGCACCTGCGGGAACTGGGCGTGGACACCCTGATCGTCACCGGCTTCTGCGCTGAATACTGCGTTCTTTCCACCTATCGGGGAGCCAAGGACCTCGACCTGAAGCCGATCATCCTGAAGGGTTCGCTGGCAAGCAGCACCCCGGAAAATATCCGCTTCGTGGAAGAGATCAGCGACGTGGTCTCTTATGGTGCCCTGGAGCGCTTGCTGCTTTAAGCAAACAGACCGGGGAAGATCTTCCCTGGTCTGTTTTTGAATTCTCCCGTTTATTCACTATCCGCTTCCGGGGTGATCGCCCAGCGTTCGAACCGCCGGATAATAATGTTCTCGCGGATCTGGCTGATCGTGCGGTTCAACAGGTCGCGTACCGTGATGCTTTCATCACGGATATATGGCTGGCGCAGGAGCACGTGGGTATTCCGATATTTTTCCACCACCCCGTTCGTGATGACCGGGATGATCTTTTCCGGTTTGCCCTCGGCGCTTGCTTTTGCTGCGGCATCCTCCGCCAGCCTGTCAATGACTTCCGCCGGGATGTCCTCATCCCGGGTGTACAGCGGGCTGGTAGAGGTGATCTGCAGGGCAATCTCGTGTGCAAACCTGCGGAAAGTTTCTGAACGGCTGGCAAATTCGGTCTCGGTATTAATCTCCACCATCACGCCTATCCGTCCGGTGCCATGCGAATACATTTCGATCACGCCCTCCGCCGCTTGCCGGTCCGCCTGTTTGGCGGCTTTCATCATTGCGCTTTCACTCAAAATGCGCAGCGCTTTCTCGAAGTTTTGTTCACCTCGCTCCCAGGCTTTCCGGCAATCCATCACACCTGCGCCGGTCTCGTTGCGTAGTTTCACAATTACTTCTACGTTTTTCATACTTCACCTTCAATTCGTTTCTTCATCAGTGTATTTTTTCACCTGTATATCCAGTTTGATTTGATTTACCCACTCCAATTCCGCCCGGCAGGTCTGGATCAGGTTCTCATTGATCCGACGCCAGAGATATTTTTCACGGGCATTCTGCTGCGGGTGGATGCCGGTTCGCACTGCCTGTGCCTTCAACATCGCCAGGCGGTTTGATACTTCCTCCGCATATCTGCCAAGAATATCCAGAACTTCCTCGTCAGACAGGGCACCAGACCAGGCAAGCTGGATCAGGAAACCCTTGTGCACCTCCGGAAGTTCAGGATCAGCCAACAAGCTGCGCTTCAATTCTGCCAGACCTGCCTCGTTGATGGTGTAAATTTTCTTCGCCGGTTTACCCTGTTGCATTTGCACGTGGTGAGTAACCAGCCCCTCGTTTTGCAACTCGACCAGACTTTTGTAAATCTGGTTGTTATTGCCCGACCAGTAGTAAACCTCGGAATCACAGATGATCCCCTTCAGGTCATACCCCGATAGAGGTTTCCAACTCAAAATGCCCAGGATGGTGGCTCGCAGGTCCATGGTTATTCCTTGATCTTTGTTATTCGTAACATATGTTATTAATAACATATATATTTCATATGTCAAGGAAATTAAATTTGTCATTGCTCTCCTTCCATTTCAAAAAACCTTTGTCGAGAGAGTCGCCTGCGGTTACAATAGAACTACATGACCGAAGCTCAAACCCTCTCTCTTCCCCCAACCGAACCGCAGACCAGACTGCCGGTTGATCAGGTGATTTTGGGCGACTGCATCGAAGAAATGAACAAGCTGCCGCCCGAATCGGTGGATGTGGTGTTTGCCGATCCGCCTTACAACCTGCAACTGGCGCAGGAGCTGTGGAGACCCAACCTTACCCGCGTGGATGCGGTGGATGATGACTGGGACCAGTTCGAGAGCTTCGAAGCATATGACCGCTTTACCGCCGCCTGGCTGACCGCCTGCAAGCGCCTGCTCAAGAAGAACGGTACCCTATGGGTGATCGGCTCCTATCACAATATCTACCGCGTGGGGACGATTTTGCAAAACCTGGGGTATTGGATCCTCAACGACATCGTTTGGACCAAAACCAACCCCATGCCCAACTTCCGCGGGGTGCGTTTCACCAATGCGCATGAGACCCTGCTGTGGGCGCAGCGCGAGAAGGGCGCGCCATACACCTTCAACCACCATGCCATGAAGGCACTCAACGAAGACCTGCAGATGCGCAGCGACTGGTCACTGGCGATCTGTTCGGGTGGCGAGCGCCTTAAGAAGGATGGTAAGAAACTGCATCCCACTCAAAAGCCTGAAGCTCTGCTCTACCGGGTATTGCTTGCCAGTACCCATACCGGTGATGTGGTGCTCGATCCCTTTTTTGGCACCGGTACCACTGGCGCGGTCGCCCGTCGGCTGCACCGTCATTTTATCGGCATCGAACGTGACCAGCTCTATGCCGAAGCCGCACGCATACGCATCGAGAATGTACACCAGGTGGAATTCAACCCGCCCATCTTTGTCACACCCGACCCGCGCCGCGAAGCGCGCATCCCCTTTGGCTGCCTGCTGGAAAACGGCTTGCTCGAAGCCGGGGATATGCTCTACTTCGGACTGGATGGCGCACAAACTGCCGTGATCCTGGCGGATGGTTCGCTCAGTCATGGCGGAGAGATCGGCTCTATCCACCAAATCGCCCGAAAGATTCGCCAGGCTCCCGCCAACGGCTGGGAACTCTGGTATTATCTCGATAAAGAAAGCAATGAAAGAAAACCCATCAACCATTTGCGATCGATCCTTCGATCAGCTTCTCAAGAGGACAGGTGAAATATGGCTCAAACTGCATATCCCCAAACACGCTGGAGTCTCGCAGATATCTTTCCTTCCGCCGAAGGCAAAGAGATCGATGCGGCGTACCAAAAACTGGAAGAACTGGTAAAGAAACTGGAAGCCTACCGCGACAGTCTGTCGCCCCAAATTTCCACTGAAAAGTTCCTGGAGATCGTCAAACTGGAAGAAGAGATTAGCCGCCTGGAAAGCCGCTTGGCGGGCTATGCCGGTTTATGGTTTGCGGAAAATACCCAGAGCCAGGCAGCCATGACCATGGTGGCAAAGATCGATCAACTGCTGGCGGATTATGGCAACCGGGAGTTATTCTTCAGTCTGTGGTGGAAGAGCCTGGATGACGGGAACGCTAGGCGCTTGATGGATGCCTCGGGCGATTACCGCTACTGGCTGGAAGAAATCCGGCACTTCAAACCTCACACCCTCAGCGAAGCCGAGGAAAAGATCGTCAACATCAAGAACGTTACCGGCTATAACGCGCTCATCACCCTCTATGATGCCATCACCAACCGCTACAGTTTTGTTGTCAATATAAACGGGAAAAAGCAGGAGATGACCCGCGGCGAGCTGATGGTTTATGCGCGCAGTCACAATCCCGAGCTACGCAAGGCTGCCTACCAGGAGTTGTACCGTGTTTACGGTAACGATGGACCAATTCTGGGACAGATGTACCAGACAGTGGTGCGTGATTGGCGCAACGAACAGGTACAGCTGCGCAAATTTGCGCAGCCCATCGCCGCCCGCAACTTGGGCAACGACATCCCCGACGAAGTGGTGGATACCCTGCTGGATGTCGCCCGGGCGAATGCCGTTGTATTTCAGCGCTATTTCAAACTCAAAGCCCGCTGGTTGAAGATGGACCGCCTGCGCCGTTATGATGTCTATGCCCCGGTGGAACAATCTGAAAAGCAATATTCATTCGAACAGGCAGCCGGGCAGGTGTTTGCCTCATTCCGCGAGTTCGATCCGCAGTTCGAAAAGCTGGCAACCCGCGTCTTTGCCCAAAATCACCTGGATGGTGAAGTGCGCAAGGGCAAGCGTTCCGGAGCATTCTGCTCCACCATCAGCCCGGATCTCACCCCGTGGGTGCTACTCAACTACCAGGGGCGGGCGGACGATGTTGCCACCATGGCACATGAACTTGGGCACGCCATCCATTCGATGCTGGCGGAACATCACACCTACTTCACCCAGCACGCCTGCCTGCCACTTGCGGAAACCGCCTCCACATTCGGCGAGATGATGCTGGTGGATAAGCTCCTCAAGGAGGAGAAGGATGATAGCGTGCGCCGTGATCTGCTCTTCCGCCAGGTGGATGATTCTTACGCCACCATTATGCGCCAGGCGTATTTTGCTATATTCGAGAAACAGGCGCACAATATGATTGCTGAAAATGCCTCGGTGGATGCGTTGGCGGAAGCATACCTGGAGAACTTAAAAGACCAGTTCGGCGATGCGGTTGAAATTCCCGCAGAATTCAAATGGGAATGGGTCTCGATCCCACACATTTACCACACACCGTTTTATGTATATGCCTACTCCTTCGGTCAACTGTTGGTGCTCTCGCTTTATCAGCAATTCAAGGCGGAAGGGGAGAGCTTTAAACCGCGCTACGTACGGCTGCTGTCTGCAGGCGGCTCTGAATCCCCAGCCAAAGTATTGACCGATGCCGGCATCGATTTCCGTCAGCGCGCGTTCTGGCAGGGCGGTTTCGATGTAATTGCCGGGTTGGTGTCACAATTGGAACAGATGCCCATCCGCTAACCTTGCTGCGGATTCGCGCTAGCATACCGATCATTTTGGAGCCAACAAATGTACTTAGCCATTGAAGGTGTCATTGGGGTGGGCAAGACGTCACTGGCACGTCTGCTTCAGCCGTATTACCGGGCGAACATTTTGCTGGAAGTCTTTGAAGAGAATCCTTTTCTTTCTGACTTCTATGCGGATCGCGCCCGTTATGCCTTCCAGACGCAGATTTTCTTCCTGCTCAGCCGTTACCGTCAGCAGCGGGCAACCATTCCACAGTCGATACAGGATGGCATCGACCTCATCTCGGATTACACATTCGACAAGGATTCGCTCTTTGCCCGCATCAACCTGAGGGGCGACGAGTTGGAAATGTACTACCGTGTACATGAAGCTCTGGCGGAGAAGATCCCCCCGCCCACACTGGTAATCTATCTTCGCGCCAGCACCGACATGCTGATGAAGCGTATCTCCATGCGGGATCGTCCCTACGAACGGCAGATGGAACGCGCTTATATTCATGAACTGAATGAAGCCTATGAAGATTTCTTCACCCGGCAATACCACGCCAGCCCCGTACTGATTCTTGACTCGAATGTCATCGATTTCGTCAACAACCCTGAAGACCTGAAGAGTGTTGATTTGCGCGTCCGTCAGGCTCTGGAGATGGCTCCCTTCCAGCCTGAATTGCCCCTGTAAAATCGGAAAACTATGAGACCAAACAGCCGGATTTTCTAAAATCCGGCTGCTTTTCATTCCCGTTCGGGTATGTTCCCGGCAGCTTGGGGTAAAATAAGATAAATTCATCTACCCGGGGAATTATGCGAATAACGCGTGACCTGCTCGTCAAAACAGCCAAAGACACGGTAGCCATCAAGCTGCGCAAGGAAAAGGATATCGTTGCCGCCTTCATGGTCGGATCAGCACAGGGAGAGCATCCGCTGCTGGGGGGTATGACCGATATCGATATCATCATCATCCACCTGGATGAGCCAAAGGTGGAGCGTGAGATTCAGCGCGTATTCGACGAAGTCCATCTGGATATTGTTCATCATCCTCAGCATTATTATCTCCAGCCACGCGAACTGCGTACCGAACCCTGGTTGGGAAATGCCGTCTATAACCACCCTCTGCTGCTGCATGATGTTCGCCATTGGTTTGAATTCACCCAGGCGAGTGTGGGCGCGCAATTCTACCGCCCCGACCTGGTCATCCAGCGCGCACAAAAGCTCTTCAATAACGCGCGTGACATCTGGTCGGTATTGAAGGAATCGCGCAAATCGCACTCCGAACGTATCCGCTTCTATCTGGCCGCCATTGCCTCCGCCGGAAATGCGATCGCCGTCCTCTCGGGCAATCCGCTGCCCAACCGTCGTTTCGGGCTGGAACTACCGCAACGCTGCTCTGCCATCGGCAAGCCGCAGCTCGCCGATGAATTATTCGATCTATTATGCCGCGACGATCTCTCGCGCGATGAACTGACCGGACTGCTGGCAGATTGGGATACCGCTTTTAACGGTGCCGGTGGACAGGAAAAATTCTCGATGGATGTCCATCCCCTGCGCAGGGATTATTACTATAAAGCTTTCGAGCAGATCATCGCAGATGCTCCGGTGCAGTCGGTGTACTTCCCCCTGCTGCGTACTTGGAACAAAGCCATCTGCTCATTCCTGTCATCCTCGCCGGAGTATGACCGCTGGCTGCATGCGATGGGTCATTTTGCGCTGGGTCGCGAAGATTTCAACGACCGCCTTGCCGAACTGGATGCGTTCCTTGACCGGTTGGAAGACATCCTGGAAAACTGGGCAGCCAGCCACGGCGCCTGATCCTTCCACCCTTGTGGATAACTCGCCAAAATGTGTGGATAACTGATTCCGCTTGTGGAAAACCAGACTGGTTGGATTCCCGAGCAAAACTAAGATTTTTCTTTTCACCATCGAAGTCTGAGATAGAGAAAGACCTTTTATGATCGGCGACAGAACAATTTGATTTCCACTCCGCCCCGACCTGCTGCCTTACTGCTTCACAACAATTATTATCCGGATCGGAAATATTTTGCTGTTTTTTCTGGTATGTACAAGGTTGGGTAGCCCTTTTGTGTGTTTGACGATTTCGTGGTAATTGTGCAAATTGTTGTGGATGGTCTGTGAATAAAATGTGGATGAAATCTCTTTTATCCACCGGATTTATCGTCCGTTTTTGTTACCAATAGTTATTGAGAATTCATCCACAGAATCTATTTAAAAGAATGCTAGCCTATTTTTTGTATATATGGATGAAAAAAAATATATACCCCCATATATAGTGATATATCAATATCCTTTTTCTTTTTTCCACATTTCCACAGGTACTACTATTAATACGATTCCTTAATCCTTAATATAAATAAAGAGATAGTATTGCACTTAACCAACAACTTTGCC
This sequence comes from Anaerolineaceae bacterium, assembly GCA_036746315.1. Lineage (GTDB taxonomy): Bacteria > Chloroflexota > Anaerolineae > Anaerolineales > Anaerolineaceae > DAIOEK01. Next base: position 88,912 of record DAIOEK010000005.1, on the reverse strand, counting down.
ATAAAAACGACGTTAATCAGCCTACTTGTATAAAAAATAGAATCTTGTACAATGATTCTAGGTTGTAATTGCCGGAGAGGTAGAGCCCTACCATATTCAACATGACAGGCATAAAAACAAGAGAGGGAGAAGAATATGGATGTCATCAAGGTTTCCGCCAATTCTCGCACCGCCGCAGTTGCGGGAGCCATCGCAGGGGTCATGCGAGAACATCATCATGCTGAAGTTCAAGCTATTGGAGCTGGCGCTGTAAATCAGGCGATCAAAGCCCTGGTGCTGGCGAAGGGATATTTGGCAGCAGATGGAATCCCCATTTACTGCATACCGGAGTTTGTAGATGTAGAGATTGACGGTAAGGTGCGCACAGCGATCAAACTGATTATTGATCCTAGCTCAACCGAAAAATAATTAATTTTCGCCCTTAGGTTTAAATCTCATCGGGGGAAAAGAATACGATCTCTTTTCCGGTTAGTTTTTCCTGCACTTTTCGAGTGATCAGGTCTAGATGATGCGGATATAACACAAAATCCAGATCATCCGCCGGGATGGTTAAGACCGGGCAGTAGGTAAAATCGTTGATCCAGCTTTCATATAGAAAGTTAAGCTGCTCCAGGTAATCTTGGGGAATGCTTCTTTCATAGTCTCGATCACGCTTGCCGATGCGGTGCTGTAAAATGGGCACAGAAGCTTTAAGATAGATGACCAAGTCTGGTGCCGGCAGAAAATCCAATACAGTGTGATACAGGTCGCAGTAGGTTTCAAAGTCTCTCTCGGGTAAATGCCCCTGAAGGAATAGATTTCTGGCGAATATTTCGGCATCCTCATACACACTGCGATCTTGGATGACGGAATCCTGCCGCAATGCCAGTTGGTGATGCATTTTTAGTCGGTGGCTGAGAAAATAGATTTGTGAATGAAATGCCCAGGTTCGCATGTCGGCATAGAACTCCGACAGGTATGGGTTCTGTGCTTCGGGTTCAATAAAGGGTTCCCAATTCAATCTTTTGCTTAGCATGGAAACCAGTGTAGTTTTCCCCACCCCAATGTTTCCGGCTACCACGATAAATTTTTTCATACCGCGATTATAGCATCCACCACATTTTTCGCCTGTCAATTTAAGATTGATTGGGTGTAAACTCAATATAGATGAGATGAATGGAGGGAAATATGGCTGAACAGGTAATCACACTTCCTTGGGGGGAGGCAATGATCAACATACGCATTCCGGCGCGCTGGCAGGTAAAGGGGATACTGGAACCGACTGCGCTTCCCCCGGTGAAAGATACGGAAAAAGAGATTCTTCGGGCGCTTTCTCACCCGGTAGAGATGGGTACACTCACTGAGTGGATCAAACCCGAGCAGAAGATCACCATTGTGATTGATGATATCAGCCGCCCAACGCCAGTTCACAAAATATTCCCCCTCTTGTTTGCCGAATTGTCCCACTGTGGGATCAAACCGGGGCGGATCACCATTGTCCCTGCGCTGGGTGTCCATCGCGGAATGGAAGAGGCAGAGGTGCTCAAACGAATCGGCATGGATTCAATGCAGGGAATGCTCTGGGAGAATCCTGATTCCGATGACCCGGCAAAGCAGACATTAGTGGGCACAACTTCCCGAGGCACACCGGTATGGATCAACAAAACAGCAGCTGAATCGGATGTGATTATTTCCATCGGCTGCATTGAACCGCACATCATTGCCAGCTTCGGCGGCGGTTACAAGAATCTGCTTCCGGGTATCGCCGGGCGGGCATCTATTGCCCACAACCACGCGCTTAACTGCCAGCCGGGGACGTTCAACATGGTCGGGCAGCCCATCGACCAGAATCCTATGCGCCAAGACCTGGAAGAAGCCGGCAAAATGCTCAAGCCGAAGGTGTTCATCATCAATGCCATCCTGAACAACTTGCAACAGGTAGTTCAAGTGGTGAGCGGAGATCCGATTGCCGCACACCGCGAAGGGGTGCGCATCAGCGCCAACCTGTATGGTGTCAGTGTGGATCAGAAGGCGGATATTGTAATTACAGACTCCCATCCGATGGATTCAGATCTGCGTCAGGGGGTCAAAGCGCTGGCCAACACAATCCGCGCCTTGAAGAAAGGTGGCATTCTGATCACAGTCGTGCGCGCCGAAGAGGGTGTGGGCGTTTTTGGTTTGGCAAACAAAAAATTGCCGTTGGGTAGAAAGGCGTTAAAGTTTCTGGCGCCGGTCATCCTGCCGCTGGTAACCAAATTGAAGTTGAAAGGAATGGGAGAAGAAGATCGCTTTTTCCTCTATTTTGCGCTGCAAGCCATGCGAATGGGAACCCTGTTGATGTACGGTCCCACCATCCCGCAAACCGTCCATGAAAACCTGCCTTTTATAACCTTTGTTCCTTCACTGGAAAGCGCTGTTGAGTTTGCCAAAGCACAGTACCCCGGGAAAGCCGATGTGTTGGTATTCCCCAACGGAGGTATCACTTACCCCATTTTGCACTGAGTGTGGATTTTAATCACAAAAAGCCGGTCGAACACACGACCGGCTTTATTGTATGCATTTTTTATTATTTATGCAGGTTTTGGTGCTTCTGTCGGGCAGACGCTCGCGCAGGTGCCGCAATCAGAGCACTTGGCAGGATCGATCACGTAAATGGTGTCGCCCTGAGAAATGGCGCCTTCTGGGCATTCGGGTTCGCATGCGCCGCAGGAGATGCATTCATCAGTAATTGTGTAAGCCATGGTTTAGTCCTTTCCATAAAATGGATAAAACGAGCCTCCATAAGGTAACACATTCAGCTTTTCTCATGCAATGTTATTTGTCCATCGCTCACATGCAATATGTCACTTTGGTTTAGAACTTTGGATTCTTCGCATAGAGGTCTAGAATCTTCAAAACCACCTGTACCGATTTCTCCAGCGAGGGGATGGGAAGGTATTCGTACCTGCCGTGGAAGTTGTGCCCTCCGGCGAAAATGTTGGGTGTGGGCAACCCCTGGTAGGAGAGGCGGGCGCCGTCTGTGCCACCGCGAATGGGACCGATCTTGGGGGTGATTCCCAATTCTTTCATCGCCTGTTCTGCGGTCTCCACTACGTGGAATTTGGGCAGGATGACCTCTTTCATGTTCTGATACTGCTCAATCATCTCCACCTGTACCCGCTCCGCGCCGACGGTCTGGTTGACGAATTCAGCAGCCTTGAGGAATATCCGCTTGCGTGCTTCGAACTTTGTCCGATCATGGTCGCGGATGATGTATACCAGTCTGGCTTCCTCCACATCCGCCTTGAAATCGTAGAGGTGATAGAAGCCCTCGTATTTCTCTGTATATTCCGGACGTTCTACGGCTGGCAGCAGGCTGTGAAATTGGAAAGCCAGCTCGATGGCATTCACCATCTGATTCTTGGCGGTGCCGGGGTGTACGCTCCTGCCTTGAACGTGGACTTTTGCCATCGCGGCATTGAAGCATTCGTATTCCAGTTCACCCATCTCTCCGCCGTCGAGGGTGTAGGCAAAATCGGCATGGAACTTTTTTACGTCGAAATAGTCTGCGCCGTGTCCGATTTCTTCGTCCGGGGTGAAGCCGATGCGCACCCTGCCGTGCTTGATCTCAGGGTGCCCGAGCAGGTATTCCATGGCGGTCAGGATGATGGCAACGCCCGCTTTGTCATCCGCGCCCAACAGGGTGTTCCCATCGGTGGTGATGATATCCTGACCGATGTACTTCAACATTTCAGGAAATTCCCTGGGTGTCAGCACCATATTCAGTTCCTGGTTGAGCAAAATGTCTCCGCCGTCGTATTTTTTAATAATGCGAGGTGTGACGTTCTCCCCCGGTGCTTCGGGACTGGTATCCATGTGCGCGATCAACCCGATGGTGGGTATTTTCTCGTCGGTGTTTGCCGGTAGTGTGGCATACAGGTAGCATTTATCGTCCAGTTCCACTTCCTGTAAGCCCATGACTTTCATCTCTTCCACCAATGCCTTTGCCAGGTCGAACTGTCGTGCGGTGCTGGGAAAGGTGCCGGTATCATACTCGGAAGAAGTGTGAACTTTGACGTATTTCAAAAAGCGGTCTACTACGTTTGTCATATCGTTCTCCAATCTTTTCTACAGTCACAGCTGAATTATAGATGATTTATGCTCACTTTTCAGATTCCAGCCAAATCTGGCTGCCGTCCGATTCCAGGTGCAGCCAGCCACTTCTTGATAGGATGATATCCGGTTGACCATCACCGGTGGAATCAGCGGAGATCCACACCTGCGGTCGGCAGGATGGCGGGAGATTTACCTTCGGGTTGCCGGTATACAACAGGTTTCCATCACACTCGATGAGGCTATTCCCCTGCCCCCAATCCATTTTCATTTGCAGGTTCTGCCAGGTGATGTTTGCTGTTCCTCCTCCCCCTGTGATGGAGGGAAGTACTTTCAAAGTGAGACCGTCTGAGAAATCGAGCACTCCGCCGTCTGGCAACTGCCGGATGGTACCCACGGAGTTTAAATCCAGAGGGATTGCCGGTTCCTGTTTCCCGGTCAGATAGATTTCTGCCGGTGAAAGCACGGTTGCCATTGCCGTGAGATCGTCCTGGCGGGTGGTTCCCTCCAGCCAAATCAGTCCATCGAGGTGTCGCCCGGGGAACGGCAGGCGCGGATCGATGAAGGCATACAGTTCATTCAGACTGTTTCCCGGGGAGATCAGCACCGTTTCTCCGTATGGGGAGACCATCAAAATAACAGGGTCTTTGGTATTTCCAGAGAAATAGATGTGCAGATGACCGTCCGGGCGATCGATCGCTGCGTGAAGCACACCGTAAGCTGCAGCAAGGATGATTGCAATGGCAAAGGTTGGCTTCCACACCATTTTCACTTTTTCTACCAGTTTGGGTAATACCGGCGGAATGCACAGTAGTATCAGCCAGATCAGGATCAGGCTGTAGCCGACCTGTGGCATCGTCAGGGAAGGGAATTTCAAACCGCCGGCCCATGTTACAACCTTGATGGTAAGTGTAATAAAGGGCAGGCTGGATAGGGCGGCAAGATGTCCCAAAAGTGGATGTACCCATGCGAGTATCAATGCCGCTCCGGCGGTGATCATCAACGGCGGCTGCAAAGGCAATACCAACGGGTTCGCCAGCAGCGTTACCCAGGGAAATTGATGAAAGTGATGCAGCAGGATGGGAAGAGTGGTAATTTGTGCAGCAATGGTATAGAAGAAGTACTCACCCAATCCGCTGCTGACCTTTTGGGCGAGCGATTCTTCCATGCGGTCGGCGAACAGACCCTTTAGCCTCTTCTGAATGGGGCTGGCGAACAGGATCAATCCGAGCGTGGCTGCCGCCGAAAGCTGAAAACTGATGCTCCACAGCAGGTAGGGCTGGCAGGCAAGCATTATTCCGGCAGTGAGAAACAGAGCGTTGATACCGCCGTTACGCCTGCCGATCAGGGCTCCCATCATGCTGAGGCTGCCCATGATAGCCGCTCGCACTACGGGTGGGTTGGCTCCCACCAGAATGGTGTATAGACCGATGGTGATGATGGCTGCCGCGGTTCCCCTCCAGCGGCCCAGCAGACCGGCAAATAGCATGGTGATCAGGCTGGCGACGATGGCGATGTTAAAACCTGAAATGGCAATCAGGTGCGAGGTGCCCGACTGTCGGAAAGCGGCGTCCAGGTCTCCTGGGATGGCGCTTTCATCTCCCAGCAGTATTCCCTGCGCCAGTGCAGATTCCGGAGCTGGGAAGATTTGCGCTAAAAGAGAGAGGGATTTTTCGCGGAATCGAAACAGAAAATGGCTCAACCGCAGCGGACCGGGGTGGACATCCACCACCTTCGGATAAAGTAATTGGGAAAAAATGTTCTCTGCGGCAAGATATTGGCGGTAAGAAAAGTCGGCATCTTCCTGTGGAGTGATCGGCTTGCCGGACAGGGAAAGAATATCGCCCAATGCTACCTGTGCATCTGCTGGTAAAAAGACCATGATTTTCTCATGGGATTTTTTTGGCGTTCCTTCTTCCATTACAAACGCGTCTGCCTGAAGCTTGACCAACATCAACTTCTCACGTTTATCCGGTGGTTCGAGCACAAAGCCCTGAATGAGCAGCTTTTGCCCCTGGTTGTTGTAACCAAATATGGTTTGTCCGTTGGCAAGTGGTTGTTGAAAGTGATAAAAGCTGGCGCCAAGCGCGAAGAAAAAAGGCAGCAGAAGGTAGGACAACCGCGTACCCGGTATTGTTTTGGTCAGGGAGTGCATCCAGTCGGGCGAAGAACCGGTATGGACTTTGAGGTAGAGCAGGCCGAATCCAAACAGGGCGGCCAGTAGCGTCGCAAGATACCACACCCAACCTGTACCCGATATTTTGTTTGCGGTGATGATTCCGGCGATGAGGAGTGAGGTGATCCAGAAGAAGGGCATGGTGTGTATTATTTGTGGAGTAAACCGGGAATGAACATTGGCACCGATCTACGATATGTTGCGTATTCTGGGAACTGCTTCAGTAGTTTACGCTCCTCCAATCTGGCGCCAATCACCAGATAAATTGTGCTGGCAATCACCAGCGCGAGCAGGTTGAGGGACATTACTGGTTGCAGCCAGAGAAAGATCATTCCCAGTGTGTAGAGTGGATGCCTCACCAACCGGTACATCCCTTCGGCGTGGAAAGCCTCCCGCCGGGGCTGGCTGCCCAGCGCCTGTTGCACACCCAGAAACACCCATATATTGGTTTGTAGCAGGGCGACCAGCATCAACACTACTGCTGCAACCTGGATCAACAGGGTGAAGTATATCCACGGTGTAGGAATCTGGTAAAGTGATCTGTTGGGCAGCAACCAAACCATCAATAGAATAGGCAGCAGGGAGACAACCGAGAAAAAGGAGTAGAACAGGCGATAGTACCTGGTGTAAAAGCGCGGAAAGTGCTTTGCCAGCCAGCGCTTGAAACGTACAGCAGCCATCCACGAATGGAGTGCACCATAGAATGCCATTGCCAGCAGAACCAATATCACTGATAACCAGATCATGAATAAATTATAGATGGAATATCGCTACCTGTAGGTATTTGTGTCAGGATTTATAATACAGATATGACACGTCAGCAAAAGATCATCCTTGGGGCATTGATCTTTCTGTTTTCCGCTGGTCTGATCGCTTGGTGGATTTTGACTCCGCGTGTAGAGGAGATGATTCCCGCTCCCGGCAGCCAGGATGTCCTGCCCGGCACGCCTGTCACCATCCGTTTCAGTCAGCCTATCGACCCTAAGTCGATCAGCGGCGCAGTCAAATTCACCCCCGAGGTGCCTTATTCCGTCTCCCAAAATGGTGCGGAAATCACACTCGATCCGCTCGAGCCCTTTACGGAAGGCGGTACGGTGCAGGTGACCGTTGGTAAAGGTGTAAAATCCACCTTGGGTTTGTCCCTCACCGCAGCGAAAACCTGGACGTTCGAAATCAAAAATGCCTGGCTGCTCTACCTGCTCGATAGCCCGGCAGGCACCCAGCTCTACCGCATGGATCCGGAGGGACTGATTACCGACCGGCTGCTCGACATCCCTGAGAGCGTGGTCGATTATTCCATCGCTCCGGGCGGGGATGCCATCCTCGCTGTTGTCCAAATGGATTCCAAAATGGAAATCCGTTACTACCACCTGGCCGATGGGTTGTACACCACCATTTATGACTGCGGCGTGCTCGTTTGCAGCAAGCCTGCTTTGTCTCCGGATATGAAATACATGGTGTATGTGACCGGAGAGACCCCAGAAATGGGCGGCAAGGGCGGCGCACAAGTCTGGCTGCTTACGCTGAATAATCTGTTGCAGCCGGTTGGCGGCGCCATCGCCGCTTCGGGCAATGAGCACCCCACCCGTGATCCATCCTGGTCTGCCTTGGGCTGGCTGGTGTTCTACGACGATGCTATGATGGAATTTGCGTTCATCCAGCCGTCAACTGGGGAGCGCCGGCAGGTTTACAGCGACACAGGAGAACCGGGCGATTGGAATGCTGTTGGCGATGTCTATCTTGTGCCAGAAATGCAATATACTTCGAATAATGTGAATAATAACGGGTATTACAGCCGGCTGATCGCTTACAAACCGGCGACTGGTGAAAGGATTCCTTTCACGCAGAACAACCAGGCCGAAGATGCCCTGCCGGCTTATTCTCCTGACGGATCGAAGGTGGCATTTGCCCGCAGGTTTACCAACGATCAGAATTGGACGCCTGGTCGCCAGCTTTGGACCATCAATGCAAATGGCAGCAATTCACGCCAGTTGACCAACGACCCTGATTATCACCATCTGGGCTTTAGTTGGAGCCCTGATAATCGAACGCTGGCTTACCTGCGCTTTAACACCACCAATCTGAATGAAGACCGGGAACTGTGGATTATGGATACCAGCAATGGCAGCAGGCAAAAGGTGCTGGTCAAAGCCTACCGGCTAAGCTGGCTTCCCTGATTACTTTACAATTTCTTTTTGGATTTCGCTGATCCGTGGATTGCCCCGATAGAATCCGTGATATTTTTCGGGCAGCATTGCCGCAATCCGGCACATGATTTCTTCGGTATTTCGATCCAACGATGCGCTGTGATTCCCGCGTTCCACCGGGGGTAGTGTGAAAGGTTTGCCAAAACGGGCATGCAGCGATGGCTTTTTGAAGGCGCGTAACTCTGCCATGGCAGATTCCGTACCGTACAGCCCAACCGGAAGGATGGGCACCCTGGCCTTTTCAGCCAGCAGCGCCACCCCATTTTTGGCTTCGATCAATTGACCGTTTCGACTGCGCGTACCTTCCGGTGCAATCCCCAGTATTCCTCCGCGGTTGATTATCTGCAGCCCCGCTCGGATTGCTGAAAAATCCGCAATCTCCCGATTGATCCACACAGAATCGGATACCACAACAAACAGGGCGAAAAGCGGGTTGTAGCGATATTTATCCGTTACCAGTGCGGAAAGATTTTCCCGGTTTACGATGATGAAAAGAAATGGTGTATCCAGCCGGCTTAGATGATTAGTGGCGAGAATACAGCCGCCTTCCGACGGGATATTTTCTTCACCTTCCACATCCATGTTGGTAAGGCTTTCAAACACCCAGAGGGAAAACTTTTTCAATCCGTGACGGTTGATACCCAATACCGTGGACAGAGTTCCTTCTCCTATTCCAAATCCGCAGATGGGGTACTTTTTTTGCGGCCTTTGATCACTTCGATCACTGCCGGCATCACCGAGATGACGATGATCGCGATAATCACCAGCGAGAAATTCTCTTTTACAAATGGGAGGTTGCCGAAGAAATATCCGCCAAAGGTGAACAGCGCCGTCCAGACCATGCCGCCAAAAAAGTTATAGCTAATAAAGTGCTTGTAGGGCATCTTTCCGATACCGGCGACAAAGGGGGCAAACGTGCGGATGATGGGAATGAATCTCGCCAGGAAGATGGTGATGCCGCCATGTTTTACATAAAAGGCGTGTGTGCGGTCGAGATATTCCTTTTTCAATAGTTTTGAACTGGAAGAAAATGCCTTCGGTCCGATGTATTTTCCGATTTCGTAGTTTGCCGTATCCCCAAGGACGGCGGCGGCGAACATCAGCAGCCACAACGGAATGATCTTGAGGGGACTGCCCTCGAGTGCAACCAGCGAACCGGCGGCAAACAACAACGAGTCTCCGGGCAGGAAGGGTGTCACCACAAGACCTGTTTCCATGAAGATCACTAGGAAGAGGATGGCATAGGTCCATAGCCCCGTCTGGACGATAATCTCGGAGAGGTGAACATCCAAATGCAGTACAAAGTCGATGAGAAATTTAATCAATTCCATGAATTAACCTGAAGTTGGTGTGGTGCGAGGGATTATAGCATGGTTTAGGAGCCGGAATTTTACCCGGCTGCTATCTGCGCCATGAGCACTGCTTTTTGGAAGGAGCGGTTGATGAGAATGATTGCCACAAGCCCCCCAGCCGTCAGTATTCCAAGTAGATAGGGGGCAACCGCGCCAGCGATATGCAGCCAACTGCCCTGGGGAGGGGTTCCCATTTGGCTGATTCCCATGATGATGGCTATTGCATTCCAGGTCCCATGCAGTGTCGCTGCCAGCAGATACCCGCCAATCAGCTTGAAGTACTTCCTTTGCTGCCAGGCAGATGCCAGTCCCCAGCCAACCATGCCCGACGCCAGCATGTGCATAATGGCAGTTCCCCCCCGGGTAATGATCAGGAACAGCCAATCTTCTCCGGTGGCTTGCGCCGAGGCGAACAGACTCTCGATCAGAGCAAACCCGGCACCGCTCATCAATCCGCCGATAAAACCATCCCGCGGGGTCCAGTCTCGCCCGGTCAAAAACCAAAAACCGACCGGTTTGCATGCCTCTTCCAACAGGGGAACCAGCCCGCTGAAAAAGAGCAGCATCCCTAGAAATACCCAGGGGTTTTGCAGTACAGGCAGCAGAATTTGTTGGGCAGTTTCCGGGTCGTTTAAAGTGATGCTCAATTGGTTGGCAAAAAGCAGTACTTTTGCCTGAAGCTCTGGGTTGAACAGAATCGCCAGGATGCCAAGCACAAGCAGAGCGAGCATGGCAACGACCTCGATGATCATGCTGAGAAAAGACCCGCCCATTAAACCGGTTGCGATCAACCCCGAAGCCCGTTGCGGAGATCGAAATTGCAGATTGCGAATTGCCAGCCCAATGATCACTACGATGGGAATCATTACCGCCAGCACGTGGATCGGCGGGAATACATACCTGATGAAGCCTTCCGTATCAGATGCAGCGCTGCCTGCAAAAACCAGTCCCACCCATACGGGCACGATCAGCCAGTAATACCAGGAGAAGCGAAAGCGCAAATGCGAGGCGTCTTTTCCTCTCAGGCTCTGGATGGCAAATACCACGCCTGGGAGCATGATGGCACCCAACGCAACCATCACGAAACTGACCAAAAGCAGTAGAAAGCCGGATTCAGTCTCCGCGTTGGGCAGCGCCAGTGAAATAATGGCGAAAACAAACGTTAATGCAGCCACCCCCCAAAACATCAGGGCAGCCAAAGCACTAAAGACGAGCTGCATGGTATGAAAAGTTTTGGAGACCGGCTGCGTAATTGAGTTCATTATTCTTCTTTGATCGTGACGCTTTGAATGACATCAGCGGGCAGGGTTGTTCCGTCCGTTTGATAGGTGACGTTGAGCGTATCCAGCACATCCAGACCACTGATGACTTCACCGATCACCGAGAAATTACCATCCAGGGCAGGCTGTGAATCCAGCGTGATGAAGAACTGGCTTCCGTTCACAAACCCCACCATGCCTTTTTTATCGAAATTGCCGGTCAGATTTTCAGCGCTGATGTCATAACCGGCAGAGCCGTATCCGGTGTCGGTATGATCACCCGCAATGGCAATGCGGAATCCGTTTTCAGAAGAGTCGTTGATAACGTCATTGAAAGGCTGGTTGTTGTACCAACCTTCTTTCGCCAGGTAGACGAAGCTGTTGACGGATAGGGGTGCGGCGTCTGCATATAGGCGGATGACAATGTCGCCCTTATCTGTTGTCAGGGTCGCGGTGTAGGTCTTGGAAGGATCCACAACGGTGGGTGGGCATTCCTTGTATCCCTCCACCGGGTTGCGCAGTAGATCGATGATGATCCCAAGGCTTTGCAATTCGCCTTCCTGAAGGATGCGACCGTTAACCATCAGGAACGGTGTATAGCTGATTCCCAGGTTGGTGGCGTCTTCTGTTGCCTGCTTCGCCTTATTAACCACGGCTTCGCTCTTTAAATCCTGGGTGAACTTATCCTTGTCCAGACCCAGGGTGCCCGCCAGGTCGATCAGGTAGGTCTCAAACGCATCCAAGTCTTTGGCAGTCCAGTCAGACTGATGTTCCAGCAGATAATCTGACATATCCCAGAATTTTCCCTGCAATCCGGCGGATTCGGTTGCCTGGGTTGCCAGCAGGGAAAGATTGTGTGAGGGCAGTGGAAAATGACGGTATACCATGCGCAGATCGTCTGGGAACACGGTGAGTAATTGTTTCAATCCGGGGGTGATGGCTGCGCAGTATGGGCACATATAATCGCTGTACTCAACGATGGTGATCTTGGCGTTTTCGCTGCCGCGAACCCAGTCATTTTCATTTACCGGTGGAATGGCTTTTGCCAGTGCCACCTGGGCATCGTCTGGGGTACGTAGCATGCCATCCCGAACCACACATTTAGCCTGTACGGCAGTGAATGCCGAAGCTGCCGATGTTGGCTGGGTGGTTGTTTCTGCCGGGGCGAGCGTTTCGGTTGTTTCTTCAGTAGGTTTGAAGGAGGGCATGGTCGTTGCCGGAGCGCAGGCGCTCAACACCAACACCAATACCAGTAATAAGAAGAGTGATCGTTTATACATATTGTTCCTTTCAGGAAATAGCGGGGAGTCTGCGTACCAGGAGTTCCCGAAGCGCAGTTTGAATTTGTTCTTTGGGTTGATCGGCGTCGAGGGTTACCCAGCGGTTGGGTTCCTGCTTGACCAGTTCATGATAACCTTCGCGCACCCGGCGATGAAATTCCAGATCATAATCATCCAGTCGATTCCATTCACCACCGCCCTTCAATCTGCGCCGCAGACCGACCTCGACATCCAAATCGAGCAAAATCGTCAGGTTGGGATGAAGTGATCCGGTGGTGAAATCCAGCAGTTGGCACAGGAATTTCAGATCCGTCCTGTGTCCGTATCCCTGGTATGCCATGGTGGAATCGGCGTAACGGTCACAAATGACCACTTTGCCTTCTGCCAACGCGGGGCGGATGACCTGCTCCACCAATTGTGCACGGGACGATTGGAATAGCAGTATTTCTGTGCGTGGATGCATGCCCTTGTTGGACATGCTCATAATCACCTGGCGGATCTGTTCGCTAATCTCGGTACCACCCGGCTCACGCGTGGTGAGCACATTCCAACCTTTGCTGCGCAGATATTCAGCAAGGGCGGGTATCTGACAGGTTTTACCGCAGCCATCCGGTCCTTCCAGCGTGACGAAAAAGCCTTTCATTCGCGGTAGATGCGCACCCTGCGGTACGGCTCCTTTCCATAGGATTGTGAGATCAACTGTGCCTGGCGTGCCAGGTCGTGTTGCAATCTGCGAATGGTGGGAGCCGCCGGCGGAAGGTCGATATACCGTTCACCGTTCAGCACGGCTGAAATGGCAGCCTGTGTTTGTTCAATGGTACCTTCCAAATTGGGACTGGCAATCGCCGAATCAGACAGGTTGAATATCTCCGCCAGGAACTGTTCGATCTGGTTGACGGTATTTGCTCGCAGCACATAGATGGGCATTCCGCGCTCTTCCGCTTCGACAATACCCGCCTGTCGGTTGCGATAATATGAGCGCAGCGTGATCAGGGATTGCGCTTCATCGATGTTGCGCACCACAATCACCGGAACACCCAGTCGTTTTGCTGCCTGTTGCAGGCGGTTGCGTGCCACCCCGTAGGGGTAAATGCGAATTGGTTGGTCGCTCTTGCGTCGTTCAGACACGACCGGCATATCTTCGGCTGCGCCAAATACAGGTGCGCCCTGCTGTTCATATGCCAGCACAGTCTGCTGACGTCGGTATCCCTGTTGACCGTTTTGTTCAACGCGCCGCCCATTGCGGAATCCGCTGTATTGAGGTTGGGGGGCTGGCGCCGGTTTTTCAATTTTGATCTCTCCGTTCTCGTCGCGGTAACGGATCTCGGGCGGCAGCGGGTAGCCTCGCACCAGGGCGTCCACAGCGGTAGCCACATCGGCATGCACCGCCACCCGGTCGCGGTCCAAAATTTCCACCAGTACATCGAAAGTGGGCGGCGCACGCCGTTCCAGTACGGTCTTTTGGGTTCCCCTGCGACGGGCCTCTTCATCCGAAAGGGTGACTGATTCAATGCCGCCCACCAGGTCGGAAAGCGTCGGATTGAGCAACAGGTTTTCCAGCGAGCGCCCGTGTGCAGTGCCGATCAACTGCACGCCACGCTCGGCAATCGTTCGTGCAGCGGCAGCTTCCAATTCGCGGCCGATTTCATCGATGACGATTACTTCGGGATTGTGGTTCTCTACCGCCTCGATCATCACCTCGTGCTGCAGGGAGGGTGTGGCAACCTGCATACGCCGCGCCAAACCCACAGCCGGATGGGGAACATCACCGTCGCCGCCGATTTCATTGGAGGTATCCACGATAATGACCCGGTGTTTTTCGGCAAGCATGCGTGCAGATTCACGCAGCATGGTAGTCTTGCCGATACCTGGCTTTCCAAGCAGCAGAATATTCTTTTCGCTTTCGATCAGTTCCTGGATGATATCGATCGTTCCGTAAACCGCGCGTCCCACCCGACAGGTGAGCCCGACAATGTGTCCTCGCCGGTTGCGAATGGCGGAGATGCGGTGCAGTGTGCGCTCCAAACCAGCGCGGTTGTCGGCGTCGAATTCACCGATCCGCTTCACCACGAAGTCGATATCCTCGTGGCTGGTCTCGGTCTGTGCCAGGTTGACCTCGGTGTTGACAAACCTTGCTGTAGGCAGCCGCCCCAGGTCAAGGATAATTTCAATCAGTTGATCACTGTTATCCGCTTTGGTAACCGCCGCCGCAATTTTGGATGGCAGCACGCCCAGCAGAATGTTCAGATCATCTGTAATTCTTCTCTGTGTCATAAACTCCTACATCCGTTTGGTTGTATCTGCCCTGGCAACGGTTGCGCTCCCCGGCGATTTTTCAATTGCCGCAGCTAAAATAGGCTTGAGCGCTTTTTGCACAATTGCCAGGTGTTTGACCATCAATGCCTGTCGGGGACTGGCCAATACCGGTAACTCTTCCAATACTGATTCTATCCAGGCTTGATAAGAACGTACACAAATATACACGCCTTTTGTGCCGCGTGTTTCAATTCTGGATAGAAGCGATTTCAAAATAGCGGGTACGTGCTGCGCCTCCGGATGAATATATGGCTGCACCCAGGTCCCCTCCCGACCATAGATTACATCGGCGTAGCCGATGAGATTGCAATCGTCGCGGCAAATCCAGCCATCCACCTTTTTGTCAAATACGTGTTCGATTGGCTGTACGAAAGCCGGTACCAGTGATTGACAAAGACCGCGCACCGAAATTTGATCCCGTTCTGATGCGGGCTGCCATTCCGCACTGTTGCTGTTTTCAGCTGAAAGGGGGCTGCCCGGGTGATATTTCCATATCCGCTGCCAGGCGTATACCGAAAAACCGCTGCTGCGCAGAATATCGAAGCAATGCGAATGCTCGTCTGCTTCAGCCAGCATGTGGAAGGTTCCCCAATCGCCCGCCTGCTCTGCCAGATGCTCAAGCAGGGTGGGTAATTCTTTGGAGGTCAATCCGCGCGAAGGGGTAATAAACGAAAGGTTGCTGGAGCGCCTGTTCCCCGCATGTGTGATCTGACCCGCCAGCAGAATGTGTCCGCGTTCTTCCATTAATGCGGTGTATATCCCTCTTGCCGGGTCGAGGTAATCCAAAAATGCCCGTGCACGGAGAGGGTTCCCGCGGGTAAGTTGTTGTACGGTATCGAAGGCGAGGACCTGGCTGCGCAGACGGTGCAGTGATGGTAAATCCAATAGATCAACAGAGCGAATACTTATTTTGACATCTCCACAAAATACCGGTGGAAGCGATCATCCAGCGTCAGTTCAGGGTGGAAGGAAGTCGCCAGCAGCTTTTTTTGCCGGGCAGCCACCACCACTCCGTTGTCCAGCTTTGCTAATACCTGCACATCCTTGCCGGTGGAGGCGATTTGAGGCGCCCGGATGAATACCGCGTGATAAGGCAGATTCTCTGGTGCCAGGTCTTGGAAGGCAGGGACTTTAAGGTCAACCTCGAAACTGTCGATCTGCCTGCCGAAGGCGTTGCGCGCCACCGTGATATCCATCAATCCCAGCAGGGGTTGGTGTCTCCCGGCGTCTTTGGAAAGAAAGATGGCTCCGGCGCAGGTACCCCAAATGGCTTTGTTTCTTCCAAATTCTTGCAGTGGTTCCATCATTTGGAAATCGACCGCTAGCTTTCCGATGGTGGTGGATTCCCCGCCGGGGATGATCAATCCGTCAATTTCAGCCAGTTGTTTTGCCAGCCGAATTTCACGTGCTTCAACGCTCATCCGGCGGAGCATAGTGACGTGTTCAATGAAATCGCCTTGTAGGGCGAGGACGCCAATGATGGTCATACTGGGCGGTTACCAGCCTCTGCCAGCGATAAGTTCCTGCTCAGGGATGGCGGAAATCTGCCGCCCAACCATGGGTTCACCCAGGTTGCGGCTGACTTCCGCAAGTATCTTGGGGTCGTTGTAATGCGTTGTCGCTTTTACAATGGCTGCTGCGCGTTTTGCCGGATCGCCGGATTTGAATATTCCGGAACCGACAAAGACGCCATCCACACCCAGTTGCATCATGAGCGCAGCATCGGCCGGAGTGGCGATTCCGCCCGCCGCAAAGTTCACCACAGGCATTCTGCCCAGTTGCTTGGTTTCCAATACCAATTCGTAGGGCGCGCCAATTTCCTTGGCAAAGGACATCAATTCCTCATTGGGCATGTTTTGCAGTTTGCGAATTTCGCCCAGAACCGTCCGTGCATGCCGCACGGCTTCCACCACGTCACCGGTACCGGCTTCTCCCTTGGTGCGGATCATCGCAGCGCCTTCACCAACTCGGCGCAGCGCTTCTCCCAGATTGCGGCATCCGCAAACAAAGGGGACTTTGAAATCGTGTTTTAAAATATGATGCGATTCATCCGCCGGGGTCAGAACTTCAGATTCATCGATGTAGTCGATACCGATGGATTCCAGAATCTGTGCTTCCACAAAATGCCCGATCCGACATTTTGCCATAACAGGTATGGTCACCGCGTCCATGATCTTCAAGATCAATTCCGGGTCGCTCATTCGGGCAACGCCGCCATCCGCGCGAATATCCGCGGGGACGCGTTCAAGCGCCATTACCGCACACGCGCCGGCATCTTCTGCTATTTTGGCATGATCTGCTGTTACCACATCCATGATCACACCGCCTTTTAGCATTTGCGCGAGTCCTTTTTTAACAGCAAAAGTCGCTGTTTGTCCTTCCATGACCACCTCCTGGTTGACCTGATAATTCTATTAAGATTCTACCACGCCACTACCTATCTGCAAGGCGAACCAGGATGAGCCGTATGAGAGGAAGGTTAGAGTACCGCGACCAATCCCCTTGACAATTAGCCCGATAAGTATACAATTATACAAAGATACAATGATACAATGTGGAGGAAAAATGAATTGAACCTCAAACTGGATTTTCGATCAGGAGTACCCATATACCTGCAGGTGGTAGATCAGATCAAGCAAATGCTGATCACCGGCGAATTGAAGCCTGAAGACCAACTCCCTACGGTCAGACAGCTTGCCTCCGAGGTGCGGGTCAATTTCAACACCATTGCCCGCGCGTATCGGATTTTGGATGAGGCCGGCTTGATTTCCACACAGCAGGGTCGGGGTACATATATATTGTCCACACCGGATCAACGTTCGACGGACTTCATCCGCGGACATGCGCTGGAGGAATTGACGCGGCAATACCTGTATGAGGTCGGCCGGGTCGGTTGTTCCGAGGCGGATATCCGGCGGGCATTTGAAATGCAATTGAAAATTTATCTAAAAAACGAGGAAGGGAAAAATGTCAACAATATATCAAAATAAAATTAAACAACTAAAGGGACAAAGGGGACCCGACAACACCCGGGTGAGCCCGCTGGCAATATTTATCTTTGTCGTCTTCATGCTCGTTGCCATTGGTGCCTCCACTTGGATGGGCAACCAGCATTACCCGGACTTGTGGGTCGCACTGACAACAATAGGAATTATGCTCGTTGGTTTGTACTTTTTATTTGCCCTGAAGATCGCGCCTCAATGGGAAAAGGCGGTTGTGCTGCGTTTTGGCAAACTGCGCGGATTGCGTGGACCCGGCGTGTTTTGGATGGTGCCAATCGTGGACGC
The DNA here is from genome assembly GCA_036746315.1 of Anaerolineaceae bacterium. Taxonomy (GTDB): domain Bacteria; phylum Chloroflexota; class Anaerolineae; order Anaerolineales; family Anaerolineaceae; genus DAIOEK01. Next base: position 70,964 of record DAIOEK010000005.1, on the reverse strand, counting down.
GGTTTCCAATTGGGTGGATCATCGCGTGATGGTGTCTCCCTTCAGCGCGGAGAAAACCCTCACCCGCGATACCGTTCCGGTGGATGTGGATGCAGTGCTCTTCTGGGTGGTCTGGGACGCCGAGAAGGCAGCCTTGGAGGTGGAGGATTACCGGGTAGCCATCTCCTGGGCGGCACAGACGGCTCTGCGCGAGATCATTGGTCAGATGACGCTGGCGGATATTCTGGTTGGTCGGGCAAAAATGGATGCAGACCTGCAGAAGATCATCGATGAGCGCACCACCCCCTGGGGTATCACCGTTCAGTCAGTGGAGATCCGCGATGTCGTCATCCCGCAGGATTTGGAAGACGCCATGAGCCGCCAGGCGCAAGCGGAACGCGAACGCCAGGCTCGGGTGATCCTTGGTGAGTCGGAAATGCAGATCGCTGACAGTTTTGCTGAAGCGTCCAAAGCTTATGTCAACAACCCCACCGCCCTGCATCTGCGCGCTATGAATATGTTATTCGAAGGGCTGAAGGAAAAAGGTGCCATGGTCATCGTGCCCAGCAGCGCAGTGGATACCATGAATCTGGGTGGACTGAGCGGTATGGTATCGCTGGCGCAGAACGCCCGACCGGAAGAAAAATAGGCAATTGTTTCACGTGGAACATGAGGGGCTCTCTTTACCTCGAGAGCCCCGGCGCTTGGAGAATTTGGAAATGAAGAATCGAACCATGTTGTTTGTCAGTCTGGGGCTGGTGCTGCTGTCATTTGCGCTATCGCTGGTGCTGATGGGATTCCTGCCGGAACGGATGGCATCCCACTGGAATATGTATGGTCAGGCGGATGGTTATTCCAGTCGCCTGTCTGGGCAATACTTGATGCCCACCATTCAGCTTGCTGTTTTGTTGTTAATGATAGCCATCCCGTCGTTGGATCCGCTTAAGAAAAATATTGCGCAGTTTCGCGGAACCTATAACGGGTTGGTAGTGGTGATGGCCGGATTTTTGACTTATCTGCATATTCTGACTCTGCTTTGGAATCTGGGGGTGTCGATGAATATGAATGCTCTGATGGCGCCGGCGTTTGCGCTCATGTTGTATGCGGCGGGTGTTTTGCTGGGCAAAGCGCAGCAAAATTATATGATCGGCATCCGTACGCCGTGGACGCTGGCGAACCGGCAGGTTTGGGATGACACGCACCGGGTCGGCGGACTGGTATTCAAGGTTTGCGCCGGAGTATGTCTGTTGGGAGTTTTGTTTCCCGGGGCGGTGATATATCTGATGGTGGGGCCAATTCTGCTTTCAACGCTTGGCTTGATGGTTTATTCTTACATCCGTTTTGTGCAGCTTTCCCGGGATTGAATTGTTTCACGTGAAACAGGAGTTCGAATGAAGAATGTGACTGAGACAAACAGATTGGCGAAAAATTTTGGCGCACTGTGTGCCATAGATCGCCCATCTCTTGCCGTCGAAAAAGGGAAAGTGTTCGACTTGCTGGGCCCTAATGGGGCGGGTAAGACAATTATTCTCCTGTTGAGAATATGTATTCAGATGTTCAACCGCAACCGATGCAATCCATCGGCTGCATGAGGATTGGGAGGTAATCATGGTAGAGCAAACGCAATGGGAGTATCGGGTTCATCGCTACAGTAATTGGCGCGGGTTGAAGTCAGATGAGGTGAGTGATATTCTGAATGAGTGGGGTATGGAAGGTTGGGAGGTGATCAATACGGCGGTCACTCCGGATGGCGCACTATGGATCACGGCGAAAAGACCGCTCTCGCTGCGCAGTCGACGAGAGCGGTCTATGCCCTCCCAATAAGAACAAATGTTCTGTTTGCGCTTTATACAAAAGCCCCCTGTGTTTTTTGCGGGGGGCTTTTGTGGTTCTCATTCCGGGATGATATTGGTGCCCGGCTTGATGATCGAATCCTTGGGGATCACCACGATGCCATCCCTGACAAACCACGGGTCGGCATCGATATCCGTTCCCTTGGGAAATGGTCTGATCACCACGTTGCTGCCCACCCGGGCGTTCTTGTCGATGATCGCACCCTCGATGATGCAATCCGCTCCGATGCCAATGGGCACCTGGTTCCGGCGCCGGGCTTCCATTGGTTCATAATAATCCGCGCCCATGATGATGGTGTCTTTGATTTTTGCTCCGCTGCGCACAATGCTGCGCAATCCAACCACTGAATGTTGAATTTGCGCGTTTACCACCCGGCAGCCCTCGGTGATGAGCACGTCTTCCAGATGGCTGTCGATCACTTTTGAGCCCGGTAAAAATAGCGGAGCTGTGTAAATGGGGCGCTCTGCTTCGAACAGGTCGAAGGGGGGCGAGGGTTTGGTCAGCGCCAGATTGGTTTCGTAAAAGGAGCGGATGGTCCCGATGTCTTCCCAATATCCATCGAAATCGTAACCGTACACCCCCTTGTTCTGGATGGCAGCTGGGATCAAATCCTTGCCGAAGTCGGGATAGTCTGCTTTTTCAAGCAGATCCAGTAAAAGCTCGGTGTTGAACATGTAAATTCCCATGGAACCCAGGTATGGTTTTTCGGGGTCGTCGCGGCTGACCATATCCTTCAGCACCGCCGGATCGGTCGGTTTTTCCGCAAACTTCAAAATCCGGCAATCTTCATCGCGTTTCAAAATGCCCAGGCGGAAGGCTTCGGTTTTGGGTACCGGCTGCACCGCCACAGTGATTTCGGCGCCTTTCTGCCAGTGAAAAGCCGCCATGGCGGAGTAATCCATCCGGTAGAGGTGATCACCCGCCAGGATCAGGATATATTTGGCGTTGGATGCGCGGATCTGAAAGAGCTGTTTTCGCACCGCATCAGCGGTTCCCTGATACCAGTCTGACGACTCCATGGTTTGCTCGGCAGCCCAGATGGAAACCCACCCGGTGTGGAACGCATCAAAACTGTAGGTGCGGGTGATGTGCCGGTGCAGGGATACGGAATTGAATTGGGTCAGTACTGCTATCCGAAAGATTGAGCTGTTGATGCAATTGCTGATCGGTACATCGATCAGCCGGTATTTACCCCCCATCGGTACCGCAGGTTTGGAACGAAGCTTGGTAAGGGGGTACAGTCGTGCACCTCTGCCGCCGCCCAGAATGACGGCGAGAATGTCATTCAATGATTCCATTGTTCACCTCCGCACCGGTATGATGACTCTACAATACACGAGGAAGTTTGGTGCGTCAACCGAATGAGCGTTTGTTCACCTGTTTCATCTGTTCGCCCCATGCAAAAACTAAGTGTTTGCTAAGAAAAGCTGAAAATCATCCTTTTCTTTACACAAGCTGTGTTTGTCAATGACGCAAAGGATTAACCTAAGTACAAACCCGGGCGGATGTTATGCAGCCGGGTATTTAAAAATGGAAATTGTTTCAATGTAGAAGATAGCCGCATCCATTTGCGATGGAGGTGCAAAATGTTGATTAAGAAAATAAAATATCCGCAGCCGCGATCCTCCGAGATTACACCCGAAGAAATGTATATGAACCGCCGACGGTTCTTGAAGGGTGTCGGAATCGTTGCAGCGACTGCCGCGATGGCTGCCTGCACACCCACCGGTGCCAGCCGGACGAAACCAACCCCGCTGGGAGTCGAAGCCACCAAAAGGGACGAGTTTGGCGATATATCAACCCCCTATGATTTTGTGTCAGGCTACAACAATTTTTATGAATTTACCACCGACAAAGAGGGTGTTGCAAAACTGTCGGAGAAATTCACCACTTCCCCCTGGGAGGTGGAGGTGTCCGGTTTAGTGAATCAGCCGCGCAAGTTTTCCATGGATGACATCTTAAAGGAGTTCGACCAGGAAGAGCGCATCTATCGTCTGCGCTGTGTGGAAGGTTGGTCGATGGTTATCCCCTGGAATGGCTTTTCACTGGCCGACCTGCTGCGCAAGGTCGAGCCCAAGTCTGATGCCCGGTATGTGTACTTCGAGACCGTTTACCGCCCGGATGAGATGTCCGGGCAGAAAACCCCCTTTTATCCCTGGCCATATACTGAAGGTTTACGCCTGGATGAGGCAATGAATTCCCTGGCGACCATTGCCACGGGCATCTATGGAAAATCGCTGTTGCCTGCCAATGGTGCACCTGTCCGCCTGGTCGTCCCCTGGAAGTACGGCTTCAAAAGCATCAAGTCCATTGTCCGCATTAATTTGGTGGCTGAACAGCCGGCTACCTTCTGGAACACCATTGCGCCTAATGAATATGGTTTCTACTCCAACGTGAACCCCAAGAAGCCGCATCCGCGCTGGTCCCAGGATTCGGAACGCCGGATTGGTGAAGGGGGGCGCCGCGACACTCTAATGTTCAATGGCTACGAAGATCAGGTTGCCTCATTGTATGCGGGTATGGATCTCTACGAGAATTATTGATGATCGCCATTGTCTCGTTGACAAATCGACCCGGAATCAAACAGGTGCTGCGCATCCTTATGCACATCGGAGCGTGGCTGCCCTTTGCCATTTTGCTGGTCGATTATTTCACCAACAACCTGACCGCCAACCCCATCCAGGCGGCAACCCAGCGCACAGGCAGAACCGCCATTACCCTGCTCACGCTCAGTCTGGCAGGCACTCCACTTCGTGCACTCACCGGTATCCCCTTGTTGGGTAGTTACAAAAAACCGTTGGGGCTGTATGCATTCTTCTATGCGGTGATCCATTTCTTGATCTTCACCGTTTGGGATTACGGACTCGTCAGCGCGCGGATACTGCGTCAGTTCGTCGAAAAGCCCTATTTATGGTTGGGCTTTACCGGGTTGGTCATCCTGACCCTGCTGGCTTTCACCTCCAACCGCTGGTGGAAAACGCGGATGAAACAAAACTGGAAAAAACTCCACCGCCTGGTATATGCCGCAGGGGTGGTTGTTGTATTTCATGATTTTCTTGCCCAGAAGGCGGATATAACCCGCCTGCAGGGGAACTTGATCCTGCCGCTTGTTTATGGCGTATTGGTGACGATTTTGCTGGTACTGCGTATCCCGTCGGTAAAATCGTTTTTGACCACAGGGAAGCATGGTCTCCCGTCAATCAATGCGCAGCAGACAGGCGAAGCCGAAAGGAATCTTACGCCGCCTGCCAGTTCTTGAGTAGCTCCCGTACCGAGCGCGTCATCTCTTTGGAAAAATCAACGGCGAACTTATGAAAATAATAACGCTGGGCAAGGTTATCGATTCCGGGCGGGAATTTTCCGGTTGGATAAGTTCTTTCCACCAGCGGTTTTTCGAAATCGGCGATCTTTTCTTTAAGTAGCGGGCGGTATTGGTTTTGATGAACGATGTATTGTTGTGGGAACCTCGGTTGTAATTTCCAGTCTGGGTCCTCCTTGGCGGATTTGCCAAAGCAGATCATGGTGATGGGAAACACGTAACGCGGCAGCTTGAGCAGGTCGCGGTGGAATTCATACTGTTCGATAATGTCGCCGATGTAGCACGAACCGATGCCCAGTGATTCGGCGGCGATCACGGCGGTCTGGGCTGCGATGAGCGCATCGCAGATAGCCAGCATCAGGTCTCCTTCACCCGGCAGGCGGGTTTGTCGTTGCAGTTCTACGGCTTTCTCCTCCACGCCTGAGTAGGTAAAATAATCCATCCATCGCTGGTAATCCGCCAGAAAGATCAATACCCAGGGAGCTTTGGCGATGAAAGGCTGGTTGTCGCACGATTGTGCTAACTGCTCCTTAATGATCTGGTCGGTAATCTCGAGCACCGAATAGAGCATCATATTCCCGGCGGTGGGGGCACGCATCGTGGCATGTAGAATGGTTTGCCGTTCCTCTGTTGTAATCGGTTCGTTTTTATACAGACGGATGGAGCGTCGGTTGTTGAGGATTTCGATGGTCGAGTTTTGTGTGTTCATGGCTTCTCCCATATTATCTAAAATAACTTGTGAAGAGATATCGGCGAGCCTATGGCGGGTACGAGCTTACCCCTGTGATTCTGCCGTTGCTGCCGCCGGTTTTCGACGGGAGAGACTCTCCACTGAGAAGATGATCAACGCCAGCCAGATGATGCTGAAGCCGATCAGTCGGTCGTGGGTGAATGGCTCACCGAAGAGGAATACCCCTGAGAGAAACTGCCCCGTGGGGGTGATATACTGCAAAAGTCCCACCGTGGAAAGGGGAATGCTGCGGGCTCCGATGGAAAATAGGATCAAGGGTACAGCAGTAACCACCCCGGTCAGCGCCAGCAGAATGCTGATTAACCAGCCGTCGTGTCCGAAGGCGCCAACGCCGCGAAATTCTTCCACCAACAAAACACCCAGCGAAGGCAAAAAGATGGCAGCCGTTTCCAGTGTTAAACCGTGCAGCGATCCCAGCGGAGAGATTTTCTTGATCAGCCCGTAGAATCCGAAGGAAAAGGCAAGGATTAGCGCGATCCACGGCAGGGAGCCGTAGGTAATGGTCAGGTACGCCACACCAGCTACCGCCAGTATTACGGGAATCCATTGCAATGGACGCAGTTTTTCCCCCAGAAAGATCATTCCCAGCACCACACTTACCAGCGGGTTAATGAAGTAGCCCAGGCTGCTTTCTACCACGTAGCCCTGGGAGATTGCCCAGACATAGGTAAACCAGTTGATGCATAACAGCGTCCCGGAACCCAGGTAAATGAAGAATCGCTTCCAGGTGAGTGATTTCAGAAAAGCTTTGCCTTCACCGCGGAGCGCGATGACGATTACCAGGAAGAAAAACGACCAGACCACCCGATGGCTGACAGTCTGAAAAGCGGGCACCGTATGGAGCAGCTTGAAATAAATGGGGAAGACTCCCCACATTATATAAGCCGTAAACGCTGAAATGACACCTTTATTCATGGCGACCTGCCAGGCTCAGAATGGATGGTAACGAATAATTGAAAAATCCTCCCGTGAGGAGGATGCTGCTGTAAGTCGGGGTGGGCGGACTTGAACCGCCGACCCCCGCGTCCCAAACGCGGTGCGCTTCCAACTGCGCTACACCCCGGCAGCCAAGAGTATAATTCGAACTATGCTCAACCGTCAAGACATGCGCAAAACGGGAAAAATAGCCCCCCGGATGGGCTTTGTTTTATCGATCCTGTTCCTTGCCGCATGTCGGGCAGCGGCAATTTCCGAAAGCACCCCTGAACCATTACCCCCCACACCTTCCGTTGCCGCGTCAACGCCTGTGGGGGCAACGCTGCAGCCAACCAAAGATGGAGTTGTGCCGACATCCGTTCCCACTGAAGAACCGCGCTGCCTGCAAATGAAGGGCCGCATCGAGCGGAGGTATATCGAGTCGGCTGAACTGCCGGGTCAATTGTATTTCAGCGTTTATTTACCTCCTTGCTACAACGGAAGCTCCTCTTACCCGGTGCTCTACCTTTTGCATGGCATTACCTACTCTGATGATCAATGGATTCGCTTGGGGGCGGTGGAGACGGCGGATGCGTATATTGCCGCCGGGCTGACGCCGCCGTTTATCATGATCTTTCCTTACAACCCTAATCCAAAACGACCCCCGGAATCACACTTTGGGGAAGCGCTGGCAGGGGAACTGCTTCCATATATAGATGAACACTACGCTACCTGCGGCGAATCGTCCTGCCGTATGATCGGCGGTCTTTCTCGCGGCGGGGGTTGGGCGTGGGATATCTTTCTGGATCACCCGGATCTGTTCTCTGCGGTTGGTGGACACAGCCCCGCTCTCTTTCAGCATGTTCCTTCCTTGCTGGCGCATCGCCTGCAAGGCATCTGGACCGGGCAGCGCCTCTGGTTGGATGTTGGTGAGCAGGACATGGAAGTGCACTTCCTCGCCCAGGTGGATGATGCACTCACTCAGGCGGGTATCGATCATCGGTTTACGGTTTCTCCAGGTACACATGGCGAAGAGTACTGGCAGGCAAATATCCCCGACTATCTGCTGTGGTATTTCTCTGTTTATTCTGTGCCTTGAATCTTTTGTTGCCAGCCCAGATCGTACCAGCGCAAATAATCTTCCATGTTTGCTGACCAGTATTCCGCATTGTGGGTACCCGGATTGAGGTGCCATTCATGCGGATAAGACAATTCCGAAATGCGTACTTCGTAATTTCTTGCCAGATCCTTGTAGGGGTCCAGCAAACCCATATCCAGGTAGATCCTTGGCAGTTGATCTTCCGCAGTTTGCCGCCGCCAGGTGGATACCCGGTACAGGTCGGCGGTAAAGGGGACCGGGCTGTGTCCTGCCACGCTGCCGAACTTGTCCGGGTTGGCTAATCCCAATCGCAGTGCCCAGCCGCCGCCCCGCGACAACCCCCCGATGGCATGCATGGCTGCAGCCGGGTCGATGGAATAGTTTTTTTCAGCCCAGGGAACAATCTCCTGCAGCATCACCTCACCGAATTTCGACTCAGAGGGTTCCTGTAGATAATAGATCTCCCGCGGCATGATGATGATCAGCGGTTGAATAATACCCGCGTGGATCAGGCTGTTGGCGGCTTCATCCACACCCAGCTGATCCCACTGATCTTCTCGCGAAGACTGTCCGTGCAGAAGGTATAGCACCGGATAAGTTTTGTTTTCTTGGGGGGAATAACATGGCGGCGTGTATACCCGTACATCGACCGGTTTTTGCAGCAGGACCGAATCGATCTGATAGGTGTTCAGGTTTCCATCCTGCTTCTGGCAGAGCGCATGGAGGGTTATATCTGGGGTGGGCGTGGGCGTTGCTGGGATGAGAGCCGGTGGAAGGATCAAAGCCGGGAAGATGCTCAGGGCTGCAATTTGTGCGAACAGATGAAAAATTGTACGGGGCACCATTTTATTTCCTCTCTGGTTATCTCTATTATACCGACACACAGATGTCAATTCGGCTTCATCGTTTCGCTTCGAGACCGTCATCCCCATGTTGCGCTGGTATAATACGGATATGCCCCTTTCGGAAAAAGAAGTACAACAAATTGCCCTTTTGGCACGTTTAACATTGGATGCAGATGAAGTTGTCCGTTACCAGGAGCAATTATCTGCGATCCTGGATTACATTGCCATGCTGAGCGAATTGGATACCGCTGATATTCCGGCGACTTCATCCGTACTGCCTTTGAACGCCCCTTTGCGGAACGACGTTCCCCGGGAGGGTCTCTCCACTTCCAACGCATTGCAGAATGCACCCCGGCAGGAGCAGCATCAATTCCGCGTCCCCCCGGTTTTGGATAAATCATGACCGATCTGCATGAGCTTAGCCTGACAGAATGTTTCCGCATGCTTCGTTCCGGTGAAGTTTCCAGCCGGGAGTTAACCCGGGCGTGCCTGGAACAGATCGAAACCCGCGATTCCGACATTCATGCCTATTTGACCTTGACTGCCGAAGAGGCATTGTTTCGAGCCAACCGGGCCGATTTTCACTTTTCCCAAATGCGGCAGGATTTGCCAGCAGAAGTCACTCCGCTGACCGGCATCCCCATTGCGGTCAAGGATGTGCTCTCCCTTTCGGGTGTTCGCTGCACCTGCGGCTCGAAGATTCTTGAAAATTACATTCCGCCCTTCACCGCCACCGCCGTAGACCGTCTGTTCGAGCAGGGTGTGGTGGTGCTGGGCAAGACCAATACCGACGAATTTGCCATGGGCTCTTCCACGGAAAACTCTGCCTACGGCGTTACCCATAACCCCTGGAATCTCCAGAGGGTCCCCGGAGGATCGAGCGGCGGGTCTGCGGCTGCGGTTACAGCCGGTATGGCTGTTGCCGCATTGGGCACGGATACCGGGGGCAGTGTCCGCCAGCCCGCTTCGTTTTGCGGTTTGACCGGATTGAAGCCAACCTACGGGCGGATTTCACGCTACGGTTTGATCGCTTACGGCTCCTCTCTGGATAGCGTGGGCTGCCTTGCGCATTCGGCTGCCGATGCAGCGTTGCTGTTTTCTGCCATGGCGGGCAAAGATGAGCGCGACTCCACCTGTGTTGACCTTCCCGTACCGGAGATTCAACTCGATGGTCAGAGTGATCTCAAAGGTCTGCGGATCGGCATCCCGGATGAATATTTTATCGAGGGCATTCAGCCGGATGTCGAAGCTGCGGTTCGCAAAGCCATACAGACTTTTGCCGACCTGGGGGCTGAAGTTGTATCTGTCAGTCTTCCGCACACCCGCTATGCGCTGCCAGTATATTATCTGATCGCGCCTGCGGAAGCATCGGCAAACCTGGCGCGCTATGACAGCGTTCGTTTCGGTCATTGTCATCCAGAAGAATCCTACATTGAACAATTTAAGGTCAGTCGCGGAGAGGGCTTTGGTGCCGAAGTGAAACGGCGCATTATGCTGGGAACCTATGCCCTTTCCGCTGGATATTATGACGCCTTTTATGGACAGGCACAAAAAGTTCGCACATTGATCAAGCGGGATTTTGATACTGCATTTGAAAAAGTGGATGCCATTGCCGCCCCTGTGGCGCCGACCACTGCTTTTAAGATTGGGCAGCATGGCGACGATCCGTTGGCAATGTATTTGGAAGATGTGTTTACCCTGCCCGCCAACCTGGCAGGCATCCCCGGATTGGCTTTCCCGGTCGGGTTTGATCGTCAGTCCCTGCCTGTAGGCATCCAGTTGATGGGCAAACCATTTGCCGAAGCGACACTCCTGCGGATGGCGCACAGCTATCAACAGGTTACCGATTACCACTTGCGCAGACCACGGATGGTCTGATTCACTCTATATATTTCAGGAGAAGATATGACTAGCAAATTGCCAAAATCAACCGCTGAGTTAATGAAGATGACTTGGTCCGATATGGAACCTCTCTATCAAGAATTGGAAAAGCAGGAATTAACCAAAATGAACGTGGAATCCTGGCTTGCGTCCTGGTCGAGAGTCTCGGAATGCGTGGATGAACAATACAACCGGTTGCTGGTTGCCGCGTCTGTTAACACGGCGGACCCGGAAGCTGAAGCCCGCTTGAAAGCCTTTTTTGATGGGATTTTCACCCAGGCGCAATCCTGTGAACAAAAACTGAAGGAAAAACTGCTTGAAAGCCGCCTGGAGCCGTTTGGCTTTGATATTCCCCTGCGCAACATGGTTGCCGAAACCAAATTATTCCGCGAAGAGAATCTGCCCCTGATTGCCGAAGAGCAAAAGCTTAACACTGAGTTCGATAAGCTTATGGGGGCACAAACTGTCGAGTGGGATGGCGAAGAAAAAACGGTTTACCAATTGGATATTTACCGTCAGAGCAAGGATCGTGCGATACGTGAAAAAGCATGGACAAAGAACATGGCGCGCTACTATCAAGATCGCGACGCCATCAATGCGCTTTGGGTAAAGTTTCTCGCAGCGCGGCAAAAAATTGCCCAAAACGCCTTCAAGCAGGATTATCGTGCGTACGTCTGGCAAAAATATTACCGTTTTGATTACACCCCCAAGGACTGTCTGGATTTCCATCACGCAATTGAGGATGTGGTTGTTCCGGCGGTCTCCCGCCTGCTCAAAGACCATCAGAAAAAACTGGGTGTGGAGATTCTTCGTCCGTGGGATATTGACTTGAAAATCTATGTCGACCCGTTGGGCCGGGACCCGCTTAAGCCATTCGAAACGGTTGAAGAACAAATTCAAAAGACCCGCAACATTTTTACCCAGGTCGACCCGGTACTGGGAGCATATTTCCAACAGATGATCAGTGAAAAGCTGGTGGATATTCCCAATCGAAAGAACAAAGCTCCGGGCGCCTTCTGCACGGGATACAATTATGTTCGCAAGCCGTTCGTGTTCTGCAATTCGGTAGGCACGCAGAATGATGTTTCCACACTCCTGCATGAAAGCGGACACGCCTTTCATGTATTTGAGTCCGCCCATCTGCCTTATCTCCCACAGCTGAACGTCACCATGGAATTTGCCGAGGTGGCTTCGATGGGCATGGAATTGCTCGCGACGCCTTATATTGGCGAAGAATTTGGCGGTTTTTACAATAAAAAGGATGCCGCCCGCGCGTTGAGCGAACATCTCATCACCTCATTGATGTTTTGGCCTTACATGTCGGTGGTGGATCTCTTCCAACATTGGGTGTATGAAAATCCCCAACTGGCGATGGATCCTGATAATTGTGATGCCCAGTGGAGCAAGCTCTGGGATCGTTATATGCCCGACCAGGATTGGTCCGGCTTCGAAGACTACAAGAAGACCGGCTGGCATCGTAAACCGCATATTCACACCGCTCCTTTCTATTACATTGAGTATGGATTGGCGCAGTTGGGTGCCGTTCAGGTGTGGGCAAACGCATTGAAGAATCAGCATAAGGCAGTCATGGAATACCGCCGTGCACTTGCATTGGGCGCGACGGTGCCGTTGCCGGTGCTTTATAGCACTGCCGGTGCAAGGTTGGCATTCGATTCAGAAACGCTGCGCACGCATGTTGAGTTGATGCTTTCCGAGATTGAACGGTTGGATGCCCTTCAGGCATAATCGGGGTACCGGATGGAACTGCTCTGGCAGATATTCGTACTGTTTACCCGTGTAGCTCTGTTTAGCTGGGGAGGCGGCCCCGCCTCCCTTGCTCTGATGCAGCGCGAGGTAACCGATGTTGGCTGGATGACTGCCGAGGAATTCGCCGATTCGGTTGCGTTTGGAAATGCGCTCCCCGGACCGATCGCTCCGCAGGTTTCCGCGTACATTGGCTTTAAACTGGCGGGCATCTGGGGGGCAATTTCTGCTGTTGCCGGAACAGTTATTCCTACAACGTTATTAATGCTGGTGCTAATATACTTCTTTTATGGCATCAAGGACAGCAAAGCGATTAGTGCCATGCTCACTGCGGTGCGACCGGTTGTGGTGGGCTTGCTCGTTTGGACGGCTTACGAGATGGCCGTCACCGTTTTTAGTTTGCGCAAGATGAGTTTTGCCCAGGCGATGATTCTGGGTTGGGACAGGGTGGTGATCGCCGCCATTGCTTTTCTCTTGTTGGTGTTTACAAAAATAAATCCGGTGTTCATTATTCTTGGTGCGGCTTTGCTTGGATTTTTTGTTTACCGATGATGGGTTTGCTTTCGAATAAGGAGTAAATATGAGTAAGGAAACCTTGAAGATTGCTATTCCAATGGCTGGGTTGGGATCACGGATGCGCCCGCACACCTGGTCCAAGCCGAAACCTCTGCTTCAGGTGGCAGGGAAGACCGTGCTTGAGCATTTGCTCGACACCTTCAGTACGTTGCCAGAACCTGAAAATGTCGAACTGGTTTTCATCATTGGTTATCTGGGAGACCAGATCCGAAAATTCATGGATCAAAAGTATCCGCAGGTAAAGGCGCATTATGTGGTTCAGGAGCAAATGCTGGGGCAATCCCAGGCACTCTGGCTCGCGCGTGAATATCTGCACGGACCGATGATCATGGTTTTCTCTGATACCCTGGCGGAGACGGATTTTTCCTTTATTGATTCCACTGACCTGGATGGAATTGCCTGGATCAAGCGGGTGGAAGATCCCCGCCGGTTTGGCGTGGCAGAGGTGAACAGCGCAGGCTATGTCACCCGTATGATTGAAAAGCCTACTGAGGTGGAAAACAACCGGGTACTGATCGGTCTTTATTACTACCGGGAGGCGGAAAGAATGTTGGCAGCCATTGAAGAGCAGCTGAAGGTGGGGCGTACTTTCAAGGGTGAATATTTCCTCACTGAAGCCACCAATATCTATCTGGAAAAAGGCGCGAAAATGAAAACCCACGAGGTGGATGTCTGGCTGGATGCCGGCACGCCGGAAGCAGTTTTGGATACCAATCGTTACATGCTCGATCATGGCAGGCAGAACATCCCTGTCTTCCCTGCAAATTCCGGAAATGTAGTCCACCCGCCTGTATTCATTCACCCTGAGGCAAAGGTGACTAACTCAGTGGTCGGGCCGTATGTCTCCATACCCCGGAACAGCACTGTTGAAAACTGCACCCTTCAGGATGTGATCCTGGATGAAGACAGCCTGCTGAAAGATTCAAAGCTGGAAAAGTCACTGATCGGCCGAAAGGCCCGCGTTGAGGGATTTACCGGCATCCTGGATATTGGCGATACCTGTCAGGTAAAATGCAAACCGTAAGGGTTGCCTGCCATTCCGAATACACGTATCCGCAGCAACCACGTAAACTGTACTGGCAGGAGCAAGAACTGCCGATAACCTGTATTGTGTCCGAATCACGCACGCCCGGATCGCACGAATTCCATGTAAAATGCGGCGCAGTTCGCAGTTTTCGGTTATATTATCAGGAAGCAACTGATTCCTGGTTTGCTGAAGAAGTCTAAATATCCCCTGCGAGGAGAAGTCTCATGCGCGAATCCTATATCTCCAGCCGAGTCGCCACACTCAAGCCATCCGGTATTCGCAAGTTCTTTGATATTGCCGCCACCATGAAGGATGTGATTTCACTGGGCATCGGTGAGCCGGATTTCATCACTCCCAAACCTATCATGGATGCCGGCATCGAGTCGATTTTGCGCGGAGATACGCACTACACTTCCAACGCCGGGATATTGGAGTTGCGCCAGGCGCTTGCCGGGCATCTCAACCGTCTCTATGGGGTGCAATACGATCCAGCTACCGAGATACTGCTTACGGTTGGGGTATCCGAAGCGCTCTATCTTTCTTTTACGGCGATTCTGGAGCCTGGCGATGAAGTGATCATCCCCACCCCCTGTTTTGTGGCATATCAAGCCGAGGTTATCCTCGCCGGCGGCGTGCCCGTGGAAGTTGCCAGCCGCATGGAGAACAAATTCAGCCCTGATCCTGATGAGATAGAAGCTGCTATCACGCCCAGGACCAAAGCCATTCTCATCGGCTATCCAAACAATCCTACCGGCGCCGTGGCATCCCTGGAAGCGTTGACGCGTCTTGCCGAAATTGCCGAAAAGCACGATATTATTGTTATTTCCGATGAGATCTATGACCGTCTGGTGTATGGTGTGGAACATATCTGCTTTCCCAAACTGGAAGGCATGCGCAAACGTACCATTTTGCTGGGCGGATTCTCGAAGGACTATGCCATGACCGGTTGGCGTATTGGCTATGCTGCTGCGCCTGCCGACTTTATCAAACCCATGACTCGGGTGCACCAATACACCATCATGTCTGCTCCGACCATGAGCCAGTGCGCCGCGCTCGAAGGATTACGTAACGGCGAGGAACATGTGCAGCAGATGTTGGCAGAATATGACCGCCGCCGCAAATTTCTGGTCAGGGAGTTGAATCGTCTCGGGTTGGAAACCGTGGAGCCTCATGGTGCTTTTTACGTCTTTCCCAACATTGCGGTGAGCGGGTTGGATGACGAATCTTTTGCCCAGCGTTTGCTGCAGGAAGAAAAAGTTGCGATGGTCCCCGGCAATGCCTTTGGCAAAGGCGGTGAAGGGTTTATGCGCATCTCGTATGCGACCTCTTATGAGAAGATCGAAGAAGCAATGCACCGGCTGGAAAAGTTCATGCGCCGGATGGGATAGTTCGTTTTATGCAATGGGAACCCGTAATCGGTCTGGAAGTTCACGTTGAGCTGAAGACCGCTTCTAAGATGTTTTGCTCCTGCCCGGTGGTGGATGTGATCACCGCCCCGCCCAACAGCGCTATTTGCCCGGTTTGCCTGGGAATGCCCGGCTCCCTGCCGGTCATCAACCGTCACGCGGTGGAACTGGCGGTCCGCGCCGCCCTCGCGCTGGATTGCCGCATCAACCCCATTAGCATCTTTGCGCGCAAGAATTATTTCTATCCTGATCTGCCAAAAGGTTATCAGATTTCGCAATATGAATATCCGCTGGCTGAGAATGGCGACATTCTGATCCATACCTCCTCCGGCGAAAAACACATCCGTATCCGTCGTGCACACCTGGAAGAGGATACCGGCAAGCTGACCCACGTCATCCGTGAAGAAGATGCCTGCAGTTTGGTGGATCTGAACCGTGCCGGGGTCCCCCTGCTGGAGATTGTTACCGAACCGGATATGCGCTCGGTGGAGGAAGCCAAGGCATACGCCACCACTCTGCATGCGTTGTTGCGCTATATCGGTGTCAGTACCTGCGATATGGAAAAGGGAGCCATCCGCTTTGAGGCGAACGTTTCCATCCGCCAGTTGGGGACCGTGGTGTTCAACACTCGTACGGAAATCAAGAATCTCAACAGTTTTCGGGCGATGGAAAAGGCAATCGAATTTGAAATTCAGCGTCAGATTGCCGTGGTGGAAGGTGGGGGAGAGGTTCGCCAGGAGACAGTTGGCTGGAATGATCTTATTGGTGAGACTTTTTCGCAGCGCGGCAAGGAGGAAGCCCACGATTACCGCTATTTCCCCGAGCCCGACCTGCCGCCTTTGAAAGTGGATGCTGCTTGGACTGAACAGATCCGCGCCGTCATGCCCGAACTGCCCCGCAACAAACAAGAAAGATTTGAAAGCCAGTATGGATTGGGCGGTTACGACGCGCAGATTCTGGTGGCACAGCCGCAACTGGCAGATTTTTTCGAGGCGGTCTTATTCGTTGATAGCGCCATTCCCCCCAAGTCTCTGGCAAATTGGATAACCGGACCCATCCTGGGGTGGATGAACAACCATCCGGATGATTCAATGGCATTCCCGCTTGCGCCCTCCCATCTTGCCGGGCTGGTGAAAGCTACTCTGGCGGAGACAATCAACCTCAATACCGCTCGTCTGGTTTTGGAAGAGATGCTTGCCAGCGGCAGATCAGCGGAGGATATTATCCGCGAGAAAGGGCTTACCCAAATCGACGACCGTAGCAGTCTGCGCCGCATGATCGCCGAGACCCTCGCGGAACACCCCCGCGAAATCGAGAGTTACCTTGCCGGAAAAGAGACACTGGCCAACTGGTTCTTCGGGCAGCTCATGCGCAAGACCAGGGGTCAGGCCTCTCCGGCGATTGCCCAATCTCTTCTGGCAGAGGCGTTACAGCAATTGAAGGAAACAAACAAATCATCTGATTAATGAGATTAAATAGGAGGGTCATCACCCCGGTTTCTGCCGTTAATCATATTGACTCGGCTTCGTTCTTCCTGTATCCTTGTAAAGTAACGTGGACAGGTGTCTAAAATGATCTATTTGCAGCTCATCCAGGCACGAATTATGTTGGGAGTTCCAGCGGGCATTCCTTGATTGCCCGCTATTATTTTAATTACCACCATACCCTATTTGATTTGAGAGGAGATACCCCATGGCAGTAACAACCAATGCGTTTGAAATGGCGCAGCGTCAGTTTGATCATGTGGCTGGACTGCTCAAGCTGGACCCCCAGGTGAGCGAAATTCTCCGATGGCCTGCCCGTGAATTCCATTTCCGTATCCCTGTGCGGATGGATGATGGAACCATTCGGGTGTTCAACGGTTATCGCGTTCAGCACAATGATGCCAGAGGTCCAAACAAAGGTGGTATTCGCTTCCACCCTTCAGAAACAGTGGACACGGTCCGGGCATTGGCGATGTGGATGACATGGAAATGCGCAGTGGCAGATATTCCGCTGGGTGGTGGTAAAGGTGGCGTCATCGTTGACCCGGCTACACTCTCCCTTGGGGAAAAAGAGCGGCTGGTTCGTGGATTCATTGATGTAATATGGCGCAATATCGGTCCGCGCCAGGATGTCCCCGCCCCGGATGTTGGAACCACCCCCCAGATGATGGGTTGGATGATGGATGAATATTCCAAGCTGGTCGGGCAGTATACCCCCGGTGTCATCACCGGCAAACCGGTGGGCGGCGGCGGTTCACTCGGACGCACTGAAGCCACGGGATATGGTGTCATCTACTCTGTTCGCGAAGCAATGAAATTCCTGAAAATGGATTCCAGCAAATGTGTGGCAGCCATCCAGGGGTTTGGCAATGTCTCCCAATATGCTGCCATTGGCTTTGTGGAAATGTTAAAGGGCAAGGTCGCCTGTGTATCTTATTGGGACCGCGAAGATCGCACTTCTTACACCGTCAGTCACAAGGATGGCATCGATCCGCGCTTCCTGATGACCATTACTGATCAATATGGCTCCATCGATAAGAACAAAGCTCGGGATGCCGGTTATGTTATTGAAGACGGCAACGCCTGGATCAGCAAGGAAGCCGAAGTTCTCATCCCTGCCGCACTGGAAGGTCAAATCAACGCTGAGAGCGTCCAGAAAGTCAGCAAGGCGGTGCGCATCGTCGCTGAAGGTGCGAACGGGCCCACCACACCTGAAGCGGACGAAGTGCTGAAGAGTCGCGATGTGTACATGATCCCCGACTTCCTCTGCAACGCGGGTGGGGTTACCTGCTCATACTTTGAAAGTGTTCAGAATGATATGAACTTCTACTGGACGCACCAGGAAGTTTTGGAAAAGCTGGACACCAAGATGACCCAGGCGTATGAAGGTGTACGCGACATGGCATTGAAGGAAAAAGTCTACATGCGCGATGCTGCCTACATGGTTGCCATTGCTCGTGTGGTCAAAGCCATGGAATTGCGTGGCTGGATCTAAACCTCGATATTACCGGTTCACTTACCTCCTTCCGTGAAAGATCCCTGTTCATAGAACAGGGATCTTCGCATTTTACTACTGAAAAGATAGCAAAGGCTTATTTTTTGGTCTTTCTACACCACCATTTCCAGGATCGTTTCCCCTTGATGGTGATATTTCCGGATTTGGATCCGCAAATGGAAGAAACCGAATAGCTGTATTTTCCCTTGGGTAGGGAAATGGTTTGTTTGCCTGGTGCAACGCCAAAATAATAAACGCCGCCCTGGCTGTTGCGAAACGTGAAGGACATGTACCCACCGGTCTTATTGGTGATGGCTATTTTGCCCGTCTTTACTGCCTTGGCAGAATCCACGTTTACTGCGGAGAACATACCATGTGCGGCAACGCTTGACACGGCGCAGGCGGATGAAGCCTGATCTACGGTTTGGGCTGCAACCGGTGCAGTTCCCAGGCTGGAGAAGAGAAACGTGAAAGCTAATGCAATTGCTGTGATGCGATAGAACTTCATATAACCCTCCCTGTATGTGATAAGCTTATTTTATTGCCAACACCCCAAACAACACAATAAAAAAATGCTTAAATAATCATTAACATTTTTCATGTCCTGGGACTCTACCGTAAAAAACCGCTCCCGGTTCCGGGAGCGGTTAATCTGAAAACAAGCTGATTATTATTCGGCATCCAACGCGAGAAAATGGTTGGTCAGGGTATACGTAATGTAGTTCTCCCATAGGTCCATGATTTCACCTTGCCTGAAGTCGTGGTTGCAGAAGGTCTGGAAAACCGTCCGTCCATCCATGCAGGTTGTGATGAAGCCATTATCCGTTTTATTGGTTTTCATGACTGCTGCCAGGATCTCGGCATCCCCTGAAGTGCGCAAACGCACTTTATCACCTGCGTTGCTGAGCCAGTAGCGGTTGTAGTGCAGCAGTGGCAAAACCTGGTTGGGCTCATTGAGCAGTGGATGATCCGGTTTTACCCAGTAGATCGAATCAGCCAGATCCCAGTTGCCATCGTACGAAATGCCACACTCGTTCATGAAATTCTTGATCTTGCCGCCCCCCAATAGGTCCAGGTACCATACTTCGGCGATGACGGCTGTTTTCTGATAGGATTTTTCCAGGATCACATCCCAGAATTCACCCTGAATGGCGTTGTGATTCTCTGCGCCGATAATGATCAGGTCCCAGTCTTCACCGGAATCGAGGTATTTCATAAAATCACCGGAGCGATCCCCAACCGTGGTGTAGTTCAATCCCATCCGGTCCAGGGTCATTTCGATCCACTGGCCGATCCCCAACTCCAGCGTATCTTCATAAAGCAGTATCTTCGCGTTTTTGATCCGATCTTCCATGCTCACTTCCGCAGGCTCTTCGGTCATCATCGAAGAGAGAGTTCCGGCGAGATCGGTGGTCGCAGCAGGTTGCTCTTCCTGGAGGGCGGATTGTGTTTGTTGCAATGCCTGCGAAGTACCCTCAAACACCTTTGCTTGTTCGGTGATCTCGCGCGAAATGTCTGCCTGCATGGTTGCTTGAGCATCCATTTGAACCGCCAGAGCGGTTCCGGCAACATCCTGCGTGGGCGGAGGAGCTTCCGTTGCACTGCGCGAACCGGTCATGCACGCCACTTGGATCAATATCAACATGGGAATGAGCAATAACCAGCGGGAATTCTTTTGAGTGTTGCTAATTTTAGGGTTCATCTCTCCTCCTTTGTAAAAATAAAATCATTGATGTCAGATCTACGCTAATTGCTCTCGAAGAATGGCATGCATGGCTGGATTTCCGGCGATGATGGAAATATTGCCGGAAAGATCAAGGTCATCACCGGCGTAATTAGTGACCACGCCCCCTGCCTCCCTTACCAGGAGTGTTCCCGCGGCTATATCCCACGGGTGGATCTCAGGCTGCCAGTAACCGTCGGCGTACCCGCGGGCCGTGTAGCACATTGCCATCGCGGCACAGCCCAGCTGCCGGATGCCCCGGGTTTGCATTCTCAGCGTTTGAAAACGATGCAGTGTGGTTTCATCCCGGTTGTTGTTAAGGTTGGGATATTCCATCATCAACAGGCTATCCATCAGTGCGGTCGTGGTACTTACAGACAGCTTTTTTTCGTTCAAAAAGGCGCCTTTGCCCGATTGGGCAGTGTACATTTCATCATAACTCGGGGCATAGATGGCGCCCAGGATCGGTTTGCCATGTTGCGTTAACCCTATGGATACGCAGAAAACCGGTAGACCATGCGCAAAGTTGATCGTTCCATCCAGCGGGTCGATATACCAGCAATACTCAGATTCCTGTCTGTTTGCCCCGGATTCTTCGGCTACAATGCAGTGATCCCTCCACCGTTTTTGAATTTCTCCAATAATGAAGGCTTCCGCCAGCGAATCGGCTTCCGTAACAATATCGGCTGCCAGTTTTCGCTGAATATCGTGCTTGGCCTGGAATCGCGAGAGGATGATCTCCCCGGCGCCCCGCGCTAGGTCTTCAAGATCGGTCAATGTTGGGGGGATATTCGACATGCGTATTTGCTCCATCGTTGAATTTACAATCAGGCTTCGGCATTCATTTCGGCGATCAGGCGCGCATAATAATTGGCGATATAATCGTGTCTTTTTATCGCGATTTCTTTTGCCGAAGCAGTATACAAACGGTCTTTGACTTTCCGCAGCTTGAAGATGAACTCGTGGTAGCTGCTGTGCGGCTCGCCTTCCTCTTCCATGCCGTTATTCAAAAATTTTTCCGAAACGGGGGCGTAAAACGGTTGTCCATCCAGCACCGCATAGGCAATGGTTCGCGCAACCCCGATGGCGCCCAGCACGTCCAGCTTGTCTGCGTCGAACAGCACCTTTGCTTCCAGTGTGCTAGGTTCCTCCCGACCGCTGCGAAAACGGTGGGCGCGGATGCAGTGCAGCACCGCTTCGATGCGGTTTTCCTGCCATCCGGCGTCGGTCAATATCTGGCGGGCAAATTCGGCGCTGCTCAGGTGGTGGGTTGCCCTGTCCCCATTTTCCTGTCCCGGGGCGCTGCCTTCCGCGTCGTGCAACAACGCTGCTGTCTGTACGATTTCCATATCGGCGCCCTCGATTTCCGCCAGGCGGGTGGCCATGGCATACACTCTTTCGATGTGCGCAAAATCGTGTACCGGGTCTGCATCGCTGTACCAGGCTCGGGCGGTCTGTAATGTGAACTGTTTCATGTTGCCGGGTATTCCTTTCCGTTTTTGATCACGGTTTGAACCAGATTGGTGCCAAACCGGTAACCGAGATGTCGATAATCTGCCGCCGCAAGAATCAGCATATCCGCCTTTTTCCCGGGTTCGATGGAACCGATGGTGTCTTCCCGTTGGATGGCGGCTGCCGCATTGATCGTTGCGGCGCTGATTGCCTCTGCCACCGTCAACTTCATGAACCGGCAGGCGAGCGCAATCACAAATTGCATGCTTTCATTCCAGGCGGTTCCCGGGTTGCAATCCGTTGCCAGGGCGACAATAGCATTGGCATCGATGAACTTCCGCGCGGGCATGTACTGTTTTTCTGCCAGTCCGAAGGTGGTGCAAGGCAGCGCCACCGCCGTTGTATTGCTCTGCCCGAACAGGGCGATCTCTTCATCTGACGTGTGCATCAGGTGATCGGCGCTGGCAGCTTTCATTTCAACAGCAAGTCGGCTGCCGCCCAGATTGACGAATTCATCCGCGTGGATTTTTAGCGGAAACCCTGCTTTTTTTGCTGCTTCAAATAACCGTTTTGATTGGTCGCGCGTAAAAGCGCCTTCTTCGCAAAAAATGTCAATGAAAACATCCCTGGTGGAGGATGGGAATTCATTCCCGTGACCGATCTTTTCCTCCAACAGTGGCAGCATCTCTTTGATGATCAGGCGCAAGTATCCATCGGCGTTCCCGGAATATTCGGTCGGAATGGCATGCGCCGGCATGAAAGTCGGGACAAGATCGATGGCCAACTCACCATTTAATGCCATGATCTGTTGCAGCATCTGCAATTCTGATACGGTGTCCAACCCATAACCGGTCTTTACTTCACACGTGGTTGTACCGTGTGCAAACATCCTTTCGGCGCGGGAGCGGGTTTCGATAAATAGGTTGTTTTCTGCCAGCGCTTTTCGGGTTTGTCTGACGGTGGAAACAATCCCGCCACCGGCAGCCTGGATTTCGAGGTAGCTTTTTCCCTGTAGTCGCATGTCGAACTCGGCTGCCCGGTCTCCCGCCCACAGCAGGTGGGTGTGCGGATCGACGAACCCCGGCAGCACAACCTGTTCAAGCGCATTGAGGATGGGTTCATCCGGATATTTGCCTCGCAGTTCATCGGTTGTACCGTATTCCAGAATCAGCCCGTCGCGATATAACACGGCACCATCTTCAATGGTCGCCAGGTCGGTCATGGATTTTCCCCGTCGGGGACCTCCCGCCAGGGTCAGTAATTGCGAGGCATGGATCAACAGCGTCATGGTGTTTTCCTCTTCATTCTGGCAGCCAGCCATAAACGGATGAACGCAGTCAGCGCAATTCCGCCGCATAGGGAGACACTGAAAAGCAGCAGGAAAAGGATCTTAATGGCAGGTGAATTCGACTGAAGTATGGGCGAATCAGGGTGCAGTATGCTGGTAAGCGTTGCCAGTCCGAATATCAGTGCTGCGGCGAATATGGCATTGGCAACGGCAAAAAACATCTTGCGATCCATCAACCATAGACCGATTTGCAGCAGAGTACCAACCACGGCAAAAGCAAAAGGGACCCGCCAGCGCGGTTCTGCGAAGTAGAATCCGCCCCAACTGGCTCGCATGACCCATAAGGACATTGGCAGATATGTCAGCCAGTAGATCAACCCTGCCAGTCCTGCCGCCCTGGTCCACCCGAACAGCTCTTCGCGTTTGCTTATCAGTGCTGCCAACCCTGTCGTTCCTGCCAGCGTGAACAAAAGTATCCCTGTCCATACCCACGCACCGTGAAAATAGATCAATCGTACGGAGCTGCCCAGGGTTTTTTCCTGTGGCATGTTTGCACTGATGAATATGGCTGTAACAATGAGAAGTAGCCAGAGAATGAAATACCAGAGAGTTTTTTTCATAGGGGGTGGGTGACGCCTGGTTATGAAAAATCCACCCATCGGATGGATTTTCTGTGTACGTGATTATTCAATTGTGCGCTTGGGCGGTTCGGGCATTTGAATGATATAGACGTTATGCGAATCGTATTTTTCTACCATCCCAATTTTTCGCAGCGCTTCCAGTTCCTCGTCCAGGCTGGTGTGAGAAACATTTTGGTCGTCTTCCGGCAGCAGTTCCCCGGTACGAATGTCCTGAAACACGCCATTCCCCCAATCAACAACCACCTCACTTGTTTTGAGCGTTATAACACAATGCCGGCTGATGGGTACACCTGATTTCATGTGAATCTCCCTTTCGGAGACACCGTATGGAGTCTCAGGATGAATGGCTAATTCTTGATAAACTGGTCAAAAGTTGCACCACGCAAACGCTCCACCAATTCTGCCTGTGTATCGCACCACAGCGGATGGATGGGGCATTCATCACTGAACCCGCACACGAGCGGATCCAGTGTACAGTCGTTCAGGCTGATGGGACCATCGATCGCCTCCACCACGTCCAGCAGGGATATTTCACCGGGTTGGCGGGCAAGCGTAACGCCGCCATGTGCCCCACGGGATGTATGGATCAGTCCGGCAATGGATAATTGCGAAATGATCTTGGCTAAGAAGGAGGATGGAATTTTCTTCGTCTCGGCGATCTGGCTGGTTGCTGCCCGCTCTCCCGGTAGCATATTCGCCAGATATAACATGGCGCGGATCGCATAATCAGCCTGTCGGGTTATTTGCATTGTCTTACCTCTTCGGTAAAAATGATGAAAATTATCAGAATATATTTTATCTTACCACTTTAAAACAAGCTAGTGGAGTGGAGATAATCATAGATTTATGCGATTTTTAGCTATCCCTGTCCTGGTGGTGTGGGTCTAGGCCAGGATGGAGGATTTTATCTTCCAGTGCGTTGCTCAAGCTAAGGGATTTCAGATCGTCCCGATATTTTCGCAGCATCTTCAGAATGTGCGACCGTTCGAACAGATGCGCAATGCTGCCGGTTTCAGGCGCTTGGTTGGCTGCCAGCCAGGCTTCTTCTGCCACATGGAAAGCGGCATTGGGGAAGCCGATTTGCCGGGCGATCTGTTGCTTTTGTTTTAATTCTGCGGCGTCGTTCTCCAGCCAGTCGTGGCAGATTTCCAGCAGGTGCAGTGCATCTTTTGCCAGCTCTCCCGCCTGGTGGGCGATCACGTACTCCGCGTTGCCGGCTTCCTGCCCGGGCAGAACGTTTACCAGGATCAAGGGCTTGCCGCATGCCAGACCCTCCGATACCGCCAATCCGCCCGCTTTGCAGATCAGCATATCCGAAGCAAGCATTAATTCCGGTACATTCTCGACGAAATTTAATATCTTTACCGGCACGTGCCACTTTTCTTCCAAAAATCGCTGGTGAAGTTCATTATCTCCGCCTGCCACTAGGATAAATTGGATGGGCAACGCGGAATGATTTAGCCCGCGTAATATTTCCGGCATGTCATCGATCCGTTTGCTGCCCAGCACCAACAGTGTATGGCGCTCACCGGACATACCAATTCGAGCCAGCAATTCTTCCCGGGATGCGGTTTGTAGGGAAAAAGCCGGAGAGACGGGGATACCGGTGATTTTGATCTGCTCGTCGGAAAGTAAAGCCTGCCGCGCCTGGTGTCTCACTTCTTCGGTGGGGACCAGACATCTGTCCACACCTTGGTTGAACCAGGTACGGTGTACGGAGACCAGATCCGTGATCACGGTGAGTAATGGGATGCGTTTCTCACCCACCAGGAAAAGCGCATCCAGTGGCGACTGGTATGCCGGATAGGTGGTCACAATTGCATCCGGTTTATGCTCTTCCACCAGATCGCGCATCACATCGTACAGCATCAATATGAAAGCCCCATCCATTAGTGCAACTGGTAGACTGCCGTCACTGGCTTCGTACCCGATACGGTAAAGTTCGGGCATTGTTTTCAGAATGCGGTCATAATCGGATTGGCTTTCCCGCAACAGGGCGGGAGCCCGGCTGTCTTCGAGCGGGTTCACCAGCGTGGCTTCGCAATCTTCAGAGTGCGCGATTTTCAACGCCTGCTGCACGGCATTAGCGGCGCTTCGATGCCCGAAACCGGCATCGGCGTACAAGATCAGGATTTTCTTTTTATTAGGATGAGACATATTCACATCCTGTATTTTTGTTGGCTTATGCAATTCTGGAATTTTCCCAGGGTTCACTTCCCTGCAGGTAGCGGAGCAATGCCTGGAAGATTTCCTCCGCCGAAGCTTCCTTCACCTGGATGCGGTCGCCCGGGAAGACAAACACCTTTGCCCATGTGCCATCCGGTCCGGCAAGCCCGAACCAGACAGTGCCCACCGGTTTGTGCGGCAACCCGCCCCCCGGACCGGCAATCCCGCTGGCGGAAATGGAAACATCCGCAGTCAGGACATGTCTCACGCCCAGCGCCATTTCCACCACTGTCTCGCTGCTGACCGCCCCATAAGTGGTGATGGTGTCATGATGCACACCCAGCAGGGATTCTTTGGCTTCGTATGCGTAAGCGCAAACGCCCCCCAGATAATAATCCGAGCTACCCGGAATGTTGGTAATTCGGTGACTGATCAGCCCGCCGGTGCACGATTCCGCTGCCGCGAGCTTCCAATTCTTTTTTCGTAATAAATCTCCGATCAAAATTTCTGGGAGGTCCATCGAGTGATTTCCTTAAGTAGTGGTTTTGCGTAATTATACCCGGCTTGTTGGGTTGAGTTGATTTTACTCTCCGCCCGAAAGATTCGTATGGGGTGATAAAATTAATTCATGGCGAAACCTGCTGCTGATCTCCAGGGTGTGTTGGATACACTGCCGAACAAGCCCGGCTGTTACATCTATAAAAACCTCAACGGCGATGTGATTTATGTTGGCAAGGCGGTTAATCTCAAGAACCGGGTGCGCTCATATTTCCATTCGCCCACCGATCAAACTCAGAAGACGCGGCAGCTGGTCAAGAATATCGCTTCCATCGAATGGATAGTGGTCGGATCCGAACTCGAGGCATTGATCCTCGAGATGAATCTGATCAAAAAACACCGGCCGCACTACAACATTCGCCTCAAAGATGACAAGCGTTATCCCTATATCAAGGTTCACTGGCAGGACCCCTTCCCCAGGGTTACTATTACCCGTGAAATGGCCCGCGATGGCGCCCGTTACTTTGGTCCTTACACCTCCGTTTGGGCGGTTCACCAGACCCTGGATTTGCTGCGCAAGCTGTTCCCCTACCTCACCTGTGATCGGGAGATCACCGGTCAGGATGCGCGCGCCTGCCTGTACTACGATATTAAACTCTGCAACGCTCCCTGTATCGGTGCGGTAAATCAGGAGACCTATCGCCGCAACATACAGGATTTATGCGATTTTCTGGATGGTCACACCAACCCCATCATTCAGCGCTTGAAGGCGGAAATGAACCAGGCGGCGGCAGGTTTGGAATATGAACGCGCCGCGGCGATCCGCAACCAAATCCAGGCGATCAACACGGTGGTGGAAAAGCAAAAGGTAATTTCACCCGATCAGGTGGATTCGGATGTGATCGCCATGGCGCGCGAGGATGGCGAAGCCTGTGTGCAAATATTCTTCATTCGTGCCGGCAAACTCATTGGTCGGGAGTATTTTATTCTGGAAGGCACAGAAGATGCCGCCGACCAGGAAGTGATCGGTCAGTTCCTCAAGCAGTTCTATACTGAGGCAGCTACCATTCCTCCCCAGGTGATGCTGCCACAGGAGATCGAAGAAGCCAATATCATCAAGCAGTGGCTTAAGACCCAGCGCAACTGTGAAAAGGTTGAGCTGATGGTGCCGCGGCGGGGACAGTCAGCCGACCTGGTCAAGATGGCTGCCGAGAATGCCACCGAGACGCTCTCCGCATTGCGCGCCCGCTGGCAGGCGGACACCAATAAACAGTCGCAGGCATTGTCGGAGTTGCAGCAGGCACTTGGCCTCGAAAGACCTCTCAACAAGATTGAATGCTACGATGTGTCCAATATCCAGGGTACGGCATCCGTGGGAAGCATGGTGGTATTCGAATTGGGTGTGCCCAGCAAGAAGAACTACCGGCATTTCAATATTAAAACCGTAGTCGGACCGGACGACTTCGCCTCCATGGAGGAGATGCTCTCCCGCCGTTTCAAGCGCTGGAAGCTGAACGAGGAGGATGATACCCCCGGAAAAAAGGTAGATGAGGCGTTTTCCATTCTCCCCGATCTATTGATTGTGGATGGCGGCAAGGGTCAGCTCGGTCGGGCAACCCGTATTCTGCAGGAATTTGGTTTGCTGCAGCAGGTACAGGTGGTTGGTCTGGCAAAACAGATGGAAGAGTTGTTTCAGCCAGGGAAAAGCAAGTCGGTATTGCTCCCTCGCCACAGCCAGGCGCTTTACCTGGTGCAGCGCATCCGCGATGAAGCACACCGCTTTGGCATCACCACCCACCGCAACAAACGAACAAAAATCGGGATGACCTCACAATTGGATGCGATTGCCGGGGTGGGACCGACCCGGCGCAAAGCTTTGCTGCGTCACTTTGCTTCCATCGAAGAAATTAGACATGCTTCTCTGGAACAATTGACCGCCGTCAAGGGTATCACCCTGGCGGTGGCAAAAAATATAAAATCACAATTGGAATAGTCTAATCAGCCAATCATTTCGCGGGGTGGCTGCGCGAGGGATTCGAACGCAACCATGTTTACCCGAGCGGTTTTGTCACGGATCACTTTTACCGTGCCATACTCGGGGGAATCCACCCAGGCTTTGGCTTTCTCGAGATTGGGGAACTCGAGTAGTACGATCCGCTCCGGGTTCCAATCTCCCGACAGGTTTTCCACATTACCGCTTCTTGCCAGGTATTTGCCGCCATACAACGACAAAACCGGCGGGGTGAGCTTTTTCACTTCCTCATACTCTTCGGGGTGGGTGATGTGCACGTCCACGATTACATATGCAGGCATAAAAATCTCCTCTTATGGAAGGGTGTGGGATATAGTTGGCTATATTTATTATAGAAAATATGAACGCCAAGTCACCTGACAAAAATCCCCCGATTCGCCCCGTGCGGGTGACAAAATTCGTCTTTTTATCTTGAAATGTCTGTACTTTGGTCGCCGTCCCGCCCCACGGTCGGGATCAGTGACTAGATTGACTTGTCGGCTTCCAGTGGCGGGGAGGATGTGGAGACGTTCTCCGGCAGGTGGATTCTGCTGGCGGCAAACATGTTCACCACGGCGATAAAGGTTCCCAGCAGGAAAACGTACTGGTAGCCAAACGCATTCCACAGCACCCCGCCCAGCAGCGCAACGCTGATGGAGAAAATATGGTCGATCGTTACCGCCATGGTAAGCGCCGGTTGAATGTCTGCCGGATCAACGGCGATCTTCTTCATAAACGTCGCGCGCGCCATGTTGACCGACATTAACATTTGGTCCAGCAAGAAACAGGCAAAAGTAATGTAAAGCGCCACCTGTTCCGTGAACAGAAAGCGGGAAAAACCGTATCCAAAACAGACGAAAACCAGCAGAACTGCTTCTGACATCAGCACGGTCTTTTCGCCCCAGTGATCGATCATCCACCCCAACAGCGGTTGGAAGATGATCCCGATGATGCCGCCGACCATCAACAGGGTCGCCATCACCTGGGTGGGTTGGTCGAATATGGTAACCAGCACCCACGGACCGAAGGTTAGGAAGAGCTGCTTTCGTGAGCCGTAAAGGATTGCCAGAAAATAATAGAGCTTGTATTCGGGATGCAGCTTCAGGTAGGTACGCGAAGGCGTAGGTTGGTTGGGTTTCATCACTAGCAGTATGACGGCGGCCACCCCCAGAAACACCGCGGTCAGGATGAAGGTATGGTGAAAATTGAAGTTAAGATAGCGGAACCCGAGGAAAACGATAAAACTCCCGAAAATTGCTGCCATGTTGCGGATGGAGTTCAACTGCCCCAGCCGCTGCCCGGTTTTGCCCGGTTCTGATAATTCCATTCCGATCGAGGATTGCAGTGGCAGAAAAATATGACTTCCCATGCTGTAGATGAACAGCCAGATAGTCATGATCGCATAGCTGGGAGAAGCGAAACCGATCAGGATTGCCCCCACCGCCCCCAGGACCATGGCGACCATTCCCAGCCGCCGGCTGCACAGGAACCATAGCAGCGCAGTGACAAAGACCACCAGCAGCCCCGGCAATTCACGGGGAATTTCCAGAAAGGATCGTTGGAAACCGTTCAGCTCAAACCGGGAATTGAGGAAATTGTTGAAAGTTGAATCGTAAATGTTATATGCCATGCCCATGGCTATGGTGACCAGCATGAAGAGTTTTAACTCTCTGGGCATTTGGGTAAAGTATTTGCGGATGTTTGCCATTGAACGCTGCTTTAGGTAGGAATTGTAAAAATTCTAACATAGAAAGCAGTTGCCCATGGTTTGAAAATCATCGATTCTGGATATAATAGGAACATCGATAGAGAAGCCATCAGATTAATATCTGGGAAGAATGAGGGTAAGTCATGAAAGTTTCCGTCACACAACAGAATCTTGCACATGGGCTTAATGTTGTTTCGCGCGCCGTCGCAGCACGTACCACTCTGCCGGTATTGTCGAATATTCTCCTGGCAACGGATGAAGGCCGGCTACGCCTGTCCGCCACTAACCTGGAGCTGGGAATTACCTGCTGGATCGGCGCAAAAATCGAAGAAGAGGGAAGCTTTACCGTGCCCGCCAGGACGTTTATTGATCTGGTGAACACCCTGCCGAATGAATCCCTGAACCTGGAATTGAACACCCGTACCCAGAGCATGGAAGTCCATTCCTCGGCATCTAGCGCAGAAGTAAAAGGCATTGATGCCCAGGAATTCCCCCCCATGCCCATAACCGATGAGGAAAATCGCGTCATCCTGAACGTGGCGGATTTTAAGGAAATGATTCAGCAGGTGGTTTTCGCTGCCTCAGCGGATGAAGCCCGTCCGGTGCTGATGGGCGCCCAGATCAATTTGATGGACAACGAGTTGATGATGGCAGCTGCCGATGGTTTCCGCATCTCGGTCAAGAAGGCGCTGTTATCCACCCCGGTAACCACCCCCATCAGTATTATCGTTCCTGCCAAGGCGCTCTCCGAACTGGCGCGTGTGGCGGTGGATGGCGAACAATCTGTTACCATGTCTGTCCCCTCCGGGCGCGGACAGGTTGTATTCACCCTAAAGGATGTGGAAGTTGCTTCCCAGTTGATCGAGGGCAAATTCCCTGATTGTAACCAGATCATCCCCAAGACCTACAAAACCCGCACCCTCATGTCCACTCAGGCATTTCTGGCTGCATGCAAACGCGCCGAAGTTTTTGCCCGTGAAGGTTCTAATGTGGTGCGTTTAAATTTGAAACCGGCTGAAGAGAGCATCGGCAGCGTGGTGGAAATATCCGCCATGACCGAAGAGACCGGTAAAAGTGAAGAGGGGATTGAAGCCACCATCGAGGGCGCCAACTTGCTGATCGCTTTCAACGTGCGCTTCCTGCGCGAGGTGCTGGAGGTGATCCACACCCCTAATGTGGCGCTCGAAACCACAGCGCCCAATACGCCCGGGGTGGTGAAGCCGGTCAGTGATGATAGCTTTACCCATGTCATCATGCCCATGCATTTGTAATCCGCTTTTGAGATAAGTATTGCCCGGGACAAATACTGTCTCGGGCTTTTTTTGTCTGAAAGTGGGGTATTCTAAAGACGAAGGCTGCTTCGAAAAAACCGTCGAAAGCTGCGTTGGATGCTCAAAGTGATGGCTGCCACACCCTTGGGGTGCCTGTTTGTCAGCGATTATGCCATGTCGGCGAAGACGGAGATACGCCGCTTGCATGAGGACTTTTGTTTACAAAAAGCGAATGCTGGGTAGTCTATGCATGCCCGGAATGAATTATCCCGTTATATGATTCAACAACGCAATGGACCTGCGTTCCACATCTTGCTCTGCCAGCCATTGCCTGATCGTGCTCTCGATCTGATTTCTCACTGCACGGAATTTTTCCAGCTTCTGTTCATCTGATCCCGGGTAAGCTGCCGGATCATCGAAAGACCAGTGCAGTCTGTTTTCCACACCTGGCCAGGGAGCCGGGCAGTTCTTTCTTGCTTCGGGGCTGAGGGTGATCAAATAATGGATGAACAACTTGCCCAGATATTTTTCCACACTGTTCACAGGTTGTGCCGAAATATCGATCCGTATCTCGTTCATGACCTGAATTGTCAGTGGATTTGCTTCATCCGGCTGGAATGTAGCACTGTACACATCGAAGGCATCGGTTGCAAAATGCCGCAGGAATGCAGCTGCCATCAGGCAGCGGTCTGCGCTTCCGTTGCATAAAAACAAAACCCGTTTTCTGAAATCCATTCAAAATCTCCCTTGATCAAAATTGACAGATGAAAAAAGACCCACTTTGATTTTAGGGGCTCAACATCAACAATGTTTTAATAATTTGTTATCGAATGGTTAATGTCGATTTTTGCATGTTTTTATGGTGAATTTTCCCGTATCATGTATAAGCATTCAATATAAACCAGCTTGTTTTATGCTTGAATTATCTATTGAGCAGTATATACTAAGTAAATACGAGCAATCCGTTAACTCTTTTTTCCAGGAGGAAATAAAACCCATGTTATGGAGAGTTACAAAACCCTTTGTTTTCCTGGCTTTGCTGGTGGCGTTGGTAGGAACCGCATGTGTGTTCGGCTCTAGCAGCAATAGCACAAAAGAACCCACAAATGTAACCCAGGAAGTGGAACAGCCTGTTACCGAGCAACCCACCGGCGAGGCGGTCAATACTCTGGATGGCGTGCAAACGGCGACCATACAGATTGAAGCCCAGGGAACCAGTGTTGACCCGCAGCAGGGCACCCAACTCAATGCGGGTTGGACGGGTACCGGCTTCTTTATCAGCCCGGATGGACTGGCGGTGACCAACAACCATGTTGTCACCGGCGCCGCAATCCTCAAGGTCTATGTAGGCGGTGATTCCACTCCCTACAATGCACGCATTGTAGCCGTCTCCGAATGTGCCGATCTGGCGGTGATTAAAGTCAGCGGCGGAGACTTCCCCTATTTGGAATGGTACGATGGCGATGTAAAAGTGGGTATGGAAGTCTATGCTGCCGGTTTCCCGCTCAGCGAACCTGAATATAACCTGACCAAGGGTATCGTCTCCAAGGCAAAGGCGGATGGGCAGACCTTCTGGTCCTCCATTGATTATGTCATCAGCCACGACGCTACCATCAACCCCGGCAACTCTGGTGGTCCCTTGGTGACATCTGAAGGGAAAGTGGTCGGCGTCAATTATCGATCACGCCCTGACTACAATCAGTATTTTGCTATTGGTGCGGATATCGCCGGTCCTATTGTGAAGGAATTGGAACAGGGCAACAACGTCAATTCCATTGGTATCAATGGTGAAGCTTTCTCCTTTGGGCCAAACAATGAATATCCGGGCATCTGGGCGTATTCCGTGGAATCCGGCTCCGTAGCTGATAAGGCTGGCATCAAAGCCGGGGATATTGTTCTGGAGATCGAGAACATCCTCCTGGCGACGGACGGCACCTACAAGGATTACTGCGATATTCTGCGCGGCAAAGATCTGGACTCCACCATGGCAGTCAGAGTATATCGGCCTTCCACGGATGAGATTCTGGAAGGTCAGCTGAACGGTCGCGAACTGGAAGTAACCGGTTACGGTGGTTTGAGCAATGGCTCAGCATCTACCACCACTTCTTCCGGTGGCACCTCGACCTCAAGCAGCAATGGAATCAGCACTGAATTCGATGGTGATATCTGGTCCGAGGGCTGGTATAGCTATTACAAAGAGGATGATAGCCTGTTTACCATCGAAAATAAGCCGGGGCGCGTGATCATCTATAATAAAAAGCCGGGCATTGACACCTACCTGTTCAATGATGCCTTTTCCGGATCGGATGTGAAAGTAACCACCTATGCCACCAAGATCGATGGCCCGAACCGCATGAATACCAGTGTTGTTTGCCGTGCCACAGATAAGGGATGGTATGAGTTCAGCATTTCCAGCGGCGGTTTGTGGTGGATCTGGAAATGGGATCCGAACGCCGGTGACAATGGCTATTATTATCAGATTGCCAAGGGGACTTCCACCAAGATCGGATTGCAGAAACAACCCAATCTGATCGAAGCCACCTGCATTGGCACCACTTTGACCCTGTACGTCAATGGTTACAAAATTGGCGAGGGCGAAGATCGTGACTTCACCGATGGGGTTACCGGCTTTGCGCTTTCCTCTCTGGATCTGGGCAACGCGGAAGTGGAATACGAATACTTCACTGCAGAACCGCAATAACAGCATTGATTTATAAAGCGAACACACCCAGGTGTCAGTACCTGGGTGTGTTTTATAATGGAGAAAGCAGCAGAGGGAAAAATGAGCAAAATCGATTTGTATAAAGCAGAATTACAGAATGTTGCTGACTGGCAGACCTATCTAATGGAATACAGCTGCCTGCCTTCTCCGCGTGCCAACCTGGAGTTGGCGTATGCCGTTGCCGGAGTCTCGGATCGAACAAAAGCGGCTGAGTTGATTGCGGTCGACCGGTCCGGTTCAACCGATCAATCCCCGGAATCGTTCGTAGTGATGTGCGGGTTGATGGCGCTGGGGAAATATGCCGGCGCGGATCCATCTGTCCGCCCAGTGCTGCGAAAATATGCTTCCGATCTCCGCTGGAGGATACGCGAAGGGATTGCCATGTCTTTGCAGCTGTGGGGCGATGTCGATATGAACGGTGTCTTGCAGGAACTTTCGCAATGGGCTGCCGGAAACCCTTATGAGCAGCGTGCCGCCGTCGCGGCTGTCTGTGAGCCGCGGTTATTGAAAGATCCGGCGATTGCCGCGGCAGCACTGCGCCTGCTGGATGCGGTGACCGAAAGCTATGCCCTCAATACTGCCACCAGGGAGGATGCCTACCGAGTGCTGACCCTGGGTCTTTCCTATGGCTGGAGTGTGGCAGTGGCAGCCCTCCCGGATGTGGGCAAACTCTTGATGGAAAAATGGATCGCCTCTCCGGGCGAGGGCGTGCGGAGGGTGATGCGCGAAAACCTCACCAAAAAACGGTTGGAAAAGATGGATGCAGCCTGGGTGGAACAAATGAAAACCCGTACCGGGTAAAATATTCGGCAGCTTGCCCTTCTCGAAAATCAACAATTAATCGTATTTTTACTGACAAAAACGCCAGCCACCTTATGATTACTATGTATTCAGGAGGATGAATATGGCGTTTTTCGAGTGGAATGCCGCGATTAGTGTTAACCAGAAGGATATCGATGATCAGCATAAGGTGTTGGTCAAACTGATAAACGATCTTCACGAAGCCATGTCCCAGGGCAAGGGTCGTGAGATTATTGGAAAGACCCTGGATGAGCTCTTGAAATATACACAGACGCATTTTTCATATGAAGAGAACAAGCTGAAAAACATGGGCTTTGTCGGCCTTACTAGCCATAAACTCATGCATGACAGCTTCACCAAACAGGTTTTGGATATGAAAGATCAGCACCAAAAAGGCAAGTTGTCCATCACCATTGAAGTCTTGAACTTCTTGAAGGATTGGTTGGTAAAACATATCCAGGGGCAGGATCGTAAGATCTTTTACCCGCAGGCATGATCGGATGAGCAAATAACGGGGAAGCAGTATTCACTCCCCCTAAAAATTTTTGACTAGGAGTCAACGATGCCATACATTGAATGGAATAGTAATATCAGCGTGAACGTTGCCGATATCGACACCCAGCACAAAAAACTGGTAAACCTGATTAACACGCTGCATGAAGCGATGACCTAGGGCAAAGGGAAAGAGATTCTGGGTAAAGTTTTGGATGAATTGGTTGATTACACAAAAACGCATTTCAGCTTTGAAGAAGGCAAAATGCAGGCGGCTGGTTACAAGCAATACCTGTCGCACAAATTGGAACACGACCGCTTTACCCGTCAGGTCATGGACCTTCAGAAGCAGTATCATGATGGAAAGGCGACCATCACCATAGATGTTCTCAACTTCCTGAAGGATTGGCTGGTAAACCATATCCAGGGAGTTGACCGAAAGGCTTTTCTTCAGTAACGGATATTGTGTTCCTGGTATATCTTTAGGAGCGTTAAAGCCTCCCCCCATCCGGCGGCGCACTGCATCATGGCGTGCAAACCGGAGGGGGAGTCTTCGAAACCGGTCTCGCGTACCCGCAGCACACACCCCTGCGGCGCTTCCTCCAACAGCAATTCAACCCGCGTGGCATAATCCGGTCGGTCTGGATGCCAGCTGAATATCAGCTGCCTGTCCTGCTCTAGCGCGATCACCTGCCCGTGGTCTCCGGTGGATACTCTGTCAGCTCCCCATTCCTTCCACTGCCAGATGATGCGCCCGCCTTCCCGGGCATCAAAAGATGCCTCGCTGGTGAACCAGGCGCTCCATCCTTCGCTACTGGTGAGCGTTTTAAATACGCTACCGCGATCACAGCGGATCAGTATCGCGTGGTTGATTTCTTCGATAATGGTTTGGTCGGGGGGTAAAAAAATTTCCATCATGACTCCTTGCCAGGATTATAAAGGTTTCTCGGTTGGAAAGGTATCTCCCGCACAGCGATGGTTAACTCTAATCTGATATTAACGTGAATCTTATTGATTCTTATATAAAAAGTTCTTATGATATGAGTCCGGATGGATGAATATCTTCGCACCAATCCAGATTTGAGGAATGGGTTGCCAGGGCGGTTTTCCTGGTGCAGTTGTGTTCAATCACCTTCCAGCTAACATTACCACATGTGATTTGATCTCTTTGCTCGTATGGCAGCCCGCCTCTCCGGTGGGCTGTTTTGTTGTTGGCAGTATGGAGGTGTTGGTATGAATGGTTTTGAATCTACATATACCCGGAATCAGACCTCGTTTACCCCGTTGGTCAACAAAGATCGTGATTATCTTTTGACTATTCCCTACAAAGGTTTGAGCCTGACAGAGCCGGTTCGGATATTCCATATCGGACGGGATTATGCCGTGTTCCAACTTCCCAATTCGCGGGTTTGTGCTGCATTAAAGGACAGGGTCTATCTGCGTACCCCCGAATCAGGGAAGACCATCATCGCTAGCGTGGAAGAGGTTAATTTCCAGCGCGGTTGGCTTACCCTGTGCAGTTTTTTACCTGGCAG
This sequence comes from Anaerolineaceae bacterium, assembly GCA_036746315.1. Taxonomy (GTDB): domain Bacteria; phylum Chloroflexota; class Anaerolineae; order Anaerolineales; family Anaerolineaceae; genus DAIOEK01. Next base: position 34,261 of record DAIOEK010000005.1, on the reverse strand, counting down.
ATCGGAATGGCGTGATCGCCGTTCCGAAAGGGTGCAGACCAGCCTTCCGGTCAGAGTGCGGTTGCAGTGTCATCATTACGAATGCTATGGAACGCTGGATGATCTTTCCATTCACGGGTTGGGTGTTTTGCTGTACCATGTTGATGATTTCAAGATTCCGGTCGAGGTGGGCGAAAAGGTGCATCTTGAATTCAAACTCCCCGCGGTTGCTCGTCCGTTGCGGGTTGATGGCACATTAATCGGCATGCAATCAGCAAGCAAAAAGCTTTCTCGCGTGGGGTTTCATATCAGCCCTTCGCGGCTGCATCTCAATATGTTGAATAAATTCATCCAACAGCGCAGGATCGAGTTGATCACCGAACTGGAATTGATCTGGATGCAAACCCAGGAGCCGCGTTCCAGCAAGGATTTGTATTTCTAAATGACCTCACACTGTTCTGAAAACTTCATCTCCGCGGGTTACCCCCGCGGAGATGATTTATGCAGCCCGTAACCGATTATTACATTAAGCGTTATCGGTTAAGATAATTGCGCAAAAATTATTATGATATTATCGTATTATTCTGACATTCCGCATATAGGAGAGAGACGGTGCTCACAGAAAAAAATGACATCCATCCCGACCTGCAGGTACACTGGCACTCGCTTAGCCAGGAGGAAGTAGTCACCAGGCTGAATACCCAGTTGAATACCGGGCTTGACAGCGTTGAAGCTGAAAAAAGACTGAAGGAATATGGTCCGAATCAGTTACAGGAAGCTCCCCGGACGGGTTTTTTCCAGATGGTGTTGGATCAACTCAAAAGCTTTGTGGTTATTTTGCTGATTGTTGCCTCAGTCATATCTGCATTGATGGGCGAATACATTGAATCCGGCGCGATCATTGCGATTGTCGTGCTGAATGCCATCCTGGGCGTAGTGCAGGAGAGCCGGGCTGAACAGGCTTTGGCTGCTTTGAAGAAACTGGCTGCTCCCGAAGCGCAAATCCTTCGGGATGGGAAAAGGGTATCCATGCCTGCTCCGCAGCTTGTACCCGGAGATGTGATCTTTCTGGAAGCGGGCAATTACATCCCCGCCGATATCCGGTTGGTGGAAGCGGTAAATTTGAAGGTGGAAGAGGCTGCGTTGACCGGGGAATCGCTCCCCGTCCAAAAGTATGCCGTGGATGCCCTGGATGGTGAAATTCCACTGGGAGACCGCAAAAACACCACCTTTATGGGGACCTTGATCTCCTACGGGCGCGGCAGGGGCGTTGTCACCAGCACGGGCATGCACACCCAGCTCGGTCTGATTGCCACGATGTTGCAGTCGGTTGGGTTGGAGGAAACCCCGCTTCAGAAGCGCCTGGAAGAACTCGGCAAACTATTGGGGATCGGTGCTCTGGTGATCTGTGGTCTGGTTTTTGCGGTTGGGGTGTTCCGCAATCACACCAATTTGCAGGCAATCGTGGATACATTCATGATCGCCGTTTCGTTGGCAATTGCTGCTGTCCCCGAAGGTCTCCCCGCCATCGTGACCATATCCCTGGCGTTGGGAATGCGCGAAATGGTAAAGCGCAATGCCCTGATTCGTAAGCTGGCTTCGGTTGAAACGTTGGGCTCGGCTACTGTCATCTGCTCGGATAAGACCGGGACATTGACTCAAAATGAAATGACCGTAACCCGCCTCTGGGTGGATGGAAAATTCTTGGATGTTTCCGGCTCGGGTTATTCCACCGAGGGCGAATTCTACCTGGATGGAAAACCTGTCGACCTGAAGGATTACCCGGCGGTTACCACCGCATTATGGGTAAGTGTTCTGAATAATGATGCCCAGCTGGAAAAGAGCAGCGCAGAGGGTTCTGCCTTCCGCATGATCGGCGACCCGACCGAAGGTGCGCTGCTGGTGGCGGCGGCAAAAGCTGGAGCCGTGATTGATGGCGTCTTGCAGGCTTATCCTCGTGAAGAGGAGATCCCCTTCGATTCGGTCCGCAAGCGCATGGTTACTGTGCATGCCATTCGCGAACCCCGGGGGGAAGATATATCGCCGGTATATGGCGAAGATCAAAAACAATGGTATGCCATTGCCGTCAAGGGTGCCCCGGATGAAGTGTTGAAACTCTGCACCCGCTATCAAATGATGGATGATAAGACCGCTGCCGAGCTTACCCCGCAAATGCGCCAGCAGATTGTCGATGCCAATGACGACATGACCAAATCGGCTTTGCGTGTTTTGGGGCTGGCATATCGTCTGGTTCCGGTCAAACCCGAAGAGATCGAAAGCGAATCGCTGGAAAAAGACCTGGTATTTGCCGGTTTGGTGGGCATGATCGACCCGCCCCGCCAGGAGGTGAAACCGGCGTTGGTGAAAGCCCGTGAAGCGGGCATTCGTACCATCATGATCACCGGCGACTATCCAAACACCGCCCGGGCAATCGCCCAGTCAATAGGCCTGCTTGTCAGGGGGCACCAGGTGAAGACGGGTGCGGATATCAATGCTCTCCCTGCCGCTGAAATGCGTGAAGAAGTGAAGTTGACCGATGTGTATGCCCGGGTTTCTCCCGAGCACAAGATGAAGATCGTGGAGGCGTTACGCGCCAACAGTGAAGTGGTTGCCATGACCGGCGACGGAGTCAACGATGCCCCCGCCATCAAAATGGCGGATATCGGTGTGGCGATGGGCATTACCGGTACCGATGTTGCCAAGGAAACCGCCGATATGGTACTCACCGATGACAACTATGTCAGCATCGTCTCTGCGGTGGAACAGGGGCGGGTGATTTACAGCAATATCCGCAAGTTTGTCTACTACCTGATCTCCTGTAATATGGCTGAGATCCTGGTTATTTTCCTGGCTACCCTCGCTGGTTGGCCTTCACCCCTGACCGCCATCCAGTTGCTCTGGCTGAACCTGGTAACCGACGGCGCACCCGCGTTGGCGTTGGGTACGGAAAGAGGCGACCCCGATATTATGACCCAGCCGCCCAGACCGCCCAGAGAAAACATCATCAACGGCTTTATGCGCATTGGCATTCTGGTTCAAACCATTGCCATCACTTCTGTAACTTTGGGCGCCTACTACATTGGGCGGGTTACCGATCCTCAACATTATGCCTATGCTGAAACCATGGCTTTTGTTACGTTGAGCTGTTCTGAACTGTTGCGAGCCTACACCGCCAGGTCGGAGTACTACCCGATCATGAAGGTTGGTTTATTCTCCAACAAGTGGATGAATATCGCCGTATTCAGTTCGCTGGTGTTAATCCTCGCGGTGGTTTATGTGCCCGGGTTGAACACCGTGTTTGATACGCTTCCCCTGGGCTGGGCTCAGTGGGCAGAGATTATCCCGCTGTTACTCATTCCTTCCATTGCGGCAGAAGCGACAAAGTTCTTCTTCTCTCCTGAGAAGAAAAAGTTCGGTGATCTCATGGCGGATAAACCCGCTGAAGATGAAGACTAATCAAGAATAGCCATAACCGGCTTGAAACTGTGGCGGTGCAAAGGAGTAATGCCATGTTCGCACATGGCTCTCCAATGCGCCGCTGTACCATATCCCTTGTGCGACGAAAATTGAAACTCGGGGAATTCTCCATCCGCTTCGATCATATAGGCGTCTCTACTGGTCTTCGCCAGGATGGAGGCTGCGGCAATGGAAAGGCTGCGGGCATCGCCTTTGATCAGTGAGGTCTGCCCCAGGCACAGGTCTGGCAGACGTAAATAGTCCAGCAGCAAATACGCCGGCAGCACCGCCAGCTCCGAGAGCGCCCGTTTGACCGCCAGCCGTGTGGCGGGCACAATCCCGTATTGGTCGATTTCCTCTGCGCTGGCAAAGCCAACGCCCCAGGCTACCGCATGCTTTTTGATTGCCTTGCTCCACAGGTCCCGTTGCGCGGGGCGCAATTTTTTGGAATCGTTGACCCCATCCAGTGTATTCAATATCTCAGCCCGTGGCGGAAGGATCACCGCTGCCGCTGTCACTGGTCCCGCCCAACAGCCGCGTCCTGCTTCATCGATGCCCGCCACCTGTAGAACGCCTTGTTCCCACAGAGCTGTTTCGAAAGCCAGGTTGGGCGTGGGCGGAATTTCGGCGGGATTAAGCCTTTGTCGCATACCTTCCCCGCAGGTAATTCCAGCGGATCACCAGCAGATCGATCAGCATGTTGAAGGAGTCTTTGAACACCCGTATTTTGGAATTGGGGTCGTGATACCAGGGAATGCCGAGCTCCACAATGCGGTACCCGTGTTTGCGCGCAATGAACAGGATCTCTACGTCGAACGTCCACCCCATGATGGTTTGCAAGGCGAACAGTTCTTCGGCAGCTTTCCGCGAAAAACATTTGAATCCGCATTGTGAATCGTGGATTCCGTGCAGCGCAACGACACGTACCAGTAAATTGAAGACCCGCCCGATGAAATGACGGTATTCCGGTTCATTGTAGCGTTTCGACCCTGGTGCCTCACGGGAGGCGATCACAATATCTGCGGTCAACTGCGGCGGGATGAAACGATTGACTTCGTTGATCGGCATGGAAAGGTCAACGTCGCAGGCAAAGCGACACTCCCCATGCGCCTCCATCATCCCGCGCCGGATGGCGAGCCCCTTCCCTTTTCCTTCTTCCCGGATTGCCCTTACCGAAGGGGAAGCGGCAGCTGCGTCCTGCGCGATTTGCCATGTTTTGTCACTGCTGCCGTTCTCGACAATAATGATCTCAGCCGCATAGGATTGCTGATTCAAAAATTCCAGGGTCTGCTGGATTGCCTGTGGCAGTCGATGCTCTTCGTTATGCGCCGGAAAGATGATGGAAAGAAGCGGTTCTTCAGTCATGGAAATTCCCGGAATTATAGAATGGGTACGTTTTCCAGTTTGTCGTGCGCTGGAGGTTCTTCCTGATTGTAGATGACCGTCTTGTCACCCGTCTCACTTTGATTTACCTGGCTGAAAACCTCGAATGTGGTTGCCAGACCGGGCAGGCGTTTGCCGGTGAAAACAGCTTTTCGGCTTTTCAGGGCTTCTAACAGCCGGTCTCTGGTAAACAACACGCGGTCTGAGTAGGATGACCCGCGCCGCGCATACAGGCGGACGAAGTCGATATTTCCATCCGGCAGATAGTGGACCGCTTCAATTAGATAGTCAATTTTTCCATTAGGCATGGCTTGAGCCTCGTTTTTAGGATTACCTTCATTTTACTTTATTGGCGTCAAAACAGATGGATTACCCGTCTGATTCAGGTTACTTGTGATGCAGATAAACCCACCAGTATGCCAGCCCGATCAGCATTCCCCCCAGGATGTTGCCGATGGTTACCGGGATCAGATTGTGAAGGATGAAGCCTGTTACAGTTAGGTGCGGAAAGTCCGCTGCGCTCTTTTGGATCAATTCCCAAAAATGTCCGTCTGCGCCATATTTGACCATCAACCCCATGGGGATGAAATACATATTCGCCACGCTGTGCTCGAAACCGGCGGCGACAAAAGCGGCGATCGGTGGAATGATTGCCAGTATCTTTCCGCCCACAGTTTGCGCGCTGTAAGTCAGCCAGACAGCCAGGCATACCAGAATGTTGCAAAGAACGCCAAGTGCTGTTGCCTGCAAAAAAGGCAATCCGGTTTTTGCCTCGGCAATGGAAAGCATATTCAACCCGACATTTCCGTTGTTGAACAGATAATGCCCGGAAAGGAAGACCAGCAGGGCGGTCGATACAGACCCGACCAGATTGCCGAAATACACCCACGCCCAGTTCCGTAGCAGTCCCCCCAGAGAGATTTGACGATTGGCATAAGCCATCACCATCAGGATGTTCCCCGTGAATAGTTCGGCTCCTCCCACCACAACCAGAATCAGCCCCACGGTGAACACCAACCCGGCAAGCAGCTTGGTCACCCCAAAGGGGAACACACCCGCGGCGCCGGTGGAAACCAATGTGGCGAATATCGCTCCGAATGCAATATACATCCCCGCCAGAAACGAGAGGACAAACAACTGCCCAACCGACCAGTTGGTCTTGCGGATTCCGATTTGTGCGGCTTTTTCAGCCATTTCGCCTGGCGCCAGTGATGGAGCAGCGGTCATAATCACCTCCCCGTTTTGCCGTGGATACTGTAGTCTTCTACAACATTTGTAGCATGAACGACCTTCACAGGCAACGCAACTTGTAACCTTTTTCCATTCCCGGCATTTCTTGACGGTCAGACAGCGTTATGCTATCCTCTTAACACGGTTCGGATACTACCCGATTTGAACTTTCCGGGAGAACGATGAGGATATCTGCCATGAGTAAACGTCTGCTTCTGTGGATATTATGTCTGATAGTGCTGTTGGCTGGTTTGACCGCCTGCGAGCGTACTGCATCGGTTGCACCACCGGTGCTGCCCACGGAGGAAAAGTTAAACCCGACCGCGACGTCCAATCCGGCTCAGGTTTCCATCGCGCAAACGCAAACCGCCGCGGCATCCCTGCCGACAGTCGCCCAACCTACCGCCACAGAAGTGCCCACACTGCCGCCGGCGGAGGGCACCATGCCGGTTGAGATTGTTGTTACCGTCACCCACACCCTTGAAGTGACCCCGGAACCAACCGCCGTGCGCATTCCCACCCTGACGGCTCCGGTTTCATACACCCTGCAGGAGTTCGAAACGCCCTATTGCATTGCCCGGCGCTTCAACATCGATATTGGAGAATTTCTCAGCGTCAATAAATTGACCACGCAATCCAGACCGGATGTCGGGACGGTTTTGGGCTTCCCCGGAACCGGGCATCGCTGGTCGTCGGGTGAGCGGGCGCTGCTGCCGCACCCGACCAGTTATACGGTGAGGGACGGGGATACGGTGGCGAAAATCGCCTGCATATATGGCGATGTCTCTCCCGAGGCGATCATTGTGGTCAACGATCTTAAGGAGCCGTACACTCTGACCACCGGACAGGTCTTGCAGATACCTTAATCGGCATCATCTTCGCTTCAAACACCGCGGTATCCTCTGGATGCCGCGGATACTTATTAAAACCGAGGTTATCATGGCTGGCAAAATTAAGAAATTCACCCATCAAAAATCCGAGGTTGCCTTTCAGGGTAGAGCTTTTACACTCCGGCTCGATTACATGCGCACCCCCGATGGCAAGGATGTGGTTTATGAGATCATCGAGCATCCCGGCGCTGTGACCATCATCCCGCTGGATGAAGAACACCGCATCCTCTTTATTCGCCAGTACCGCCCGGCAACAGGAGAGGTGCTGCTGGAATTGCCTGCCGGCACCCTGAAACCCGGGGAAGACCCGCAGGTCTGTGCGGAACGGGAAGTGCGCGAAGAGACCGGTATGGCTGCCCGCCAGATGGAAAAACTTGCCGAATTGTGGCTGGCGCCCGGTTATTCCACTGAAAAACTGCGCTTCTTTTTGGCGACCGGGTTGTACGAATCTCCTCTGCAGCAGGATGAGGATGAGTTCATCGAGGTGGAACGTATTCCCTACGAACAGGCGTTGGAAATGGTCACGCGCGGGGAAATTGTAGATGGCAAATCGCTGGCGGGTCTGCTGATGCTGCGCGGAATATTGGGTTGAGCCCTAACCGCGTTCATTTTATTCACAAAAGGGATGAGACGATGGAAAGCGTGCACAAATCGGCAAAGTTACCCTACGGGTGGTTGATCGGCATGACCGCTGTGATCTTGTTTATCTCTGGCAGCTTTATCGCCGTGGATTGGTTGAACGCGCTGCAATCCCTGGGTTCGATCTACCCGGCTTATGTAAAGCCGCTGGTCTCTTTGCTCTGCCTGGTGATGGTCGTGCTCGGCTACCGCTGGCGTTTGAGCAAGCGTGATTTCCGTTTGCTGCTGTTCGCCTTTCTTTGCATCCTCATTGTGGATATTTGCATGAGCATCTATGTCTACGCAGCGCCGGAAGTTGACACCGGCATCATTTTCCTGATCGGCGCAGGGTTGTCGATAGTGGCGCATCTGATATTGATCGTTCGTCACGCGCAGGGTTTCAAGTTTATCCACTTATCTCTGTCCGGCAAGCCTGTTCCATACTGGCGGAACCTGGGCTTTCCCCTGTGGTTCTTTATCCCGGTGATTGCCTTATTGATCTTCTTGAGCCCCATGCTGATCAAGGTGAACCAGTTCCTTCCGTCACTGGTCTATGCTCTTATTCTCACGACGTCGCTCTGGGTAGCATGGGAGGTGGTGCGCCGCAGGCTGTTTCCGACGGCAAATGCCTGGTTGCTTGCCGCCGGGGTGACGAGCTGGTTCATCACCGAGGTGGTGGGTGTGGTGCACAACATCCAGATCGGCTTTCTCTCTGATATCAGTGTGCCGCTGACCTGGCATTTTTATATGCCCGCCATCCTGCTGCTGGCATTGAGCGGTTATTGCTGGAAGGCGGAACATCCCAAACACACACATTGAATCCAGACTAAAACAGGGCAATCACATCTTGTTTTATTGGATTTACCCAGGTTTTTGTCCTTCACCGCTTTTTCTAAATCCCTGTTGCGGAGCGGCAAAGTTTTTGCACGACGCGAAAAAAAAGTGCTTGGGAACAAAAAGAAACAATTGCATTGAGAATAATGATTTAGATATCCAAATTATACGAAATTACAGGTTGAAAGTAACCCTGTCATTAGTGACATGGTTTTAACCCGGCAGGCGGGTTCGCCCGGAAAGGATCACTATAACCTCCGATGAAAGCGTCGTCAAAAGCAGATGATGGCTGAAATCAGGGCAATTGCGTCTTTTTTTGTTGGATTTACAACAGTTTTAGCCACCCCCCCGACCCCTTTCCGAACCGGGAAGGGGTGAAAAGAGCTATTTTGTAGAGGTATTGTGCCCCGTGAGCTTTTTTCTAAAGCCCCGCCCTGGGGCAGGGTTAGGGGTGGGGAAACTGTTCCTTTTTAGAAAAAGTAAATTTAAATAAGGTTGACTTGGACAGAAATTGGGTTAATTGACAAAACCTCTTGATTCCATGTATAATCATTGCGGTTTTGGTGTCTCATCCGGATTTAATCTGGATGAAGTCAATTCTTATAGGAGGACGTAGCGATTTCTTCCAGGTTGGCCATGCATGTGCATAATTACCTCGATCGGAAATCCATACGCCCGGCGAGGTTTTTTATTTCCCCTGGAAGGGAGGTGAGATAGCATGGCATCCGTAGTGATACGCCCAAACGAATCTCAGGATCAACTCCTGCGCCGTTTCCGCAAAAAGGTTGTTAAAAGCGGTGTTTTGAGCACAGTACGTCGAAAACGTTGGTTCATCTCCAAGAGTGAACTGCGTAGAATTGAGAAGAAAAAAGCCGCACGCCGCATGCGAAGGCGCACCTTCTCCAAATCAATTGACATGGCTTAATTCAAAGCCTGTTTGAGGTGAGTATGGCGAAAGAAGAAGATAAAATTCAGGTTGACGGGCGAATCGTTGAAGCCCTCCCGGGAACCCAGTTTCGTGTCAGATTGGAAAATGGCCACGAAGTTTTGGCTTATCTGTCCGGGCGGATGCGTAAATACTACATCCGCATATTATTGGGCGACCATGTCAGGGTGGAGATGTCTCCCTATGACCTGACCCGCGGAAGGATTGTTTACCGCGCGCGACGACCCAACGAACCCGTTCAGGCTGAAGAAGAATCATCATCATAAAACATACTGCCCCCGTGAGAACTCCGGGGGCAGTACTTTCATCCTTCCGCAACAGCTTGAAATTCCCGCCATTGCGTTTTATAAAGAATGGGGAGGTCTAAATGAACAGTTCTGCACCCAAAAAACCGGTCATATACGAAATCAACACCCAGGTATGGATGTATGAACTGCGCCAGATGTATGGCAATTCCCTCACCCTTGCCGATGTACCGGATGAAATTCTGGCTGGCTGGCAACGGGTCGGTTTTCAGTATATCTGGTTGATGGGAGTATGGGAACGAAGCCCGCAAAGCAAACAGGTCTCCAACCAAAACGATGCACAAATCGCTGAGTTTCTAGCCGCCCTGCCCGATTTTACCGTTGATGACAATATCGGCTCCGCCTACGCCGTCAGGCGCTACTCGGTCGATGCCTCCCTCGGTGGAAACCAGGCAATGTTTATCCTGCGCGAGCGCTTGCGTGGATTTGGCATGCACCTGCTGCTGGATTTTGTCCCCAACCATCTGGCAAAGGATCACGACTGGGTGACCGCGCACCCCGAATTCTTTATTCAGGGCGAGGCGGCCGACTTGTTGAAGAATGGTGGAGAGTTCTTCGAAGCCGGCGGCAAAATCATTGCCCACGGCAAAGATCCCTTCTTTCCACCCTGGCGGGATACCGCCCAGTTGAATATCTTCTCTCCCAGCACCCGCCTGGCAGCCGCCAACGCGTTGGATGAAATTGCCGACCTGTGCGATGGCGTGCGCTGTGATATGGCCATGCTGTGTCTGAGCGAAGTCTTTCAGCAAACCTGGGGTGAACGCGCCGGCAACATCCCTGAAAAAGAATACTGGAAGGAAATGATCGACGCCACGCGGCTTTCCCATCCCGACTTCCTCTTTCTTGCCGAGGCATACTGGGATAAGGAAAATGAGCTGTTGAATTTAGGCTTTGATGCCTGCTACGACAAAGTACTTTATGATCGGGTGGTCAAAGCTGATCCTGCCGGGATATTGCAGCGATTATCGCAGGAAAAGCCCCCCGTTTCACACCGGGTCATGTTTATTGAAAATCATGATGAAAAAAGGGTCGCTGCTGCATTGTCTCCCCTGCGCTCCATTCAGGCTGCCATCATGCTCGTTACGCTGCCCGGATACCGGCTTTTCCACGAGGGGCAGATTCAGGGGCGACGCGTGCGTGTGCCGGTCTTTTTACGCCGCAGGGTGGACGAAAAGCCCGTCCACGATCAGGAAAGGTTCTATCAGGTGCTCATCCGTACCTCCGTATCTCCGTTGTGTCAGGATGGCGAGTGGCGGTTATGCCGCCGCAACGGATGGGATGACAACCAGAGCCATCTGAACATGGTTGCCTGGAGCTGGCATTTTCAGGGCGAAACGTTGTTAATCGTCCTGAATTTGAACGACCTTCCCAGCCAGGCGCGCATCACTCTGCCCTGGGACGATTTGCGTGGGACGGAATGGAAGCTGATCGATCTCATCAAAGGGGATGTGTTCTATCGCTCGGGGGATGAAATGACCGGCGAGGGTGTGTATGTAGATCTGCCGGGTTGGGGATTCCATTTCCTCTGGACCAGGCTCAATCCCGAGTCGTGAATCAGAAACTTTTTTTGAATTCAGGCGTATTAAAACTAGGAGGTTAAAATGGACTCTTTTATCATCAGACTGGTTATTAATGCGCTGGCAATTGCTGCAACCGCATGGCTGTTACCCGGAATTACGGTGGGTGGAAACCCAACCCTGACCATTATTCTGGTTGCTGTGATCTTTGGTATTGTCAACGCCATTATCAAGCCCATCTTTTCGTTTGTCACCTGTGGTTTGTATGTGCTTACGCTGGGCTTGTTTACCTTTATCGCAAATGCAGCGATGCTCTGGGTTACCCAATATATCGCCGACTGGTTTGGTCTCCAGTTCTCCATTGATAGTTTCTGGACTGCGATTGTGGGTGCCTTGATTATCAGTGTCGTCAGTTTTATACTGTCGATGATGTTTGGCAAAGAAAGACGCCACCACACAAAAAGATCGAACTGAAATAAAAACTTCCGCGAAAGCGGAAGTTTTTATTCAAGAAGATGGATCCCTGCCGCACGCATGCGGTCGTGGATCAGATCGATCAGCTGTAATTTGATTTCGGCACCACGTCCCAGGATGGTCTTTGCCATGATGGTGAGTTCCACCTTGGTGGCTGCCAGATTGGATGAACTGATCACTTTCCAGGGCTCTATTTGTCCTTCCACCTGGTGAAAGGCGTCATCCGCCAATGTTTTCAGCACTTCCAGCGCGCCGTTCAAATCGTTGGGCGCTACGTAGAGTGTGATGTTTATCTGTGAGAACTTTCCCCTGCTAAAGTTCCGCACAACGCGGATTTCTCCGTTGGGCAAAGTGTATTGCTCTCCGGTGGGCGCGCGCACAATGGTGCTGGTCAGGTTGACCGCTTCAATCACTCCCTGAATGTTGCCGCCCGGTTGAACGAATTCCACCTTTTCACTGATATCAAAGGTTTCGTTGAATAAAAACCCGATGCCGGATAGCACATCCGAGACCATGGGGCGGGCGGCGATGCCGAAAGCAGCACTGAACAGACCCAATACCCACACCAACGTGCTGGGGGTCACGAACAACAGCAGCGAAAGTGCGGTTGCCACCAGAAAGAAGAAAAAGCTGATCAGGCTGGAAACCAGTGAGAGCAGCGTTTGGGCGCGCTCGGCGCTGGGATGTCTGCCTTTTGGCGCTTTCACCGAGAAGGAAAAGAAACGCCGGGCAATCAATTTGGCAATCAAGGTGAGCACCCAAGCTGATAGAAAGTAAGCAGCAATGGTCAAAATAGTTTCAATTGCCGGCGTATGGGTGAGGGAAATATTCGTCAGACCCGTGTTCATCATTAATTAGCGAAATTACATCCACCCCAGGGCTTGCGCTGCCCATACCAGCAGGGGTGCAATCAAAAGTGTGGGGATCAAACTGCCGACGCGCAGTTTGAACAGATTCAGAATGCTGCAAGCCCCGACCGCCATCAATACCACGCCCCCCACGGCAGTCAATTCTTGCATCATCAGGTCATTAATAACCAGCTGCAATTGTCCGCTCAAAAGCGTCAATATTGCCTGATATGCGAAGACCGGCAGTGCGGAAAAGACTACACCCACCCCAACTGTCGAGGCGAACGACATGGCAAAAATGCCATCCAGAATAGATTTTATGATCAGCAGTTGCGGGTTGCCGAGTGCACCATCTTGAATGGAACCCAGGATGGCGACCGGTCCGGCGCAAAAAAGGACCGAGGCGGTCAGAAAGCCGCGGATGAACTTTTCCCGGTCTTGTGTTTCGCTCTGGCGGGTGAACTTGCTTTCGAGCCAGCCGCCCAAACGCGAAACCCCTTCCTCGATTTGCAGCCACTCACCCAACAGACCGCCAATCACCAACGCCCCCAGGGTAACCAGGCTGTTGCTGGTTTTTAGGAACATTTGCACGCCCAACGCGATCACAAACAACCCCATTGCGCCCAGCAGGGTCGATTTCACTTTTTCGTTCAATTTGGCGCCCATCACCACCCCCAGGCTTCCGCCCAGGATGATTGCGGCTGCATTGATCCAGGTTCCGGTCATAGGCTTTTCATTGTATCCGAAAGGCAGCTTTTGACAAGGATGCTGTCCCATTAAAATGAAGATACTGCCGGTTGGCGTATGAGCAGTGTGTGCTATACTTGAATCACTTTCGGCAAAAAATAATTCCTTTTCGGCAAATATGACTATCAGAAATCGATTCGACCAGTTGGATCTAACCATCATCTCGGAATTGAGAAAGAATGCCCGGGTAAGTTCGGCGGATATTGCCCGCATTCATCATCTGAACGAGCGTACGGTTCGTAATCGCATCGAGTCCCTTATCAAGCGGGATATCATCCGCCTGACCGCCATCGTGAATCCACACGCTTTTGAATACGTGATCGCTGTCGATGTTTTTATCGAGGCATCCATGGATCATGAACAGACAATCCTCGATAAGCTGCTGTCCATGTCTGAAATTTCCTATATAGCCTATGGACAGGGTTCCACGGATTTATCCATTGAAGCCCGGTTTAAAGACAGCCACCAGATGCGCGAGTTCCTTCGCAGAACCCTGCCATCCATCCCGGGCATCAAGATCAAAGGTTACGCTCTTGTTCCCCGGGTGCTGAGGAGCATCGATGAATGGATGCCGCCGGCAAGTGAGTTCAATTTAAAATAGAAGAAGCCGAATAATGGGTGCGGAAAGGGGGAATGACAGCATTACCTACCTGGAATGGCAAATCTTTTCAAAAGTGGATATTGATTTCGAGCCTTGAATGGCTGATAATCAGTATGCTTGACTATCCAGAATAAATATATGCTATTATTAATTCCATGGGAACAAACCGGGATCGTATACTAATCGTTGAAAATGATGCTGACATCAGCGACCTGATTGCCAGGCAGGCTCTGCAATCCATGGGATACCAGGTGCAGACTGCTGCCGATGCTCAGGCTGCCATTGCCAAGGCGATCCAATTCTCCCCTGATATTATGATTGTGGATTTGAACCTGCCCAGCTTGAGCGGCAAGGATTTGATGGTTGCACTCAACTCCCAGGGGATTTCCATACCAATCATTGCGCTGACCAAAAAGGGCGGGGAAGAAGACCTTGTGCAGTCGTTCCGGCTGGGCGCCACAGATTTTTTGCTTTGGCCGGTAAAAGAAGCGGAAGTGATCGCGGTGGTGGAGCGTGTGCTGAAACAAGTCCATGACCGCCGTGAGCGGGAAAGGTTGGATCGCCAGCTTCAGCAAACCAACCTGGAGTTGCAGAACCGCGTCCGCGAACTGACCACCATTTTTTCCATCGGAAAAGCGGTCACTTCCGTGACCGATCAGGCAATCCTTTTCGATAAAATTGTGGATGGTGCAGTCAAGGTTGCCAATGGTGATATTGGCTGGTTCCTGGTGAGGGATGAGGGGGATCGAGGGTTCATCCTCGCCGCCCATGAAAACCTGCCCGGCTCGCTGGTCAATAAAGTAGGGCAGCCGTGGGATGATGGCATCAGTTCGCTGGTGGCGATGTCGGGGGAGACCCTTGCCATTCATGGCGACCCGCTGAAGCGTTTCCGTTTCAACGACCTGGGGCAGTCTGCGCTGATTACCCCGATCAAGGTGCAGAAACAGGTGATCGCCCTGCTCGCCATCGTACGGCGTGCACCCAAGCCTTTCAACAGCAGTGAACAAAAACTGGTGGAAGCGGTCGCCGATTATGCATCGATTTCACTGGTAAATGCACGTCTGTTCCGTGCTTTGGAAGAACGGGCGCGCTACATGCAGCGCGCGGCGGAAAATGCGCAAGCCGGTGCGCGCACCAAGAATGGTGTTTTGAAAACCGCCGGCAAAGACCTTTTCGAACCGCTGGAAGAAGCGATTCGGAATTTGAAATCCATCTCCGCTGCCGTGACGTCCGAGCAAAAAAACGTGTTGGATTCGGTGATCTTGAAGTTGAAAGAAAGTACGGATGTACTTGACAAGGTCACCAAAGTACCCACCAACACCCTACCAGCGCAAATGCTCCCTGTGAATGCTGTTGAAGTTGGGCAAAGCGTTCTCGAGCGTTACAAACGGGCGGCGGAAGAAGACGATATTTTGTTGACGGCTGACTTTACCAGCGATGAGATTCTGGCTTATGCCGATGCAGACCAGGTGGATCAGGTTGTGGACAAGCTGATCACCAATGCCTTGCGAAATACACCTCATGGGGGACAGGTTTCCATGCGGGTTGAAAAAATGCTGGATGGACAAATTCATTTTCTGGTCCGTAACAGTGTAGCTGAAATAGAAACGCAAAAACTGAACCTGACGCAGGACGACGACAAGAAAGAAGCAGCCCGCAAGAGTGCCAACGGTACGCAGGTATTGGGTCAGGTGAAGGAAATCATTACTGCCCACGGTGGTAAAGTTTGGGCAGAATCAAGCCCAACTCAGGGAGCCATTTTCCACTTTACGTTGATGCCGCCTGCTTGATTGGATTGTTGAGTAAAACTTACCTGGAATCACAATATGACGGATAACTCAAAAGAATTAGTGTTTGTAATTATCTCGGAGAATCAGGCAAATTATCTGCTGGAGCGGGTTTTGCGTTCTGCAGGCTACAGTGTGACCGCTGTGAAAGAAAAAGCAGTCGCAGAAAAGATGCTTGAGACAACCCAGCCGTCCCTGGTGGTCTTGAGTGAACAACTGGTGGATGGCAGTGGATTGGAATTAGCACGGAATTTGATCCGCCGTTACCCTGCGCTCCCGGTGTTGCTCTTTGTAAATTCCGATACGCCGGACTTGTTAAAAGAGGCTCTGCGCACCGGAATTATGGATTATCTCTGCCTTCCATTAAAGACCGAGGATATTCTTCAGGCAGTCCAGCGTTCCATCAAGCAGGCAAAATTCCGTAAAGACTGGGTGATCCTCGAGTCTAAGCGGGCAACCGCCAGTTTGCAGCGCCGCATGGATGAGATCGAAACCCTGGCGCAGCTGGGTCGCTCCATCACCGCTTCGCTCAATCTGGATTACGTACTGGCTTCGATTGTGGACGCTGCCGTGGATCTGACCGGTGCGGAGGAAGGCAGCCTGTTGTTGATGGATGAGGCGAGCAGCGATTTGTACATGCGCGCCAGCCGCAACTTTCAGGAGGAATTCGTCCGTACCTTCCGTCTGCCCATTCACGATTCGCTTGCCGGCTCGGTCGTCCGCACCGGGCAGCCTGTGCTGCTGGATGAACAGACTCCGCAGAAGATCAAAACTTCCTACCTGGTTCACAGCTTGATCTATGTTCCGTTACAGAGCCGCGGTCAGACGGTGGGCGTGTTGGGAGTGGATAATCGCCACAATCGCACCAGCTTCACCGACCATCATGTAAAACTGCTTGCAACGATTGCCGATTATGCCGTCATTGCGATTGAGAACGCGCACCTCTATGCTGCCGCCACCTACGATCGCAACAAACTGGAAACCATCCTTACCAACATTCAGGATGGTGCAATCGTGTTGGATCCAGATCAGCGCTTTATCCTTGTCAATCAAACCGCCCGTTCCGCCTTTAATTTGGGTGACAGCAATTTGCAGGGGAAGATTTTCAGTGATGTGGTTCAGAAACCGGAATTGCTTGACCTGTTGAAAACTCCCGGTTCGGAACATTATCCCAATCAGTGTGAAGTGGAACTGGAAGACGGCAGGGTCTTCAGCGCCCAGCTAACCCCCATTACGGATGTGGGCATTGCCATTACCTTCCATGACATTACCTACCATAAGAAGCTGGATCGACTGAAGAATGATTTTGTGTCGACCATTTCGCATGACCTGCGATCTCCGCTGACGGCTATTCTGGGGTACATTGAGTTGCTGGATCGGGCGGGTCCGATCAACGATTTGCAGCGTGATTTTATCCATCGGGTTCAAGCTAGTGTGCATAGCATCACTGCACTGGTGAACGATCTGCTCAACCTGGGCAGGATCGAATCCGGCTTCGACACCCGCAAGGAAACGGTATCGATCAACACCCTGCTGGATGGTTCGCTGGATATGTTCTCTGAAAAGATAAAATCCCGCAAGTTGCAGCTGACCCGTAACGTTCAGGATAAAGTGCCGCCATTGTTTGGCAATCCCATTCAGTTGCGCCAGATGATCGACAACCTGGTGGATAACGCCATCAAGTACACACCTGAGGGCGGCAAGATCGAAGTGGAAGTGCAGGTGGATGGTAACCAGTTGATTTTCCAGGTTGGCGATTCCGGCTGCGGCATTCCTCCGCTCGATCTGCCCTACATCTTTGATAAATTTTACCGGGCATCCAATGCCACTTCGGATATGCCGGGGACCGGTCTGGGGCTGGCGATCGTAAAATCGATCGTCGATAATCATCAGGGGCGCATTTGGGTGGATTCCACGCTGGATAAGGGAACCAACGTAACGGTCGTTCTGCCCGTGGCAGAAGCCGCAGTTGCATAATCTGACTCTCGGGGTGCCTATCGCAAAACCCCCATTCCGGTCGTGCGCAGGTGCACCAGACCGCGAAGCTTTCCGTCGGGGAAGGTATCCCGTGTAGATACCAGCCTGTCAGGCGAACTTGCCTTTGCTCACTTCATGTAAAAATGCATCGATCGCCTGGATGAACTCATCAACTTGATGGTAAGATATCACCCTGATCCGTGAGTGGCTGTTCCCTTCCAGCATTTTTGAAATCTTTTTGTCCGCCCGGTAACCGCACAAAACGGGTTTGCCCTGCAACAGGGCATAAGCGATTTCATAGCCGACCCCATGTGATGGCGTGCTGACCTCTGCCACCACCGCATCACATTCATCCAGCCAGTGAATATCCCGGCTATATATTTCCTCAGCTGAAATCGAGCGCTCGTAGTCCAAAACATCCTCATCCGCCAGCACCGCGGTGGGCACGATGTGCCCTGTTGACAGCAGCGCATCCACAATGGAGCGGTAAGCCGACTGATCGTCCCTGCCGCCGGTAATCGAACATGAAAAGTAGATATTCATTGATTCTCCATGCCCCATTTGGGCTGTGCGTAAAATTATACAACAAACACTATTCCCAATATTCACGACATCCTTCCGCCTGTTATGACACCTTGCACCCCGATATGTGATATAAATAACTAAATGGCTGGTCTCATTGGGGGTAAGCTTGTTAGTTGGAGCTTGTCTGAACATTAAACTCTTTCCGCTGAAAAGCGGTTTATCCCGTAGTAGTGGAGATTTTTCCAATGACAAAAGAAATGGTAACCATCGATGCCAATGAGGCGGTCGCCCATGTGGCATACCGGGTAAGCGAAGTAATCGCAATTTACCCGATTACACCATCCTCCGGGATGGGTGAATTCTCCGATGCCTGGTCGGCAGCCAACAAACCCAATATGTGGGGAACGGTCCCCTCTGTGGCAGAAATGCAATCAGAGGGTGGAGCAGCCGGCGCTGTGCATGGTGCCTTGCAGGCGGGTGCCCTCAGCACCACCTTTACGGCTTCGCAGGGGCTGCTCTTGATGATCCCCAACATGTTCAAGATTGCGGGTGAATTAACCTCGACAGTCTTCCATGTATCCGCGCGCTCCATTGCAACGCATGCCCTCTCCATTTTTGGGGATCACTCGGATGTGATGGCCACCCGTTCCACCGGGTTTGCGCTCCTGGCTTCCCGCTCCGTGCAGGAGGCACAGGATATGGCGATGATCGCCCATGCGGCCACCCTGCGTTCCCGCATCCCGTTCCTGCATTTCTTTGATGGCTTCCGCACTTCAGCCGAGGTCAATAAGATCGAGCGCATTCCGGATTCCGCCTTTACTGCCATGATCGATGATGAACTGGTACGCCAGCATCGCGCCCGCGCCCTGTCGCCCGATCATCCGGTGCTGCGTGGAACAGCCCAAAACCCCGATGTCTTCTTCCAGGGACGCGAGACGGTCAATCCTTTCTACGCTGCCACCCCCGCCATCGTGCAGCAGATGATGGATCTGTATGCCAAACAGACCGGCCGGCAATATCATCTGTTCGATTATGAAGGCGCCCCCGATGCGGAACGCATCATCATCGTGATGGGCTCGGGCGCCGAGACCGCCGAAGAAACCGCCAAATACTTGATCGCCAAGGGCGAGAAAGTCGGCGTGGTCACCGTACACCTTTACCGGCCGTTCTCCGTGGAAGATCTCATTAAAGCACTTCCGGCATCCACCAAAGCGATTGCCGTCCTCGACCGCACCAAGGAACCCGGCGCCGGCGGCGAACCGCTCTACCTGGATGTCTCCTCTGCTGTTGCAGAAAAATTCGACCTCGGGCAGACCCCCTTTAAAAAGTTACCGCTGATGATCGGCGGTCGCTATGGTCTTTCCTCCAAGGAATTCACCCCTGCCATGGTGAAGGCGGTCTTCGATGAACTCAAGAAGGATGCCCCCAAGAATCACTTCACCGTCGGTATTCATGACGATGTCAGCCACACCAGCCTTGACTTCGATCCCTCTTTCAACGTTGAGGATGAGAAGACCGTCCGCTGCCTGTTCTTCGGTCTGGGCGCGGATGGTACGGTGGGCGCCAACAAGAACTCCATCAAGATCATCGGCGAAGAGACTTCCAATTACGCGCAGGGTTACTTCTACTATGATTCCAAGAAATCCGGCACGGTCACCGTATCGCACCTTCGCTTTGGTCCCAAGGAAATTCGCGCTCCGTATCTGATCGGCCACGCGCAGTTCGTTGCCTGCCACCAGTTCACCTTCCTGGAGCGATTCGACATGCTCAAGTATGCCGTTCAGGGCGGGACTTTCCTCTTGAATTCGATCTACGGTCCCGAAGAAGTGTGGGATCATCTGCCCCGAGAGGTTCAGAAGGATATCATCGAGAAGAAGTTGAAATTCTACGTCATCGACGGATACAAGATTGCCGAAATGACCGGCATGGGTAATCGCGTCAACACCATCATGCAGACTTGTTTCTTCGCCATCAGCGGCGTTCTCCCGCGCGAAGAAGCGATTGAACAGATCAAGAAATCGATCAAAAAGACCTACGGCAAACGCGGCGAAGCCGTGGTCAAGATGAATTATGACGCCGTCGACAACACCCTGGTTCACCTCAAACAGGTGACTGTTCCGGCTGCCGTCACCAGTCAGACTACCCGCCGCTCGCCCATCCCAGAGAAGGCACCTGACTTTGTCAAGGATGTTCTGGGCAAGATGGTGGTCTTCGAAGGCGACAATGTGCCCGTCTCCGCTCTCCCCGTGGACGGCACCTTCCCCACCGGGACCTCCCAGTGGGAAAAACGCAACATTGCCCTCGAAATTCCGGTCTGGGAACCCGATCTGTGCATCCAGTGCGGTAAATGTGCTTTTGTCTGTCCGCATGCCGTGATTCGCCAGAAGGTGTATGACCCATCCCATCTGGAAGGCGCTCCCGAAACCTTCAAATCTATCGATGCCAAATTCAAGGAAATTCCGGGCACCAAGTTCACCATTCAGGTGGCGCCGGAAGACTGCACCGGTTGTGCACTATGCGTGGAAGCCTGCCCCGCCAAGGACAAAACCCAGGTCGGACGCAAAGCCATCAACATGGCGGATCAGCTTCCCATCCGCGACCAGGAAGCCCGAAACTGGGAATTCTTCCTCGACATCCCGGAGCCTGATCGCACTTTGTTTGCCCCCACTACGGTAAAGAACTCGCAATTGCTCCAGCCTTTGTTTGAGTTCTCCGGCGCCTGTGCCGGCTGTGGTGAGACTCCTTATGTAAAATTGCTCTCCCAGCTTTTCGGCGACCGGGCGCTGATCGCCAACGCCACCGGCTGTTCTTCCATCTACGGCGGCAACCTGCCTACTACACCCTGGGCGTTCAACAAAGAGGGTCGCGGTCCATCCTGGTCCAACTCCCTGTTTGAGGATAATGCCGAGTTTGGTCTGGGTATGCGCCTCACCCTGGATAAGCATACCGAGTATGCCGCCGAATTGCTGCATGCACTCAAGGCGGAGGTCGGCGGTGATCTGGCAGACCAGATCTTTGCCACCGATCAAACTACCGACGCCGGCGTTGTTGCACAGCGCAAGCTGGTGGAACAGTTGAAGGCAAAGCTGGCGAAGATGAACGGTCCGCGGGCGAAGGATTTGCTTTCCCTGGCGGACGATCTGGTCAAGAAGAGTGTCTGGATCCTCGGCGGCGATGGCTGGGCGTATGATATCGGCTACGGTGGTCTGGATCACGTCCTGGCTTCCGGCCGCAATGTCAACATCCTGGTTCTGGATACCGAGGTGTACTCCAACACCGGCGGTCAGGCATCCAAATCCACCCCACGGGCGGCGGTAGCCAAGTTCGCCGCCAAGGGCAAGAACCTGCCCAAGAAAGACCTGGGCATGATCGCGATGGCTTACGGTTATGTGTATGTTGCGCGCGTGGCAATGGGCGCCAACGACCAGCATACCCTCAAAGCCTTCCTCGAAGCCGAAGCGTATGATGGCCCGTCCCTGATCATCGCCTACAGCCATTGTATTGCGCATGGTATTGATATGCGCAAGGGGTTGGATCAGCAGAAGGCAGCCGTAAACTCCGGCTTCTGGCCTCTCTATCGCTACAATCCCGCCCTGGCGGATGAAGGCAAGAATCCTTTGACCATCGATTCCAGGGAACCCACCATTCCGTTGGAAGATTACGTCTACAACGAAACCCGCTACCGTATGCTGGTTCAGGCGGATGAAAGCCGCGCCGAGATGTTGCTCAAATCCGCGAAGGAAGACGTTCGCAAGCGGTTGGATCTTTACCGGCAAATGGCAGCCATCCAATACAAAGCCGACGAATAGAACAGATAACAATGGACACGGATAACAGGATTATCCGTGTCCTGTTTATAATCAAGATAATATTTATCTCGGGGAGTGACTTATGATTGACCTGACAACGAACTTTATGGGTTTGTCTCTTAAGAATCCGCTGGTTGCTTCTGCTTCACCGCTTTCCAAACGGGTGGAAACGGTAAAGAAACTGGCGGACGAGGGCGTATCTGCGGTGGTGATGTACTCTTTGTTTGAGGAGCAGATCAACCACGAGAGCAAAGCGCTGGATTATTTTCTTACCCGCGGCACCGATTCCTTCCAGGAGGCATCCACTTTTTACCCGGATTTCGATCACTACAATATTGGTCCGGAAAAATATTTAAAACACATTGCCAACCTGAAAAAGGCGGTGGATATCCCCATTATAGCCAGCTTGAACGGGGTTTCTTCCGGCGGCTGGGTGGAGTACGCCAAACGTATGCAGGATGCCGGTGCGGATGCACTGGAGCTTAATTTCTACTATGTGCCCACTGAGCTGTCCCTGTCTGCTTCTGAATTGGAAAAGAATTATATCGATCTGGTCAAAGCGGTGCGGAGTTCCATCTCCATTCCGATGACCGCCAAGCTGAGTTCATCCTTTACTGCGCTTCCACATTTTGCCTCCGAGCTTGCCAAAGCCGGGGTGGATGGATTGACTCTCTTCAATCGCTTCATCCAGCCCGACTTCAACCTGGAGGAGATGTCCCTCTCGCCGCATTTGGTGCTTTCCACTTCGGCGGAGTTGCGCCTGCCCCTGCGTTGGACGGCTATTTTGTACGGCCGGGTCGATGCGGATATTGCCTTGACCAGCGGCGTGCATACGGGCATGGATATGGCCAAGTCCATCCTGGCCGGTGCGGCGGTGACCATGGTCGCTTCCGAGTTGATTGAGCAGGGAGCAAAACGCGCCGGCAGCATGCTGGCGGAATTTGCGGATTGGATGTACGCGCACGAGTATGAAACGGTCAGCCAGTTGCGCGGCGCCATGAGCCAGCAGGCTGTGGCGGAACCGGCTGCTTTTGAGCGCGGAAATTACATGAAGGCATTGCAAACCTACGACAACACACTCTTTTGATTTTTGTCTTCATCATTCCGTCTGACGACAATGAATAAAAAATAGAACGGAGTTCTCCGTTCTATTTTTGTTGCCCGGGTTATATGGGTGTAGCTTATGGCTGCCTTAATAAACCATCCAGATCGTTGAGTGCCACACGTGAAGTGAAATCCACACTCATCGGGGTGACCGCCACCACTCGGTCCACCAGGATGGCGTAGTTGTCCCCGTCCGTTTCCAGGTCGAATGTGTTTTTATCCACATCGTAGTCGATGTGCACAGGCTCCGCCAGGTTGTCGCGGTGACGGATGGTCAGCTTGTAATAAGGTCTGCGCGAGAGGCGTGTAATCCGCCAGGGGGTTTCAGGGGTGGCGTTTTCCGGCACTTCCACCTTCAACAGATCCACATCATATGGCATCGGATGGGTGAGCATTTTCTCTGCAAACAGTTTGGTGAAGTACTTTGCCACCGAGAAATTGATGCTGGTGGAATAGGAAAGCTGGTAATCCCGGTGAACTTCCAATGAGATTGCCAGCGCCGGGATGCCCATGCTGGCTGCTTCCAGGGCGGCGCCTACCGTGCCGGAAGCAGTTACGCCGCTTCCCGCATTTTCTCCGTAATTGATCCCCGATACCACCAGGTCAGGACGGCGGGGACAGAGTTCGTGAATGGCATGTACCACCGTTTGCGCCGGTGACCCGCCGACCGCATAGGTATCCCAGTCTTCCCCGTTTACCGGCAGTTTTTTTACCTTGATCCTGCCATCCGAAGATAGCGGATGGCTGCGTCCCGCACCCGACCACTGCACTCGAGGTGCAGCGACCGTCACATAGGATATCTGCGATAGGGCTTCAGCGGCGGCGAACAAGCCGGGGGATTTTATTCCGTCATCGTTGACGAGTAAAACGTGATACTTTGCGTCTTTCATTTTGGAAATTACCTGATTCTGCTCTGCAAGATAGTAGGATTCTATCACATGCAGCCCGATCGTCTCCTGTAGGAAAAGATGGTTTTTCTAGTAGAATAAGATAACGATATAAAAAAATATGCCGCCCTTCTTGAAATACCTGATTCGCCGTTTGATTTCCATACCCATCTCCCTCATGTTGATTACGATGGTGCTGTATGGGTTTATGATGCTGACTCCGCCGCAAGAACGCGCCTCTTTGTATTATCCCCGCCGGGTGGATCGGTTAACACCGGAACGCATACAGAGACTGACCGAAGAGATTATCGAGAAACACGGGCTCAACCAGCCTTATCCTGTGCAGTATGTAAATTGGGCAGCCTCTCTGGTAAAGGGAGAATGGGGATACAGCCCCCTGCTGCAATCTGATGTGCTGCCGGCTTTGCTGCGGAGGGCCGGCCCCACCCTTGAATTGACGCTCTACACGATGCTGCTATTCATCCCAACCGGCATCTGGAGTGGTTTAAAGGCTGGCCGGCGACCCAATGGCAGGTTTGATACCATCTTCCGATTCGGGGCATTTGCTTCGATTTCTTTGCCCCAATTCATTCTAGGCATTTTTCTGCTGGATATTTTCTACATTGGTTTGCATTGGTTTTTTCCCGAGCGCATGAGCCTGGGCACATCCTTAATAGTTTCGAGTGAAAGCTTCCATGCCTATACAGGGCTGTTGACTGTGGATGGCATACTGAACGGGGCGTGGGGGGTTACCCTGGATGCTTTTCGCCACTTGATCCTGCCGGTGATATCGCTGGGTTTGTTGAATTGGGCAACCCTGGCGCGTGTGGCACGCGTCTCGACCATTGAGGAGTTTCACAAGGAGCATATCGTTGCCGCCAGGGCGCGCGGGGTGCCTGCCGACCGCCTGGTGAACAGGCATATCTTCCGCAATATCATCTCCCCGTCACTTACCAGCAGCGCCTTGGGGGCGACCACCCTGTTTACAGGCGCCATTGTCATCGAGCACACCTTCAACATCAAGGGTATATCTGCGTTATTACAATCCATCACCGCCATCCCCGATGCCCCTGCCGTAATGGGATTTGCGGTTTTCTGTGTTCTGTGTGTTTTGGGCATCATGTTTATTTTGGATTTGGTGCAGGCAATTTTGGATCCTCGCTACCGAGATGGGGTGCTGGAAAGATGAGCGCACTCCAATCCGTTTCCATTCTGCCCGGAACACAGGAACGCCGCCAGGTGCAGCGTTTCTTCCGCCACTGGCAAAACATTGCCGGTCTGGTGATCGTGTTTTTGTTCGTTTGTATCGCCGCGGGGGCAGATTGGCTGGCTCCCAATTCGGACCCCACCTGGATCAGCGCACTTACCTGGGAAGACGATCGCTACAAGGTTATGCCCCATCCGCCGGCAGTGGAAACTCCCCTGGGAACATTACCCACCCGCAGAAGCGCCATCCAAATTGACATCTGGACTTCGTTGGTACACGGCACCCGCACCGCCATGAAGTTCGGTTTGCTGGCTGCATTGATTACCGGCTTGATGGGCACATTGATCGGGGCAGCCGCGGGGTGGTTCGGCGGCTGGATCAATGACATCATCATGCGCATTTCGGATGGCTTGCTCGCCTTGCCGGTGATTGTCGGGGTGGTGGTTGTCCAGCAGGTGGTGATGATCCTGACCGGTCATACTTTCTGGGCGTGGCTGGAGACAGGCGCCGGGAAAAATCTGGGGATATTTGGCACCTGGTTTGGCAATTTTCTGATCAGCGTGGATGCAACCCTGTTAGCGATCATTCTCTTTTCCTGGATGCCTTATGCGCGATTGATCAATAACATCGTTTTGCGGAATAAGGAAATGGCATATATCAAGGCAGCCAAATCTTTGGGCGCATCCTCGGGCAGAATAATCTTTACCCATTTGATTCCCAATTCCATTGCGCCGTTGGTCGTGTTGTTTACCAAGGATGTAGGTTCTTTTGTTATGCTGCAGGCATCCTTTACCTTTATTGGATTGGGGACTACTTCAGAATGGGGCTCCGTGATGTATTATGCCCGGGATTACCTGGTGGGGCTGGGCGGGAATATGATTACCAACTGGTGGGTGTTCCTGCCCATCACCCTGGCGCTCATCCTGTTCAGCGTGGGCTGGAATTTGCTGGGGGATGGTTTAAACGACCTTCTCAACCCCCGCCAGAATCACTCACTATAAATCACATCATCGCTTTTCGAAGGCGTTCTGGAATGATTTGCGCGCTTCCACCCGTACCAGGTCCAGCAATTGGCGCCGGTATCCTGCGAAAGCGGGGTTGCTTTCCAGTTCGATGG
This sequence comes from Anaerolineaceae bacterium, assembly GCA_036746315.1. Classification (GTDB taxonomy): domain Bacteria; phylum Chloroflexota; class Anaerolineae; order Anaerolineales; family Anaerolineaceae; genus DAIOEK01. Next base: position 8,020 of record DAIOEK010000005.1, on the reverse strand, counting down.
CATTACGCGGACGCGGCAGGTTAATCTCCACCGCCTGCTGGATCCTGCCGGGACGGGCGGACATGATGTATACCCGGTCCGAAAGCAGCACCGCCTCATCCACGTCGTGGGTGATGAACAGCACCGTGGTCCGCTGCTTTTCCCAAACTTCCAGCAGTAATTCCTGCATCAACATGCGGGTCTGGGCATCCAGGGCACCAAAGGGCTCGTCCATCAACAAAATGCGCGGCTGGTAGACCAGTACGCGGGCTATCGCCACCCGCTGGCGCATGCCGCCCGAAAGCTGGTTGGGGAAAGCGTTCTCGAACCCCTCCAAACCGATCATGCCGATGTATTCATCCACCCGCACCTGTTTCTCAACTTCACTCAGGCTGCTTTTCTGCAGCGGAAAAAGGATGTTCTCGCGCACGCTCAACCAGGGAAAGAGGGTATAGGTTTGAAAGACCATCCCGCGGTCGGCGCCGGGTAGATTGATCTCCCTGCCGTCCGCATATGCCACCCCGCCGGAGGGCGGCTCCAGCCCCGCCGCTACCCGCAGCAGGGTGGATTTGCCACACCCCGAAGGTCCGATCAGTGATACGAATTCGTTCTCCGCCACGTACAGGCTGGCGTCTTCCACAGCGAGGATTCCTTCCTGCCGCCCGGGGGAGAATCTTACCCGGATGTTTTTAAGTTCCAGCGCAGCAGATGTCATTTCAGGCTCCTTTGCGGTCCATCCAGCGGAATGCGCGCTGGTAGATCAGCTTGAAAATATAATCGGTGATCAGCCCCAGCAGCCCGATGATCAAGATGCCCAGGATGATGGATTCGGTTTGCAGAAAACGCTGCGCCCGCATGATGCGGTATCCCAACCCCACGGATGCCGCCACCAGTTCCGCAACCACCAGATAGGTCCATGCCCAGCCCAGGGTGATGCGGAAGGTGTCCCAGATGCCCGGCATCGCATAGCGCAGGATCACTTTGCTGAGTATCTCCCATTTGGAGAAACCAAAGGTGGCGCTGACCTCGATCAGTTCCCTCGGAACATTCTTGACGTTATCCATGATCATCAATACTTCCTGAAAGAACGTGCCGATGAACAATATTGTGATCTTCTGGCTGTCGCCCACACCCGCCCATAGAATGGTCAGTGGGACAAATGCCACGGCGGGCATGTAACGTACCAGGTCCACAAACGGCTCAAACATGCCCTCGAACAGCCGGAAGTTGCCCATCAAAATACCAATCGGCACTGCCGCCAGGGTGGAGATCACCCACCCCAGGCTGATGCGGTACAGGCTGGCGGTGATGTCCTGCCATAAAATGCCATCCCGAATCTGGCGCAGCAGCTCCTCCCACACCGCGCCGGGTGATGGCAGGAAAATGGGCGAAACGACTTTGAGCGCGGTTACCAGGTACCATGCGATCAGGAACAGCGCAATGAAACCGATTCCCGCCGCCAGGTAGATGGCTGCCGGGATATCGGTGCGCAGGTCGAGGAGCCGCGCGCTCCTCCCGGTTACACGCGGCTCTCTGCTCTGGTTGGTGGTTTTCTTGCGGAATTCAGCCATGTTTTATTTCAAAAAGCTGCTGTCGACCAGCTTTGCCAGGTCGGGGATTTCATCAAAGAGACCGATGCTCTGCGACACTTCACCAACATCCTGGATGGTTGCCGTGAAGTCACTGGTCAGGGCGGTCTGGTTGTCTTCCAGGCTGTAGAATTCCACCCCGGCAAAAGCAGTTTGCAGGTCGGCTGCGCTGCTGCCCACCGCCCTGGCGATGATCTGCTGCCCCTCCGCCGGGTTTTGGTTGTAGAATGCCAGTGCGTCATCCCATACCTTTAGCAGTGATTTAACGGTTTCCGGATTCTCGGCAGCCCATTTGTCGTTCACCACCAGTACATCCGAGATCAGTCCGGCGCGCTCGCTGGCAAGATAAAGCGGTTTGACCGCGCTGTTCTGGGCGAGTACTTCTGAAATGTAGGGTTCGTAAGTAACAGCCGCCGGCACATTGCCGGTCAGCAGGGCTGTACCCGCGTCGCTCGCCGGCATCGGCACCGGGATGATATCTGCCAGGCTGAGGTTGTTTTGCATCAGGGCGTAATTTAACAGCAGGTCGCTGGTGGCGCCTTCTTCGTATGCCACCTGTTTGCCTTTCAGGTCGGCAATGGATTGTATGCTCTCATCCGCCAGGATCGCATCGGCACTGGTGGATACGTCTTCGAGCAGCACCAGTTTCAATTCCACACCAGCGCTGACGAGCTTGATGGCGGTGTGGGTGGCGAGGTTGGCGGCTTCCATTTCACCGCTGGCGAACGCGGCGTTCACTTCCTTGTCTTCGACGAAATCGACCAGTTCGGCTTCCAATCCATACTTTTCGAACAAACCTTTTTCTTTGGCGATCCACCACGGACCGTAGCCGATCCAGGGTTGTGTCCCGATCCGCACCCGGGTAGTGTTGGTGGTGGATTGGGATGGTGCGGCACACGCACTCAACAAAGCGGCGATTACCAGCAGGTTGCACAATACGAATAGCTTCTTCATTTCTTTTCTCCTTCGATTTGATGATGGTCTTATGATTGCTGTTGCTGATCTTTCGTGAATGTCTTATCCCCTGCGCGCAGCCGTGCGGCAAGCGCGTGGGCGTCCAGCCCTTCGGCCTGGGCGATCAGGTCGGCATACCCGCCCAGTTCGACGGATGTGGCTGCATCGAGCGCAACCACGCTGATCACCTTGAGAAAATCCCACACGTTCAGCGGAGAAGCGAACCGGGCGGAGCCGCCCGTAGGCATCACGTGGCTCGGACCGGCAACATAATCCCCCATCACTTCACAGGATCGCTCACCCACAAACACCCCCCCCGCACAGGTTACCTTGTCCAGCCAGTTCCACGGCGCGGCTACGGATAAGTTCAGGTGCTCGGGGGAGTAGGCATTGGAAAGCGTGATGGCTTCATCCAGATTGCGAACGATGACTGCGCCGCTGCGGGTTTGCAGCGATTGTGCGAGGATCTCTGCACGGGTCAGCTGCGCTTCGTCTTTGCCTTCCATCAGCGCCGCAATTTCCGCCTGCACCATCCGGGCAAATTCCACGGAGGGCGTCAGCAGAATAGCGGATGCCAGCACGTCGTGCTCCGCCTGCGCCAACAGGTCTGCCGCCGCCCAGATCGGGTTGGCGCTGTCATCTGCGATTATCATCGTCTCGGTCGGTCCGGCCAGTCCATCCACCCCCACAATGCCGTATACCTGTTGTTTTGCCAGTGTGACGAACAGGTTCCCGGGCCCCACGATTTTTTCCACAGCCGGAATGGATTCGGTGCCGTATGCCAGCGCTGCAATTGCCTGTGCTCCGCCCACGGTGTAGATTTCGTCTACCCCTGCGATGGTAGCCGCCGCCAGGATGATCGGGTTCACACCGCAGTTGTCCTTTCCCGGAGGTGTTGCCAGTGCGATGCTTTTGACCCCCGCCACCCGCGCCGGAATGGCGGACATCAGCACCGTGGAAGGCAGGGGAGCGGTGCCGCCGGGTATGTAGATGCCCACGCGTTCGATTGGGCGCAGTAATTGCCCCATGGTTCCCCCCAGGCTCTGGTCCATCCACGAGATCATCGGCTGCTTACGGTAAAACTGTTCGATCCGCCCGGCGGAGACCTTCAGCGCCTGGAACAGCGCGGGGTCGAGAGATGCCATTGCCAGTCGGATGGCTTCGTCGGGAACCCGCAGGTCATTTACCGTAACGCCATCCAGTTTGTCGGTCCAATAGCGCAGCGCCTGGTCTCCTCCCCGGCGTACATCCTGCAGAATGCGCCGGACCGCCTGTGCCGGTGCGGTGCCCTCTCCAAACGTGGCAGCCAGCCGTTTTTGCATTCCCGCCGATACTGTGAATTCGTCAATCGGCTGACGCCTGAGAATGGATTTCTGTGCAGTTTCCACATCGAATATCGGGAACATACCCTTCTCCTGGTGAAATGAAAAAGCCCCCGGAATTCCGGGGGCTGAAAGTAGGGATTGCCTAAAATCTACCTGGTTATGCGCGCTGCGCCCACCGGAATACCTGGGGTGATTCGGGTATGATGATGCAGATGGGCGAAACGCAGGGTTTTCATGTTGGCGCTAGTATATGCGAACCGAACTGATAAGTCAAGGAATTTTAAGGTTGTAAGCAAGAATTGTATTTACTTCTCCAATTCCCTGATGCGAAGGAACTGCCGCACAATCATGTGAGCAAAAACAGGATTAAAAACGAACACCCGCCGAACGGCGGGTGTTGAATGTTACTATGATGGCATATTAGACAATGGTGACTTTGGCGGCCTGCATGCCTTTTTGGCCTTTTTCAATCGAGAATTCGACCTTCTGGCCTTCCTCGAGTGAACGATAACCGTCCGCCTGGATGGCGGAGAAGTGAACGAATACATCTGGACCATTTTCCTGGGCGATGAAGCCATAACCCTTGCTGCTGTTGAACCATTTTACGGTTCCGGTAACACGATCGGACATTTCTTTTCTTCCTTTTTTATGAAACGATTAAAAACGACGAGAACCGTTTTCACGGTTGTAACCATCGCCGCCACGACCAAATCCACCACCGCCGCTTCGACGGGGACCGCCAAATCCGCCGCGTCCGCCTTCTTCTTTGGGACGGGCTTCATTTACTTTCAGCTCGCGGTTTTTCAGTTGGTAACCATTGAACATGGAAACTGCCTTCTCTGCTTCTTCCGATGTCCCCATGACCACAAAACAAAAACCTTTTGAATTGCCAGTCATCCGGTCTTTGATGATATCCACAGATTCAACAGTCCCTGCTTCGGCGAATAAAGAACGCAGTTCTTCTTCTGTGGATGAATACGGCAAATTGCCGACGTACAATTTTTTCTCCATGTTCCCTTTCTCTTTTCGACACCTGGTCGACAAAAAAAGCCGATGAACCTAAAATACGGTCAAGCGGCTAATGCACACATGCCCAAAATTCTAAGGCAGTAGTATTATATACCGATTCTGTGAGAAATAAAAGATTTATCAGAAAATTGACAAGATTCTCATAAGTTGGATATGCGGAATCCGCTGCGGAAAAAAAATTGTTTACCCGGTGGAGGCATGTTCTTCCCCACACCCAGGTGTGGGGGAAAAGCATGTCATCTTTTGCGTTTTGTTTTACGCAACTGCATCTTTTCCAGGGTGATACCGTAAATGATTCAGCAGGAACCGCTGTGCTATAATCCATGCAGTATACCCTTTAGATAGAAGGTCGCCTATGTTTCAGAATATTATCCGCGTGCTGGGCGGTGATCCAAACAGAAAAGCAATCGAACGCATTACCGATACGGTGGAAGAGATCAATGCGCTCGAGCCGGAATTCGAAGCGCTATCCGATGAGGCGCTAGCCGCAAAGACCGTTGAGTTCAAAAAACGCCTGGCGGATGGCGAGACCCTGGGTGATATCCTGCCCGAAGCCTTTGCAGCCGTACGCGAAGCCGGGAAGAGGACCATCGGTCTGCGCCATTATGATGTGCAGATGATCGGTGGCATCACCCTGCACGAAGGCAAAATTGCCGAAATGCGCACCGGTGAAGGAAAAACGCTGGTCGCCACCCTGCCGATCTACCTCAACGCCCTGGAGGGCAAAGGCACACATCTGGTGACCGTCAACGATTACCTTGCCCGCCGCGACGCCCGCTGGATGGCGCCCATTTACAATTTGCTCGGCTTGTCGGTGGGCGTTTTGCAGATGGCAACCCGCACCGAGAACGGTAAACTGGCTTTCATCGTCGACCTTGAGAAGTTCTCTCCCCACGAGGACCAGCACCAATTGCGTCTCGTCCCCCGCCAGGAGGCTTACCGCGCCGACATTACCTACGGCACCAACTCCGAATTTGGTTTCGACTATCTGCGTGATAACACCACCATGCGCATGGAAGATCGCGTCCAGCGCGGACACCATTACGCCATCGTAGACGAAGTGGATAACATCCTGATCGATGAAGCCCGTACCCCATTGATTATTTCCGGTCCGGCGTCTGATGACACCGAATGGTATGTAAAAATGGCGCAAGTGGTGCGCCAGTTGAACGCCGAAGATTACGAGGTGGAGGAAAAGGATCGAACCGTCACCCTCACCGAGATCGGCGAAATGCATGCCGAACAGTTGATCGGCACCAGCCTGCGCGACCCCGACCGCCCTGAGGAAATGACCCCCCAGCAGGCGCGCCTGATGGGATACCTGGAGCAGTCGCTCAAGGCGCAGTTCCTGTTCAAGCGCAACAAGGAATATCTAGTTCAAGCCGGCAAGGTTGTCATTGTGGATGAGTTCACCGGTCGCCTGATGCCCGGTCGCCGCTGGTCGGATGGTCTGCACCAGGCTGTGGAAGCCAAGGAAGGTGTGAAGGTCGAACCGGAAAATGTCACTTATGCCACTATCACCCTGCAGAACTATTTCCGCATGTATACCAAGTTGTCCGGCATGACCGGTACCGCGCTCACCGAGTCGGAAGAGTTCAACAAAATTTACAAACTCGACGTACTGCCCATCCCCACCAATCTCGAGTATGTTGCCACCCGTAATAACAGCGCCTTGGTGGAAGTGCCCGCCAGGGATGAAAAAGGCTACAAATACAGCTACTTTGCCCGCTCCGGGGATTCTGAGAATCAGCCGGTTTACTGGCGGCGCAAGGATTACCCCGATGTGGTTTATCGCAGCGGCGAGGCAAAAGTCCGTGCCATCACCCAGGAGGTAATCCGCTTCAACGTGATGGGTCGTCCCCAGTTGGTGGGCACCACCTCTGTGGAGCATTCCCAGAATCTCAGTTATCGGCTGCACGCCGAGTCGGTGCGCCGTCTGCTGCAAACCCTGGTGCTGCGCTCTGTCTGGCTGGAGCAGCATGGCGATAAAAGCGTCGAGCAGGAAATCCCCGAGCTGCTGTTCCTCAACAAGCCGGTGGAGGAATTGGATGTTCCCAAAATGCGGCAGATTGCCCGCGAGTTGGGCATCTCCTTCAACATGGAAGATGATGAGAACCTCGACCGCTTGGTACAGTTATTGGAATTACGCCCGCAGGATAAGGATCGCCTGGTGCAGGTGCTCCAGGCGGGTGTGCCGCACCAGGTGTTGAACGCCAAAAAGCATGATGAAGAGTCCAAGATCATTGCCCAGGCGGGTGCCTTTGGCGCGGTGACCATTGCCACCAATATGGCCGGTCGTGGTGTGGATATCAAGCTCGGCGGCGAGCTGAACGACAACATCCTCAACGATGTGAATCGTGTCCTCAAACGGGCGGGATATCCCAATCCTTATGAAATGACCTTTTCCGAAAGGTTTGAAGCTTTACGCAAGATCCCTGCGGAAGACTTTGGCATTTATGATGCCGGGACGCAGATGTTCCTCACTTATATGGATCAGATGGAGATGGTTCGCGAGTTGGGTGGATTGCATGTCATCGGCTCGGAACGTCATGAGGCGCGCCGCATCGACAACCAGCTGCGTGGTCGTGCGGCTCGTCAGGGTGATCCCGGTTCATCGCGCTTTTACCTCTCCCTGCAGGACGATCTGATGCGCCTGTTCGGCGGCGGTCAGGTGGAAGACCTGATGTCGCGTCTGCATTTCGACGAATCGATCCCCATCGAAAGCGGTATCGTCGGCAGGTTGGTGGAACAATCCCAGACCCGTGTGGAAGGCTCCAATTTTGATGTGCGCAAGCATCTGCTGGAATATGATGATGTGCTCAATACGCAGCGCGCCCGCATTTACAGCCAGCGCGACCGCGTTTTTACCAAGGAAGACCTCACCGAAGACGTGCAGGAAATGCTGCAAACCGAATTGACCAAGCGCATTCCCCTGGCATTGGAAGACCTGGAAGGTCCGTGGAAGTTGCTGGCTTATCTGGAAGAGATCCAGCCCAACATGTTCTGGGGACAGGATTTCTATCCGAATTACACCCAGCGCTTGCTGCTGGAAAAGATCGATCTGGATGTCAGCCGCGCAGACCTCAAGCGCACGCTGATCGACCTTGCCGACCGGGCTTATGACGCCGAACAGGGGCATTTGAT
>DAIOEK010000004.1:54534-106921 GCA_036746315.1 Anaerolineaceae bacterium | reverse complement strand
GCCATCCACCTGAATGCGGATGGGACGATCGAATTGCGACAATTGATCTGCGACCTGTTTAACTTTCTTTTCTATGCCGTGGATATAGGACTGCCCGGAATAGCCGGGATTGACCGTCATCACCAGCACCATATCCAAATCGCTGGCAATCAGCGGGATATTTTCCACCGGAGTGGCAGGGTTGTATGCTACTCCGCTCTGGCAGCCAGCTTCATGGATCATTTCCAGGGTGCGATGCAGATGCGGGCAGGTTTCGGTTTGCACGGTGATAATGCTGGCGCCGGCATTGGCGAAAGAGGAGATGTGCTCTTCAGGCTTTTCGATCATCAGGTGGACGTCGAGGGGCAGTTGTGTGATCCGGCGGCACGTTTCAACGATGAACGGACCCATGGTGATGTTGGGAACGAACCTGCCATCCATGACATCAATGTGGATCCAGTCGGCGCCGGCCTCTTCGCAGGTGCGTATGTCCTGAGCCAGATGTTCGAAATTTGCAGATAGGATGGAAACAGAGAGTATTTTTTTCATAGCAGATTAAATAAGACAGCAATCCAGAGTGGAATTAGCCCGCCCACGGCTACCACCGTCAGCAACCCCAGACCGATGGTAATCCAATCGATCTTGTTGATCTCTTCCGAGATGGCAGGTCGCGGCTGATTCACCGGTGTGGTTACCAGAGTTGCGGCAGGATCGACCGGCGGGTAATAGCCTTCCATAAATGCAGAATCACCCAGGTGCACATTGGATTGCAACACCCGTCCCAGTTGATCTGCGGTGCGATAGCGCCGGGCTGGCTCTTTGGAGAGCACTTTCAGGATGATTTCATCCAATTCGGCGGGGATGAGCGGGTTAAGCCGGCTGGGGGGAATGGGAGCCTCGTACAGGTGTTTATTGGCATATTCCTGGATTGTATCTCCGTGGAAAGGCAACTGCCCGGTGAGGACTTCATACATTACCACACCCAATGAATATACATCCGATGCAGGCAGCGGGGCATTACCGGCAGCCTGTTCCGGGGAAAAATACTGCGGAGAGCCCCAGACTTCCTGGTGGTGCTCATCAGGCTGGATGGAGGCAAGGGCGCGAGCGATGCCGAAATCGGTCACCTTCAACCGCATATCGGGTGTAACGAGCATGTTATGGGGTTTGATATCACAGTGGACCAGACCGGCGCGATGCGCGTAGCCAATACCCGAGCAAGCCTGAATGATCAACGGGATGGCATCTTCAATTGGGATGCGACCTTTTTGTGTCAACATGGTTTTCAGGTCGGTACCCGGCACATGCTCCATGACGATGAAGAGCCAATCCTGGTCGAAACCAAAATCATGGACGGTGACAATGCTGGGGTGCGAGAGATTGGCGGCAGCTTTGGCTTCCAGATGAAAGCGATCACGAAAAGCCTGATCTGCGCTGAGGTCCTGCTTTAACATTTTTATGGCGACCTGGCGGTCGAGCATGAGGTCATATGCAGAATAAACATATGCCATCCCGCCCTTGCCTATGGCTTCGAGTAATTTATAACGTTTGTTGAGAATCGGCAGTTCGTCCATAAGGGGTTCGATACAAAAATTATATCATAGGGGGATTGCCCGGCGTTCCATCGGGTATAATCAGCATATCTTTTTTGGGGTCAAATACCATGAAGCCGATCAAATTCTTACGCTCCAACCCATTAATGCTCCTGCTGATTGCCTTTCCACTGGCAGTGGCTTCGGAATTGGCAGCCTGGGGTGATATTTGGACATTTATCTTTTCGGTGGTCGCCATTGTTCCATTGGCAGGCATGATCGGACAGGCGACAGAGGCACTGGCAAGTTACACTGGTCCCAAAATTGGCGGGCTGCTGAACGCTACGCTGGGGAATGCGGCGGAATTGATCATCACACTGGTGGCAATCAAAGCAGGATATCTCGACCTGGTGAAGGCTTCGATCACTGGTTCGATTCTGGGCAATCTTTTGTTCGTGCTGGGAGTATCCATGCTGGTCGGTGGATTCAGGAACGGCGTGCAGACATTCGATCGCAAACAGGCTGCCAATCACACCGTGCTGCTGACTTTGAGCGTGACTGCGCTGGTCATCCCATCCCTTTTCCGAGTGGCAATTGGCACAGAGACGAGCATGCGCGTGGAGGTGTTGAGTATTGGCGTGGCAGTGGTAATGCTGTTGCTCTATATCGGCGGGTTGATCTACTCCTTCAAACACATCCAAAATCCGATCACTCATGTGGTGGAGGTCGACAACAAGCACCACCCCGAAATGAAGTTGCAGACGGCAATCACTCTGCTGGTTATTGCAACGCTGGGAGTGGTTTACCTGAGTGAAATGCTGGTGGGCGCGGTCGAGCATGTGGTCTCTTCGGCAGGCATATCCGAGTTCTTCCTGGGTATCATTCTCATCCCCATTGTTGGTAATGCAGCCGAACACTTTGTGGCCGTTCAGATGGCTCATCGCAACAAGATGGAATTGAGCGTAGAGATTGCCATCTCTTCCAGTTTACAGATTGCATTATTCGTTGCACCGATCCTGGTTTTTATCAGCCTGCTGATGGGACATCCACTCACGCTGGTATTCAACAATTTCGAACTGCTGGCATTGGGCGCTGGAGTGTTGCTCACGGTGCTGGTTGCCGGCGATGGCGAATCCAACTGGCTGGAGGGGTTGGCGTTACTGGGAGTTTATCTGATCCTGGCGCTGGCGTTCTTCCTGTTTGCGGTTTGATATGAATAGAAAACTCTCCTCCCTGTTTGCCGGGGTGATCATCGGTTTTATCTGTTTTGGGGTGGCGGTATTGTTATGGTTCATCCTCTCCCCTCGCACTCCATCCTATTCCGTTGTATCCCCGGTGGTAACGGTAATACCGGCTCCGCCCATCATCGACACTCCCACCCCGCAGCTTACCGCAGAACCATCCGCCACACAGCAGGAAGGACTGCCACCCGATCCCGGAGCAGCGCTGAGTGTTGGCATGACGGTGCGGGTAACCGGTACGGGCGGCGATGGTTTGCGTTTGCGCAGAGAACCCGGTACAAGTACCACTCCCATCTTTCTGGGCGCCGAAAATGAGGTGTTCGTCATCAAGAGCGGACCGGAAAGTGTGGATGGTTACACCTGGTGGTATCTGGAAGCCCCTTACGATTCAACCAGAGCCGGTTGGGCAGTTGCCAATTACCTGGTGGAATTTAACGAGCAGTAATTTGCTTTTTTTTGCCCTTACCCCTACAATATTTTTAAAACCTGCCGATTATATATATAAATTATGTAGAAACAATGCAGGAAAATAATGGATAAACAGATACCCACCAATGATCGGGAATATATACGCATGAAGGTTGGCGATGTCATCATGCTATGTCTGGATGATTCCAGCGTTATCCCGATTCAACGCCTGGTGGAATCACTGGTGATTATCGGACCCGAAAGCCTGGATGTGCTGCGCGAGATCCTTTCGGAGATCAGCCTGAGGCGTGCCCAGGTGAGGGATGACCAGCAGCAAGTCTTTCAGGGGTTTCATTCCAACCTGACCAAGATGGGCGTGGTTTTCAAGAATGGCAATAAACTGCAATCTTTCTATGGAATTCGTCCCGTTCACATTATTAATTCGCTCAAACGAATTGGTGTGCAGGATACAGAAATCCACACTCAGTGCATGCAGATGCTGGTGGATACACGCGAGTTGATGTTCGATTTCCGCTCCAAGCTTGACCTGCTGGACAGGATTGAACAATATCTGATCGATTGGACCTGGGCGGTGCTTTACTTTTCATCGCACCAGCAAACCGGTTGGACTTTCATGCAGTAAAACAAAACCCATGAGTAAAAAATATCCGGCGAGAAGCCGGATATTTTTTACTTTAGCGTTTCTTTCGTGAACCCAGATAAATCAGTGCGCCCAGTGCGGTGGCTGCCAATCCCACCCCGACTGCCGCCTGAACGACCGTTTTCGGTTCCATGCCAGGCATGACCACTTTGCCATCGCCGTAAGAACGAAAGAGCTGTCCCCAGGGAGTGTCTAGGGCGGATTCCACGCGTTTGCGTCCCACAAATGGGTACCAGTATACGTTGTGGTAGAAATTACTGGCAAAATAGCTCCAGGGCACAATGGGGCTTTGCAGCAGGGGTTTTTCCAGAGGTTTCAAAGGGCCGTGATAAATCATCTTCTGCCCGCGGGAGGCAAAAGTATCCTCCTGGACGAAATTCCATAGTTTTTCTTGTGCGATGTCGTATCCGACGATCTCGATTTCTTTGGGGTTGGCAACACCCAGTCCCATCTCATGTGCGATGCGCAGAAATGGTATTTCCATGGGATCGAAACCCTGCAATTTGGCGCTGATGGCATCGATGGCGACCTGGTCTGATGAGGCGAGCAGGATGTTCTTCTCATGCCAGCGCATGGCGCGCGGACCGGGACCATCACCGGCAAAGGTGCCATCCATGACTGCAAACAGCCCTGGATGGATATCCTGTTGAATCGTTAACAGGTCCACCAAAGTTTCGTGGATCACACTGTGGGTCCAGTGACGGTTGCGGTGCAGCAATCCGCCGAAGGCATTCTTCATTGCGCCGGTGATGGTGGTGAAGACGTGCGTTTTCACCGTGGGCAAGTGAATAATATTCTTGCCGATCAGCGACTTGGGGATGAAAACACCTTCAGGGTAAACCTTGTCGAGCACCAGGAAAGGCTTCTTGGGTTTATATTCAGCCCATTCGAATTTTTCTTCATAAAGATAAAGGCAGGGGATGCCGTACTTGTCGGTCACATAACGGTGTTTGTTGTTCACCTCGCCGACGGAAGTATCGACCACCACCGTGTCATTGTGGATGCCCACCAGATCGGAATAACCGGCTTTTTGCAGCGTCTGCACCACCCCTTCGATTTGCCAGGGTGTGGAGGAGCAGGCAGGGTACCAGGTCTGCCAGGAGATATTGATCTTGATACCGGTGGTTTTATCCTTGGGCAGTGCCTGTTCAAAGTTGGCCAGCTTCATGACCTGTTGGATGTCCGTCAATACCGTATCCGGTGTTGTTTTGATGACGGCCACCTTGCCTTTTCCAGGAAAATCACTCATTTTTATTCCTTCCCCATTATCGGATGTGATTCAATTCGCAATTCATAAACAGATTTTATGGTTATCAATATGATTTTACCAAAACATGGATCGATTTTCCCGCAGTGATATAAGGACTGGCGATCAAAAAGCGGCAACCGCGTTCAGTAATGCCTGGCGGTCAACCAGACCAATAGGCATATCTTGCCGGTCGATGACCACGATCCATTTGCGGGATTGCTCGAGCATGATCTTAATGGCATCGAGCAGGGGCATATCCGCTGGAGCGGAAAGTACACCGGGTGACATGAGGTCCGCGGCGGCCTCCTGTCCGGCGAGTGGTTTGCCGATATTGCGCAGCGCATCCAGAATACCGGTGCGCCGGGCAGGTTCCACCCGGGATACCGCGTCCGAATCGCTAATCAACCCTACAGCGCGTCCATCTTCATCGACCACGATCAGCCGATGCGAACCAGTACTGACAAAGTTGTCTATGATCACGGATAAACCATCGCTCTTTTTAACCGCCGGGATATCGGACATCATAATGTCCTTCAGCACCACGGCATTGCCGTGTTCGGTGTGATGCTGCGCCGGCACAGCGTAAGGCGATTTCGATACCTGATGCAGAATATCCAACCGGGAAAGAATGCCCACCAGCACCTGGTCTGCATCTATGACCGGAAGGCGCTTTAACCCACCTTTGATCATTTTGGCTGTGGCGCTGCCAAGCGTTTCTGTTTCCGATACGGTGACAGCCGGCTGCGACATGACATCGGCAACTTTTTGTGCGGCATTTTCCCATGATTGCAGTTGGGAGTGGACTTCCTCTGGTTTCAGTTTTAAGGCGATCGATAGGCGTTGGCGGATCCCGGCTCTTTGCAGCAGGTCTTCATCCGTCACGATCCCCACTACATGGTTTTCGTCGTCGGTTACCGGCATCGCCTTGATCATTTTATCGAGCATCCTTTGCCAGGCTTCAGCTACGCTCATATCCTGGTGAATGCTGATGACATCGCGGGTCATCACTTCAGATACTAGGCGGTCGGCGGGTAATGGGTTCAAATAACGATGGGTGAATTTAACGACGTATACATCCTCCAACGTAATCAACCCCTCCCTGACCATGGGGTTGACCCGCTCGATGGCGGCTGCAATCCGCTCGGTGGTGTCGATCACCTCAATGACAACAGGCAGGTCCAGCGAGAGTACTTCAATGGCGTTTGTGCTCAATCGGGTATGTGCGCCGAACCCGGCGATACCGCGGTACATGCTGGCGCCAATGACACCGGAGTCTTTGAGAATGGTCAAAATTTCTGTACTCAGTGGCTTACCGCGCCAGCGGTCGCTTTCACTGATGTAAATTCGCAGTCTTTGTGCTTGTGAGTTGGAAATTAGATCAGGCATCATACCCTCCCTACTTATCATTATATTGCACGGGCAAGATATATTCCAATACCGACCCCGAGCAGCCCGAGAATGCAGCTGCCGAACAAATTGAGTATTCCCGGCAACCATTCCCCCCTTGAAAGCAGGTTGATACTCTCATAGGTGTAGGTGGAAAAGGTGGTGTAGGCGCCCAAAAAACCTACGGCAACCAGAAAACGCCAGCGTGGATCGATTAGAAATCGTTCCGTTGCCAGGGTAAGAAAGAAACCCAATAACAAACTGCCGGTTACATTGACCAGCAGAGTACCGAAAGGGAAATCGACGCCAAATTTTCTGGCAGCCCAATCACTGATCCAGTAGCGTGAATTTGCGCCGAGGATGGCGCCGGCAGAAATCAAAAGAAATTTTTCCATAATCCGTTTCTGTGATATTCGAATAAAAACCCCTGTCTGCATATTTTTTCAGACAGAGGTCATCAGCACTAAGGCGGTTGGGGAAAGCGAACCTCATCACTCGAAATCGAATTCTAACCCGGATAGCTGAACCCGTCAATAAGGCTTCTTGCCCGGCTTATGTCTCTGCTTTGTTGACCTGCCAGACCCTTGCCTGTTTGCCGGCGGAACTGCAAAGGCGGTTTACGGGGCAGTCGTCACAGGTCGATGCCGAGCACATATCCACCGGTTTGATCATTCCCATCTGTGCCAGGGTGGAAAGCATTGATTCCACCATCGATGGTGTTGTACCCAGTGCCTTTGCCAGAATGTTTACATCCAGGCTGTGGCTGCGGTTTATTTCTTCCAGTAGTTTTGTCAGCATAATCACAACCCCAACGCGGTGCCGATATGATACGTGAGAATCCCCATCACTACGGAAAGTGCCAGGTAAAAAGCCACGGTAAAGGCTGTCCACTTCCAGGAGTTGGTCTCCTGTTTGATGGATGCGATTGTGGCGGCGCAGGGGATAAAGAGCAGGCTGACGACCAGGAAGCTCAATGCGCTGGCAGGGGTATATGCTGCTGCGATTGCTGCGGTAAGACCGGCGTCCGATGAATTTCCGAACAACACACCCAGTGTGGCAATGGCGTTTTCCTTCGCCATAAAGCTGGTCAACAGTGCAACAACCAGCCGCCAGTCGAAGCCCATCAAGTTACCCACCGGTGAAAGCGCAATGCCCAATTTAGCCAGATAGCTGTCTTCCAAATTGCCCGAGGGCAGAACAGAAAAAACCCATACCAACACGGAGATTAACAGGATGGCAGTTCCGGCTTTTTGCAGAAAGGATAAAGAGCGCTGCCAGACCAGCAATCCGATCGTTCGTAAATTGGGGACATGGTAAGTGGGCAGTTCCATGATGAAGGAGGATTTTTCACCCTTGAAGATGACCTTGTTCAAGATAATGCCCATCAGAACCATCAATACTATGGATAGCGAAACCAATCCCCAGGTAACCAGAAAAGAATTTTTGCCAAAGAAAGCCGGGGTAAGGAAGGCAACCACCGCCATACGGGCGGTACAGGGAATAAGAGGTGCAATAATAATGGTTAATAACCGGGCAGCTTTTGAGTCGATTACCCGGGTGCCCATAATGGCGGGGACGTTACAACCAAATCCGAGGAAAAGTGGCAGAAAAGATCGACCCTGCAAACCCATCATTTGCATGAGATTGTCCATTACATACGCGGCGCGCGCCATATAACCGATGTCTTCCAATATGCCGAAAGCGGCAAAAAAGATGACCAGAATGGGTAAAAAAGTCAATACGGAGCCCACGCCGCCAATAATGCCATCCACCACCAAACCGCGAAACCATGCGGGGGATGCCGCCATCCAGCCGGTTGCAGCGTTGCCGAAGGGGGTAAAAACCGCCAGGTCCAGCCACTCCTGGATGGGCGCTCCGATTTGAAAGATCAGCCAAAAAACCAGCCCGAGAATGCCGCCCAGGGTGAGGAAACCCAGGATGGGATGGGCAGCGATACGATCGATCTTTTCACTGAAGCCGGGCTTGTTTGCAGCCTGGTAAGTGACCGCGCTACGCAGAACAGAAGCGATCCATTCATACCTGGCTGAAGCAATATCAACCAACGATGTGGATCGGTTTTTGAGAATGCCGGAAAGGATGGCTGTATTTTCCATCGGCAGGGCGACTCTCATCATTTTTGTAATCACATCGTCCGCTTCCAGAAGTTTGAGAGCGATCCATTCCGGGGGGTAGGGCTGCGGGACAAATTGCTGGATCAAACTCAATATTTTTTGGTGGTCATCCTGCAGATTTTCAGGAATTGAACTGATATGAACCAGTGGATGGTCTTCCTCTTTGAAGAAAACATCGACGGCTTGCAGCAGCGAATTCAGATCTGATTTTTGTGTGGCGGAAATGGGAATGATCGGCAATCCAATATCCTTTTGCAGGATATCGGCATCGATGTGGATGTGATCCTTCTCAGCCACATCCATCATGTTCAAAGCAACAATAATAGGCTTGGAGAGACCGATCAATTCTGCCAGCAGGTAGCAGCTTCTTTCCAGATTGGCGGCACTGACAACGGCTATTACCAGATCTGGATCCTCGGTGAGGATATACTCGCGCGCAATGAGCTCTTCGGGAGAATTAGCTGTCAGGCTGTATGTGCCTGGCAGATCGATGATTTTATATTTTTTGTCGGAAAAGTAGAAAACCCCTTCTTTGCATTCAACGGTCTTACCTGGCCAATTCCCGACATGTTGGTTCAAACCGGTTATGGCATTGAAGATTGTAGTTTTACCAATATTAGGTTGTCCGGCAAGAGCAATTTTTCGCACGGAAGGATCGGTTTGGGATGTGAGTACGGTTTCAGTGGGTTGGCAATGTGTCACACGCGGTCTCTTTCCACCCAGATGCGAGATGCCTGTTTTCGCCCCAACGCAACCTGTGATCCTCTCACATGAATGATGATCGGACCTCTGCCGTAATTTTGCACCATGCGTACGTTCACGCCAGGCGTCAATCCAAATGAAGCCATCCGCGAGAATTCTCCCCTGCCGTAGGTATGGTCGATCAGGTGTGCCTCATCCCCTGCCTTCATTTCTGCTAGGGTAAATTGCAGGTGCGGGTTCATGGGTGTCATAAATAGCATCTCCCAACGGAGTTAATGGTAATTTATACTAATACATTATATTAGCATATGCTAATATTGTATACGGATTATAATAATATAATTATTATGACAAAATAAATTACATATGAAATCCGGGTTAGCATAAGGCAGATGTTTATTTAATTTGAGGCAGAATGACCGAACTGGGAATAACTCCGACAATTGAAGATTACCTGGGTATTATTTATGTTCTGGAACGGGACAATGAGCCGGTGGTTGGCGCACGGCTTGCCACTTTACTGGGGGTGACGCCGCCTACAGTTACGAATACATTGAAACGCATGGTTCGTGATGGTTTACTGCTTCAAGAGCAAAATTCGGGCGTTCATCTGACCCAGCAAGGGTGGGATGTGGCTCGTTCCGTGGTGCGGAAGCATATGCTCTCAGAGTGGATGTTGTCACGGCTGCTCTCTTGGTCCAAATTGCATGATCAAGCTCACAGGCTGGAACATGGCATCTCCGCGGAAGTGGAATCGGCATTAATCCGCGAACTGGGCGATCTCGAACTTTGTCCACATGGTAATCCCCTGCCGGGCTACGAGGATACGGTTGCGCAATGGGTTTCATTAATGAATATTGAAGTTGGGCAGGAATTTACCATTCGCAGAATTCACGAATTGGCAGAGGAAACACCGGATTTGCTGGCGTTTTTTGAAAGTCACGGTGTGATTCCCGGTGCAACAGGGAAACTGACCAACAATTCTGTTTTGAATCAAACAGTTGAAATCCAAATCCATAACAAGGGTGTTACTTTGGGGTACGCAACTGCCAGGTACGTATTTGTTGAGTTGCCAGAATAACCGGCTGTAGTGGGGTTTTCTTGATACAATGAGTGTATGCCTATATGCCTAAGGGGCGATACATATCTTTCGTAAGTTTATATTGAGGTGTTTGATGAAAAAAACTCGTCTGATTACTTTAGTTATTCTAATTTCATTATTGATATCAGCCTGCGATCCTAAAGCTTGGGTGAAAGAACTCATAAAGGATAAACGGCCCAATTTTCTCATCATCGTGACTGACGATCAGCGATATGACACCATGCAGTACATGCCACAAACACAGCAAAAAATATTTGATCAGGGTGTTACCTTTGATCATGGCTATATTACTACTCCTCTGTGCTGTCCCAGTCGGGTTAGTATCCTCACCGGGAAGTATGCACAGCATACAAACGTAAAAAATAATGGGATGGTCAATTACAACCGGACATTTATCGAAGATTTTCAAAAGAATGGTTATTACACCGGACTGGTAGGCAAATATCTTAACTTTTGGAAAGGTGAATCCAGACCTGAATTCGACTATTGGGTTTCCTATTTCAAAGGTGAATCTACTTACATTAATCCGCCATTGAATGTGAATGGCGTTTGGCGGGAGCACCTGGGGTACATCACTGACATCCTTGGAACGTATTCCATCTCCTTTGTTGAAGATGCGGTAGCCCAACGTAAACCGTGGATATTACTATACACTCCGATCGCGCCGCATGAGCCGGCTGTCCCCGATTTTCAAGATTTGGATTTATATACTGACCTTGAACCATACCGTCCGCCGAGCTTTAATGAGGCAGATGTGAGCGATAAACCAGACTGGTTTAAGACCAAGGAATTGCTTACTGAGGAAGAAATCGCCAAAATAGATACTTTCCGGCGGGAGCAGATCCTATGCATGGTGTCTTTGGATCGAGCAATTGGTAAATTGATCGACAGGTTGGAGGACAAAGGTGCTTTGGATAACACGGTTATTATTTTCTTGTCAGATAATGGCAAATTCTGGGGAGAGCACCGGATATCATCCAAAAACAGTTTTTACGAAGAAGCCATAAAAGTTCCGTTTGCTATCCGCTATCCTCCGCTCATTCCGGAGGCTTATACGGAAAGTAGAATGGTAGCAAACATCGATATCGCCCCCACCATTTATGATCTGGCAAAAATTAAACCGCCCAGCGATATGGATGGCGTTTCACTTGTTCCACTATTAACAGGGACTGACAACTGGCGCGACAGCTTGTTGATTGAAGGCTGGCCACCACGGGGAATATTTGCGGCTTTACATACCGAGAAATATGTTTATGCTGAAACACTGGGTGATAAAACCGAATTTTATGATCTGGAAAATGATCCTTATGAGATGGAGAATCTGGCATATGACCCAGCTTATGCGGATATGGTAGCCGAGTTTCATGATCGTCTGGCATTGGTCAAAGAACCAGAAGGTGTGCCTACACCGATTCCGGATTGATGAAAGTTTTAATTGGGATTTCGACGTTTTCAAAAACGATATAAGCAAAAGGAAGCGACAATGGATAGAAGAGAAATGGCAATCTCATTTGCCCACCAAAACAAAGAAAGATTTCTGAATGAATTAATTGACCTGGTCCGTATTCCATCCGTATCAACCAACCCGGAAAATGCGGCTGATATGCAGAAGACGGCAATCTGGCTGACCGAAGAATTAAAAAAACGGGGATGTAAAAATATACAGATCATGCCTACGCCGAAACATCCCGTGGTGTATGGTGAATGCCTGGATGCAGGTGATGACAAGCCTACTGTATTGATCTATGGCCATTACGATGTCCAACCGGAAGATCCGGTGGATTTGTGGCGTTCTGGCGCTTTTGAGCCAACCGTGGAAGGAAAATATCTGGTTGCCCGTGGCGCGTCGGATATGAAGGGGCAAATTATTGCTGCTTTGAAGGCAATTGAATCGATTCAATCTACCGGAAAGTTTCCGGTGAATATCAAGTTTATTCTTGAGGGTGAAGAAGAAATTGGCTCCCCAAATCTGGAAGCTTTTATGCGCGAACATACGGATTTGTTAAAATGCGATTTCGCACTTAATCCGGACGCGGGAATGATTGCTCCAAATATCCCGACCATCGTCTACGGGCTGCGTGGACTGGCATACCTGGAGATCCGTGTGCATGGGCAAAAGGGTGACCTGCACTCGGGTCTTTACGGCGGTGTAGTTGAGAACCCGGCAAATGTTCTTTGCCAGTTGGTCGCCGGAATGAAGGATGCCGACCACCATATCACTTTGCCCGGTTTCTATGATCGGGTGCGTCCTCTGACTGATGAAGAGCGGAGCGAACTTGGCCGACTGCCACTGGATGAGGCATTCTATTTGAAAGGTACCGGTGCGAACAAATTGGTGGGAGAAAAGGGATACACCTGGTGTGAACGCGCCACCGCCCGCCCCACACTGGATGTAAATGGTATCTACTCCGGCTATATTGGGGAAGGTTCAAAAACGGTTTTGCCATGCTACGCCATGGCAAAAGTATCCATGCGCCTGGTGCCGGATCAGGACCCGGAAGAAGTTCGCCAGTCGATGGTGAAGTATATCGAGGAGCGCCTGCCGGATACGATGCGTTATGAATTATTGGTGCATGCGGGCAACCCGGCTTCCATCACTGACATCAATACACCGGGGGTCAAGGCGCTGGCAAAGGCTTTGGAAGCTGTTTGGGGAATCCGCCCGGTGTATAAACGGGAAGGCGGCAGCATCCCGGTAGTGGGACACATGCAGGAGATCCTGAATGCCAGCTCGGTTTTGACCGGCTTTGGGCTACCTGATGACAATATCCATGCCCCGAATGAGCACCTGAACCTGGAAGTCTGGTACAAGGGGATTGACTCGCTCATTCACTTCTTTTATAACCTGTAACCATTATGGAAGAGAGATTACCCTCATACGGCGGACAGGCTGTAATTGAAGGCGTTTTAATGCGCGGAACCAAGTTCATTGCCATGGCAATGCGGGCTCCGGATGGTTCCATTGCCCTGCATGAAGAAACCCTGACCGGTATTTATACATCCTCGTGGATGAAAATCCCTTTTCTGCGTGGGTTGGTTGGATTATGGGATGCCCTGGGCGTGGGGATGCGTTTTTTGACCATCTCTGCCAATACACAAACCGGGGAGGATGAAAAGCTGGAAGGCTGGCCACTTTATCTTACGTTGGGCACCTCATTACTGTTGGGTGTGGGAATATTCTTTCTGGCGCCGGCGGGTGTCGGCGCACTGGTCGAAAAAGCTTTGGGCTGGAATGCCTTATCCAGCAATATTCTGGAAGGTGTATTGCGTTTAGTACTGCTGATCCTGTATATTTGGGCGATTGGCTTTATGCCGGATATTCGCCGGGTATTTCAATATCATGGGGCGGAACACAAAACCATTAATGCCTTTGAATCCCGGGCAGAATTAACGCCGAAAATTGTGTCCACATATTCGCTGGAACATCCCCGCTGCGGAACTTCCTTTTTGCTGACGCTGGTGGTGTTCTCGATCATCCTGTTTGCCTTGTTGGGTCCATTGCCAACCTTCTGGCGCCTTGCCAGCCGGGTGATCCTGCTACCGCTTCTGGCGGGTGTTGCGTATGAATATATCCGTTGGATGGCGCACCATTTAAACAACAAGGTGGTTTGTTGGTTAATCCGCCCCAACCTGTTATTGCAGAAGCTTACCACGCGGGAACCCGATATGAGCCAGCTCGAAGTGGCGATTGCTGCGTTCAAAGCCATGTATGCCAAAGAGGAGTCTGCCCGCAGCATTCCCGGTTGACAACCATGCAAAACTGGAAATTGTGGCAACAGGCACTGGTCTTTTTTGCTGCAGGAGTGATACTCACTGCTATTGGTTTTATTGTAACTGCGCCTCCACGTGGCACGGGGATCATGCTGACCCCTATGGAACCGAAAGAATTGGTAGTGCACATCGATGGGGAGATAAATTCTCCCGGTGTGTATGCGATGAAGCCGGAAAGCAGGGTGCAGGATGTCGTAAATGCAGCGGGTGGTATGAAGCCTTCCGCCCGCTCGGAGGGATTAAATCTTGCCCGGCACATCTCGGATGGCGAAAAGATTACCATCCCGTCGCAGGAACAGGCGATTACGGAGAGCCAGGCTGACCTGTTGGACTTAAATTCGGCAACCTTAAATGAACTGGACGACTTGCCGGGAATAGGCAAAGTGCGCGCCCAGTCAATCATTGACTACCGCAATCAGCAGGGGTTGTTCACATCTATTGAGCAGTTATTGCTGGTTCCGGGAATCTCGGAAGATGTTTATGGCGGGATCAAAGATCTCATATATATCCGATAGATAAATGTATACTCAATATCACATTTCGATGACGCGCGAAGCGTTGCAGGAATACTTTAGTGAGTCGGCGTTACGGCAGATCATATTGGCGAACATCAAGCAGGATGATCTTTCGGGACAGGTGGGACACCCGGAATATCATTTTGATGACAGCGCTTTCTCAGCTGCCAATACCTACATCCGACAGAACAGGGAGATGACTGTAAATTCAGTCAAATCCGGGGATTATCAGGATGCGTGGCACAGCTTTGGCAGGCTGACACATGCCTCACAAGATTTCTATTCGCATAGTAACTATATCAATCTGCTGGCAGAATCGTGGGACGGTGAAAAGCGAAACGAAATCACTCCGGAAGAAATCCTGCTGCCGGAAATTATGCAGGATGCCAGGCTGGTTTCGGGGAAATTCTATTCCCCGTGGGAAATGATCACTTTTCTTCCCTGGGCAGGCAAAAGACTGGCAAGATTATTCCCGGCTGATTCGCATGCCCGTCTCAACAAGGATTCTCCCAGTTGCAGCCCACTTTTCCCAATCGTATACCAGGCGGCTGTAATCCGCACCATTTATGAATATAATGAAGTAATCAAACTTTTATCTCACGACGAACAGATTCAATTTCGTGACGTCCACGATTGATCTTTGAAAGGTACCTTATGGAAATAAAGAATAGATTGTCTGATGATCTAAAAGATGCACTGCGAGCGAACGACGAAGTACGTAAAACCAGCATCCGTTCGGTTATGGCAGCCATCAAGCTTGTTGAAGTGGAAAAAGGTGCGGCGCTGGATGATGCCGGGATCATTGGTGTTGTTCAGCGGGAGATCAAGCAGCGCAAGGAAAGTATTGAGGATGCTGAAAAGGCAGAACGCCCGGAAATGATAGCCGGTTTTCAAAAAGAAATCACTGAACTCGAAAAGTATCTGCCCAAACAACTTACCACTGACGAATTGAACGAATTAGTCAAAGCCGCTATTGAACAAACCGGCGCCGCCAACCCTGCCGATATGGGAAAGGTGATGAAAGTAGTCATTCCACAGGTGCAGGGCAGGGCAGCCAACGATCAGGTGAGCGCTGCGGTGAAGGCTTTACTGCTGAAATAGAGAGGTCATGCTTTCTTACCCCAGTTCTCCGGTTATATTGAACCGCCGCCAGCGTACGCTGAAGATATTCATTTTGGTATTGTCAGCCATATTTGTGTTGGTTATTCTGAATTCCCCCATATCGTCGAGATCGGGCGTGTACACCATCCAGGCTGGTGACGTAGCAGTGCAGGATATCCAATCCCCCCGTACATTTACATACACCAGCGATATTCTCACCCAGCGGACCCGCCAACAGGCGAGCTCTGCCATTCCTTCGGTTTATTTACCCGTTGACCCGGCCATTAAGAAACGGCAGCTTGAAAAACTGAACGATATTTTGCAATACATCTCCAACGTCCGCGATGATGCTTATGCCACGCACGATCAAAAAGTAAGCGATCTGTCACAGATGGCGGATATTCAACTAACCGATGAGTCGGTCCAGCAAACCCTGTCGCTTACATCCACCCGCTGGACATCGATCAAAGCAGAAACCTTCAACGTGTTGGACGACGCGATGCGCATTACGATCCGCGAAGATAACCTGGAAGCCACGCGCAGGAACATTGCTTCCTTGGTGGATATTTCCTTCTCATCCGACCAGGTGCAATTAATCTCGGAGATCGTATCTCCGCTCATTACGGCAAACAGCCTCTACAGTGCAGAGCTTACCGCACAGGCAAAAGCGGAGGCGGAACAGAAAGTTGAGCCGGTTACACGCTCATTTGTGATGGGGCAGTTGATCGTACAGCGTGGACAGATCGTTCGGGCAGAAGATGTGGAAGTACTGAAGTTTTTGGGGTTGACCGGACAGGATAACCGTCTGTTGAACTTCCTGGCTTCACTGGGTCTGGTTGGCGCATTGAGCATTTTTGTGGTCTTCTATGCCATGCGGCGCAAAGCCAGCCCGATGGATGACCTGCGTAGTGTAGTGCTGATAGCCCTGCTTTTTAACGTATTTTTCCTGCTCGCCCGTTTTATTATTCCCTACCGGGTGATCCTGCCGTTTATCTTCCCGATGGCTGCATTTGGTTTGACCCTGGCTACGGCGTTCAACCTTGAAACCGGTCTGGTTTTCTCACTGATGCTCAGCATACTCATTGGATACGGACTGCCCGGCAGCCTGGAGATCACCATTTATTACATCCTGGGCAGCCTGACGGGTATTCTGGTGCTCGGCAGAGGCAGAAAAATCGCTTCGTTCTTCTATGCCAGCATTGCCATATCCGCAGCAAATATACTGGTGGTTCTGGCATACCGGCTTGGCGACCCATCTTCTGATTGGGTGGGGTTGGTGACGCTGGCGGGTGCATCGCTTACCAATGGTCTGGCTTCTTCCAGTTTAACCCTCATCCTGCAATATATACTGGCTCAGGCAATGGGCATCACCACGGCTTTGCAATTACTCGAAATATCCCGACCGGATCACCCTCTATTGCAGTATATTCTCAGGAATGCTGCCGGCACATATCAACACAGCCTGCAGGTGGCTAACCTGGCAGAGCAGGCAGCCGAGATGGTGAACGCGGATTCACTGCTCGTGCGGGTTGGCGCGCTTTATCATGATGCCGGAAAAGCTTTGAACCCGCAGTTTTTCATCGAGAACCAGGTGCGCGGTAGTGAGAATCCGCATAATAACCTGGAACCGGCAATCAGCGCCGCCATTATTATCCAGCACGTTACCGACGGGCGCGAGCTGGCGCGGAAATTTCATCTTCCACCACGCATCATCGACTTTGTGCTTGAGCATCATGGTTCACGGATTACGCATTATCAATACAATCGGGCAGTGGAACTGGCGGGCGGACATATCAATAAAGTGGATATGGAGTTATACCGTTACCCCGGTCCGGCACCCCGGTCCAGAGAGACGGCGATCCTGATGCTCGCCGATGGCTGCGAAGCCAGGGCGAGAGCTGAGTTGCCCCAAAACGAAGATGAGATTGTCATTTTGATCAAAAAGGTCTTCGATACCGCGATCAGGGATGATCAATTAATCCACACCAAATTGACCTTGAGTGATCTGACTGTGATTGCAGAATCTTTTAAGCGTACTCTGATGGGCGTTTACCACCAGCGGATTACCTATCCTGAATTGCCTCAATTACCCGAGGAAACACCGTCCCGGTAAATATGCTCACACTGACCATTCGACCTGCTTACCGTAAATACGATATCGAAGCGAGCGTTCTCCGCGCAGCGGAATACAGCCTTCAAGCGGAGCAAAAACCTGGCGAGGTGAGTATACTGATCACCGGCGACAAAGAGATCCATTCCTACAATCTGGAATACCGCCAAAAGGATTCTCCTACAGATGTGCTTTCATTTGAAAATGGTGAAGTAAACCCTGAAAGCGGAAATATGTATTGGGGCGATCTCATTATCTCTTACCAAACCGCTGCCCGTCAGGCAAAAGCGGAAGGTCATTCCGTGGCGGATGAATTATCCCTGTTAGCAGTTCATGGTGTTCTGCATTTACTCGGATACGATCACCAGGATAATCGCAGCCGAAAGAAAATGTGGGCGCGGCAGGCTGCCATTCTGGCTGACATGGGCATTCAAATGGAAGCTTTTCCCAATTTGGAAGAATTGGCATGATTGGCAGGTTCATCGTCCGTCGGATCAGGGCATTCCGGCATGCTTTTGCCGGATGGTACTATGTGCTGCAAACCCAGGAGAATGCCTGGCTGCATGCGTTGGCGACCGTCATTGTCATTGCCCTGGCACTCTGGCTGAGGCTGCCAACCCGTGACTGGGCGGTGCTGATGCTGGCTATCGCACTGGTTTGGACAGCTGAATTCTTAAATACAGCTCTGGAAGCCGTGGTCGATCTTGCCAGCCCGATGAAGCATCCACTGGCAAAAGTTGGCAAGGATGTAGGCGCGGCTGCCGTTTTGATAGCCGCACTTGCCTCGATGGTAATCGGTTTCATCATTCTGGGTCCGCCGCTTTGGCAGCGACTTTCTATATTATGGAAATGAGGGAGCAATGACTGAAACAGCCTTCCTTTTTGGTACGGTGGGGGCGCCCATCTCGACCCCCAAGAAACCCGGTGGCAGTGTGGGTGCGGTTTTACACATGGCGGAGCTTGGCTTGAGCGCCATGGAATTGGGGTGGGTGCAATCGGTGCGGGTAAGTGAGGAGACTTGCCGGGCTATTAAAGCGGCATCTGAAGAGGCAAATGTGCGGCTGAGCGTACACGCGCCATATTACATTAATCTGAATGCCACTGAAGATGAGTGGGGTAAATCCAGGCAACGCCTGATGGATGCGGCTTATTATGGATATCTCGCTGGCGCAACCGACATCATCTTTCATCCGGGGTCATATTTTGGCAAGCCGGTAGTGGAGGTGCTCGAAGTGGCGCTGCCACGTTTGCTTTCCTGCGCTAAAGAATTAGCCGATAGATCGATCCAGGTGACATTGAGACCGGAGACCATGGGGAAATCTGCTATGCTGGGCTCTCTGGAGGATACCCTGCTGATGAGCCAGATCGACGGGGATGTATTACCCTGTCTGGATTTTGCTCATCTGCATGCCCGGCGCGGTGATGGCTCGATGAACAGCTTTGAGGAGTGGTCGACCAACCTGGAAATGTATACCGAATCGCTGGGAAAAGAGTCGCTGAAACACTTGCATATCCATTTGAGCGGTATTGAATATGGACCCAAAGGCGAGAAAGAACACCTGCCTATTCAGCAATCGGATATGGATGTAGAGGCGCTTTACCGGGCATTGATCAAATTCGAATGCGGAGGCAGAATACTGTGCGAATCACCGCTGATGGAACAAGATGCGCTGTATCTGCGGGATCTGTGGCACAGGATGAACGGATAAAAAAAACCTGCCATAGGCAGGTTTTTTATCTTCTTTTTTAAAGATAATCCTTTAAGTTATGTTCAACTGCATATGCGGCAGCTTCCGCCCGGTTGGAGACCTGTAACTTGGAAAGAATGCTGCTGACATAATTGCGCACCGTGCCTTCACCCAGGAATAATGATTTGGCGATCTCGCGGTTGGTTTTCCCCTCAGAAACGAGCAGCAGCACATGCTTTTCCTGTGCACTCAAATTAACAAAGGATGAGGCTTCTTCTTCTCGTACAGCCCGGCGAACTTCCTGAAAAACGCGCTGGGTTACCGCCGGGTCGAGCATACTTTCTCCCCGCCCGATGGTTTCCAGCGCACGGATGAGATCTTCTCCGCCGATTTGTTTCAATACATAACCCGAAGCACCAGCCCGAATTGCCGAGAAAAGCATCTCATCTTCTGCGTAGGATGTGAGCATAATCACGCGCGTATTGGGATAAGCGCGGGTAATTTCCGCACAGGCATCGATGCCAGAGGTGCCGGGAAGGCGAATATCCATCACCACAACCTCCGGGTGAAGGATGCCAACTTTTTCGATAGCTTCTCTGGCTGTGCCCGCCTCACCAACAACATCAAATTGCGGGTGATGCTGGAGCAACGCCTTTAAACCTAATCTGACAACTTCATGATCATCCACCAGCAAAATGCGTTGTTTGGCCATTTAATCTTCCTCACCCATCAGTATAAACGAGGGTTGGTGCTTCATCAAGGTTAATTGGATTATATTAGTCCAATTATTGTGTTTGGATGGCTTTATTACGTCGAAAATCTACAAATCGGTATCCGATACCACGTTCCGTAAGGATGTATACCGGATTGGCAGGATCTTTTTCCAGTTTCTGGCGTAAATAGTTTATGTAAAGCCTGACATAGTGGGGTTCATCACGATATTCATAGCCCCATACTTTTGCCAGAATCTGGTCATGGGTAATCACCCACCCGGCGTTTTGCACCAGATGGTAAAGCAAACGGTATTCAGTGGGGCGCAGCTTTACCAGTTTGCCATCCAACCACACTTCACGACGATCGAAATCGATTTTCAGATGCTCATCCACTTCGATCATCCCTCTTACTCCGCTTCCGGCGGTATCCGCGCGGCGAAGGACAGCGCGCACTCTGCTGGATAGCTCCCGGGGGCTGAATGGTTTGGTTATGTAGTCGTCTGCGCCCAATTCCAACCCGCGGACTTTGTCGTCTTCCTCACCCTTGGCGGTCAGCATGATTACGGGCACGGAGTTGATCTCGCGGATCATTCGCAATACTTCGAACCCGTCAATATCCGGCATCATTATATCCAGTAAAACCAGATCGGGAAGCTGGTCACGCAAGACCTGGATCGCCTGCGAACCTTTATATGCTTCAACAACCTGAAAGCCATCGTGTTCCAGATTCAGGCGGATAAAACGGACCATCCGTTCTTCATCATCCACGACCAGGATTTTACTGCGGACTTGATCTTCGGGCATACTACTCTCGGATGAAGCTGATGACTTCCTCTTCCTCACCGGTAGGCAGAAGTTCAATAAAACTTACGCGGCTCAATGGCCAGATCACCGTGGTGACGTTGGCTTCCAAATAGTGCAGGTCTTTTCCGTCGCGCCGGCGGGGGTTCTTAACAGTAATCATAACATCGGTGGTGGTAGGCAAGGCTTCAATTTCACCCAAAACCGGGTCTTCACCGGAAATGTGCATGAGGATCATCGGCATGATGTTTTCTCCTCTAACGGCGAATGGTGATCTGCATCTTTATTCGCCCAAGGGCGATCATATCTCCATCTTTCAGGGGATAATTCACGTTCGGGACGATCTTCTGCCCGTTGATGCGGGTCCCATTGGAGGATCCCAGATCAACGATCATGACGCCTCTTTCGGTAATGCGGATGGCTGCATGGAGTCTGGAAACGCCTTCCGCATAACCTTCGAATGGTGTCAGATCAATATCCGGCAGAATCGGCTGCCCATCGGTAATTCTTCCCAATGTGAATTCATTTTGTCCTGCAAGGGGAATGATCTGACCACTGTTGACCATCTTCAAAGATAAGCCCACGCCGCCGGATGATGATCCTTTGGCTGAAGACTTGGCGCCTGCTGGTGGAACTACATTATCATCCGCAGGTGGTTTAATGGGAGAGGTAGCCTTGGTTGGTTTTGATTCGCTTGCCATCGGTTGTGGTTCCTTCGCTGATGAGAATACTAATTGGGCTCCGCATTCGCTGCAGAACAGAGCGCCATCAATTTCCGTGTGTTTACAATTTGGGCAGATGTTCATGATTCTTTACTCTCCAGTCCGGGGGGAAGCATCAATGACCGAGTGCCATATTTAATCCGTTTATCCCCTTCTTCACTAAACTTACTACTCTTCTGAATGTGATCAGCTTCCTTCAGCACAGCATTTGCCAGTTCTTTTTCACCGCGTGAAAGCAGATGGGTGGCAAGGTATTGCAGGTGTCGTGACGCTTTCACGGTATCACCATTCTCAAGTTCTTTTTGAGCTTTTTCCTGCATACGATAGAGTGTAAGTTGTGAAAGAGCATGTACGATGGGGGCAGGCATGTTCTGATCAATATCCTCTGCCGGTACAATCTCGCAGTTTATACTGAAGGGAACCCTAACCCGGGGGATCACACGTGTTGGTATCTGTAGTGTAACATATCCTTCGGCAACATTTATCTGTTTTGCCTTGGAATCTACACGATCGAGGCAAAATTCCGCCATTACCACCAGTCGGGAGTTGATTTGCAGGTTCCCAAGCCGGATAGGTGTTTCGGTAAGCAGGGGTGCCGGTTCCGGGAAGATGCGGAATCCATATTGGTTTTTTCCTCGCCCCATGGAACTGAGCTGCAATACTGCCTGTTCCCCGTACACCTGTTCGAGATGGCGATATTTTGCTTCCAGGAACTTCCGCAGGTCATTTGGCGCAGAGATATACATGCACACGCCGCCACTTGCGGCAGCCAGTTCGTCGAGAAATTTATCGTTCCAGTCATCACCGATTCCCAGACCGCTGATTCCCAGACCGTCGTTTGCAGTTTCCTTTGCCAGTTCCAGACAGTTTGTTTCGTCACCGTAGGTTCGCCCATCAGTCAGCAATATCAGGTGATTCAAAAATGACGGGCGCAGATTTTGAAGATTCTGACTGACGCCCATACTCAAACCCTGGAATATCTCTGTCGACCCGCCGGTTTGAATGCGGCTGATCTTGGATTCCATGTAATGGACATCGGATATTCTGGAAGGCGGAATCAATACTTCCGCCCGATCACTGAAGGTGACTACGGAAATTACATCTTCCTTGCCGAGTTGCTTGATCAAGCGGATGGCATTTTCTTTTACCATTTCCATCCGTTCCCCGTTCATCGAGGTGGAGCGGTCAAGAACCAGGGTGAGATTGAGAGGGCGCTGATACGCTTTTTTACTGACCGGCTTGGTGCCCATATCCAGCAGCACGTATACCAATTGCGGGTCTTTGGATGCACTGATCTTTTGTTTGGATTGAATTACTTTAATAACGAATCCGGGATTCTCAATTTCTTCAGGAGGCATGGTTTGGTCATAATCTCTCTTCATGGAGGGTGAAGAAAGGACATCATATGCCTTTTGCGCATTATAGAAGGAATCGGATGACCCGAGGTTGGGGTTGGTGTCAGGGTGAAACTTGCGAGCAGCAAGATGATACGCACCACGAATCTCATCTTGAGTGGCGTCGAACGGCAGATCGAGTATTGCGTAATAACTCTGCTCGGTGTCCATAACCTCACATCGGGTATTGCACCAGGATTACACTAATGTTATCCGGTCCTCCGGCAGCATTGGCTGCATCCACCAGCTTTTGCGAGGCAGCCGATAGTGTAGGTGCTGAACGAATGATGGGGAAAATCTCATTTTCCGGTACCAAACCCCAAAGTCCGTCACTGCATAACATTAAGTACCCTGCATTGGGAAATGGATAAGTACTGATATCCGGCTCGAAGGGTTCACTTTGACCCAGGGCTCGGTAAAGCACATTCCGTTGAGGATGTTCAGCGGCTTCTTTTTCGTTGATCTGTCCCAACTCCTGTAGCCGTCGGACCAGCGAATGGTCGCGCGTGAGCGGCTGTACCCTGCCGTCGGAATAAATGAAATACGCACGGCTGTCGCCAACATGCGCCAGGGTGACCTGGTCACCGATGATCAATACCGATGTGAGCGTGGTTCCGCCGCCAGGCGCATTCTTCACCACAACCTGTTGCGCCTCGGATACTGCGTTCTGCATTAATTCCTGCAGCGGCTCCGAAGGAGTTTCGGTCTTGATGTTCATCATCGGCACAAATATTTTCTTGAGCAAATAATTCGCCATGGCGTTTGCTGCCACCGAACTTGCCATCTCACCGTGCTGGTATCCGCCCATGCCATCGGCGATGATGAACAAACCAAAGATCAGGTTTTTGGTATCGCTGGAAAGATTGGATGCAAATGTGAAGACGGTATCTTCGTTATGGTCCCGTTGCAGCCCCACGGATTGAGACACCCCGACCAACAGTTGAGGCGAAAGGGACTGGCCAATTCCGCTGCTAACGGTCCGTAATTGTTCATCGGTTAGTGGTGCGGTTTTTACATCATATGGTGGAGAAGATTTCTTGCGTTTGAAGAGGTTGACGATTTTTTCCACAGAGAGCTCCACAAATTAAAATATTCATCCGCCCGTGGCTTTATTGCTCATGCAAGCAGTGCGTAAACAATAAAGTCTGAGGAACCTACATATACTATATCATTAAACACGGTTGGAGACCCGATGATGGGCTTGCCAGTCTTAAACTTCCAGCGAAGCCTCCCATTGGCAATATCCACAGCGTAGAGATGCCCGTCCACTGAACCAATATAGACGGCATCCTTGTACACGGCGGGTGTACCGGCAATTTGGTGTTCTGTGCGGAAACGCCAGATCTCTTTGCCGTTTCCGCCATCCAGACAATACAGATTGCCATCCGCCGAGCCAAAATACAGATTGTTATCCACCTTGATGGGTGATGAAATGGAACCCTTATCCATCCTAAAACGCCAGATAACCCAGCCGGATTTGGCATCCAGTGCATAGCAGAAACTATCCAGCGAGGTCAGGTACACCGTGTTTTTATCCACCAGGGGGGAGGAGGTAATGCCGCGTTTAGCCTGGAAACGCCACTTCACGCCGCCGCGGAAGTCGCAGCAGATGAAATCACCGCTTTCCACACCGAAATAGATCAGGTCGTTGGTGATAAACGGTGAGGAACGTACCGGTGCGCCGGCTTCAGCACGCCATGCAAGACGGTTAGTGCTGATGTTCACCACGTGCAGATAGCCATCATCCGAACCAAAGAAGACGTGACCTTCCGCAATACGTGGCGAAGAACGGACGGGACCTTCCGTAAAGTAAGTCCAAAGCACCTTGCCCGACCTGGCAGATACGGCGTGCAGTCGTTTATCGTCTGAACCAACATAAATATTATTGTCATATACGGCTGGCTTGGTGGGAATGGCGGCGTCAGCAGCATATTTCCAGATAAACTCTCCGTTGGCAGCATTGATGGCATACAGGTTGTTGTCGTAGGCGCCAATATAGATTACGCCGTTATCATAGGTGGGCGCATTACGAATTTCATCTTCACATTCGAATGTCCACAGCGGTTTTACACCTTCGGCATGCGGCAGCGTTCCGGTAGTCTGCGCCAACCGTGCCAGTGCACCGGTCTTGCGGGCAACGCCCATCAACGCTTCCTTCATGGCCGTTGTGCTCTGGAAACGATCCTGTGGATTGTAGTTCAGTGCCGTATTCACCACCGTCTCGAGTTCGAGGGTGACATCCGCGTTGTAACGTTTAATGGGGCGCTCGTTGAAGGTGAACGGCGGTTCCAGGCGCGGGTCACGCATCGTCAATGCGTGATGCAAAGTCGCGCCGAGAGCATAAATATCTGCCAAAGGTGTGGCTTCACCGCGATACTGCTCGGGGGGTGAGTATCCTTCGGTACCGATCATGGTGCCCTTTTGATTGGTGGTGAATACTTTGGCAATACCAAAGTCAACCAGCACCACGCGATTATGGGCGTTGATCATGATATTGGATGGTTTCATATCACGGAAGATGATCGGTTCAGGCTTATGATTGTGCAGAAATTCCAGAACGTCGCACAACTCGATTGCCCAGCCGATGATCTGATCTTCCGGGATGAAGTCTGTTCGAGCCTTGAGGATCGCTTCGAGGTCACGACCACTGACGTATTCTTCCACCAGGTAGGAACGATCTTTATAAGTAAAGAAGTCAAAGATCTTGGGAATGGCTGGATGGTTAAGCGTCACCAGAATGTTCGCTTCGCGTTCGAAGTTTTGAACAATGGTAGCCCTCACCAGGGGATCGGGTGCCTGGTTGATCATTTCTTTCACGGCGACCAGTTTCACTACCTTGGGAAAATGCAGATCACGAGCACTATAGACAGAACCCATTCCCCCTACGCCAATTACGTCCTGAATCAAATAACGATCCATCAGGACGCTATTGGGCCTTAACTGGCGCTCACCGTCGTCATTTAACCCAATTGAATGAAGATCACCTTGAATATCCAGTCTCTCCTCCTGTTGTGCTTCCCAACATACACATAACCAGAATAGTATGATTATATTCAGCAATTACATTCGATGCAACAAGTCAAATTGGGGGATTTACTAATCGGCGGGCTTTTTTATTGAAATTATTTATTCAGTTATGCTACAATCATGATAATGGATTCGGTGGTCGCCGCCTGTAATGCAGGCGACGGCGTCGAGCCTGTGAGCTCGTCGAAAAGTGCCGCCAGATCGCATCCACCGATCCTATGACTATCTGGAACTCATACATAATCCCCCAAACACTAAACGAGCTGTTTTATCTATTGGATGAAAACTCATCCTCGTCCATCGTGGCAGGCGGTACCGATCTGCTATTAGAGATCCAACAGGGTCACCACGCACCGGTGGATACGTTGATCGATGTCACCCGGTTGCCGGAGTTAACCTGCTTGGAGATTCGCGCCGGGCGACTGTTCATTGGGGCTGCCGTGCCTTTGAAAATGGTATCGACATCGTCCCTGGTTCAAGAACACGCCCGGGCGCTGGCAGAATCCACCGGCCAGATCGGCGGTCCGCAGGTGCGGGCGGTGGGCACGTTGGGCGGCAACGTTGGGCACGCGCTCCCGGCTGGCGACGGTGCCATCTCCCTGCTGGCACTGGATGCCAGGGCGGAGGTGGCTACGCGGAATGGCTGCCGCGAGGTTCCGCTGGCGGTTCTGTATAAAGGACCGGGTGAATCAACACTGCTCCCCCGGGAAGAAGTGATCACCGGGTTTTATTTGCAAACCGCGCTTCCGGGCGAAGCATCCGCCTTTTCACGGGTGATGCGTCCGCAGGGGGTAGCCCTGCCGGTGCTGAATATGGCGGCCTGGGCGGCAGTGAAGGATGGCAGGATCAAATCTGCCCGCATCGCCGTCGGTCCATCGGGACCCATCCCCGGACGGGCAGTCGCCGTGGAACAATCCCTGGCTGGCATGGAAGTTACCGCTATCGATTATGACGTACTTTTTTCGGTGTTACATGAAACGGTAAAATTCCGCAGCAGCGCGCTGCGGGCTTCCTCTACTTATCGTGATCAACTGGCAGAAGTGTTGTTGAAGCGGGTTCTGAATAAGACAATGGAACGCGCAGCACAAACAACGAGAGAAGCGAGGTAGATCATGGATAAGAATATGCTGCATTTCAATGTCAATGGACGCGATTATGAGCTGGAGGAAATGCCGGGCGAAATGCTGGCAGACCTGTTGCGCAGCCGGCTGCATTTGACCGGGACCAAAGTGGGCTGCGGAGAAGCCGAATGCGGTGCCTGTACCGTGCTGCTGGATGGCAGCCCCATCCTCTCCTGCTCGTACCCGGCGGTGAAAGCCAGCGGACATACCATTTTAACGGTGGAGGGGTTGTCTGCGCAGACGCCCAAATCCATTGTCAGCGAACACCACTTGCACCCTTTACAGGAAGCCTTCATCGAAAAGGGCGCCGTGCAATGCGGTTTCTGCATTCCGGGGCAGTTGATGACGGCGTATGGGCTGTTGCTGCAAAAACCCGACCCGGACGATGATGATATTCGCGCGGCGCTCAAGGATACATTGTGCCGCTGCGGAGGATATACCGCAATTAGCGAGGCGATCCACGATGCCGCCGGAGTACTGAACGGGGCAGGGAAGATCTCCCCCCGTGCAATCCCGGATAGCAAACATGCCCGCACCATCGTAGGGCGGACCGCTTTCCGTCCGGAAGCCATGCAAAAGGTGACCGGCGAGGCAAAGTTCACCGACGACCTCATCTTTGAGGAGATGCTGATCGGTAAAGTTCGCCGTGCTGATTACCCGCATGCCTTTGTCCGCTCGGTGGATGTATCTCGGGCGAAAGCGCTGCCGGGCGTACGCGCCGTACTGACTGCGGAAGATCTGGCTGCCGCCAGAAACCACGGTCTGGTGGTGAATGACTGGCCGATCCTGGTGGGTGTCAATGAACGTATTCGCTACGTGGGCGATGCCGTTGCCATTGTGGCAGCGGATACCCGCGAGATTGCCGAGGAAGCCATCCACCTGATCGAGGTCACTTATGATCCGCAGAAGGTGATCGATGACCCGGTGGTTTCACGTCAACCTGATACCACTCAGTTGCACTCCGGCGGGAACCTGCTGAAGCACATCAAGGTGCGCAAAGGTGATACCGCCGCCGGGTTCGCCGAATCGGATGTGATTCTCGAACACACCTTCCACACCGCTATGACGGATCACGCCTTTATCGAGCCCGAGTGCAGCATAGCGCGAATGACCGACGATGGCAGGATGGAAGTTTACGTTGGATCCCAGATCCCCTACTCCGACCGCAAGCAGGTGGCGGATGCGCTTGGCTGGGTGGAAGAACGGGTGCATGTAATCGGCATGCTGATCGGGGGCGGCTTTGGCGGCAAGGAAGACATTATGGGGCAGATCCATGCTGCGCTGCTGGCGCGTGCCACACGGAGACCGGTGAAGATTTTATTCGACCGGCATGAAAGCCTGGTCGTTCATCCCAAACGACATGCAACACAAATCAACATCAAAATGGGCGCCAAGAAAGATGGCACGCTAGTGGCGGTGGAGACCGAGTTATACGGTGATACCGGAGCTTATGCCTCGCTGGGTGAAAAAGTGCTCACGCGGGCGACCACCCATTCCATTGGACCGTACGAATCCGAACATGCCAAAGCAGATTGCTATGCCATGTATACCAACAACCCTCCGGCGGGCGCTTTCCGCGGGTTTGGCGTGACCCAATCCGCCTTTGCCATCGAAAGCAGCATGGACATGTTGGCGGAAAAGCTGGGCATCGATCCCATTGAAATCCGCAAAAAAAATGCGCTGCATGTCGGCAGCATCACCGGCACCGGACAGGAATTACGTGAAAGCGTCGGTCTGCTGGAATGCATCGAAAAAGTGGAGACAGAGCTTCGCAAACGGGTAAAAGGTGACCCGTTTGTGCCCCGTTCAGTGGATGGCGACCCCGGCAGGGTTCGCGCATGGGGCTTTTCGGTGGCGTTTAAAAACACCGGATTGGGCGGCGGTGCACCCGATAAATCGGGGGCGGATGTGGAATTATTTGCCGATGGCAGCGTGGAAGTGCGAACATCCTCTGCAGAGTTGGGGCAGGGGTTGTGCACCGTGCTGCAAATGATCGTGGCGGAAGAACTGGAATTGCCATTGGAGCAGGTAAAGGTGTTGCTTTCGGATACAGACAAGACTCCCGACGGCGGACCGACCACCGCCTCCCGGCAGACTTTCGTTTCGGGAAATGCAGGTCTGCATGCGGCACGGGCGTTCAAGCAGGCGGTACGAACGGTGCTGGCGGAAAAGTTCGACTGCGCTCCGGATGAAATTTCGATGCTGCACGGTCAGGTGCAAGTTTGCGGACGGGAACTATCACTGGCACAGGTCTACCGCGAGTTCAGCGAGATCAACCGTCTGCCCAGGGTCACTTACATTTATGAAGCGCCGCAGACCCAGCCTCTTGGTACGGGCGGCGATATGCATTTTGCCTTCTCCTTCGCCGCCCAGGCGGCAGAGGTGGAGGTGGATACACAGACTGGCGAGGTGAAAGTGCTCACCCTGCTGGCAGCCAACGACGTAGGCGCAGCTATTAATCCGCTGGGGTTGGCGGTTCAGGTGGAGGGTGGTGCGGTGATGGGTTTGGGAAACGCTCTCACCGAAGCTTTCCTGACCAAAGACGGACGGGTGATCACTGACCGCATGGCAAGGTATCGGATCCCTTCCATTACCCACACTCCGGAGATCGTTTCCATGATCGTGGAACATCCGGTATCCAGCGGACCATTCGGCGCGAAAGGGGTGGGAGAGATCGTCAGCATTCCCACCACACCGGCGATCACCAACGCAATCTACAATGCCACCGGTTACCGGGTGGATCGTTTACCGGTGGACCAGGAACTGATCGCGCGGCATATTCATGATCATGCGAATGTTTTGGAGGGAGTGAATGCAGGCTGATCATGAGGTTCCGCAGTGGCTGCGTTGGGCGCGCGAGATTCACCAGATTGGACAAACCGGTCTGTATTTCACACAAAATGAATTCGACCGCCAGCGCTTCCAACGTCTGATGGATCTTGCCGCGGAAATGATCAATGAGCATGTAGAACAGCCTCTGGAAGAGATCAAAGCCGCTCTGTGCGCGCAGCCCGGGTATATTACCCCCAAGGTGGATGTGCGGGGAGCGGTGTTTAAAGATGACCGCATTCTAATGGTCAGGGAAATGCTGGACGGGCTGTGGTCTTTGCCCGGCGGGTATGCGGATGTAAATGAAGCGCCCTCCAGCATGGTGGAACGGGAGATACTGGAAGAGACGGGAATCCATGCCAAAGCGCGGCGGGTGGTGGGTGTTTATGAAGCCAATCACGACCGTGAGCCGGTGAATGTATTCCATTGTTACAAGGTGTTGTTCCTGTGCGATTTTCAGAATGGAACTCCCCGCCCGAGCTACGAGACGACCGAGGTCCAATTTTACAGGCTGGACGAACTGCCCGAGTTATCCATCAACCGCACGCAGGAAAGGCATATCAGGGAAGCATTCCTGCAACTTCATGATCCAACCCGTCCGGCTGTATTTGACTGAAATGCAACACTCCTGGTAGTAGACGGAATAATGGTGGAGGATAAAAGATGCTGATACTCAATGCAAAAGTGATTACCTGGGAAGCCGAGAACCGAATTCTGCCCGGATATGGTGTGCGAATTCAGGGGAACAAAATCACCGAGCTGGCTCCTTCTGGCGGGTTGAAATCAAAATATCCGGCTGAAGAAGTGCTGGATGCCAACGGGCAGTATCTGATGCCGGGCAACATCTGCGCCCACACCCATTTTTACGGCGCTTATGCGCGCGGCATGGCTATCCCGGGGGCGGCGCCCAAAGACTTTCCGGAGATTCTGGAGAAACTTTGGTGGGGACTGGACAGGGCATTAACCCTGGAAGATGTTTATCTTTCTTCACAGGTTTGCATTATCGACGCCATCAAACACGGCACCACCACACTGATCGACCACCATGCTTCACCGGATGCTATTGAAGGGTCGCTGGATGAGGTGGCGCGCGCGGTGGAAGAAGCGGGCGTGCGGGCGTCATTGTGCTACGAGGTGACCGATCGGAACGGGATGGATGGGGCAAAACAGGGCATTGAAGAGAATGTGCGCTTCATCAAGCGGATGCAATCCGCCCCTCATAACCGGCTGGCGGCTTCATTCGGATTGCATGCCAGCCTTACGCTATCGGATGGAACACTCGAAGCTTGCCGCAAGGCGATCCCGGGTGGATACGGGTTTCACATTCACACGGCAGAGCATGAAGTGGATGAATACGACAGTCTGGCGAAATCCGGCACACGGGTGATCGACCGCCTGCAAAAATTCGACATCCTCGGACCGAAAAGCATCGCCGTCCACGCCGTGCATGTGGATGCCAGGGAAGTGCAATTACTGGCGGAAACGCAAACCTGGGTCGCCCACCAGCCGCGCTCGAATATGAATAATGGGGTGGGGCTGGGGAACGTGGAAGCGATGATGCGGGCGGGGGTAAAAGTCTGCCTGGGAAATGACGGTTTTTCCAACGCGATGTGGGAGGAGTGGAAGACTGCCTACCTGGTTCACAAGTTGTGGAACCGCGATCCGCGCCGGATGGGCGGATATGATGTTACTGCCATGGCGATTTACAACAATGCGGCGCTGGCAAACATGTTCTTTCCGGCGGCGCCTATCGGTGTGATCCAGCCGGGGGCGGTCGCCGACCTTGTGCTGGTCGATTACCAGCCCTATACGGAACTGCATGCGGGCAATCTGCCCTGGCATATTGTTTTCGGATTCCGTGACAGCATGGTGACCATGACAATGGCGGACGGCAAAATCCTGATGAAGGACCGCAAGCTGACGACGCTGGATGAGGCTGCCATCCATGAAGCCGCCCTGAAGAGCAGCGCGAAAGCCTGGAAGAAATATCAAAGCATTGTGTCTTGAAAACTTGTGGAGGCAAAATGTCTGAGCAACCATTACCGGTCATCAAAACCATTGCCATAGCGGGCGGAACAGGCAAGGAAGGCAAGGGTCTGGCTTATCGCTGGGCAAAGGCAGGCTACCAGATCATCATCGGATCGCGCCAGGAAGAGAAAGCCATCCATGCTGCTGCAGAATTGAATGCCCAGCTTTCCGGCAGTCTTCCGGTAAAGGGCATGGTCAACTTGGAGGCGGTTGCGAAAGCAGACCTGGTGGTGATGACCGTCCCCTTTGCAGCACATCGTGATACGCTGCTGCAATTGAAGGAAGCGCTTCAGGGAAAGATCATGATCGATGTAACCGTGCCGCTGGTCCCGCCCAGGGTAACCAGGGTGCAGATGCCTCCGGCAGGTTCGGCAGCCCAGGAAGCCCGGGAAGTGCTGGGGGAAGGGGTGAAGGTCTGTGCGGCTTTCCAGAACATCTCATATGAGCATTTGCTGAATAATGAAGAGATCACCTGTGATGTGTTGGTCACCGGCGTGGACAGGGAATCGCGGTCGGTGGTGCTCAAGCTGGTATCCGATGCCGGCATGGTAGGCTGGGATGCCGGTGTGTTGGAGAATTCGGTGGTTGTCGAGGGCATGACCTCCATCCTGATCGGCATCAACAAGCAACATGGTGTTCAGGATGCGGGCATTCAAATTACCGGAGTACCCCGTCCAGTATGAGCGCAGCATCCGCCCGAACGCAACTTGTTCTTACTTCACTGCGGGGTGTTCCACTGATTCAACCGGGTGATCATATTGCCGACCTTACCTGGCGGGTGCTCAACGAAAATGACATCCCGCTGGAGGATGGTGACATTCTGGTCTTTGCACAGAAGATCATCTCGAAAGCGGAAAACCGCCTGGTGCACCTCTCCGGGGTACACCCTTCGCACCGGGCAATCGAACTGGCAGCTCACACCGGCAAGGATGCGCGCTTTATTGAATTGGTGTTGCAGGAAAGCCGGCAGGTAATCCGTACCCGGCA
Organism: Anaerolineaceae bacterium; assembly: GCA_036746315.1. Classification (GTDB taxonomy): domain Bacteria; phylum Chloroflexota; class Anaerolineae; order Anaerolineales; family Anaerolineaceae; genus DAIOEK01. The sequence continues at coordinate 73,722 of DAIOEK010000004.1, read as the reverse complement.
GAATACCATCATCGTGGAGCATAAGAAAGGCTTTATCTGTGCCAATGCGGGGATCGACCACTCGAATGTGGATGGCGGCGGTGACGATCCGGATGGCTGGGTGCTGCTGCTTCCTGAAGACCCGGATCGCTCGGCGCAGGAGATCCGATCTGCTCTGGAAACACGGAGCGGTAAACATATCGGTGTGTTGATCATTGATTCGCATGGCAGGGCATGGCGAATGGGCACGGTGGGTGTATCCATCGGTGTGGCAGGCATGCCTGCCCTGGTGGATTTGCGCGGAGTGGAGGATCTGTTCGGGTATAAACTGCGCATCACCCAGGTTGGAGCGGCCGACGAACTGGCGGCAGCGGCATCCCTGCTGATGGGGCAATCGGCTGAAGGCAGCCCGATCATTCACGCGCGGGGCTTTCCATACGCTTTGCGGGAAGGCAGCCTGGATGAATTGATCCGCCCGACGGATCAGGATCTTTTCCGGTAGGAGGAAATGTGATGCTGCGGGGAATTGTCTCACTGTTGGATGGGAAAACCGAGAGGGATATTCGGACCATTTGGGATAGACTGGAAACCGATTTTGGACTCTCCGCAGTCAAGAATTCCCTGGCACCGCATTTCTCGTGGCACGTGGCAGAAGCGTACAACCAGCGGGAACTACGCAAGACGGTGGATCAAATTGCCGCAGATCTGAAACCGTTCAAAATCACCACGAGCGGTCTGGGCATGTTCCTATCCCCTGAACCGGTGCTCTTTGTGCAAATTGTTATCACGCAGCAACTGCTGGATATCCATCGCCGGATATTTACCGCCATCGAACCTTACGCACAAAACTCCCTGCCATATTATTATCCCGATTTCTGGACGCCGCATATTACCCTGGCATATCAGGATTTGGAAGAGGGGCAGCTCTCAGGCATCATTGCCGATATTCACCAGGAAGATTTCGACCGAACGATTGAGGTGGATAACTTTGCCCTGATGTGCGAATTCGAAGATGCACAACTGGGGCTTTGCCGGGTGGATTTTGGCGGAGGGGAGCGATGAAATTCGTTTTGCTGGCAGGAGGAGTAGGCGGAGCCAAGCTGGCAGATGGCATTTCCGGTATTCTGCCGCCAGAGGAATGCACCATCATCGTCAACACCGGCGATGATTTTTATCATTATGGATTGCGGCTTTGCACCGACCTGGATACGGTCTGCTACACCCTGGCGGGGATTGCCAATCCTCAGACCGGTTGGGGCAGGGCGGATGAAACCTGGCGGGTGCTGGAGAATCTACACAGGCTGGATGCGCCCGATTGGTTCAGGCTGGGTGATGCCGACCTGGCAACCCACCTGGAGCGGACGCGGCTGCTGCACTTGGGGGTGCCGCTCAGTGAGATCACCCGCAGGTTTTGCGAACGTTGGGGCATTCGCCATACCATTCTGCCGATGACCGATATGGAAGTCAGCACACATGTACGAACGCGGGATGGCAGACTACTGGACTTTCAGGATTATTTTGTACGGGATGGTTTCCAACCGGCGGTGGAAAAAGTGGTGTTTTCCGGCAGTGATGCGGCAACTCCGGCGCCGGGCGTTTTGGAAGCCATTCGGGCAAGCGATGTGGTGTTGATTTGCCCTTCCAACCCGTTGCTGAGCATCGATCCCATCCTGTCTGTACCGGGGATTGCAGATGCGGTACGATCCAGGCCGGTCGTGGGGGTCTCCCCCATCATCGGCGGGAAGGCAGTCAAAGGTCCGCTGGCGAAGATGGTATCGGAAATGTATGATACGGCACCGTCTGCGCAATGGGTGGCTGAATATTACCGGCAGACCTGCAAACTGGATGGCTTCATCCTGGATGAGGTTGATCGGGCGTGTATGGATAAACTGACCGGGCAAGGTATAATTTGTATGGCAAGCCAGACTTTCATGCAAACCACAGCCGATCGGTTGCATCTTGCCGAAATTGTGCTGTCATTTTGCCAGACCCATTTCGGGAGGGTTGTGCTTTCATGAGCATTTGGGCAATCGTGCCAGTAAAGCCACTGCGTCGGGGAAAATCCCGCCTGTCGGGTGTTCTCTCTGAAGAAGATCGAACCAGATTGAACTCCGAGATGCTGGTTCATACACTTAAAGTTTTGCAGTTGATCCCCGAAATCGATCATACCTTGGTCGTCAGCCGTGACCCGGCGGCGCTCACCCTGGCAAGAGATCTGGGCGCCAGAACCGTGCTGGAGGATGGCGTACCTCATTTGAACACAGCATTGCGCAGAGCGGCGGCTGTGGCGAAGGTGTATTCAACCAGCGGGGTGCTGATCCTCCCCGCCGACCTGCCGTTGTTGCAGCCTGCGGATATCACCGATATTCTCATCCGCTCGGTCAAACCCCCAGTAGTGGTTGTGGTACCCGACCGGCATCATTCGGGCACCAATGCGTTGTATCTCTCCCCGGCGGGAATCATGGATTTTGCATTTGGCCCCGGTTCCTTTGCCAAGCATTGTGAAAGAGCGCAAAAGGCATCCGCCCGCCTGGAAATATTGGATTTACCTTCTTTGGGTTTGGACCTCGACCTGCCCGAAGATTTGCTGTTGTTGCGAGAAATCCGGAAAGACATTCATGGAATAACCCTACCCAACCCTTAATTTGTACAGGAGGATATGATGACGGAAAGAGTAGCGTTGTATTTACAGGATGCACATGATTTACGTGATGGCTTGGATTACGTTCGCTATGCAGAGGCGCATGGGTTCGAAGCCGTCTGGCAGGCTGAAAGCCGGCTGGTACGGGATGCAATTGTCCCCATGGCGGCTTATGCAGCCGTTACCGAGAAAATTAAGGTGGGGTCTGGGGTTATCAACAACTGGACGCGGAATATCGGTTTGCTCGCAGCCACCTTCCTGACGCTGGATGATCTGGCACCCAATCGCATCATTTGCGGGATCGGTGCCTGGTGGGACCCGCTGGCAAAGAATGTGGGGATCACCCGGTCAAAGCCGTTGATGGCGATGAAGGAAATCGTGCTGACCATGAAGCGGCTGCTGAACATGGAACGGGTCACCTTCCACGGCGAATTCGTTCACGTGGATGGGATCGAGCTGGACGTGGTTCATGGTCGCCGCGAACCGCGCAATGTTCCGGTGATGATCGGCGCCACGGGCGACCAGATGATGGAGTTGACGGGTGAAATTGCCGATGGGGCGGTACTGAATTACTGCGTTCCACCTGATTACAACCACAAGGCACTGGAATTACTGGATAAAGGTGCGAAGAAGTCGGGCAGGACTTTGGATGACATCGACCGCCCGCAGCTGGTGGTTTGCTCTGTGGATTATGATCACGACAAGGCAATTGATACCACCCGCGAATTGCTGACCCAATACCTGGCGCAGCAGCCGCACATTGCCAAGGCATCCGGGGTTTCTTCGGATGTGGTTGCGGAAATCCAATCCATTCTGGGGTGGCCAGCCACCAGGGAGCAGATCAAACAGGCAAAGCACCTGGTGCCCGAAGAGTTGATCCTGCGCATCTCCGCATCCGGCACACCGGAAGAAGCGCGCAAAAAGGTGAACGAGTATCGCAAGAATGGCTGCACCTGCCCTATCCTGTATCCTGTAGGCGGTGACGTAAAACTGTTGGTGGATACATTCGCTCAAAAATAAACGGAGTACGCGTGAAGAAACAGGCACAATCACGGGATTGTTTTGTTTGCGGTGTTGAAAACCGATTTGGTTTGCATATGAAGTTCTATGAACCGGAACCTGGTGTGGTGGAAACTACCTATACGGTGGCGGAGCATTTTCAGGGATACCCCGGGGTGGTGCATGGCGGGATACTCGCCTCTATGATGGATGAAGTGATGGGGCGGGTATTTATGGGGGATAACCCGCCGCGTTTTATGGTCACGGCTGAATTGAAGATCCGTTACCGGAGACCGGTACCCACCAACCAACCCCTGACTTTGCGCGGGAAAGCGATCCACGATCATGGGCGGATCGCCCGCGCCGAAGGAACGATCCATTCTGCAGATGGTACGCTGCTGGTGGAAGGGGAGATTGTGGTGGCGAACATTCCACCGGAATTGAACAAAGCGCAGGATTATGCCGCCCTGGGGTGGAAGCTATATCCTGACCAGGAGGAAACCAAATGATACTTGAATATCACCGTCCGACATCGGTTGCGGCAGCCATGGAGTTGCTGAAAAGAAAACAACCAGCCACCTTTCCGCTGGCAGGAGGAACGACCTTGCTCCTGCGAAAGGACCGTGATTTTGCGGTGGTGGATATTCAGGATCTATCCCTGGATCATATCTCCCGGGACGGGCAGTCGATACTGATCGGCGCTGGAGTCACCTTGCAGCAGTTGGTGGATGCCGATGTGTTGCCGGAAGTGATCAGAAATGCTGCCAAACAGGAAGCCTCATTCAATTTACGCCAGGCTGCCACCGCGGGCGGAACGGTTGCCGGCGCTTCAGGCAAATCCATATTGTTATCCGTGCTGTTGGCTTACAACGCGGATGTGCAATTCGCGGATGCGGAGCAGGAATCACCGCTGGGTGAGATACTTCCGCTGCGGCAGGAGCAATTGAAAAATCGTCTGATCAGCGCCATTCGTATATCGACGAAAATCCAGGTAACCTTTGAAAAGATATCCAAAACACCTGCGGATCAGCCGATGCTGATTGTAGCTGCGGGCAGTTGGTCAGGTGGGCGTACCCGGGTGGTGGTTGGTGAAAACAAATCCGTGCCGCGGCTGGCGATGGATGGTACCAGCTCCACCGGTGCGGATGTGGCAGCACGCAATTTGTTGACGGAAGGGGACGCGTATTTGCGGGAAATGGCTGGTCTGCTGGCAAAGCGCTGCCTTGAAGTACTTTCCACGGGAGGCGGCAATGAACATTAAACTTAAAATCAATGGAACTTCCCAAAGCTATGAGGTAGCTCCCGGCGATACTCTGCTCAAGGTACTGCGTGATAACGGTTATTTTGGTGTCAAAGAAGGCTGTGAAGACGGCCAGTGTGGCGTATGTGCCGTTCTGGTGGATGGCAGGCCGATGAACAGCTGCCTGTTGCTGGCAGCACAAGTGGAGGGGCATGCGGTCCGAACCATCGAATCCATCGGTGAACACCCCGAGCAGGGGTGGAAAAAGACGGAAGGGCTTTCCGCAATTCAGCAGTCTTTTGTAGAGACCGGAGCCATTCAGTGCGGTTTTTGTACACCCGCACAGGTATTGGCGGCCACGGCACTGTTGGAAAAAGAGAAAGATCCGAGTGAAGAACAAATACGGGATGCGCTCTCCGGCGTATTGTGCCGCTGCACCGGATATTTGAAACCGGTACAGGCGGTGCGGCGGGCGGCAGCCTATCTGCGCGGAGAAGCTGTCCCGCCAGTGCCCGGCAGCGATGCTCCCATCCCCATTGAGCCTGTACAACTGGTATCCGGGGAATCCGGTGAGCTGTTGGCAGCCGGTTCCGGGGTGGCGACCCAGACCCGGGTAATTCCCCAGGTATTAACCACACCGCAATCCAAGCAATTCGATACGGTGGGCAAGCCTGAAAAGAAAGTGGATGCGGTCAAGCTGGTGCAGGGTAAGCCTGCTTTCGCCGCCGATATGGAAATGCGTGGCATGCTGCATGCCAAAGTCCTGCACAGTCCCCTGGCGCATGCCCGGATCAAAGCCATCCATACTGAACAGGCGAAGAGCCTGCCCGGTGTGGCGGCGGTGTTGACCTGGCAGGATATCCCCCGTGTGGTTTATTCCACTGCCGGGCAATCCGATCCGCTGCCGGGTCCATTGGATACATTCTCACTCGACAACAAGGTCCGTTTTGTGGGCGACCGGGTGGCATTTGTAGCAGCCGAAACGCCTGAGATTGCCGAGAAAGCACTTGCGTTGATTCAGGTTGAGTATGAAGAGCTGCCGGTGCTGCTCGACAGCCGGGAGGCGATGAAGCCGGAAGCAGTACGGATACACGATGAGCCTGAATATATCGATTTTGCGGATTCCGATGCAACGAAGAACCTGGCAGCCGAAATAAGGATCGATATTGGCGATGTGGAAAAAGGCTTTGCCGAAGCGGACTTCATTTTTGAAGGTGATTACGAAGTTCCCAAAGTGCAGCAGGCTCACCTTGAGACCCATGTTGCCCTGACTTATTGGGATGAAGACGACCGGTTGGTCATCCGCACCAGCACGCAGGTTCCCTTCCACGTGCGGCGCATTCTAGCCCCGGTGCTGGATTTGCCGGTTAAGCGTATTCGGGTGATCAAACCGCGCATTGGCGGCGGGTTTGGCGGCAAACAGGAAATCCTGATGGAAGATGTTGCCGCCCACCTCACGATTGCCACCAGGCGACCGGTATTATATGAGTACACCCGCGAAGAGGAATTCATTGCCGCCCGTTCAAGACATCCTATGCGTGTGCATCTGAAGACGGGCGTCAAGAAGGATGGCACGATCACCGCCAACGAGATGTACGCCCTTTCGGATACCGGGGCGTATGGCTGTCATGCACTGACCGTGACCGGGAATACCGGACACAAGGCTATGGCGTTGTACGTGGGTGACGGGAAATACCGACAGGCTCCCAATATCCGCTTTTACGCCGATATCGTCTATACCAATACTCCGCCGGCGGGCGCATACCGTGGATATGGTGTTCCCCAGGGTTACTTCCCGTTGGAAAGGCATCTTGAAAAGATTGCCCGCAAACTGCAAATGGATTCCATCGATTTCCGTATGAAGAACTGCCTGAGACCGGGTGAATTGCACCCGTTCAGCACCGCCTGGAGCGAAGGTCGTGAACCGCGGCCGGAGATCATCCACACGGTTGGGCTGGAGCAATGCGTCCGTCAGGGCAAGGCGGTCATCGGTTGGGATGGCAAATACGGTAATCCCGACTGGCATATGGTGCCCGGCCAACCGCATCTGCGCCGGGGAATTGGCATTGCCACCGTCATGCAGGGGACGGCGATCCCATATCTAGATATGGGCGGCGCATCGATCAAAATGAACGACGACGGCTCCTTCAACCTGCTGATCGGCGCAACCGATTTGGGCACCGGCTCTGATACCGTGCTTGCACAAATGGCGGCAGAGGTGCTCGGCATTCCGGTGGAGGACATGGTCGTTTACTCTTCGGATACCGATTTCACCCCATTCGACAAGGGCGCCTACGCTTCCAGCACTACGTACATCTCCGGCACCGCAGCCGTAAAGGCAGCCCAGAAAGTTGCCGAGCGCATCAAGGAGCGTGCGGCGAAGATGCTGGCAGCGGATACGGACAAGAAACCACTCACTGCGGTTGAAATTACACTAAAAAACCGGCAGGCAGTCGCTCCCGATGGACGTAGTGTGACCCTGCAGCAAGTTGCCCTGAACGCACTGCACCATGAAGATCAGGAACAGATCATGGCGGTTGCCTCTTATATGTCGCCTGTTTCTCCGCCGCCCTTTGCCGCCCAGTTTGCACAGGTGCTGGTGGATACGGGTACCGGCGCTGTAACGGTGGAAAAACTGGTCATGGCGGTTGATTCCGGGGTGATCGTCAACCCGGTAACGGCTTCCGGGCAGATCGAAGGCGGTATGACGCAGGCACTGGGCTACGGTATTTGCGAAGAGATGACCTATGATATGGCAGGTCGCGCATTGCAAAAGAATCTGGTAGACTATCATATCTTCCGCGCAGATGAAATGCCGGAACTTTCAACTTTATTCGTAGAGACATTTGAACCCTCCCATCCGTTCGGGGTTAAAGCGGTGGCTGAAATCCCGTTGGATGGTGTGGCTCCGGCGGTTGGTAATGCCATCATGGATGCCTGCGGCGTCTCGGTGGATACGATCCCAGCCACACCAGACCGGGTCTGGAGGGCGATCAAGGCTAAGTAATTGGGGTAGTGGAATGAACGTAAACAAGATCTACGTCATTGGACATGTCAATCCGGATACGGATTCGATTGCATCAGCGATGGGCTATGCCTGGCTGTTGAAAGAGCGGGATGGCGCTGATACGGTCGCTGCCCGGTCCGGGGCGGTGAATCCGCAGACCGCCTGGGTTTTGAAATTCCTCGGTTTGGAAGCACCCTTGCTGCTGACCGATGCGTCTCCGCGGTTCTCTTCGGTGATGCGCCGCATGGATACTGTGCAGCCGCATCAACCGCTGCAGGATGCCTGGGCAATCGCCAATCGTACCCACGGTATCGCCCCGGTGCTCAATGCGGATGGCACACCCTACGGATTGCTCACCTCCAAATCTTTGTTTGCGTTCCTGGTGCGTGAACTGGGGATCAACCCGCGCCGCCAGGAGATCAAAATTCGTGAGTTGATGGAAAAGCCCTGCGGGGAAGCCGCCGATCAAAGCGTATCCATGTTCCAGGCAAACAGCCGCATCCGGGATTCGCTGAACAAAATCCTGCGCGAAGAGAATGACGATTTCTGGGCGGTGGATGAGAGGGGAAAGTATCTTGGGGTCTGCCGCCAGCGGGAATTGTTGAATCCGCCCCGGTTTCAAATTGTACTGGTGGATCACAATGAAGCCCATCAGGCGCTGGGCAACCTGGAAGATGCCGACCTGCTGGAAATATTGGACCATCACCGCCTCGGAAATCCTTCCACGCATATCCCCATCCGCTTCACGGTGGATGTGGTCGGCAGCACCAGCACACTGGTATCGGAACGGGTGGAGGATGCCGGGTTGAGCCTTCCGCCTGCCCTGGCGGGGATGTTGCTCGCAGGTTTGTTATCGGATACATTGATTCTGACATCACCCACCACAACTGAAAGAGACAAGGTGGCTGCCGACCGGCTGGCTCGCTGGGCATTCAAACCCGGTACACCACTGGATGGGGAAACCGTCAGAAGCTACGGCGAGAAGGTACTCGCGGCTGGCGCCGGGTTGTCATCCCGCACGCCGGAAGAGATCGTTACCAACGACATGAAGCTGTATACCGCTGGGGGCAAACAGTTTGCGATTGCCCAGGCGGAAGTGAGTGATCTGGTGCAGGTGGATGAACACCGCGATTCTCTGGAAAGCGCTCTGACTGAACTGCAAAACAGCAAGGGTTTGGATTTTGCCATGCTGATGATCACTGATGTGGTGCGCGGTTCCAGCCGGCTGTTGCTTACGGGGGATGTCTCTGCGCTGGATGGGATGCCATATCAACCGCAGCCTGATGGCTCCCGGCTGGCAGAGGGTGTGGTGTCGCGCAAGAAGCAGTTATTACCGGTAGTGTTGGGCTTGTTGGAGGAATGAGGAATGAATATTTACGAAGCGGTCCTTGACTTGCAGAAAAGCGGTTTCTCGGGGGCGCTTTGTACGATATTGGAAACACACGGTTCTGTGCCTCGCCATACCGGCAGCAAAATGCTGGTAAAGGAGGATGGCACTCTGGTGGGATCGGTGGGCGGTGGAGAGATCGAGAACCGGGTGATTCAGGAAGCGTTACAGGTAATTCAGGATGGCAAACCCCGCAAGTTGAATTATAAAATGGTGGACCCCAATGCGGGTGACCCGGGGATTTGCGGCGGTCAGGCGGAGGTTTACGTGGAACCGATCTTACCCAAACCACAGGTGGTGGTCGTTGGCGCCGGTCACGTTGGCAAAGCGGTTGTGCATTTGGCGAAATGGCTGGGTTTTAAAGTGGTACTATCCGATGATCGCGGGGAGTTCTGCAATGCGCAGATGACGCCGGGCGCGGACGAATACCTGATCTGCCGGATGTCCGAGATTCCGCAAAAAATGCACATCAATCGACAGACCTATTTTATTTTGACAACCCGCGGCGTTCCCATTGACACGGATGGTTTGCCCCCGCTGCTGGAGACGCCGGCGCCTTATATCGGCGTAATCGGATCAAAAAAACGCTGGATCACCACCCGCAGGAATTTGCTGGCAAATGGGGTCGGCGAAACAGAGCTGGGCAAGGTAATCTCTCCAATAGGATTGGAGTTGAAAGCGGAGACACCGGAGGAGATCGCCGTGAGTATCATGGCGGAGGTGATGATGATCAAAAATGATGCCTCCGGTAAACAAATGACGATGCAGCAATCATAATCATGGCAGGAGGTTGTATGTGGCAGAGCTATAACATACCGTCATCGGTGGATGAGGTGCTGGCGATTTTGGCAGAGGGAAAGGGTTCTGCGCGTATCGTGGCTGGCGGGACGGATTTGATCCTGGAGATGGAACGTGGTGTCCGCAAAGGCATCACCACCCTGGTGGATATTTCCCGACTGGACGGGTTGGACAAAATCTGGATCGATGCAACCAACACGATCCATTTGGGCGCCAATGTAACCCATAACCAGGTAGCCGCATCCAAATTACTGCACGAAAAGGCTTTCCCGCTGGTGCAGGCTTGCTGGATGGTGGGCTCTCCGCAAATCCGCAACCGAGGGACGATTGCCGGGAACCTGATCACCGCCTCTCCTGCCAATGACAGCATTACTCCACTCATGGGGTTGGGAGCGCAGGTGCATTTGCGCTCGCAGAAAGGTTCCCGCATCATACCGCTGGCGGAGTTCTATACCGGTGTGCGAAAAACCGTAATGCAGCCGGAAGAAATGTTGGAAGAGGTCAGCTTCCCTGCCATGCCCGCTACTGCCCGGGGTGTTTTTATCAAATTCGCCTTGCGAAAAGCACAGGCAATTTCCGTCATCAACCTGGCGATCATTCTTGATGTTCAGCAAACAAAGATCGTCAAGGCATCAATTACTTTGGGGGCGGTCGCACCGACGATCGTCCATGCCGCAAAGGCGGAAAAGGCGCTGATTGGCAGGCAGTTTGAACAGACAGCGCTGGAGGAAATCCCTGGGTTGGTCGTGGAGGACATTCATCCGATCGATGACATCCGCTCCTCGGCTGCCTATCGCGACCATATTGTCAAAGTGATGACCACCCGTGCGCTCGCTGCGCTGCTGCGGGGCACCGAGCGGGAGGGTGTACCCGAAGAGCCGATCTTGTTGTGGGGCAAATCGGATAAAAATTCGGTATATACGGCTGCCACCGCCATTGACCGTACGGTATCCATCACCACAACCATCAACGGCGTTACCCAAACCTACGAGACCGGACAATCGAAAACTCTGCTGCGTTTTCTGCGCGAAGATGCCGGGATGCTTGGTGTCAAAGAGGGCTGCGCCGAGGGTGAGTGCGGTGCCTGTACTGTTTACCTGGACGGCAAGGCGGTTATGGCGTGCCTGGTTCCGGCGCCGCGGGCGCACATGGCAGAGATTGTGACCATCGAAGGGGTCTCTCCCGAAGAGGCACTCCACCCGGTGCAGCAGAGCTTTATCGAGGAGGGGGCGGTGCAATGCGGTTATTGCACGCCCGGTTTTGTGATGTCGGCGGTGAAGCTGCTCGAAGAAGTTCCGCATCCCGACCAGAGGCAGATCAGGGAATCCATTACAGGGAACCTGTGCCGCTGCACCGGATATTATAAAATTGTCAGAGCCATCGAAAAGGCAAGCGAGAGGATGTGAAAGATGGAAAGACACAGTTTTTTCTCAAAAGAAAGAGAGTCAAATCGCAAAAAAAATCGGATACATCCGGTTTGGAGGGGAGTTGGATTCGTATTAATGATCTTTATTCCAATCCTCTCATTCCTTGCATCCGGCGTCATACTCGAGTACAACCAGACGGAACATTGGTTTCCCATTCCGCCGGAGTTTGTCATCAATTGGCCAACTGATCCGCTGATTCTGATGAAGCTGTTCATTACCGTAATGTTGTGCTTCTTTGCTTTTGCATTTTTCCAGCTGGTCACTTATATGATGTTTGGGCTGTTCGGTCCCAAACGTTATATTCCCCCCGACCTGCCTCCCCTTAAACGAAAACGCTAGAATTCAAACGCACCCCTGGAGGTTTCTATGGATTATGTAGGGCAATCTGTTACCCGCATCGATGCTCTCGAAAAAGTGAAAGGCACCGCCGCATACCCCGGCGATATTAATCTGCCGAATCAGGCATACCTCAAAGTACTTTTTGCCAACCGACCACATGCCCTGGTGAAACGGATAGACACCTGGGCGGCTGAAAGCCTGCCGGGTGTGCTTGCGGTATTGACATCCAAAGATGTGCCGGTGAATGAATATGGATTGGGATTGAAGGACCAGCCGGTTTTATGCGGACCCGGATCAGCCAAACCATATTGCGACCGGGTGCGGTTTATCGGCGACCAGGTGGCGGTGGTGATTGCCGAAACGGAAGAGATTGCCGCCCGGGCAGTTAAGTTGATCCAGGTGGATTATGAAGACCTGCCGGTGCTGACTGATGTCTTCGAGGCAATGAAACCGGATGCCATGCTGCTTCATCCGGACCGTGATTCCAATACGTTCGTGCACTATCGCGTCCGCAATGGCAACATTGAAGAGGCATTCGAAAAAGCGGATGTGATCGTGGAAGGTGAGTATGCGACCCCCGCGCAGGAACATGCCTATTTGCAGCCGGAAGCCGGGCTGGGCTACATCGATGAAGATGACCGCGTTACGGTGGTTGTTGCCGGGCAGTGGACACACGAAGACCGGGAACAGATCGCCCATGCGCTCAATCTGCCTGAAGAGCGGGTGAGGGTCATCTACCCGGCAATAGGTGGCGCGTTTGGCGGACGGGAAGACATGTCCGTTCAGATCATTCTTGCCCTGGCGGCGTTCAAATTGAACGCAATGGGCAACCCGCGCCCGGTAAAAATCATCTGGAGCCGGGAAGAATCGATCATCGGGCACCACAAACGCCACCCCTATTTTATTAAGACCCGTTGGGGCGCGACCAAAGAGGGCAAGGTGATCGTAGCGGAAGTGGATGTTTATTCGGATGGCGGCGCCTATATCTACACCTCACCCAAGGTATTGGGGAATGCCACCCTGATGTGCACCGGTCCGTACGAGATCCCCAATGTACGGGTGGACAGCTATTCGGTTTATACCAATAACATCCCCAATGGAGCTTTTCGCGGATTCGGGGGACCGCAGGGCGCGTTCGCTGCCGAATCGCAGATGAACAAGCTCGCCGAAAAACTGGGCATGGACCCGGTCGAAATCCGCTTGAAGAATATTCTGCACACCGGTTCGGTGCTGACGGTGGGAACTCCGCTGCCGGGATATGTCAGCCTGCCGGAAGTAGTTGAAAAAGCCGCCCTGGCTGCCGGCTGGCAGAAAACGGAACATGGCTGGAAGGCGCCAAAATCCATGCCGGAGGACACAAAGAATAAACCCTACCTGAAGCGCGGGTTCGGATTTAGCTGCGCCTTCAAGAACGTGGGATTTTCCTTTGGCGCCCCCGAGAAATGCACCGCCCGCATTGTGTTGAAAGGTAAAACAGAAATCGAAGAGGCATTGTTGTATCACGCCGCGGCGGAAGTCGGACAGGGGGTGCATACTGCAATGCGGCAAATGGCGGCGGATGCCTTGAATATCCAGTTGGAGAAAGTAATTCTGATCACTTCGGATACCGCTGTTACAGAGAATTCAGGCAGTGTGTCTGCATCGCGCATGACATTTATGAGCGGAAACTCCATCCGTGGTGCGGCGGCGGAAGTATTGAAGAAATGGCAGAATGAAGAAAGACCTGCCGAAGCCACCTATACTTATATTCCACCGAAAACCACGCCTTATGACCCGGAAACCGGAAAATGCGAGCCGAACTTTGCCTACGGGTATGTTGCCGAGGTGGTGGAAACTGAAGTGGATACAGATACCGGTGAAGTGCGTTTGGTGAATGTGATCTGTGCCGATGATGTTGGCAAGGCGATTAATCCGCAGCAGGCACAGGGTCAGGTGGAAGGGGCGGTGGTGCAGGCTGCCGGTTACGCAATTCTGGAAAACTTCATCCAGAAGGATGGACGCACCCTGACCCCCACGCTTTCCACGTACCTGATCCCCACCGTATTGGATGTGCCCGAACAGGTGCAGTCCATCCTGATTGAAGTGCCGGACGAAAATGGTCCATTCGGTGCGAGAGGGATGGGGGAAATGCCCTATCTGCCGCTGGCATCGGCGGTGACGGCTGCTGTACATGACGCCACCGGCGTTTGGTTCGATCAATTCCCGCTGGTGCCTGAAAGGGTGCTGAAGGGATTGGGCAAGCTAAAGTAATAAGATGTCATTACCACTGGTTTTGATCCGCGGCGGCGGCGATTTGGGTAGTGGAGTTGCTTTCCGCCTGCATAAAGCGGGGATACCGGTGATCATCAGCGAATTGCCGGCGCCGGTTTGTGTGCGCCGGCTGGTTTGTTTCTCTGAGGCTGTGTACCGGCAGAGAATCACCGTGGAAGGCATCACCGGTGAACGGTGCCATTCGCTTGCGGAAGTACATTCTTGGTTGTCCAGGGGCTGCCTTCCGGTACTGGTAGACCCGTCGGCAGCCATCGCCAATGAGCTGCATCCGCTGGTCTGTGTGGATGCCCGTATGCGTAAGGCTGCCCCCGAATTTGGCAGGGATGACTATCCGCTGACCATCGGGCTGGGACCCGGCTTTACCGCGGGGGAGAATGTACACGCCGTGGTGGAAACCAACCGCGGTCCGCGGATGGGCAGGGTCTTCTGGCAGGGCAGCACCGAGGCGGATACCGGCATTCCCGAAAGAGTGCAGAATTATCGTATCGAGCGGGTGATCCGTGCTCCGGGGGATGGTATCTTGCAGGTGATTCATGACATCGGCAGCCGGGTGTCTGTGGAGGATCCGTTGGCGCAGGTGGGGGAGCAGACAGTGAAGGCGGCATTCGATGGCATCATCCGCGGCATGCTGCACGACGGACAGCCGGTATATGCCGGAATGAAGATCGGCGACCTCGACCCCCGAAATGATCCTTCACTCTGCCAGATGATTTCAGACAAGGCACTGGCAGTAGGCGGTGGTGTATTGGAAGCCATCTTATCCCGGGCAGGAATTCGTGATCAGTTCTATGGGCATTGATGCTGTTCCCGATCTGGTCAACATCTTCCGGCTGCAGCCCGGCATGCGGGTTGCGGTGGTCGGTTCTGGCGGAAAGACCAGTACGCTGGTACAACTTGCCAGGCAGCTTCAGCGTGGCGTCATCCTGACCACCACCACGCACATCGGCGCATCACAATTCCTGCCGGATATGGCGCATTATCGGATTCCAACCGGGGAAGAGTTTGCCTTTCCGTGGGCAGCCATGAAGGGGCAGGTATCGCTGGTCACCGGTGAGCAGATCGATGAGTTTCGTAGCCGGGGTCCGGCGGAGTCGGTTTTGGCTGGTCTGGGTAATGTGGTGAAAGAGAACGGCTGGACGATGATCATCGAGGGAGATGGCTCGCGTGGGATTCCGCTGAAAGCTCCGGCGGTGCACGAGCCGGTCATTCCGCTCTGGGTGGACATGGTGATCGTATCCGCCGGTTGTTCGGGGTTGGGCAAGCCCTTGAACGCGGAAACCGTGCATCGCATGGATGAGTACCAGCGGCTGGCGGGTATTGGTATGGGAGAGATCATTACCCCGCAGGCTGCCGCAAAAGTATTGACCCATGCACAAGGCGGGCTGAAGGATATTCCCCCCTCAGCGGAAAAGGTGCTGCTGCTCAACCAGGCGGATGACGCTGAGACGCAATCCTTGGCGCAGCAGGTTGCGGTATTGGCCCTGGCGGTGTACGACCGCGTGATCATCGCTTCCATGCATCGCGAACGGAAACCGCTGGTGTACGCCCGCTATGAAAACGTGGCTGGAGTTCTGCTTGCCGCTGGCGCATCTACCCGCCTGGGCACTCCAAAACAACTGTTGGAAAAAGACGGCATTCCACTGGTACGTCGGACGGCAATCACCGGTTTGCAGGCGGGTTTGAATCCGCTGGTGGTGGTGAGCGGGTCAGATGCTGCAGCGGTGGAAGCTGCGCTGGAAGGGCTGCCGGTGCAGGTGGTATACAATCCGGAGTGGCAATCCGGGCAGGGGAGTTCGGTGGCAGCCGGGGTCAAGGCACTGCCGGAAAATGCAGGCGGAGCAATCTTTTTGCTTTCCGATCAGCCGTATCTTTCCGAACCGTTGATCGGCAGGCTGCTTCAGGAGGTCCGCATCACCTGTGAACCGGTCATTGCGCCGCTGGCATCCGGCAGACGGGCAAACCCGGTCTATTTCGACCGGATCACTTTTTCAGAGCTGGCTCAGCTTGCAGGTGAGGAAGGCGGTAGAAAGCTGTTTGCGAAATATGCTCCCTCCTATTTCGAATGGTATGATGAGCGCATTCTGATGGATCTTGATTCTCCGCAGGATGTATTGCACTGGCAGGAAACGGCAGATGAATGAAAAAGTAAAAATTGGCGCGGTAATTCTGGCGGCGGGGCTTTCGCAGCGCATGGGACGGCAAAAGCTGGTTTTACCGTGGGGTAAACGCACTGTCATTGAGCAGGTGATCGAATCCCTGTACAACGGCGGTGCGGAAGCGATCACGGTGGTCAGTGGAAAAAGCCACGACCTGCTGACCGGACGGCTTTCCGGCAGCGGGGTGCAGGTTGTTTTCAACCCCGATTATGCCAATGGAAGCATGCTCACTTCGTTGAAGGTTGGACTGAATGCGCTGGAGCAAACATCCGCTGAAGCGGCGCTGCTGGCGCTGGGGGATCAACCGCAAATCCAGGCGCAGACTGTACAGGCGGTGATCTCGGCATACCGGGTGCAGCCGGCGAAGATCATTGTGCCATCCTGGCAGATGCGCCGCGGGCATCCGTGGGCGATCCCGGCGGTATTCTGGGAAGAGATCCTTTCCTCCGGGGCGGAATATACCATGCGCGATTTCCTGAAGTCGCATGAGATGGATATTGAATACGTTCTGGTCGATACGCCCACGATCATTGCAGACCTGGATACGCCGGAAGATTATGAGCGGGAAAAGCCCCGCTGGTTGTAAAATAATAACCCCTTGGTTGCATGGCGGCGGATGCGGTATAATCTGGCAGGAAATCAAATAAGGAGGTGAAACGGAATTATCTGTGTCCATAAGGTTGGAATAGCGCATGGCCCGGTTCCAGTAATCAACCGGGTGACGAGGATGAGGGTTCTCCATCGCAGGATGGAGTTAACCGGGGAACCCCCGGGAAAATCGAAAGATCAGCGGATGCCCTTTGGATCGATATCCACCAACCACTTCAATTGAATATTTTGCATAACCGAGACGGCGTTTGGGTGATGCCTGTACTGCATTGGCTGCTTGTGATTTTGTTACGATTGCAAAGGCAGTGTGAAGGCATATATTCCCCGGGCGGTCTCTCACAGGAGAAAAATGTGCGGAATTGTTGGCTACATCGGTGACAAAGAAGCCACGGGTATAATTTTGAACGGATTGAAGAAATTGGAATACCGCGGATATGATTCCGCCGGGCTGGCGGTAATCACCGGCGGCAAGATCCAGGTGCGCCGGGATGCCGGCAAGCTCAGCCGGTTGGAAAACCTGTTGAAGGAAAATCCCATCTCCGGCAAGATCGGCATCGGGCATACCCGTTGGGCGACCCACGGCATGCCCACCCAGCGGAATGCCCATCCACACACCAGTGCCAATGGCGAGGTGGTGCTTGTGCATAACGGTATTGTGGAAAACTATCAGGAACTGCGTGATGAATTGACTGCGCAGGGTGTTAAGTTCCAGAGCGAAACGGATACCGAAACGATCGTACAGTTGATCGAACAGAACCTGCTCAAAAGTGAAGATTTGATCGAAGCGGTACGGGCGGCTTTGCTGCGACTGAAAGGCGCCCACGGTGTTGTGGTGATGTCGCGCTCCGAACCCGACAAGATCATCGCCGCGCGGCTGGGAAACGCCGGTGGCGTGGTGATCGGATTTGGTGAAAATGAAAACTACATCGCCTCCGACCTGCCTGCCATTTTGGAACATACCCGTCAGGTAACCTTTTTGGAAAACAGGCAAATGGCGGTGGTCACCCGCGGCGCGGTGGAGATCACCGACCTGGAAGGCAAGGCAGTGTCTTACCAGACCCACACCATCGGCTGGGACCCGGTGTCTGCGGAAAAAGGCGAATACCGCCACTTCATGCAGAAGGAAATCCACGAGCAGGTGCGCGCGGTAACCGATACGCTGGCAGGGCGGGTGGATTTTGAGGCGGGGAAGATATCGCTGCCTGAATTGAACTGCACCCTGCAGCTTGCCCGGCGAATCCGCAAGATCATCATTACCGGATGCGGGACCGCAGCACATGCCGGCATGGTGGGCAAGATCATGATCGAAAAGATCGCCCGTATCCCGGTGGAGGTGCAGATCGCCTCTGAGTTTCGTTACCAGGATCCGATCGTGGATCGTGATACTGTCATCCTGGCAATCAGCCAGTCAGGCGAGACCGCCGACACCCTGGCGGCGATGGATGAGGGGCGCAAGCGCGGTGGCGTAATCTGGTCGATCGTCAATGCGATCGGATCCCAGGCAATGCGCGTAGCCAATGGATATATAGGCATGCAATCCGGACCGGAAATCGGCGTTGCCTCGACCAAGGCGTTCACCACCCCCTTGGTCGACCTGTACATGCTGGCGGTATTCCTGGCGGATGCACGGGGTGCATTCCCCGCGGAAGAAAGGCGGCGGCTGATCCAGGACCTGCGGCTGGTACCGCAGGC
This sequence comes from Anaerolineaceae bacterium, assembly GCA_036746315.1. GTDB lineage: Bacteria > Chloroflexota > Anaerolineae > Anaerolineales > Anaerolineaceae > DAIOEK01. The sequence goes on along the minus strand of DAIOEK010000004.1, from coordinate 55,177 downwards.
GGTAGGGTGGTGCCTGGATCAGGAGCGCAACCTGGTGGAAACCGCACACGCCTTGAAGGATTCGAGCAGCGTCTTCTACCTGGGACGCGGAATCAACATGCCCATCGCATACGAAGGGGCGCTGAAACTAAAAGAGATTTCCTACATTCACGCAGAGGGTTACCCGGCCGGGGAAATGAAACACGGACCGATTGCCCTGATCGAACGGGATATGCCGGTGATCGCGCTGGCTCCCCGCGACCCCTGGTACGAGAAGATGATCAGCCAGGTGGAGCAGGTGAAAAGCCGCGGTGGAAGAGTGATTGCTGTTGCCTCCCGCGGAGATGCCACCATCAGCGCACTGGCGGACCATGTTCTGTGGGTGCCGGAGATGCCCTGGCTGCTCAGCCCGGTGGTGACCGCCATTCCCCTGCAATTGCTGGCCTATCACATCGCCACCATGCGCGGGCTGGATGTGGATCAGCCGCGCAACCTGGCCAAATCGGTCACGGTCGAGTAGATGGGTGAATTGAGAAAGTGGAAGAGCCGTCACATCTGACGACTCTTTTTGAATTCAACTTGTGGATACTCCAGAGTGATTTTATGGATCAGCCAGTCCTTCCGGCACTGATCGACAGATTCTGTAACGGTGTCTATCCGCTGC